>NC_020453.1:7420000-8020000 GCF_000344805.1 Bradyrhizobium oligotrophicum S58 | reverse complement strand
TAGGCGGCATCGATCAGCACCGAGAACTTGATTTCGGAGGTCGTGATCGCGCGGATGTTGATGTTGCGGGCGGCCAGCGCCGCAAAACCCTTGGCGGCCACGCCGGCGTGGCTTCGCATGCCCGAGCCGATCACCGACACTTTGGAGACGTCGGTCGCGGTATCCAGGCGCTGGTAGCCGATCTTGTCCTTGGCCGCCGTGATCGTCTCGCGTGCCCGGTTGTAGTCGGAGGCCGGCACCGTGAAGGTCAGATCGGTGGTCTTGCCGTCTTCCGAGACGTTCTGGACGATCATGTCGACATTGATGTTGGCATCGGCCAGCGGTCCGAAGATCGACGCGGCGATCCCCGGCTTGTCCTCGATCTGGCGCACCGAGATCTGGGCCTCGTCCTTGGAGAAGGCGATGCCGGTCACGACGTGATTTTCCATGATTTGTTCCTCGCTGCAGATCAGCGTCCCCGGCGGCTGGTTGGCGTGCGGGTCGATATCCTCGGGCTTGTCGAATGAGGAGCGGACGAAGATCGGCATGTTGTGCACCATGCCCAGTTCCACCGAGCGGACCTGCAGCACCTTGGCGCCCTGGGACGCCAATTCCAGCATGTCCTCGAAGGCGATCTTGTCGAGCCGCTTGGCCTTCGGCACCACGCGGGGGTCGGTGGTGTAGACGCCGTCGACGTCGGTGTAGATGTCGCATCGGTCGGCCTTGATGGCGGCGGCGATCGCAACCGCCGAGGTGTCCGAGCCGCCGCGGCCGAGCGTGGTGATCCGATTGGTTTCGGGGTTGATGCCCTGGAAGCCGGCGATGACCGCCACTTCCTTGCGCTCCTGGAAGCGCTGGATCAGCTCCGAGCCGTCGATGCCGACGATGCGCGCCGAGGCATGCGCGTCGCTGGTCCGAATCGGGATCTGCCAGCCCTGCCAGGACCGCGCCTGGATGCCCATGCTCTGCAGCACGATCGCCAGCAGGCCAGACGTGACCTGCTCGCCCGACGCCACCACGGCGTCATATTCGCGCGCATCGTGCATGGGCGACGCTTCGGTACACCAGGCGACCAGCTCGTTGGTCTTGCCGGACATCGCCGAGACCACCACGGCGACCTCGTGGCCGGCATCGACCTCGCGCTTGACGTGGCGCGCGACGTTGCGGATGCGGTCGATGTTGGCGACGGATGTGCCGCCGAATTTCAGCACGAGGCGACCCATGACGACGCGCTCATTCCCATCAGGAGGATAAGTTGACCGGCCCAGCGCGAAACCGGAGGCGCGCCAGCCGAAACGCGCGTATACATAGCGCCGCGGCCGGGGGCAAGACGGTTCCTTGTGGTGATGGGGTGGGGTAGAGGCGGAGTATGGCGCGTTACATCGACGAAATCCTGCAACCCGGCGAGAAGGTGCTGTATTCGACCAATGCGCATTGGATGTTCTATCTGCCGGCCATCGGCGGCTGGATCATTGCTTTCGCGCTCGTCGTGCTCTCGCGCATGACCGTCAACGACAACCTCACGATGCTGTGTCTGGCCACGGCGGCCGTCATTGCGGTGGTCGCATTGTATTGGACGGTTCGGGCCTGGTTCCACCGCCTGACCACCGAGACCGACGTCACCAATCGCAGGGTCGTTCATAAAACCGGTTTCATTCGGCGCCGTACCTTCGAGATGGCCCTCGACAAGGTCGAGAGCGTCGACGTCAACCAGACCATTACGGGACGGCTTCTCAATTACGGCGACGTCACCATCTTGGGAGTGGGCGAGGGCAAGGAAACCATTTCGACCATCGCGGAGCCGCTGGCGTTTCGTAACGCCATCACGGCGCGTTAGCCGATGACGGCGCGTCAGGTCAGATCATTTGAGTATTCAGCGATGACAATGCCTCAGGATTCCCGCAGCACCTCCGTTCCTTCCGGCTCGACCGTCGATCCGGCCGAGATCGCGAAGTTTTCGAAACTGTCCGAGACCTGGTGGGACCCCAAGGACAAGATGGCGCCCTTGCACAAGATCAATCCGTTGCGCCTGACCTACATCCGCGATGCGGCCTGCCGGAAGTTCGAACGCAATGCCAAGAGCCTCAATTGCCTGTCGGGGCTGCGGATGCTCGACATCGGCTGTGGCGCCGGCCTGCTGTGCGAGCCGTTCACGCGGCTGGGCGCGCAGGTGGTCGGCGTCGACCCCTCGGCCAGCAACATTGCCGCCGCACGGCTGCATGCGGAAAAGGGCCATCTGTCGATCGACTACCGCTGCACCACGATCGAGGAGATGGATCCGCGTGAGCGCTTCGACATCGTGCTGGCGATGGAGGTCGTCGAGCACGTCGCCGACATCGGCGCCTTTCTCGGCCGTTGTGCCGCCGTGCTGAAGCCGGGCGGCATGATGGTGGTCTCGACCCTGAACCGGAACTGGAAGAGCTTTGCCCTCGCCATCGTCGGCGCCGAATACGTGCTGCGCTGGCTGCCGCGCGGCACCCATCAGTGGAGCAAGTTCGTCACGCCGGACGAACTCACCAAATATCTGCTCGACAACCGCCTCGTCATCACCGAGCAGAGCGGCGTCGTCTACAGCCCCTTCGCCGACCGCTGGAGTCTATCGTCCGACATGGACGTGAACTACATGATGGTGGCGGAGCAGATGGTGTAGCTGGCCTTCGACTTGGCCCCACCTGTTGCCTCATAACCGGTGTCGTCCCTGCGAACGCAGGGACCCATAACCACAGGGAGTGGTTTGGGGCACGCTGGGGGGACCAGGTCGCTAGCAGGTTTTCCGTAGCGCGAGAGGTTCAACGCACATCCTGCCTCAAGACAGATCACGCGGTATGGGTCCCGGGTCTGCGCCCGCTGACGCTCCGCGTCACCGGGCTTGCCCGGGACGACAGCTTTGTTCCTCTCGCTCGTCCTACCCGTGGTGTCGTCGGTGCAGCCCGCCCTTCATCTCATAACCGGTGTCGTCCCTGCGAACGCAGGGAGCCATAACCACAGGGAGTGGTTTTGGGCACACTAGGAGATCAGGTCGCCGAGATCGCGCCATTCGAGATTGTCGCGCTCGATCAACTCGATCTTCCAGTCGCGTTTCCAGCGCTTGAGCTGCTTTTCGCGGGCGATCGCCTCTTCGGCAAAGGCGTCAGTCTCGATATAGACGAGGCGATAGACCCCGTACTTCTTTACGAATTCTGAGCCTTCGCCATTGCGATGTTGCTCAAGTCGTTTCTGTAACGAGTTGGTCACGCCGATATACAAGGTGCCGTGACGGCCGCTGGCGAGAATATAAACGTAGTACATTGCCGCACCATCACGTGGATGGATCGTCGAAAACAGCGGAAGCCGGTGGTTATGGGTCCCTGCGTCCGCAGGGACGACACCAATTGCAAGGCACGAGTGTACCACAACCCGCCGAAATTCGCCTCCAACCCTGCCTCGATCTGCAATCCTGACATGCGGCTGAATTGCCGCCTGCACGGTTGACCCGGCGCGCCCCGCTGGTCACGGTGGCCGGCCCTCACAGCCGCTCTGTGCTCCCAATGCTCTCCATCACCTCGCTCTGGATTCCCTTCACGCTGGTCGCCGCCGCGGGCCAAGTTGCGCGCAATGCGATGCAGCGGTCGTTGACGGCGAAGCTTGGCACCTGGGGCGCGACCAACATCCGCTTCCTGTTCGGCTTTCCGTTCTCGCTGGTGTTTCTGACCGCGGTGCTGCTTGCCACCGGCGATCATCTGTCGTGGCCCTCGGCCGCATTCTGGCCCTGGCTGCTGCTCGGCGCGCTCAGCCAGATCATCGGCACCGGGCTGATGCTGCTGGCGATGACCGATCGCTCCTTCGTGGTCACCACGGCCTATCTGAAGACCGAGGCGATCCAGACCGCGATCTTTGCCTTCATCTTTCTCGGCGATCCGCTCTCGGTCGCCAAGCTGGTCGCGATCCTGATCGCGACGATCGGCGTCGTCATCACGGCGCTCAGGCCCGGTGGCGAGAAGAGCTTCGCCGAGTTGAGGCCGACCGTGACCGGCCTGGTCGCGGCGGCGGCATTCGCGCTGTCGGCGGTCGGTTTTCGCGGCGCCATCATCGCCGTGGATGGCGTCTCCTTCGTCACCGCCGCGTCCACCACGCTGGTCTGGGGCCTGTTCGTGCAGACGGCGATCCTGACGGTTTATCTGCTGGCCCGCGCGCCGGACATTCTCCGGGGCATCCTGTCGCTGTGGCGGCCGTCGATGCTGGCCGGCTTCGTCGGCGCCTTTGCCTCGCAGTTCTGGTTCCTGGCCTTTGCGTTGACGGCGGCGGCCAACGTCCGCACGCTGGCGCTGATCGAGGTCCTGTTCGCGCAGGGTGTGTCCTACTACTCGTTCAAGCAGCCGGTCTCGCTGCGCGAGATCTGCGGCATCGGACTGATCGTCGCCGGCGTGGCGCTCTTGATTGCCGTGTAGTCAGCCCTTGATCGCGATCAGCACGGCGCCGGCTGCGATCAGGGCGATGCCGATCCAGCCCTGCAAGCTCGGTCGTTCGCCAAGAAACACGACGCCGAACAAGGCGACGAGCACGACGCTGAGCTTGTCGATCGGCGCCACCAGGGTGGCCGGTCCGAGCTTGAGTGCACGGAAGTAGCACAGCCAGGAGGCGCCGGTGCCGAGCGCGGAGAGCGTCAGGAACAACCAGCTTCGCGGCGAGATCGGCCCGGGGCTCGTGAGCTGCCCGGTGGCGAACAAGATCATGGCCAGCGTCACCAGCACGATCGTGGTGCGAATCAGGGTGGCGAGATCTGAGTTGATGCCCTCGACGCCGACCTTGGCGAAGATGGCGGTGAGGGCCGCGAACAGCGCTGAGAGCAGAGCCCAGAGCTGCCAGGACGAGGAGAGGGGGGACATTGTCATCTCTCAGGGGAAGGTCGCAATTCAGGTCGAACCATCTCGACCGTCATTGTGGGCGAAGCAATCCAGGGGCTGTGGGCGGGACTCTGGATTGCTTCGCTACGCTCGCAATGACGGAGGCGGACGCGAGAGTTCGCATCTCCTTTGCACGGCCATCCGAACTAAGACGCGTCGCGCGTCAGTTCAGAATCATCAATTCAGGCGCGTCAATTCCTGTCGTCCGGCAGCACCGGGATCGGGGCCACCTCGATGCCTTCCTCGATCAGCTCGCGCGCTTCGTCGAGCGATGCCTCGCCATAGATCGGCCGGTGCTCCGTCTCGCCGTAATGCATCTTGCGCGCTTCGTTCGGGAAGCGTTCGCCGACATCATCGGCGTTCTTGACGATGTGGTCGCGCAGCTCCTTGAGCTTGGCGCGCAGTTCGCGCTCCTGCGCCATCATCAGCGACGTCGACCCCGAGGGAATGACCTCCTGCGCGGGCGTCGGCGATGGGTCAGGCGCGGCCGGCACCGGCGCGGCCTCGCGGCCCTTCTTGCTGACGACGCGCGGCGCCATGATCGCCTTTTCGACCTTGGTCGAGCCGCAGGTCGGGCACTCCACCAGCTTGCGCTTCACCTGCGAGGCGTACGCCGAAGAACTCTGAAACCAGCTTTCGAACGTATGATCACGGTCGCAGCGCAGTGCGTAGCGGATCATGCCGAGCCCCGCACCAGGTGCAGATGCTCCGGGCCCGCCTTGGGATCGGCGATGCCGAAGCGGCGGCCGTGCTGCAGCGAGGGAATCGTCTGGCGAACGCTCTCGACCCGCGCGGGATCGATACGCGCCACGATCACGCCAGGCTCCACGCCGCCTTCGGCGAGAATCTCGCCCCAGGGATCGATGATCAGCGAATGGCCGAAGGTCTCGCGCTTGTTTTCGTGCAGCCCGCATTGGGCGGCGGCGAACACGAAGCAGCCGGTCTCGATGGCGCGGGCGCGCAGCAGCGTGTGCCAGTGCGCCTCGCCGGTCTTGCGGGTGAAGGCGGAGGGCACGCTGATGAACGAGGCGCCGCTCTCGGCCAGCGCGCGATACAGCGCCGGGAAGCGAACGTCGTAGCAGATCGTCAGTCCCAGCCGGCCCCAGGGCAGATCGGAGATCACGGCCGTCTCGCCGGGCTGATAATTGGCGGACTCGCGATAGCTCTCACCGCCTGGCAGGTCGATGTCGAACATGTGGATCTTGTCGTAGCTCGCCAGCACCTGGCCGTCGGGCCCGATCAGGAAGGAGCGGTTCACGGCCTTGTCCGCCGAGAAGCGCAGTGCCAGCGATCCGATGTGCAGATGGATGCCCAGTTCCTTGGCGAGTGCCTGATACGCCTTCAGCGAGGGATCGTCCGCCTCGCTCTTGAGCTGCTCGAACAGTGCCGTCCGGTTGAGCTGCATCATGTTGCTCACTTCCGGCGTCTGGACGTATTGGGCGCCTTGCGCGACCGCTTCCCGGATCAGCCTGGTGCCCTGCTCGAGGCTCGGCTCAGGCAGGAGCGAGGTGCGCATCTGCACCATGGCGGCGGTAAAGCTGCGGTCGTTGCTCATGATGTTGCCTTGTCTCCCGCCAGCATGGCGTCGAGCCTGCCCTCACGATCGAGCGCATAGAGATCGTCGCAGCCGCCGACATGGGCGTTGCCGATGAAGATCTGCGGAAAGGTCGAGCCCGGGCCGACACGATCATACATCTGCTGCCGGATCGTCGGATCCTTGCCCGCGTCGTGCTCGGTGAAAGGAACCTTCTTGCGGGTCAGGAGCGATTTCGCGGCCGTGCAGTAGCCGCACCCCGGACGGGTATAGATTTCAATCGCAGAGGTCATGTCGCGCTCAGCTGTTACGGAACACCCGATTATATGGGAGCGCGAGGGGCATCGACAACCCGGGCGAAGACCAGCACGCTGACCTCCGCCGCCTTTGCGCGCAGCAAGGCCCGGGCGCAGGCATCCACCGTCGCACCCGTGGTCAGGACGTCGTCGACCAGCACGATGCGGCGCCCCTGAACGGCGTGCAGGCGGTCTAAAGATACCTGGAATGCGCCCTGCACATTGCTGGCGCGTTGCGGCCGCGACAGGCCGACCTGCTGCTCGGTCGCCCGCACGCGGCGCAGCGTGTCGCCGTGCAATCCGACGCCGCTGCAGCGGGAGATCACGCGCGCCAGCGCGCCGGACTGGTTGTAGCGGCGGCTGAAGCCACGCCGCCAGTGCAGCGGCACGGGGACCAGCATGTCGGCATCGGCCAGCAGCTCGCGCCCGGCCCTGGTCATCCAGCGGCCCATGATCGGCGCCAGATCGGTCCGGTCCTGGTATTTGAGCGCGTGCACCAGCGTGCGCGCGGCCTCGTCATAGCGAACGGCGGCGCGCGCCCGTGCGTAGGCCGGAGGGGCCGCGATCGCTTCCATCGACAGCAGCTCGGGGCCGGGATCGTAGACGAAGGGAATGCCGAGCTTCGGGCAATAAGGCCGCTCGATGAACGACAATTGGCCCCAGCACGCCGCGCACACGCCTTCACCATCGACCGGCTCGCGGCAGGCGATGCACAGGGTGGGGAGAGCAATGTCGAGCGCGAGCTTGGCAACATGCGCGAGACCGCCATGCAGCGCGCTGGCAACTGCACGAACTCGTCCGGCGCTGATTGGAGCAAACCTGACACCCATGTGTTGAAGCTACCGCCCTGACCAGCCACGCTCAAGCCGCGCATTGCCCGGCCACGAGGAACGGCGTAACCAGCCTCGATGATGCAGTCCGCCTCTGCTCCCGTTCTGTTCGATCGTTCCTTGCTTGCGCGCAGGCAGCGGCGGGCTGCGCAGGCGCCCGAGACCTTCCTGTTGGAGCGTGTTGCCGACGATCTCGCGGATCGCCTCGCCGCGGTGAACCGGTCGTTCGTTGATGCGGCCGATATCTGGACGCCCGGAGCAGGCCTGCGGCCGTACCTCGCGGGCGGCTTTTCGCAGCTGGCGCACCTGGCCGCGCCGGGCACGGCGGATGAAACTCTGCCGCTTGCGCCGCAGTCGCTCGATCTGGCGCTATCGGCGCTGGCATTCCAGTTCGTCAACGACCTGCCGGGCCATCTGGTGCAGATCCGCCGCGCCCTGCGTCCCGATGGCCTGCTGCTCGCGGCGATGATCGGCGGCGATACGCTGACTGAGCTCCGGCAATCCTTCGCTGCCGCCGAAGCCGAATGCGAGGGTGGCGTGTCGCCGCGCGTCGCGCCGTTCGCCGATCTGCGCGATGTCGGCGGGCTGCTGCAGCGTGCAGGCTTCGCACTGCCCGTCACCGATGTCGACCGGGTCGTGGTCCGCTATGCCAGCGCGTTCGGCCTGATGCAGGATCTTCGCCGCATGGGCGCCGCCAACAGCCTGGTCGAGCGCCGCCGCATCCCGATGCGCCGCGCGACCCTCCTGCGCATGGCCGAGATCTATGCCGAGCGCTTCGCCGATCCCGACGGCCGCCTCCGCGCCACCTTCGACATCATCTGGTTGTCGGGCTGGGCCCCGCATGAGAGCCAGCAGAAGCCGCTGAAGCCGGGCTCGGCGACCGCGAGCCTGGAGGCGGCGGTGAAGCGTGCGCCGCGCGCGGGAGACAAAGAGTAACAACCCCCGTCATCGCCGGGCTTGACCGGCGATCCATCCTCTTCGAGACTTTTCGGAAGAGGATGGATGCGCGGATCAGGTCCGCGCATGACGAGTGAGGTCGGGCGCCATCCCGGGCTCACATCAACAGATCGATCAGATGCGGCAGCAGCGGGATGTCCGCGGGCGGCATCGGGTAGTCGCGCAGCTTGTTGGGCCGCACCCAGGCGAGCTGCTGCCCCTCGCGAGCGGTCACCAGCCCTTCCCAGCGCCGGCAGATGTACAGCGGCATCAGCAGATGGAACGTCTCATAGGCGTGGCTGGCGAAGGTCAGCGGCGCCAGGCACGCCTCGCGCACGGTGATGCCGAGCTCCTCGTCGAGCTCGCGGATCAGGCTGGCCTCGGGGCGTTCCCCCGGCTCGAGCTTGCCGCCGGGAAATTCCCAGAGGCCTGCGAGCGACTTGCCGGGCGGCCGCTGCGCCAGCAGCACGCGATTGTCGGCATCGACGAGCGCGCAGGCGACCACGAGAGTGAGTTTAAGGTCAGGCATGATCCGGTCTGTTCGAGAGAGAAGTGCGGGTCCGAGGACCTGTAGCGCCCATTGATGGAATTTTAACCTAGGCCGTTTCGAGCCCTGTTTCCAAGATTGAAATAAGCCAACCTTAATCGGCTCGCGCGTATTTTCACGGGTGAACGCCGTGACCTCCTCATGGTTCGTTAGGCATCCTTCATGCGAATTCTATCCAGCCTGCTCGCCCGCCTGAGCCGCGACGTCAGCGGCAACGTCGCAGTGACGTTCGCCATCGTCTGCGTCCCGGTGATCACGGCGGTCGGCTGCGGCGTCGACTACAGCCGGGCCAACCAGATGCGCGCCAAGCTGCAGGCGGCGGTGGACGCCGCCTCGGTCGGCGCGGTGTCCAGGACATCGCCGGCGTTCATCGCCGCGGGCACGATGACTGCGGACGGCGTGATCTCTGCCGGCAACGACGATGCAGCGAAGATATTCACCGGCAACATGTCCGGCACATCAGGCTACACGCTGAACAGCCTGACACCGGAGGTGAAGAAAGCCGGTTCGGTTCTGAGCGCCACCGTGTCGTACTCGGCCACCGTGCCCATGATGTTCATGAACATCGTCGGGTTCAAGACGATGACGCTGGAGGGCTCGTCGACGGCGAAGGCGTCGATGCCGAAATACATCGATTTCTATCTGCTGCTCGATAATTCGCCGTCGATGGGCGTGGCGGCGACGCCGGCCGACGTGGCCAAGATGGTCGCCGCGACCACCGACAAATGTGCCTTCGCCTGCCACGACTACAACGACTCCAACAACTACTACAATCTCGCCAAGACGCTCAACGTGACCACCCGGATCGACGTGCTGCGCAGCGCTACCCAGCAGCTGATGGATACGGCGCAGCAGACACAGACCTATTCCAGCCAGTTCCGGATGGCGATCTACGATTTCGGCGCCGCGTCGAAGACGATCGGGTTGCGGGCGTTGTTCTCGCTGTCGTCGAGCCTGTCCAGCGCGAAGAGCGCCGCAGGCAACATCGACCTGATGGGCGTGTACGGCAACAACGACGCCTACACGGCCGACAAGGACACGCCGTTCACCACGGTCTTCCCCGCCATCAACAACGAGATCTCGACGCCAGGCGACGGCACCACCGGCTCGCCGCTGAAATATGTCTTCTTCGTCTCCGATGGCGTCGCCGACGAGAGCAATGCGGCCTGCCTGAAGCCGAAGGCCAGCGGCAACCGCTGCCAGTCGCCGATCAATCCGGCACTCTGCACCACGCTCAAGAACCGCGGCATCAAGATCGCCGTGCTCTACACGACCTATCTGCAGCTGCCGACCAACAACTGGTACATGAGCTGGATCGATCCGTTCAACAAGGGACCGTTCGGCCCGTCGCCGAACAGCGAAATCGCGCAGAAGATGCAGGCCTGCGCATCGGACGGGTTCTATTTCGAGGTGTCGCCGACCCAGGGCATCGCCGACGCCATGAACGCGCTGTTCAAGAAGGCGGTCGCGGACGCACGCATCGCGGGTTGATTGCTGCCGGAGTGCAATTGACAGGATGGATTGATCTATTCCGCGACGGAATGTAACATTACGCTCTGTAACTGAAGGGACGTAATGAAGGGGATGATCATGATCAAGTGTGCTGTGCTGTGCTGTGCTGTGCTGTGTGCTGACCGTGGCGTTCTCGGCGGCGGCTTCGGCCGAAGATTGCGTCGTGCCGTCGATCCGGACGTTGGAAAACCAGACTGTTCAAGGGCACATGTACGCCAAGACCGGGAAGCGCTGCAGCATCAGCGTCCTCGGCTCACGCGGGCCGATGTCCGGTGCTCGCCTGCTGTCGTCTGCCGTCCACGGCACCGTCGCGGTCCAGGGACAACATATCGTCTACAGGTCGAGCCCTGGTTTCGTCGGCGAGGACCATTTTTCCTACGAGCGCCACGGCGCCGATGCGCTCAACCGGCCGGTGACCAAGGGGGTCGAGGTCACCGTCCACGTCAGCCAGCAACTCTGACCTTCGGCTCAGGACCGGTAGTCGCCATTGATCGCGACATATTCCTTGGTCAGGTCGCAGGTCAGGACACGGTCGCGGCCCTTGCCGAGGCCGAGTGCGACCTTGATCTGCACCTTCTGCGCCTTCATCGCTTCCGACACTTCGGCCTCGTCATAGGACGGATCGCGCGCACCTTTGGAGGCGACGCGGATGCCGTTGAACGAGATCGACAGCTTGTCGCGATCGGCCGGCTCGCCGGCCTTGCCGACAGCCATGACGACGCGGCCCCAATTGGCGTCCTCGCCGGCGATCGCGGTCTTCACCAGCGGCGAGTTGGCGATCGACATCGCGATCTTGCGCGCCGATGGTTTGCTCTTGGCGCCCTCGACGATGATCTCGACCAGCTTGCGGGCGCCCTCGCCGTCACGCGCGACCTGCTCGGCAAGATCGGCGAGCACGGCGTTGAACGCTTTCACGAAGGCTTTCGCGCGTGGGTCGCTGGCGCGGCTGATCTTCGGCGCGCCCTTGGCTGCCGCTGCGCCGGTCGCAAAAGCGAGCAGGGTGTCGGAGGTCGAGGTATCGCCGTCGATGGTCACCGCGTTGAACGTGTCTTCGACGCCGGCCTTGAGCAGCGCCTGCAGCGCCGGCGCCGAGATCGGCGCATCGGTGAAGATGAAGGACAGCATCGTCGCCATGTCCGGCGCGATCATGCCGGCGCCCTTGGCCATGCCGCTGATCGTGACCTTGGCCTTGCCGAGCTTGACGGTCGCGGTCGCCACTTTCGGGAAGGTATCGGTGGTCATGATGGCGCGCGCCGCGCCCATCCAGTCGTCAGGCGCGGCGGTGCCGGCGAGGCCTTCGAGCACGCCGTCGAACTTGGTGGCGTCGAGCGGCTCGCCGATGACGCCGGTCGACGCCAGGAAGATCTCGTCCTGCTTGCAGCCGACCGCCTTGGCGGCGATCGCGGCCGTCAGCGCGGTCGATTGCTTGCCGGTCTTGCCGGTGAAGGCATTGGCGTTGCCGGAGTTGACCACCAGCGCGCGCGCCTTGCCGCCCTTCAGCTTGGCCCGGCACCATTCGACCGGTGCCGACGGGCATTTCGACAGCGTGAACACGCCGGCGACGGTGGTCCCGGGATCGAGCAGCGCCAGCAGCACGTCGGTGCGGTTCTTGTAGCGGATGCCGGCCGCCGCGGTCGCGAGCTTGACGCCCGCAATTGCGGGCATGTCGGGGACATCGGTAGGGGCGAGCGGGGAAACGGCTGAGGACATCGAGGGCTTCCGGCAGGGGAGGAGCGGGAAGCGCTCTGTATCATCCTCATCGACGTTGTGGGAGTGGATGCGACTCCACACACCGCTGTCATCCCCGCGAAAGCGGGGATCCATAACCACAGGGCTGAGTTATGGAGCGCGGGAATGGCCGCGTGCCCATTTCGGACGTCACGCGGTATGGGTCCCCGCGTTCGCGGGGACGACACCTTTTGTGACGCGGCTTGCAGCTCTCTGACAACCGTGTGACGAGCCGCCGCCGCGCTCTGAACTAACCGCTTACTTCTTCGCCGGCTCGGCCGGCTTGGCGTCCGCGGGCTTCGCGTCCGCCGGCTTGGCGGCGTCGGCGGCGGGCTTGTCCAGGCGCTCGATCTTGGCGGCCTCGCGCAGTTTGCCGACGTAGTCGGCCTGGGCCTTGCGGGTCACATAGGTCTCGATCTGGCTCTTGACCTGGTCGAACTCCGGCGGCTTGCGGTTACGCTTCTCTTCGACCTTGATGACGTGCCAGCCGAACTGGGTCTTCACCGGGTCGGAGATCTTGCCCGGTTCCATGCCGAAGGCGACGTTGGCGAATTCCGGCACCATCTGCTCCTTGGTGAAGAAGCCGAGGTCGCCGCCGTCCGATGCGCCGGGGTCCTTGGACTTCTTCTTGGCGAGTTCGGCGAAATCGGCGCCCTTGGCGAGCTCGGCCTTGACCGCCTTGGCCTCGTCCTCGGTCTCGACCAGGATGTGGCGCGCGTGCACCTCCTGCTCGCCGCCGATCTGCTTGGAGGCCTCCTCATAGACCTTCTTCATCGCGTCCGGCGTGGTCGCGGCCTTGCCCTCGCTGGCGAGCAGGCTGTCCATCAGCAGGCGGTTGCGGGTGAAGGCGAGGCGCTTCTTGAAGTCCTCGCTGTCGGCGACCTTCTTGTCCTCGGCGGCCTTGGAGACGAGCTTCATGTCGATCAAGAACGACAGCACGTTCTCGTCCTTGGTCGCCGGATCCATCTGGGCGAGGCTCGGCCCAAGCTCTTCCTCGGCCAGCGCCACGTCGCTCTTGCGGATCTCGGCACCGTTCACCTTGGCCAGCACCGGGTTGGCGTCTTCGGCTGCGCGCGCGGGCAGGACCATCAGGGACAACGCGAGACTGCCGGCGAGAGCGGTGGCAAAGCCGAAGCGCAGGCCGGTTTTCGTAACCGGGAACGACGTGGTCATGGAAAATCCTTGGTTTAGAAGAGGGGGCTCGAGGGGAGGCCTCAGGGCGGCCGGGACACTCGCCCAATCGCCGTGCCTTGGCAACGCGAAAAGTCTGTCAATTTCGTGAAATCGGCGACAGATTCCAGACTGCGGTCCGGGCGTCGGGCGCCGTTGACAACGTTCCACCCCAGCCATATCTCTGCCCGATCGCTTCAAGGGCGATAGCGCTTATTTTGCTGCGTTTTTGGCCGTTGAACCCTAGTTTGCTCGCCTCCCACTCATCTGGCGGACGCCGCCCGGCGCCGAAGTTCGAGCCTGGCGCGGGTGCTGCGGTGCATCACGTCGGGAACAGCAAACCCAAAGCACGAGTTACGGCTGCAACGCAGACCCCATAGAGGCAGGATTTCAGTATGATCGGCGCGCTCGCCCGTAAGCTCTTCGGCTCAGCCAACGACCGTCGCGTCAAGGGCTACCAGTCCCGTGTCAACGCCATCAACGCGCTGGAGCCGGAGCTCGCCACGCTGTCGGACGAGGCCCTGAAGGCGCGCACCGACGAGTTCAGGAAGCAGATCGCCGAGGGCAAGAGCCTCGATGACCTCCTGGTCCCGGCCTTCGCGACCGTCCGCGAGGCCTCCAAGCGCACCCTCGGCCAGCGCCATTTCGATGTCCAGCTGATCGGCGGCATGGTGCTGCACGAGGGCGACATCGCCGAGATGAAGACCGGCGAAGGCAAGACGCTGGTTGCGACCCTGGCGGTCTACCTCAACGCGCTCGCCGGGAAGGGCGTTCACGTCGTGACGGTGAACGATTACCTCGCCCGCCGCGACGCCGGCTGGATGAGCCAGATCTACGGCTTCCTCGGCCTCACCACCGGTGTGATCGTCCACGGCCTCGACGATGCCGAACGCAAGGCAGCCTATGCCTGCGACATCACCTACGGCACCAACAACGAATACGGCTTCGACTATCTGCGCGACAACATGAAGTACCGGCTGGAGGACATGGTCCAGCGCGGGCACTTCTTCGCCATCGTCGACGAGGTCGACTCGATCCTGATCGACGAGGCGCGCACGCCGCTGATCATCTCCGGCCCGCTCGACGATCGCTCGGATTTCTACAACACCATCGATACCTTCGTGCCGAAGCTCGACAAGACCGACTACGAGGTCGACGAGAAGCAGCGCACGGTGACGCTCACCGAAGCCGGCATGGAGAAGATCGAGACGCTGCTGCGCGACGCCGGCCAGCTCAAGGGCGAGTCGCTCTACGACGTCGAGAACGTCTCCGTCGTGCACCACATCAACCAGGCGCTGCGTGCGCACACGCTGTTCACCCGCGACAAGGACTACATCGTCCGCGACGGCGAGGTCGTCATCATCGACGAATTCACCGGCCGCATGATGCCGGGCCGGCGCTATTCCGAAGGCCTGCACCAGGCGCTCGAGGCCAAGGAGCACCAGCCGGTGCAGCCCGAGAACCAGACGCTGGCCTCGATCACCTTCCAGAACTACTTCCGCATGTATTCCAAGCTCGCCGGCATGACCGGCACGGCCGCGACGGAAGCGGACGAACTGTTCGACATCTACAAGCTCGAAGTGTTGGAGATCCCGACCAACCTGCCGGTCGCGCGTCTCGACGAGGACGACGAGGTCTATCGCACCCAGCAGGAGAAATACGCCGCGATCCTCGCCGAGATCGAGCGCGCGAATTCGCGCCTGCAGCCGGTGCTGGTCGGCACCGCCTCGATCGAGAAGTCGGAAGTGCTGGCCGCCTATCTCAAGCAGCACGGCTACAAGCAGATCGATTTCGGCAGCGAGCGTGCGCTCGACAAGCTCTATGCGGCGGCGCGCGCAGGCAAACCCGCCAAACTGTTCGCGGTGCTGAACGCGCGCTTCCACGAGCAGGAAGCCTATATCGTGGCCGAAGCCGGCGTGCCCGGCGCGATCACGATCGCGACCAACATGGCCGGCCGCGGCACCGACATCAAGCTCGGCGGCTCCCTGGATATGCGCCTGCAGCAGGAGACGGCCGGGATTACCGACGAGGCCGAGAAGGCCGCCAAGATCGAGCAGCTCAAGGCCGAGATCGCCAGCTTCCGCGAGATCGTGCTGAAGGCCGAGGAGACGGTCGAGATTGAGCCGGCCAAGGGCGCCAAGCCCGCCAAGACCGTGACCAAGCCGGGCGGCTTGTACATCATCGGCTCCGAGCGCCACGAATCCCGCCGCATCGACAACCAGCTGCGTGGCCGCTCCGGCCGCCAGGGCGATCCCGGCCGGTCGAAATTCTTCCTGTCGCTGGAAGACGATCTGATGCGGATCTTCGGCTCCGACCGGCTCGACAGCATGCTGACCCGGCTCGGCCTGAAGGAAGGCGAGGCCATCATCCATCCGTGGATCAACAAGGCGCTGGAGAAGGCGCAGCAGAAGGTCGAGGCGCGCAACTTCGACATCCGCAAGAACCTGCTGAAATTCGACAACGTCCAGAACGACCAGCGCAAGGTGATCTTCGACCAGCGCGTCGAGCTGATGCAGGACGAGAGCGTGGTCGAGACCATCACCGACATGCGTCACGCCTTCATCGACGACCTCGTCGCCAAGCACGTGCCCGAGCATGCCTATGCCGAGCAGTGGGACGTCGCCGGCCTGAAGGAAGAATTGAAGCGCGTGCTCGACGTCGACCTGCCGGTCGAGGACTGGGCCAAGGAAGAGGGCATCGCCGACGAGGAGCTGCTCAAGCGCATCGAGACCCATGCCGACGAGCGCATGGCCGCCAAGGTCGCGCAATGGGGCCCCGACGTCATGCGCTACGTCGAGAAGACCATCCTGCTGCAGACGCTGGATCACCTCTGGCGCGAGCATCTGATCATGCTCGACCATCTGCGCCAGGTGATCGGCCTGCGCGGCTATGGCCAGCGCGATCCGCTGCAGGAGTACAAGTCGGAAGCCTTCACGCTGTTCGAGGCCATGATCGCGCATCTGCGGGAGGCCGTCACCGCGCAGCTGATGCGGGTCGAGATCGTGCCGCCCGAGGAGCAGCAGCAGGTGCTGCCGCCGATGCAGGCGCATCACGCCGATCCGACCACCGGCGAGGACGAGATGGCCTTCGCCAACGTCTCGCTGGTGCCGTCCTCCGGCGCCGCCCCGGTCCCGGCCGAGGCGCGCAACCCGAACGACCCGACGACGTGGGGCAAGATCGGCCGCAACGAGGACTGCCCCTGCGGCTCCGGCAAGAAGTACAAGCACTGCCACGGCCGCTACGCGTAAGCGAGAGAACTGCGGCAGTCTTTCGATCGTCATTGCGAGCGGAAGCAAAGCAATCCAGAGACCCGCGCGCGACTCTGGATTGTCTTGCTGCGCTCGCAACGACGCGGTTGGCCGGGATCGGCGCCAAATCATTGCCGTCGTCCCTGCGAACGCACTAGGGTTTCTACACGGTTTGGAGGGCTCTGCCGGCGACGAGGATTTGGAAGCGACTCATTCCGTTGTGGAAGGTGATGGGCCCGGGAGGCCGATGGGAGGCGTAGCCGGTCCATCCGCCGAGTTTGGCGATGATCCATGCCGCCCACGCGAGTGTTTGGGCAGGATGAGGGTTTTCCTGAAGCTTGGTCCTGCCCTTCATCGTCTTGTTGATGGCCGCCAGGGCCTTCATTTCTTCCGGAGTGAAGGCGCATTCGATCGGCAGTTGTTGACCGCCGTTGCGAGCCTGAACGAGCTGAATGACGATGCAGGCTGCTTTGGTGGCGATGGCCACGAGCTTGATCAGGGCCTGGGCGCTTTCGAGCTGGCTGTCCTCGATCTGCAACCCTTGGGTCTTCAGCGAGCGGAAGAGCTGTTCGATGATCCAGCGCTGCTTGTACCAGGAGACGATCTGCCAAGCGTCGGACGCCTTGGCGATCGAATGAGTGGTCAAGAGCAGCCAATGAACGGCCTCAGCCCCTTTCGGAGGATGCAATTCGACGACTTCCACGAAGCTGACTTCGACGCGCTCCGGCAGGCCCTTCACGCCGGGGCGCGCCGGCCGCTTGAGCTCGGCCGTTCCGAACCGCAGCGAGAGCTGAGCTTGGCGGGCGCGGCGATCCATGCGCTGCGGCAGGTCGATCATCGCCTTGTCGCAGAAGCGCGCTCGCTCCACCGCCTGGTAGAGTGTGCTGCCATCGGCCAGCGCATGATCGTGCATGGCTCGCGTCAGCAGGTGGACGTTGTCTCCCGGCGTCAAAGCCCAATGCGCAAAGAACTCCCCTTCGCGATCATTGACGACGGTGATCATGCGTGCGGCAGCGAGAACGTCACAGGCCTGTTCGGCGGTCGTCACCCAGCGCGCCGATTCCTTGTCGGCCAACTCCCGCTGGTCGTGAGGCACCTTCACCTTGCCCCGGCGCGTCCACACCTTGCCGCCGGTGAGACCGAGGCAGGCGCCGCTGTCGGCATCGACCGCCAACATCGCATGCAACAGCACGCCACGGGCATTGCCTTTGCCGACCTCGCCCAGTCCGCGCCGCCGCCCCTTCCGCGTCTGGAACTTGACCTCGCTGGTGTCCTGGATCGCCAGCACATGCCGCCCCGCGACCACAGTCGCCGTCTGCCGGCTCCAGCCTTCAATCAGCCGATCGATCGTGACTTGCGGATTGTTCACAAACCGCCAGTACGCCATGTACGCGGCCCAGTCACCCTGCGCCATCCGGCGCAGGCAGACGCTGCGCGTGCAAAGCATAGCCTGGACGAACGCTGCCCCCTTTTATCGAGGCGAACGTCGCCAAACTCCCCCAGTGACAGATCCGGCTCTCGCTCCATCTCCGATGCTCCCTTGAATCAAGCATCGGAGATGGAATCATACAACCCGCAAAGACGGCACAACATCATGACTTCCCGAGTCAATCTGTCGCGCCAGACGTGTAGAAACCTTAGTGCGAACGCAGGGACCCATAACCACAGGATGCCGTGAGGAGGCAGGCTGATCGCTCCAGCCTGCTCCCTCAAATCGGCCGGTGGTTATGGGTCCCCGCGTTCGCGGGGACGACACCATTTCCTGGGCGCTATGGGGGCAGGCCTTCGACGGTCCATCCTTGCGAACGCAGGGCCTCACCATTTGCTCGGCACCATGCGGGCACATGCTTCGCTGTCATCCCGGCGAACGCCGGCATCCCTAACCGCAGGCCGATGTGCTGAGGCACTGATAGCTCCAACATGCCGCCGCGCACCCGTTGGCAGTATGGGACCCGGATCAAAGCACAGTGACGCTCGTGTGGCGCTGTGCTTGCCTGCGGCTGTGCCGCGTCCAGCCCGCTCTCCATTTTCGAATGCGCGCGACGGAGCGTTGCAGCGCATCGGCTTTGAGTTCGCCAGAGCATACGGCTGTAGTCAGCGCGGCGTTGATGTCGCGGCCGACATCGGCGGTCTGGTCCTCGTCGCTGAATTTCGTGAACATGATGATGTCAGCCCCGGCCTTGACCGCGTCGATGGCGGCGGCGGCCGGCGGCTTGGCATCGAGAATGGCCTTCATCGCGAGGTCATCCGTCATGACCACGCCGTCATAGCGCAGGTCGTGGCGCAGCAGACGATCGACCGCGTGGCCGCCGCTCTGGGTTGCGACGCCGCCCCATCGCCGGGCGTTGGCGAGATGTCCCACCATGATGGCGCCAGCCAGCCCCCGCCGGATCAGGCGCCTGTACGGCTTCAATTCGGCTGATGACCATGTGGTGGTGACGTCGGCAATGCCGGCGTGGCTGTCGGCGGTCGACGATCCATGACCCGGAAAATGCTTGAGCACCGTCAGGATGCCCTTCTTTCTATGCGCGTGGATGAACGCCGCCGCATAGCGCACGACGGTGTCGGGCTCGCTGCCATAGCTGCGTTGCCGCTGCCCGATGATCGGGTTTGACGGGTTGGTGTTGAGGTCGACCACCGGCGCAAGATTCATGTTGATGTGCAGCGCCGCGAGCTTCTCGGCGAGAGCGGTGTAGGCCGTGTGCGCCGCCGCGACCGAGCCCTGGGCGATGTCTGCGGCCGAAGGCGTTTCCGCGAGCCCAATGTTCTGTCCGAGCCGCTCGACCGTGCCGCCTTCATCGTCGATGGCGATGAAGGGTGCAGCCGTGCATTTGCAGGACCGGATCCGGTCGATCATCGCTTCGAGGTCGTCTCGCGTTCCGACGTTGCGGCCGAGGAGGACGACACCCCCGACCAGGCCATTCTCGAGATCGCTCAGCACCTGCTGAAATCCCGGATCCGATGTCTTGGTCCCGAAGAAGCCGGCCATGATCATCGGACCGACCGCTTGCGAGATGGCCGCTCGGTTGCTGCAGCTGGCGGCAACACCGGCCTGTCCCGACAGGATCAGGGATGCAAGGATCAGGGCCTGTTGGACAAATCGTCGTGGCAAGGCTGTGCTGCTCATCACTGCCTCGGAGGCTGTCTTATGTGGGCCGGTTCAGATGCAGGCCGCAGCGATTGGCAACCGGTGCTCGCCGTGCTGGCGGGCGCTCAAATCGTTGCCAGAGCGCCGACCTTCGCTCCCTCGGCAATCGTCCGCGGCGCTGAGTTCAGCTGCTCGATCGCAAAGCCCGCAGCCTTCTTGTAGCCCGCCATGAACGCCTCGCGCTCCGCCGGCGGGATGACATCGTCAATGTTCGTGAACGTCCCGCCGCAGCGCTCGTCGACCAGGTTGAGCAGGCCGAACGGGCCGGCGCCGCGGTTGCGCAGGATGACCTGCGAGATCGGGCCGCACAGCTTCTCGTCGTAGGCGGCGAGCGCGGCCGGCGTCACGCCATGCGTGAGCAGCGATGCGCCGAGCACGCGGGCGTCGACGATCGCCTGGCTGGCGCCGTTGGAGCCGGTCGGATACATCGCATGCGCGGCGTCGCCCATCAGCGCCACCGGGCCGTCGACCCAGGTCGGGACCGGATCGCGGTCGATCATCGGGTTCTCATAGGCGCCGTCGGCGCCGGCGATCAGCGCGGGCACGTCGAGCCAGTCATAGGTCCAGCCGGCGAAATGCTGGGCGAACTCACTCACCGGCACCTGCCGGAACCAGCCGGTCTGCTTCCAGCCCTCGGTGTTGTCCATCGTGACTTCCGCGATCCAGTTGATCAGCGCCAGCCCCGTCCGGGGATCGGGATGCGAGATCGGATAGACCACGACGCGGTGGCGATGGGTGCCGAGCCCGACGAAGGACGAGCCGGTGCGCATCGGCTTCGCCCAGGTCACGCCGCGCCACATCACCGCGCCGCCCCAGTGGATCGGCGGCTGCGTTGGGTGCATCTGCGCGCGCACCGCCGAATGAATGCCGTCGGCGCCGATCAGGAGCCGCCCGCGCTGCTCGGAGCGCGACCCATCGGCATGCTCGACGCGTGCGGTCACGGAGCCGTCCGCGTTTTTCTCATAGCCGGCGACGCGGCTGCCAAGCCGCACGGCGTCGCGCCCGGCACGCTCCACCAGCCGGCTATACAGCAGCACATGCAGCTTGCCGCGGTGCACGGCATATTGCGGCCAGTTGTAGCCGGCTCCGAGCCCGCGTGGCTCGGAATAGATGTCGTTGCCGTTCAGCCCGACCAGCGCCCATTCGCGGGCGGGCACGCCGACCTGATCGAGATCATCAGCGCCGATGCCGAGATCATACAGCTCGCGCACCGCATTGGGTTGCAGATTGATGCCGACCCCGAGCGGCCGCATCTCCCGCACGCTTTCATAGACCACACAGGGCACGCCGATCTGCTGCAGGGTCAGCGCCGTCGCGAGGCCGCCGATGCCGCCGCCGGCGATGATTACGGGAAGGTCGGTCATACGCTTGATCCGTTGCACGCAGGAAGGACGCTAATGGAAGGGGCGGTGACGGCAGCCGATGCCACGGGCCGGAGCTGGCCGCGCAAACCCGTCCTCCCCTGGGTCACCGGCCGGTGTCCCGCCCGGCGGCTTCTGAAAAGGCCTAGTGCAGAAGGCCCGCCCAGACAAGGGCAATGGCCGCCGCTGCGGGGTATGATAGTCTGCCGCCATGCGGCGTCCCTCTCTCGTCCTCAGCCTCGTTCTGCTCCTGCTTGCGAGCCCAGCCATGGCCTTTGATATGGCATTCGATATCGAGGCCCATCGCGGTGGTCGCGCGCTGCATCCCGAGAACACGCTGCAGGCGTTCGCCGCCGCGCTGGCAATGGGGGTGGACACGCTCGAGCTCGATGTCGGCGTCACAAGCGACGGCGTGCTCGTGATCTCGCATGAGCGGCGCCTCAATCCCGATCTCGCCCGCGACGCCGACGGTAACTACGTCGCGCCACCTGGTTCGCCGCTGATCGAGCTGCCGCTGGCCGAGGTGCAGTCCTACGACATCGGCGAGATCCGCCCTGGCAGCGACTACGCCAAGCAGTTTCCGGAGCAGCGGGTCTTGTCCGGTCCAGGCGTTCCACCGCCGCGAATTCCGACGTTGAAACAGCTCATCGACCTCGTGCGCGGCTCGGGCGACGCGCATGTGCGGCTTAACATCGAGACCAAGCTCGATCCCGATCATCCAGCGGAGGCGCCCGACCCGGAGCGCTTCGTGAGTCTGCTGCTCGGCTTGATCGAGGCGGAGCATTTCGCCGACCGCGTGATGATCCAGTCGTTCGATTGGCGCACCCTGCAATTGGTGCAGCAGCGCGCGCCTGCCATTCCGACCGTGTATCTGACGATCCAGCGCGGCAGGTCGCCGAACGTCTCGCTGACCCAGGCGACACATTGGACCGCCGGTTTCAATCCCGCCGACCACGGCGGCTCGCTGCCATCAACGATTCATGCGGCGGGCGGCAAGGTGTGGTCGCCTTATTTCGCCGACGTGACTCTCGAGCTGATCAGCGAGGCGCATGCGCTCGGCTTGCAAGTCGTGGTGTGGACCGTCAACAAGCCGGATGACATGGCCCGGCTGATGGATATCGGCGTCGACGGCATCATCTCCGATCGGCCGGACCTGTTGCGCAAGGTGGCTGCTGAAAAGGGTTTGGCAAAGCCTGTGGGACAGCTGCACATTCAGCGGCCGGCGCCAGGCCTTCCGGAGAAATAGAATCGTCTCGATGTACTTCCGCGGGCAGGTCGCGCGGCCTGGTCAAGGCGTGAATCGTTTCGTCATGAACAGGCTGAGTGGGTCGAGGCGGTAGGTACCGAAGGGCCCGCAATCCCGATAGCCGACGCTGCGATAGAGCTGGATCGCCTGTGGCTGTCTGATGCCCACTTCGAGGCTGATGCGATCGACGCCGCGCGCCCTGGCCTCGCTTTCCAGTGTCCCGAGGAGCCTGCGTCCGAGCCCGCATCCGCGTGCCGCTTCGTGCACGAACAGTCGCTTGACCTCTGCATGTGCCGCAGCGATCGGCCGAAGGGCGACCGAGCCGAGCAGCGATCCGTCGCGACGGCCCGCAAGGAAGACGACTCCCGGCGCCGAGAGCGCGGTGACATCGACTGGAAAACTGCCTTGAGCGGGGTAAAGCGTTCGCAGATAGGCGTCGGCCTCCGCCATGAGGGCCGCTACGTCGGCCTGCTTGGCATCTTCGACCGCGATGGTGATGTCGGTCTCGTTCATCTGCAAACAGCCTGGCGAACTGAACCCGCTGCCATGATGCCAGAACACAACCGTCGCGATCAAATGCCGAGCGGGGCCTCACCCCATCACCACCTCATGCCGGATCACGAACGGTGCCAGCAGCGCGTGCACCTCGTTCTCAACAGCCTCGCGGCTCTCCGCCGGCACGTCGCGCAATGTCACTGTGGCGAGGCTGCCATGGCTGCCATGGGCGCCGACCTTGACGCTGCAATCGACGCCGCGGTCGGTCAGCTGCGACAGCACCTTGGTGAACACCCGCGTCGCGGCATCCCAGCGCAGTTGCGGCTTGAACACCTTGCCGACGCCGGTCACCGGCATCGGATCGATCGGGATGATCTGCACCGGCACCGCCGCGCGCTCGGGCGTGCGGGCGCGCACCCAGTCCTCGAGTTCGCCCGGCTGCACGCTCGCGCCCGGCTTGAGCTGCACATAGCCGATCGGCAATTCGCCGGCGTAGGCGTCGGGCTGGCCGACTACCGCGGCGAAGCCGACCGACGGATGCTGAAACAGGATCTCCTCGATCGGCGCCGGATCGATGTTGTGGCCGCCGCGGATGACGAGGTCCTTGGCGCGGCCGGTGATCCACAGGAAGCCGTCCGCATCGAGCCGGCCGAGATCGCCGGAGTTGACCCAGTGGCCGTCGACGAAGGCGCCCCTGTTGTGGGTGTCGTCGAGATAGCCGGAGAACACGCCGGGCCCGGCCATGATGACGACGCCGATCTCATCGGTCGCGCAGTCGCGCTCATAGTGCCCGTCGGCATCGAGCTTGACGATCCGCACTTGCGCGTAGGGCAGCGGCAGGCCGACCGAGCCGAGCCGGATCGGCTGGTCCGGATAGGCCATTGTGTGCACGCTCGCGGTCTCGGTCATGCCGTAGACCTCGACCACCGGCAGCTTGAGCTTGTCCATGATCGCCTGTCCCACGGCGACCGGAATCGCCGAGCCGCCGCCGGCGGCGTAGCGCAGGCTGGAAATGTCGGCCTGGCCTTGCGGCACCGCGAGCGTCGCGGCCAGCACCGTCGGCACGCTCGACAGCGTCTCCGGCTTGAAGCGTTCGACCAGGCCCCAGATGTTGCGCACCGCATTCGGATTGCGCCAGCCGGCGCCCGACAGCACGACGAGGCTGCCGCCCGCCGACAGTGTCTGCAGCGCCTGGGTCAGCGATCCCCCGACATGAAACAGCGGCATGCCGAACAGCAGGGTGCCGCCCGGCTTTGCCTTCAGGATCAGGTTGACGCCCCAGGCCTGGTAGACCTGGTTGCCATGGCTGTGGCGCACCAGCTTCGGCGTGCCGGTGGTGCCGCCGGTGTGGAAATAGGCCGCGGTGTCGCTGGCCTTGATCTGCCGGCCGCTGACCAGGTGATCCCCGGGCTGCGGCCCGATCAGGTCGTTGAACGCATGAATGCCGTTGGCGGGATCGCCGCCGCCGAGCACCTGCACGATCGCCTTGAGGTGCTTGCAGCTGCCGCGCACCTTCTCGACCTTCTGCCAGATGTCGGTGCCGGGCAGGGGGCCGAGCGCCACCAGCACCTTGGTCTTGGCGGCATCCAAGATCTCGGCGATCTGGTGCGGCTCGAGCAGCGGGTTGACCGGGTTGGCGATGCCCGCGGCCTCGGCGCCGAACAGCGTGACGAAGGCGTCCGGCACCAAGGGCAGCATGAAGCTGACGACGTCGTCCGGGCCGACGCCCAGCGCATGAAACAAGTTGGCCGCCTGCGTCACCCGGGCGACGAAGTCGCGATAGGAGATCACGACCGGCGTATCGGCCGGATCGGCGTTGGGCAGAAACTGGATTGCCGGTGCGTCCGGATTGGCCGCCGCGCCGCACTTCAACGCGTCGTAGGTGCTTTGAGCGGCGATCCGTTCGCCGTACGGCATCTGCTCGAAGGCACGGATGTCGGCCGTGCTGGCGAATGTCGGATAGTCGCTGCCGATGGCGCGATCGAGCAAATGAATGCCCATGGCCTGTCCTCCCTCTGTCGTGTCCTCGTCCGGCCGAAACGTGGCCGGTGGTCGCGCGCGGGCTCTATGGCCCGTTCATCGCGATCTCTAGAGGACAGGATGAGGGAGGATTCGTCTTGCGTCTATCCCGGCGTTTCCGGGCGAAGGGACCGATTTGCCGCAGGCAAAGTAGGTGGGAAGGGCCAAGTCTTTTGATGCGGCGCGAACGTCGCTCCGAACTCCGCGTCATTGCGAGCGCAGCGAAGCAATCCAGGGTGGTGGGCGGGACTCTGGATTGCTTCGCTGCGCTCGCAATGACGGGAGGATGGAGTTCGGTCCTGAACGGCTGCAGCGCAGCGTGTCTCAACCCGCAGCGTCGATCAAATTTTCCAGCAGTCGCTTGAGCTCGCCGGTGGCCTTGTCGCCGTAATTCTCCAGGATGTGCGCCTCCTGGCTGGCGGTCAGCGAGTTCAGCCGCTTGCACAGCGCCTTGCCGCGGTCGCTGATGAACATCAGCACCTTGCGGCGGTCATTGGCGTCCTGGCGGCGGTAGACCAGCGAGTCCGACACCATCCGGTCGGTCATCTTGGTCAGGGTCGGATGGTTCAAGAGCACCGCATCGGCGAGATCGCCCATCGAGTGCCCCTCGCCGTCCGAGAGAACCTTGAGGATGCGCCACTGCTCGACTGGCACGCCCTCCGTGCTCAGGCGCGTCTCCAGCTGCCGGTTGATCTCCCGGTTGGCTTGCGCCAGCAGATAGGCGAGGTGTTCGGTGAGGGGCGTGTTGGGGTGGGGCGATTTGGCCACGATGAACTTCGCTTGCGGTCCCGGTTTGAATGATTGTCCGGCAGTTGCTGCCCGATCTATATGCATCCCAATTCTTGAACATTCAACATTTTCGAATAGGATATTTGCCGAACGCGTGCTGATTTTGACGGCGTATGACCGCCGGCCCACAGCGGGCCAACCATGGTTGCGGGCCAAGGAGTGGGTGTGCTCTCGACAGGATCTGTCCCGGCCGGGCGTCTCAGTCTGCCGTCATCCCTGCTGTTCAGGAGCCCGCCCTGGCGGGCCGGCCTTCCTGCACTCGCCCCCTTCGATCCCGACCGCATCCAGCGGCGCGGCTCCCGGAGCAGGCTGCGCATCGGCAATTTCCTGACCTTCTCCGGCTCCCCCGGCATCTGGGGCCCGGCGGCGACCAACAGCGCGCTGCTCGCGGTGTCCGAGATCAATCGTCGCGGCGGCATCCTCGGCCGCGAGATCGAATTGTCGTTCTATGATTCCGGCGGGCCGGTCGAAGACGTCGTCGCGCGCGCGAGGGATGCGCTCGAATTCGACGACATCGACGTCGTGATGGGCTCGCATATCAGCGCCGTCAGGCTGGCGCTCCGTCCGCTGTTGGGTGGCCGCATCCCCTACGTCTACACGCCGGTCTATGAAGGCGGCGAGCGTACGCCCGGCGTGATGGCGATCGGCGAGACGCCGCACAGCCAGACCCGCCCGGCCATTCACTGGCTGGCGGAGAACAGGGGCGCCAGGCGCTGGTACCTGATCGGCAGCGACTATGTCTGGCCGTGGCGGTCGCACCGCCAGACCAAGACCTACATCGCCGAGGCCGGCGGCCAGGTCGTCGGCGAGGAGTTCGTGCCGGTCGGCAATGATGACCACGAGGCGCATCTGGCGCGCATCCGCGCCGCCAAGCCGGACGTCGTGCTGGTTTCGCTGATCGGCACCGACAGCATCACCTTCAACCGCGCGTTCGCCGAATCCGGGCTGGCCGCGACCACCTTGCGACTCGCCGGTGCGGTCGACGAGACCGTGCTGCTCGGCATCGGCGCCGACAACACCGAGAACTTGTACTCCGCCTCCGGCTATTTCAGCTGCATCGGCTCTGGTGCCAACGACGAGTTCATGGGCCTGTATACCGCGATGTTCGGCGCCAACGCGCCGCCCGTCGGCTCGGTCGGACAGTCGAACTACGAAGGCCTGCGTTTCCTGAAGGCGGCTGCCGAACGCGCCGGCTCGCTGTCGCTGCGTCCGCTGGCCACGTCCGGCCGCAACATCGTCTATTCCGGCGCCCGCGGCGAGGTGACGATCCGCCAGGGCCGCGCCGGCATGGCGATGCATCTCGCCGCCGCCGACGGGCTGGATTTCAAGATCATCCGCACGTTCTGAGCAACGCTGCGAAGTCGGCCGAACTGGGTGCCGATGCCCACCCTCCCCTGGAGGGGGAGGGGGTATTCGCAGCCGGTTGTTCGGTTCAGCAACTGGCGATCACGACGCTGAGATGCAGCAACTCACGCCGCGGCGCTCGCGCTCGGCCTTGGCTGCGTGGGGGCCTTTGCCTCCGACACCTCGCGGATCATGCGGCTGATCGCCTCGCGCGGCATCGGCTTGCCGAACAGGAAGCCCTGCACGCTGGTGCAGCCTTCGCTGCGCAGGAAGGCGAGGTGCTGCTCGGTCTCGACGCCCTCGGCCAGCACGGGAATGTTGAGGCTGCGTCCGAGCAGCAGCGTCGCCTTGACGATGGCGGCGGCGTGCACGCTGGTCTCGACCGACTGGATGAAGCTCTTGTCGACCTTGATCTTGTCGAACGGAAACACCTGCAAGGTCGACAGCGACGAATAGCCGGTGCCGAAATCGTCCATCGCCACGGTGACGCCGAGCGCCTTCAGCGCCAGCACCACCTGCAGCGCGTGCTGGCGGTCGGCGATGATGCCGGTCTCGGTCAGCTCGATCTCGAGCCGCTCGGGTGGGAGCCCGGTCTCGCGCAGCACCTCGGCGACGCGCTTCGCCAGATCGTAGTTGAGCTGCATCGGCGCGACGTTGACGGCCACCTTGAACGGCCGGCTCCAGCTGGCCGCGGTAGCGCAGGCGGTGCGCAGCACCCAGTCGCCGATGTCGACGATCAGCCCGGTCTGCTCGGCCAGCGGGATGAAATCGTTCGGCGGCACGCGGCCCTTCTTCGGATGATTCCAGCGCAGCAGCGCCTCGAAACCGATGATGTCGCCACTCTGGGTGTCGTTCTGCACCTGGTAGTGCAGCTCGAACTCGTTGCGCACCAGGGCGCGCTTGAGGTCGATGGCGAGCTCGGCGCGGCGCCGGCTGGTCTCGTCCATCGCCGTCTCGTAGGTGCAGATCTTGCCCTGGCCGAGACTCTTGGCGCGATACATCGCGAGATCGGCGCGGGTGCAGAGTTCGTCGGCGGTGAGGCCGTGATCGGGGTAGAGCGCAATGCCGATGCTGCAGCCGACCGAGAGGCTGCGCTCCTCCCAATCGACCGGGCTGAGCACGAGCGCACGCATGCGCTCTGCGAACTTCGCGACCTCGGTGCGCGCGAAGATCTTGCTCTTGACGGCCACGAACTCGTCGCCGCCGATCCGCGCCAGGAATTCGCCGGGCTGCAGCGTGGCGGAAATCCGCTGTGAGATCGTCGTCAGCACCGCATCGCCGGCAGAGCGGCCGTGCGCGTCGTTGATGTCCTTGAAGCCGTCGAGGTCGATGGCCAGCACGGCCAGATGCGCGGTCTCGTCGCCGTCGCCGGACGTCAGCGGTGCCAGCCGCTGGCCGAGACCGTTGCGGTTGGGCAGGCCGGTGAGCGGATCCTGCAGTGCCAGCTGCCGATAGCTCTCGACCGCTTCCTGCGTCGCCTGCATGTCGATCGTGTAGGCCGAGGCGGCCATCGCCATGATCAGGCCGATGCCGGTGACGACGGTGACCAGCATGACGCTGTCCGAGAGCGACTGCACGGCTGCGCCGGTGGCCGCCATCGGCGCCAATGTCAGCGCGTACATGCCGGTGAAATGCAGGCTGAGGATCGCGAGCACCATCGCCAGCGAGCTGCCATATTTGCAGAAGCGCGTCACCGGACGCGCGATGCGGTTGGTGGCGATGGCGCCGAAGCCCATGGCAAGGGCGATCGACAGCCACACCACCGGCATGTTCCAGGTCAGCACGCCCTGCAGATTGAGCGCGTTCATGCCGGTGTAGTGCATGGCGGCGATGCCGAAGCCGAACACCGCGCCGCCGGCTTCGATCAGGGGGCCGCGCTGCGTCCGGGTCGTGATGAAGAAGCCGAGCCACGCGAACACCACCGCAAGGCCGAGCGAGGTGAATGTCATGCCCGGTTCGAACGAGCGTTGTCCCGTCGCGTCATAGCCGAGAATGGCGGCGAAGTGCGTGGTCCAGACCGTGCCGCCGGCGACCAGCCCGGCCAGGAACAGCAGATGGAAGCGTCGCAGGCCGGCGTTGCGCCGGACCCGCGCCAGCAGCCGCATCGACAGCAGGGAGCCGAGCACGCACACCAGCAGCGCGGCGGCGACGTAGCGCAGATCGTATTCGGCGGGCAGGCAGGACAGGATCGTCAACATCAAACGGGGCCCCTCGTTTGGGCGAACTACGCGCCGCAGTGTCGTCGGCTTGTCGCCGCCGCCATCGTGGTTACCGAAGCGTCAATCCGTGTGGAGGTTGCGCCCGCCTCGTGATGCATGAGGTCTGGCGATCTCCTGATTAATACGTCTGCGGGGGCCGCAGGATGCGTTCACGGAACCAAAAACATCGTGACCAAAGTCTCAACGGCGAGGCGCGAATGCGGCAGGTATTGGAACGGACGCTACCTGTCTACCGGCTTGCGACGTTGCCCGGCAGCGCATAGGCGCGGACGTAGTCGCCGAGCCTGGTACCGAACGAGCCGTGGCCGCCGTCGACGGTGACGACGTACTGCCGGCCACCGGCCTCATAGGTCATCGGCGTCGACTGGCCGCCGGCCGGCAGCCGGTCCTGCCACAGCATACGGCCGTCATTGACGTCGAAGGCGCGGATGTAGTCGTCCATCGTGCCGCTGAGGAAGGCGACGCCGCCGGCGGTGACCATCGGTCCGCCGAGCATCGGCACGCCGAGCTTGAACGGCAGCGGCAGCGGCGCCTGGTCGCGGATGGTGCCGACGCGATGCTGCCAGATGATCGCGTTGGTCTTGAGATCGATGGCGGCGAGGCTGCCCCAGGGCGGCGCCATGCAAGGGATGCCGAGCGGCGACAGGAAGATGCCGAGAGAGACGCCGTAGGGCGTGCCGTACATCGGCTGCACGCCGAGCTCGGTGCCCGGCGGATGCGCTTCGTTGGGCTCGGCCGGATTGTCCTTGCCGCGCGGCACCAGCCGCGACACGAACGGGATCGATTGCGGATTGGCGATCGCTATTTTTCTCACGGGATCGATGGCGATGCCGCCCCATTCGAACATGCCGAAATCGCCGGGAAACACCAGGGTGCCCTGCTCGGAGGGCGGTGTGAACGGGCCCTCGTAGCGCAGCCGCTTGAACATGATGCGGCAGGCGAGCTGATCGAACATCGTCGCGCCCCACATCTGCGCGCCCGTCAGCTCCTGGCGCGGGCGGAAGCTGAGCTCCGAGAACGGCTGCGTCGGTGACAGCCGGTCGCCGGGCGCAGCACCCTGCGGCACCGGCTTCTCCGGCGCGGGGACCAACAGATGCCCATCGCGGCGGTCGAGCACGAAGATGTTGCCGGTCTTGGCCGGCACGTAGATCGCCGGCACCACGCCGTCCTTGCCCGGCATGTCGACGAGGCTCGGTTGCGACGGCATGTCCATGTCCCAGAGATCGTGATGCACGTTCTGGAACGACCAGCGCAATTTGCCGGTGGCGATATCGAGCGCGATCAGTGCGGAATCATAGCGTTCATTGTCGGCGCTGCGGTTGCCGGCCCAGATGTCCGGCGAGCTCGAGCCGAGCGGGATGTAGACGAGGCCGAGCGCCTCGTCGGCGGCACCGACGCTCCAGCCGTTCGGTGAGCCCGGCGTGAAGTGATGCGTCGCCGACGGCATCTCGTTGGGATCGGGATTGCCGGGATCGAACGCCCACAGCAGCTTGCCCGTGTAGACATCGAAGCCGCGGATCGCGCCCGACGGCACCTTGTTGGAGTAGTTGTCGATCACGGCGCCGGCCATGATCACCACCTTGTCGGTGACGACGGGCGGCGAGGTGCCCTCGTAGAAGCCAAGCGTGGTGATCTCGTTGCCGGCCTTGAGGTCGATCTGGCCGTGATCGCCAAAACCCGCGCACGGCCTGCCGCTGTCGGCATCGAGCGCGAACAGCCTTCCGTCATTGGTCGGCAGGAAGATGCGCTTGGCGCAGTCCGCCGGCGCCGCTGCGCCGGCGACGTCGACCGCACCCGGCTTGGTCTCGTGATAGGCCACGCCGCGGCAGGTCATGTGCTGGAAATTCTTGTGGTGCTCGATCTTGGGATCGAACTTCCAGCGCAGCTTGCCGGTGGCGGCATCGAGCGCGAACACGAGCTGGTGCGGCGAGCAGGTGTAGAGGGTCTCGCCGATCTTCAGCGGCGTCACCTCATTGGTGAATTCGTCGGGATCGTCGGGGCCCTTGCGATCGCCGGTCCGGAATTCCCAGGTCAGCGTCAGGTTCTTCACATTGTCCCTGGTGATCTGCTTCAGGCTCGAAAACCGCGTGCCGAAATTGCTGGCGCCATAGGCGGTCCAGTCCGCTTGCGCCTCCGCCGGTGCGGTATCGGTGCCTGCCGTCGCGGCAGAGGCTTGCGGCAGGCTGCCGGCAACGCCGAAGCGATCGCCGCGCAGCGAGGCGCCGAGCACGACGACGGCGACGGCCAGCACGGCGAGCAGACCCCAGCGCGCCGCGCTGACGTCGCCGACCAGATGCGTCGTGATGAATGGCAGCAGCAGCCAGACGCCGAGCGGCGCCAGCACGTCGCCACGCGGCGCCAGCGACCAGAAATCCAGCCCGACCTCGGAAACGGCCCAGATCATGGTGCCCAGCAGCAGCGCCGCATAGAGCCACAGCGCCGCAGCGCGCCGCTGCCACAGCAGCCACGCCGTGATCAGCAGCGTAGCGCCCGTGATCAGATAATAGAACGAGCCGCCGATCGCGGCGAGCCAGGCGCCGCCGGCGAGCAGCGCCAGCCCCATCAGGCCGATGACGATGGCGGTGAGAATGAGCAGCGGCGCGCGCTGCAGATCGCGGGCGGCGGCCATGCGCGGCTCCAGGCTGACGACGAAAAGGCGCGGCGCGATGCCGCAATCGCGTCATGAACGGCGCTGCGACACGGAAGTTCCTTGCTGCGGGTTGGCGACGATGGGCTTTCGCTTGCGTTCCGCCGGGGAGCGGCGCCTGGTAGCCCGGATGAGCGCCAGCCGACGCCGCTTCGGCGTCGGCGTCAGCGATATCCGGGTTCACCGGTGACAGGTCGTGAGAACCCGGATGTCGCGTCCGCCTCCGCCCTCCGGGCGCAGGCTTCCGCTCATCCGGGCTACGATTCCCCCACCACACGCGCTTTTGCGTCCCCCGGGACCGGAACGGGTTGCCGCTCCGTGACGGAATTAATACGATCGGATGTCAGTCACATGAAAGTTGGAGTGCCGGATGCGTGCGCAGCAGCGAGCCTTGTCGAACCCGGTCGCCCTGTGGTGGGCGATGCTGACGCTCGTCAGCCTGGCCAACATCGCGTTCTGGTTCATCCTGTACCGCCAGCTCAACGGCGGCGGCGCGATCAGCCAGGCCTCGCAGACCGGCCCGATGCTGGCGCTGTCGGCGGCCTATGTGTTCGGCTGCGCCTTCCGCTCGGTGCTGCCGCGCGCCGACGTGCAGCGCATCTGCCTGGTCGACAGCTGGCTATCGAGCGTGTTCATCGGCCGCAGCGTCGCGACCATCGCCGAGATCGCCTTCGCGGCGCAATGGGCCATCATCCTGGCGCAGCTCGGCGCCATTGCCGATGCCGAGACCGCGATCAACATGAGCCGCATCATCGTGCCCTTGATCGTCGTCGCCGAGATCTGCTCCTGGTACGCCGTGCTGACCAGGAACTTCTTCTACAACGCGATCGAGAATTCGCTGTGGGCCGTCGCCTTCCTGTTGGTCGGCATCGGGCTCGGCCGGCTGCTGCCGGAGTTCGACGGCATGGTGCGCTGGCTGCTGATCGCCGGTCTCGTCGGTATCGCCTGCTATCTCGCCTTCCTGATCGTGGTCGACGTGCCGATGTATCTGCGACGCTGGCGCATCGAGCATGCCGCCGGCACGCCGCTGCTGCATCCGCTCGACGGTCTGCGCGACGTCGCGACCCGCTGGACCGTCACCCACGAGTTCGAGCATTGGAAGGAAGAGATCGCCTGGATGTCGCTGTATTTCAGCGCCGCCGTCTGGGGCTCGCTGGCGCTGTGCGCGCTCTCCGCGATGAACGATCATCTGCCGGGCTATCGCGCGCAGACCACGGTGGCGCCGCCGGCGATCGTCCAGCACAGCGCCGATCGGTCCTGACGCGACACCCCGCCGCGCTGCGTGCGGCGGGGTGATAGCTCGTATGTGGCCGATCTCAGCCGTGCATCGCGAAGTGATGCGAGTCGTCCATCTGAACGACGTGGCTGTAGTCGACATGCGGGGCGTCGTGCACGGCCACCGGCGCGTGGTCGAAGTTCGGCGGCACGATGCCGGTGTTGCCGGCGTGGCCATGGTCGCCGAAATTGTCGACGATGATCGGGTTGTGCGACGAACCCTCGCCATGCAGCGGGCCGGGGGGGCTGAGGCCAGGACCAGAGCCAGCGCCGCCCTGGGCGCTGTCGCCCGCCTGGTGGATCGCCTGCGCGATCGAGTCCCAGAACCCGCCATGGCTGCCGCCGTCCGTCCCCGCATGCGCGATCTGGATGCTGCCGTCGCTGCGCAGGCCGTCCTGCGCCAGCTTGAACACGTCGTTGATCACGGCGCCGAAATCGCCATGCCCGAGATCGTTGACCAGCGAGCCGAGGTCGTGCCCGATCGCGTCGAGCTGATGACCGATCGTGTTCGTCATGTCGCCAGCGGTCTGCGCCAGTCCGTTGAGACCTTCGCCAACGAAGTGGCCGACGCCATTGACGATGCCGGTGCCGACCGCGTCGGCGCCGTGGGCGATGCCGGAGATCGCTTCACCGATCGGCCCGCCGATCAGGTGGCCCGCAGCAGAAGCCGTATCGGTGACCACGCCGATGGCGCCGTCAGCGACCGCCACGCCGGCGTCGAAGCCGCCTTTCACCACGGCGCCGGCGGCGTCGAGCGCATCCGTCCCGACATCGGCCACCGTCCCGACGATGGTGCCGGCCATGCCGAGCGCGCCCTGGCCGACCGCGCCGGCCGCTTCCAGCCCGGCTTCGCCGAGGCCGACCGCGGTGTGTGCGAGGTCGCCGGCAACACCGAGCGCGCCATGCGCCACGTCGCCCGCGACGTGCAGTCCGCCGTCGACGATGTCGCTGCCGATATGCGTCACGTCGTTGATGGCGCCGTTGATGTCGCCATGCACCAGATGGCCGACGCCGGACGCCACGTCACCGACGACACTGACCCCGGTATGGAGCAGGTCGCCGCCGACATGGACGACGGTCGACGCCACGTCTCCGGCCGTATGCAGCAGGCCGCCGCCGATCGCCTCGGCACCGTGTCCGATCGCGCCGAGCACGCCGCCCACGGTATGGATCGCCTCGCCGCCGAGCGCGCCGATGCCATGCACCACGCTGCCCACCGCATGCGCCGCATCGCCGGCCACATGCTCCACCGTGTTGACCACCGCGCCCGCCGCGCCGCCGACCGCACCCGCCACGTCCTTCGCGACGTCCTTCACGTCATCGACGGCGGAACTGACTGCATCTCCGATGTCATCCCAAAAGCTCATGATCTGCTCCTCTCGGTTGCGTCACCTCGCCTCGGGTGACGGCCCCGTTGTCGCAGATGTCAGCCGCGCGCTCCGTGCGCGACATCACGCAAGGCTTTGAGGTGGCAAGGCTCCGGCCTGAAGCTTCTCCGCGAGGCCGGCCGTCTACGTCTTCCGGAGCCGCGAGACGGGGGGCCGGGCATGACGGGCAACTAATTGGCAGGCTGTCCATGCCGCGCTCGTTCGATGGCCCGTTGGCCCGATGGCCTTGCCGCCGTGTTTCAGGCGTGGCCGATCCAGCCATGCCAGGTCAGCGCGGCGAAGAATGGACGGGCGTTGCGAAAGCCGCCGTCGCGCAGGACGGCTTCATCCTCGTCGGGGCTCAGCATGTTGACGCTGGCATCGACGGTCGCGCGCATCGTCCTGGCCTGCTCCGGGTCGGTGCCGGACGCCACCGCATAGGCGGCGTAGCGGTCCAGCCACAGCGACCTCTCGACCCGCTCCTTGGGCAGGCAACTATGCGCGACCACGAAAGGCGCTTCAGGACGAAGCCGGTCATGCACGGCGCGCACTGTCCTCAAACGTTCCGGCGCAGCCAGAAAATGCAGCGTCAGCAGGCAAGTCGCCGCGTCGAACGGGCCGGCAGGCGCATGGTCGATGGTGCCCTCGATCAGCTCGACCCTGTTCATCCGCGCGCCGAGCGTGCGTTCGGCGAGTTGCAGCATCTGCGGCGCCGGATCGACACCGACGAATGTCCAGGATGGATGGGCTTCCGCCAGCGCGTTGAGCTCGAGCCCTCCACCGGCGCCGAGCACCAGCACCTTCGCATGTTTGGGCGCCCGTTCGGCCAGCAGGACGGCCGTCATCCGATGCAGTCCGTCGAGGCCGGGCACGAAGCGGCGCGGTCCGTCGGTGTAGCGCGCGACGAACTCCGGATCGGAAAACGCGCGCATGAATTGCTGCGCGCCGTCGGCAATCTCAGCCGTCATGACAAACGTCTCCTTTGCGAGGTCGCTTTCGTCGTTCGAGGCGGTCGTGGAAATCAGCGCTCAGCGCCGCGAGCGTGATGGCGCCGAGGCGGGACAGCAGCAGCGTCTCTGCAGCCTGCAGGGAGGTGTCGAGCGCTGCGTTGACGGCCTGCTCGACGAGGCAGTCCGGATTCTCGGTTCGATTCCCGATGGCGAACAGCGATGGCCGCCCGAGTGAATCGTAGACGTCGCGCAGGGTGACGGTCGCCAGATCGCGGGCGAGCGTCCATCCGCCGCCATGGCCTTTCTCGGAGCGCACATGGCCGCCGTCGCGGAGGCCGGCCATGATTCTGCGGATCACGACCGGATTGGTCTGTATCATCGATGCGAGGGCCTCGGACGTGACCGGACCGTCGTGCTCCGCCATATGGAGCAGGACGTGCAGGATGCCGGACAGCTGGCTGTTGGGTCTCATGTAACTTTTAATATTGCATGATATCCCCCGCGGTCAACCCGGCGGCCCGGGCGCGGCGGCGCATTGCACGTCAGGGTTCGACGGGCGGATCGACTCTGACGACGCGTGCATCGACGACGCGCGTGCCTTCGAGCTCGCGCACGATGCGCTCGTCAGGACCGACCTCGCCGAGATCGAACTCGCGCTCGGGGGTGATGAGGACTACGCGGCGGCCGGTGATGACGATGACGGTGACGTCGTGCTGTTCGCCGGAGACGGCCCATTCGCGGATCTCGGCGTAGTAGGGGACACGTCGCCAGGCGTCAGGAAAGCCGGGATCACAGCGCACCTCGATGCCGTCCTCCGACGTCGTCAGCACGAACTTGGCTCTGCTCGGCTGCCAGGCCTCGTCGAGCAGATCATTCACCAGCCACAGGCAACTGAAATCGCGGCATTCAGCCGGGCGATCCTGATAGATCGTGCAGCCTTGCCGGGGTCGGCAATGCGGGCACCATGCGTGCGCGGGTTTCGCGAGCTGCTCGATCTCCATGACCTTGCAGCACAGCGTGCAATCGCCGCAGCGTTTCGAAGTGTCGCTCGAGGACGTCATGCCGACATCGTCTCGCCGATGGGGCCGCGCATCAAGGGCCTGCCCGTCGGGCGACTCGGGTCCCGCGTCCCGTGTGCGGCGGGCGTGTCCGTGCCTCGCCACGATGAGAAACGTCGTGCGCGGAAAAACTGATTTCGCCTGTGGGTTCAAGCTGATTTGGGCTGTCCAGTCCCGGCGGCAAAAATATTCAGCTTCGTTTTTTCGGAAAACTATGGTCTTCTCCCGTCATCCCGCCTCATCGACGAGGGGCGCTGCGCGGTCGTCACGAAGCGTGGAGGTGGGATGTGATGGGCGGGCCGGTTTGCAGCGTGATCATTCGCGCCGACGAACAACACCGATCCGTACGGTCAAGTCGCGTGGTCCTGGCCTCCCGATGCTGAGGTCAAGCCGGTTGATGATGCCTGGTGCATCTCGCCGGTGATGGGGGCAAGACAGCCCGGTCCCCAGGGAGATCGCGAAGCAGCCGTTCAAACCGTCGCGCAGGGAGGGCCGGATCGTCCGGCTGGACCTGTGGTTCCTGCCGCCTGCATTTTTTTCGCAGGCGGGCCACGGGCCTCAGTCGAGGTCCGGCCTTCCCTGCACCCTCGCTTCGAGAGGGTGAGATCGATGCATCACTCGGACGCCAAGCGCGCCGCGAGGACAAAGACGCACATCCCCACATGCAGTTTGAGGTTGTTGACCACGTGAACGCAGTGCTCACCCTCCCCTGGAGGGGGAGGGTCGCCTCACGAGGAGCGAAGCGAAACGTGAGGCGGGGTGGGGTGATCTCTCCGCGAGCAAAAGCGTTCGTGGAGAGATCACCCCACCCCGCTCGCCCACTTCGCGTGCGCTCGACCCTCCCCCTCCAGAGGAGGGTGGCATCACGGGTGCGGCCTGGCTCTCCCAAGCCGGCGGCATCGCGCAAAATGGCGGCGCCGACGCCTGCCTTACTTGAACCCTGCAAAGCGGCTGTCGAACGAGTTCGACTGCAGTACCGGAACGGCGCCGGAGACCAGCGCGGTCTGGGTCTGGGCGGGTGCGGAGGCCGTGGTGGCGGGCGCGTCGCTGGTGGCGGGCTTGAACGGCGGCCGCGCGGCGGCCTGCCTGGTCTCGGCGGGCTTCGCCGCCACAGGCTTCGGCGCAGGCTTGACCTCGGAAGGCTTGGCCTCCGCGGTCCTGCTCTCCGGCTTGGCCGTCGCGGCCGTGGTGTCGGCCGCCGCGTTGCCGCCGATCCCGACCTTGCGGGCGAGGCTCGACATGAAGCTCGGCTTCTCCGGCGCGCTGACGGCTGCGACGCGGGTCGACGGCGCTGCCACTGGAGCCGGCGCGGCACTGGCCGGCATCGCGGCGACCTCGTCGGCGCCGGGCGCGCGCGGCGGGTTGACGTGACCGGGGATCGTGCCCGGAGCCGGCGTGAAGTTGGCGAGCGACAGGCCCGGCGCTTCGCCGGCATCGGACAGGCCGGTCGAGGCACCCGGAACGCGATTGGCGAAGATGGGATTCATGCCGCCATCGATGCCGGTGTTGAGCTTGGCGACCGGCGTGCCCTTGGCGACGAGCTTGGCGTATTCGGCCTCGTCGGCCTGCTGCTTGTCGCGCACGGCGGCGGTGATCTCGTCGGGCACGACATAGGCCGGGCATTTGGCGGAGGCGTCGAACACCGGATCATGCGTCGCGCCGGGCGGCTTCTGGGCGTCGAACACATACTTCTTCTCGCAGAAGTCGACCTTCGGCTCCTGGCGGGTGACCTCGAAATGGTCGTAGCCTTCCTTGATCATGCGCCAGAACGGCATGTTCGGATTGTTGCGGTGCCTCGCCATGTTCACCGGCGTCATCCGGAACGGATAGGCCTGGAACTGGAAGGCGCGCTGGCCGCCGAAGAACGACTCGCGCCCGAGCGCATAGATCTCGGCGATCTGCTCGTCGGTCATCGCGAAGCAGCCGCGCGAGGAGCAGTCGCCATGCACCATCAGCTGCGAGCCGCTGCGTCCCAGCGCCTTGTCGAAGGCGTTCGGATAGCCGGTGTTGAAGGAGAGGTAGTAGGCCGATTGCGGGTTCATCTGGCTCGGGTTGATCGAGTAGAAGCCCTCCGGCGCCTGGCGGTCACCCTCGCGCACCTTGGGGCCGAGATCGCCCGACCAGCGGCAGATCGGATAGGTCTTGAGCAGCGCGAAACGGCCGGAGCGGTCCTGCTTCCAGACCTCGAGCTCGGCTTCCTGCTTGAAGACACGGACCAGGATCGGCGACTGCGTGTCCATGTCCTTCTCGGCGATCGTCGCGACGAGCTTGGGCGGGACCGGCTGATTGGCCTTGGCACTGGTGGCGAGTGCGACCTGATCGCTGTTGCAACCGGTCAGCAACGCGCCGGCGGCCAACGCCGCCGAGGTCATGAGAACCCGGACGAAAGCGCGGTTGATCAAGACAAAGCTCCCCGCAAACCCCGCATGCCGCAAAACCCCACGCTCATCTTACCAGATCGGCCCGAAAGCTGGATGGAGTTCGGGTCGACCCTGCGTCATGCCGTCGAACCATTGATTAAAATTGTAGCCTTTGACCCCGAACCCCGCAACCCACGGACCGGTGGGCGCGCAGTCCCCTGGCCCGCTTGGTCAACAAGTTCTAAACAGCAGACGCTGCCGGCGGGGCCGAAATACGGCCGAGGGGCTGGCAAAGTCCTTGGAATGACTCACAAAACCGAGAGCGGCCTTGGCGCGCCCGACCGCTCTTGGACCAGGTCAGCCGAGCTTGCGGCCGATGTCGATGAACTTCTGCCGGCGCTGCTTGCGGATGGCATCGGCGTCGAGGCCCTTCATCTCCTCGAACGCCTGGGCGATCGCCTCGCCGGTGGCCGCGATCATCGCCGCGGGATCGCGGTGGGCGCCGCCGACCGGCTCTTTGAGGATGGTGTCGACCACGCCGAAGCGGAGCATGTCCTGGGCGGTGATCTTCATGCTGTTGGCGGCTTCCTGCGCCTTGGTGCCGTCGCGCCAGAGGATCGAGGAGGCGGCTTCCGGCGAGATCACGCTGTAGATCGCGTGCTCCAGCATCAGGACGCGGTTGGCGGTGGTCAGCGCGATCGCGCCGCCCGACATGCCCTCGCCGGTGATGATCGCAACATTTGGCACACCGAGCGCCAAGCAGGCGTCCGTCGAGCGCGCGATGGCCTCGGCCTGGCCGCGCTCCTCGGCGCCGATGCCCGGATAGGCGCCCGCGGAATCGACCAGCGACAGCACGGGGATGCCGAAGCGCTCGGCCATCTCCATCAGCCGAACCGCCTTGCGGTAGCCTTCGGGCCGGGCCATGCCGAAATTGTGCTTGAGGCGGGATTCGGTGGTGGCGCCCTTCTCCTGGCCCATCACGCAGATCGGCTCGCCGCGGAAGCGGCCGAAGCCGCCGAGCAAAGCGGCGTCCTCGCCGAACTTGCGGTCGCCGGCCAGCGGCGTGAACTCGGTGATCAGGCCGCCGACGAAGTCGGAGAAGTGCGGCCGCTGCGGATGGCGGGCCACCATGGTCTTCTGCCATGGCGTCAGCGTGGCGTAGAGCTCGGCCAGCGCCTGCCCGGCCTTCTCCTCGATCCGGCCGACCTCCTCGCCGATATCGGTGCCGGAGGCGGCCATCGCCCGGAGTTCGTCGACCTTGGAATCGAGCTCGGCAACGGGCTTTTCGAAATCGAGGTAGCTGCGCATGGGATCCGGCATGGAAGAGCTGAAGGAAGAGCGCTGGGAGACGAAATCGGTTCGGCCTTCGGACCTGAAGCCGAGCGGCCTCAGGAGCTTAGGGTGAGATCAGTGCGCCGCGTCCAGGCGTCATGCCGGGAGAACGGGCAGGATGGCGCTCTTTCGGGGCAGACGGGCCCGAAGTCAAGCGGGCCGGGCATCACGCCGGGGGATTTGGTTTCGGGAGGGTGTGCTGCGGGCTCAGGTCTCGGCCAGCGGGTGCAGGTCGCGCACCAGGCTCTTGAGCCGTTCCTCGACCACATGGGTATAGATCTGCGTGGTCGAGATATCGGTGTGGCCCAGCAGGGTCTGCACGATGCGCAGGTCGGCGCCATTGTGCAGCAGGTGGCTGGCGAAGGCGTGGCGCAGCACGTGCGGCGAGACCAGCCGGGCCGGCAGGCCGCTGGCCACCGCGAGCTCCTTGAGGTCGCGGGCGAAGTGCTGGCGGGTCAGATGGCCGCTTTCGCCGAACGAGGGAAACAGCCATTTGCCGAACGCGGCGCTGGCCTTCTTCTCCGGCTTCTGCCTGTCCAGCATCGCCAGATAGTCCGCCATCGCCTGGCGCGAGGCCTGGTTCAGTGGCACCAGCCGCTCCTTGTTGCCCTTGCCGCGCACCACGATCATGCGGGCGTCATTGCGGGCGGCCGTACGCGGCAGCGCCACCAGCTCGGAGACGCGCAAGCCGGTCGCGTACAGCACTTCGAGCAGGCAATACAGCCGCAAGCCGCGCAGCCGCTGCGCCGGCGAGGCGTCGACGACCTCCGAAAGCTCCTTGGCGCGGGTCAGCATGCGGTCGACGTCGCCGATCGACAGCACCTTGGGCAGGGGACGGCCGCGCTTCGGCCCCGACAGGATCGCGGCGGGATCGTCGCTGCGGATGCGCTCGTTGAGCAGGAAGCGAAACAGGTGGCGCATCGACGACAGCCGCCGCGCCACGCTGGAGGATTTGAAGCCCCTGGTGTCGAGATCGGCGAGATAGTCGCGCAATGCCTGGGTGTCGGCGGTGGCGAAGCCGTTGGCCTTGCCGCCGAGAAACTCGGAGAGATCCGTGAGATCGCGGCGATAGGCGTCCAGCGTGTTCTGACCGGCGCCTTGCTCGGCTGCCATCATGTCGAGGAACAGGCTCATCAGCCCGGCGTCGGAGGCCTTGACCTTCATGTCGTGAAATCCGCTGCGTCCGAGGCGATCGAATCAGTACGAGGAGTTCGCGCCGGCGCTTCGAGCGGTGACTGCAAATATGGCCGATATCGCGGCGCCGGCCCGCCTCAGACAATCGTAAAAATCTTAATCAATGCCCTGTGGCTTTTCGGTCGGCCACAGCGGTGTGGATCATTTCTTCTGGAACTTGTCCGGTGGGATCGTCACCGTCATCTCGCGCGGCTTCGGGTTGACGAAATTCGCGAGCGCGTAGATCGCGCCATAGACCACGCCGACGATCACGGCGATCACGGTCAGGAAGCGGAACAGGCTGGGCATATCGGTCGCGCAGGCCACCAGGGAAGGAACTGTTGCATCCAACATGTTCGCATCGGGCTTGCAAGTCCGGCGCTGCCCTCCTTGCTTCGTCATTCCGGGGCATTCGCGCGCAGAATGGCGAAGCCATTCTGGAGCAGCGCGAATGAGCCCGGAATCCATAACCACAGGGAGGAAGGTGAGGCGAGATGCCGGCCACCAGCGTGCCCCACGCGTGGCCCTGCGGGTATGGGTTCCGGGCTCGCGCTGCGCGCGCCCCGGAACGACGTCGAATGCGAGCGCCGTGGCGGTGCAGATGCGGAACAGGATGCCTTTGAAAGCGGCAGGGGCTGGGCTAGAAGCGAAGAGATGACCGACACGACGCAACCCGCACCCACCCCAGCCGCCCCGGAGGCCGCGATTCTCGCGGGCCTCGGCAAGCGGCTGATCGTGCTGGTCGGCATGATGGGCGTCGGCAAGTCGACCGTCGGCCGGCGGCTGGCAGCGCGGCTGCGGCTGCCCTTCGTCGATGCGGACACCGAGATCGAGACCGCGGCCGGCATGACCATACCGGAAATCTTCGAGTCGCGCGGCGAGGACTATTTCCGCAACGGCGAGGCCCGGGTGATCGCCCGCCTGCTCGAAAGCGGGCCTGGGGTGCTGGCGACCGGCGGCGGGGCCTTCATGCGCGAGGAAACGCGGCGCCGCATCCAGGACAAGGCCGTCTCGGTGTGGTTGAAGGCCGACGCCGACGTGATCATGCGCCGTGTCAGGCGACGGGCCGACCGGCCGCTGCTGCAGACCGCCGATCCCGAAGGCACGATCGCGCGGCTGCTGATCGAGCGCGAGCCGGTGTACCAACTCGCGGACCTGACGATCTTCTCGCGCGACGTGCCGCACGACCGGGTCGTCGAGGATTGCCTGGAGGCGCTGCAAGCGTTCCTGGCGCCTGTACAGGCGGCCGAGGCTCAGCCCGTCCCTCCGCAATCCGATCCAGGTCCATCCAATTCCGTGCAGGCCGATTCTGTGCAGGCAATGAGCGCGCTCCGATGACGGCACCCCTGAAGCATTCCGATCCCATCACCGTCGACGTCGCGCTGGGCGAGCGTGCCTATGACATCGTCATCGGCCGCGGCGTGCTGGCCACGCTCGGCCAGCGCATTGCCGCGCTGCGGCCCGGTGTGCGCACGGCTGTCGTCACCGACCGCACCGTGGCCAAGCACTGGCTGAAGCCCACCGAGGCCATCCTGGCGGAGGCGGGCATTCCGTCGTCCACCATCGTGGTCGAGGAAGGCGAGGGCTCCAAGACCTATGCTGGCCTGGAGAAGGTGAGCGAGGCGCTGATCGCAGCCAGGATCGAGCGCAATGATCTCGTCATCGCGCTCGGCGGCGGCGTGGTCGGGGATCTCGCCGGCTTTGCCGCCGCGATCCTGCGCCGCGGCGTCGATTTCGTGCAGGTACCGACCTCGCTGCTGGCGCAGGTGGATTCCTCCGTCGGCGGCAAGACCGGCATCAACTCGCCGCAGGGCAAGAATTTGCTCGGCGCCTTCCACCAGCCGGTGCTGGTCATCGCCGACACCGCCGTGCTCGACACGTTGTCGCCACGCCAGTTCCGCGCCGGCTATGCCGAGGTCGCCAAATACGGCCTGCTCGGCGATGCCAGCTTCTTTGCCTGGCTCGAGGCCAACCATGCCGACATCGTCAAGGGCGGTGCGGCACGCGAACATGCGGTGGCGACGTCCTGCCGCGCCAAGGCGGCGATCGTCGCCCGCGACGAGCGCGAGACCGGCGACCGGGCGCTGCTCAATCTCGGCCACACCTTCGGCCATGCGCTGGAGGCCGTCACCGGCTTCTCCGACCGGCTGTTCCATGGCGAAGGCGTCGCGGTCGGCATGGTGCTGGCAGCGCAGTTCTCGGCCGAGCTCGGCATGCTGCCGCCCGACGATGTCGTGCGCATCGAGCGTCACCTTGCCGCGGTCGGCCTGCCGACCCATCTGCAGGACATCGCCGGCTTCGCCCAGGAGGGGATCGGCGACGCCGATCGGCTGCTGGCGCTGATGGCGCAGGACAAGAAGGTCAAGCGCGGCAAGCTCACCTTCATCCTGATGGAAGCCATCGGCCGCGCCATCATTGCGAAGGACGTGGATCCCACGCGGGTGCGCGACTTCCTGCAGGCCAAATTGCAAAGCCGCAGCTGATCCCCAAGCTGATCGCCAGGGCTTTACGCCGTGTTGAGCAGTGGCAGCGCATCATCGGCGGCCTCCATTGAGAGCGACATCGGCGTCATGGACTGGTTCACACTCTCCGTCGTCATCATCCTCCTCGCCGCATCTGCCTTCTTTGCGCTGAGCGAGACCGCCCTGACCGGCGCCTCCCGCGCCTCGATGCTGCGGCTGTCGAAGCAGGGCAATCGCGATGCCGACGTGGTGTCGCGCCTGTTCGACATGCGCGAGCGGCTGATCGGCGCACTGCTGCTCGGCAACAACATCGCCAATATTGGTGCCTCGGCGCTGGCGACCGGTATTTTCACGGCGTGGTTCGGCGAGGTCGGCGTGCTCTACGCGACCGGCGTGATGACCGCGCTGGTGGTGATCTTCGCCGAGGTGCTGCCGAAGACGATCGCGATCAACGCGCCGGATCGCGTGTCGCTCGCGGTTGCCAGACCGATGCGCGCGACCGTGTTCGTGCTTGGTCCGGTGCTTGCCGTGATCGAAGCGATCGTGCGCTTTTTGATGCGGCTGATCGGCTTCAAGGTCGGGGCCAATCAGCCGATCCTGTCACCGACCGAGCGTCTACGCGGAGCGGTGGATTTGTTGCATCACGAAGGCAAGGTCGAGAAGCAGGACCGCGACATGCTCGGCGGTCTGCTCGATTTGCGCGAATTGCAGGTGTCCGACGTGATGGTTCACCGCACCGAGATGGTGATGGTGAATGCGGACCTGCCGCAGGAGGATCTTGTGCGCGAGGTGCTCGCCACCGAATATACGCGCATTCCGCTGTGGCGCGACACGCCGGAGAACATCATCGGCGTGCTGCATGCGAAGGATCTGCTGCGGGCGATCCGCGCCGCCGAGGGCGATGTGTCGCACATCGATGTCGCCTCGCTGGCGCTGCCGCCCTGGTTCGTTCCGGAGATGCGATCGGTGTCGGAACAGCTGAAAGCGTTCCGCCGCCGCAAGACGCATTTCGCGCTCGTCGTCGACGAGTATGGCGAGGTTGAAGGCATCGTCACGCTCGAGGACATCCTTGAAGAGATCGTCGGCGACATTTCCGACGAGCAGGATGTGCAGGTCGCCGGCGTTCGTGTGCAGCCGGATGGATCGGTCGTCGTCGACGGCTCGGTGCCGATCCGAGATCTCAATCGCGCGATGGACTGGGGACTGCCTGATGAAGAAGCAACGACGGTCGCTGGTCTCGTGATCCACGAGGCGCGCTCGATCCCGGAGCGCGGCCAGAGCTTCACGTTCCACGGCTTCCGCTTTCGCGTGCTGCGCCGTGAGCGCAATCGCATCACCGCGCTCCGCATAGTACCGGTGCCACGCGGCGAAACCGAGGAGACACGGCCGCGCCGCGCCGGCACGGCGTTCTGATTGGTATCAGGATTATTGGCGTCAGGCCTCGCCCGGCGCCTTCGCATGCAGCGCCAGCGCGTGCACCGAGCCGGCAAGTTCCGCTGCCAATGCGGCGTTGATCAGGCGGTGGCGATCGACGCGGCTCTTGCCGGCGAAGGCCTGCGACACAATATACACTCGGAAATGGGTCTCGCCGCTTGGCTGATGACCCATATGGCCTTCATGCAAATGTGACTCGTCCACGACCTCGAGGCTTTCCGGCGAGAAAGCTTCGCGCAACTTTTCGATGATAGCATCTTGCGTTCTCATGGTCTCCGCAAATACGCATCAAATTATTTTTCGTCAATCGGCGGGCCCCGCCTGAGGTATTCGTAATGTCAAGACTTGAAGCTTTCGGCGTTGCGTAGTCAAAGTCCGCCATGCCGATCGATTCATCCAAATTCTTCGACTCCATCCGCATCAAGCCCAAGAAGGCGGCTGCGCGGCAGCCGGTGGTGCGCGAGGAGGCCCAGCCGTGCCAGTGGCCGGACTGCAAGAACCGTGGCTCGCACCGCGCGCCCAAGGGCCGGGAGAACGTGCGCGAATATTGGCACTTCTGTCTCGACCATGTGCGCGAGTACAACCAGTCGTATAATTTCTTCTCGGGCATGAATGCCGAGGCGGTGGCGCGCTATCAGAAGGATGCGCTGACCGGACACCGCCCGACCTGGAAGATGGGCGCCAATACGTCGGCCAAGCGCGGCGCCGGCGGCCCCGAGGGTGATCTCGGCGATGCCTCGGATCCGTTCAGCGTGTTCGCCGAAATCAACGGCCGCGGCAGCTGGCGCCCGGATCCGCAGTCGGCGCCGAAGGCGGAGCAGCGCAAGGTCTTCAATGCCGAGCGCAAGGCGCTGCAGGTGATGGGTCTCGGTCCCGACGTCACGCTGGAAGACGTCAAGGCCAAGTACAAGGCGCTGGTGAAGCAGCACCATCCCGACGCCAATGGCGGCGACCGCTCCACCGAGGATCGCCTGATCGAGATCATCAAGGCCTACAATTATCTGAAGACGGTCGTGAAGGCCTGACCGTCTTTGCTGCGCGACAGGGTCTGAGGCCGCCGCGCAGCGACCATTGCTTCCCTGGATTGCTCAGGGCTTCGGCCCGATATAGGCCGAACTCGGCCGGATCAGCCGCCCGGTACGCTGCTGCTCGCGGGCGTGCGCAGTCCAGCCGGCGGCCCGCGCCACCGCGAAGATCGGCGTGAAGGCCTGGCGCGGAATCTTCAGCGCATCGAGCAGGATGGCGGTGAAGAACTCGACATTGGTGTCGAGCACCCGCTCCGGATTCTTCTGCCGCAGCGCTGTGCGGATATAGGCCTCCACCTCGCTCGCAAACGGCAGATCAGCCCCGCTGCCCGCCAGCCGCTCGATCGCGCTCCTGAGGACATCGGCGCGCGGATCGCGCACCCGGTAGATGCGATGGCCAAAGCCCATCAGTCGCTCGCCGCGCGAAAGCGCCGCGTCGACCCACGGCTTGATGTTGTCGCGCGTGCCGATCGCGTTCAGCATCTCCAGCACCGGCTCCGGCGCACCGCCATGCAGCGGGCCGGTCAGCGCGCAATAGCCTGCAGTGACTGACGCGAACAGGTCGGCCTGCGTCGAGGCGACCACGCGCGCGGCAAAGGTCGAGGCGTTCATCCCGTGATCGCTGACGGTGACGAGATAGGTGTCCAGTGCGGCCACCTCGCCCCGATCCGGCGTATCGCCGCGCACCATGCGCAAGGTGTCGGCGGCGTGGCTGGCGTCAGCATCGGGAGCGACCGGCTTGGCTCCGCGCGCGCGCTGGACCAATGCGCCGGCGATCACCGGACAGGCGCCGACGATGGTCGCCTCGTCGTCGAGTCCGGCCTCAGGCCGCAGCGCCGCAACCGCGGCGCGGAAGCCGTCGATGATCGACAGGCCGGCGGTCGCGGCGAGTAGCTCAGGCAGCCGGGCAAAAGCGCGCTGGCGCGCGAGCGCGAGGCTGGCGCGGACGTTGGCCTCGCCGATGCTGCGCTTGGTCGCCGCGCTCCACAGCCGGGCCGTCACGCCCTCGAACCCGCTGCCGGCGGCGAGATCGGCCACTCGGGCGCCGGCGATGATGAGCTCGCCCTGCTGGCCATCGACATGGCTGAGCACGGTCTCGGCGGCGGCGATGCCATCGAGGCCAACGGGGGTCTTGCCGAGGTGAAGGGTCATGGCGGGATCTCCTTGCTGAGTGATCACACCGGCAAGATCCGCCCGGTCGACAGCTTGATCAATCTTGATTAAGCTGATCAATATGAAAAAAGACGGCGGCCTTTACCTTTCGGCCCGCGAGGCTTCCGCGGAGCTCGCGATCTCGCCGGCCACGCTCTACGCCTATGTCAGCCGGGGCCTGGTCCGCTCCGAGCCGTCGCCGAATTCGCGCAGCAACCGCTATCGCGCCGAGGACATCAGGGCCCTGAAGGAGCGGCGTGCGCCTGCCCCCGAGCCGCGCGCCTTCCGCAGCTTCGACGCGGACCTGCCGGTGTTCGATTCGGCGGTGTCGACGATCACGGAAGCGGGGCCGATCTATCGGGGCGTCAACTGCGTCGATCTGGCGGAGCGGGACACGCTCGAACATGCCGCGACACTGCTGTGGGACGTCACCGCCATCGACCCGTTCACCCCCGACAATCTTCCACGAATCTCGGAGGAGATGCGCCTCATCTCAGAGGCGGCGCACCGCGCGGCGCCGATCGACCGCGCCATCGCCGTGCTGGCACTGGCGGCGAGTGCCGATCCCGCGGCCTTCAATCGCGCGCCGGATGGCCGCACCCTGGTGGGTGCGCGCATCATCCGTCTCGTGGTCGCGACCATGCTGAACGCCGCGCCTTCAGCCGAGCCCCTTCACGTCCAGGTCGCGAACGCCTGGGCGCCCGACCACAAGCATGCGCCGGACCTCATTCGGCGGACCTTGGTGCTGCTGGCCGATCATGAGCTGAATGCGTCGACCTTCACCGTCCGCTGCGCGGCGTCGACCGGGCTCAGCCTCTATGATGCAGTCATTGCGGGCTTGGCAGCACTGAAAGGCCCGCAGCATGGCGGCGCCGGCGTGCTGGCGTCGCAGCTGGTGAAAACCCTGATCGACCGCGATGTCGCGCCGCTGATCCGGGAGCGGGTGGCGCTGGGCGAGCGCTTCGCCGGGTTCGGCCATGGCGTCTACAAGCGCGGGGACCCCCGCGCGATCTCGCTGCTGGAGGCGCTGACGCGCGTCGGCGCGCCGCGCAAATTCACCCGGGAGGTGCCGGAGCGGATCGCGGAGGCGACCGGCGAGTTCGTCAACATCGATTATGCGCTCGCCGTGCTGGTGCACAGCCTGAGGCTGCCTGCCGGCAGCGAGCTGGCGCTGTTCGCGATGGCACGCTGCGTCGGCTGGATCGCCCATGCCTGCGAACAGCTGCAGTCCGGCCGCCTGATCCGGCCGCGCGCGCGCTACACCGGACCCACGCCGGGCCGCAGCGCCTTCGTGGGCTCGCTGTAGCGGTCCTAGTTCGCGGCGCCAGGCGCGAGCTGGGTCTCGCGCCGCTTCCGCAGCATTCGGAGCACCAGCCAGACCACGATCGTGCCAGCGACCGCGGCGATGATCCAGGTCGACTTGGCAATGTGACCGTGATGCGGAAGGCCGCCATACCGATGCAGCAGCTGCACCGCGAACACTCCGGGCAGGACGTGGGCGCAGGCCCAGAGCACGATAGCGGGAATGTTGACGGCGTAGAACCGGACAGGGGGGATGTCGAGCGCCCCCGCGGTGATCGGCACCACGGCGCGGATCGGCGCGACGAAGCGGGCGAAAAAGATCGCCAAGGTGCCGAAGCGATGGAAAAAGGCCTCGCTTTGCGCCACCAGCCGAGGATAGTTCGAGAACGGCCAGGTCGTCAGGATCTCGCGCTGGCTGCGGTGCCCGATCCAGAATGCCCCGCCATCGCCGAGCACCGCGCCCAGGATGGCGGCCGCCAGCACCCATTGCAGCTGCAATTCACCGCCCGGGATCAGCGCGCTCAGCGCCAGGATGATGGTGGTGCCCGGAATGATCGATCCCGCGATCGGGACGGCCTCGAGCAGCGCCGCCAGAAACAGGGTCAGATAGGCCAGTCCCGCGTGATCCGAGACGAAGGCGATGAGAGGGTCGAGCAAATGGGTCACGCGGTTCCTGCTGGGATGGACGAGGGTGAGCGACGAACTGGTCGATAAGTAGGAACCCCGGCTGCGGGTGCCACGTCAAATGCTGGAAGGGCTGCTGGGGCGAAAAGGTGGCGCTTTCCGCAGGGCAGCCTTTCGAAAACGACGTCCCAGGCCTATCTCGATGATATAACGACGGAACTTTGATCAAGGCTTAGGCTTCTGCCCGCGCGTGCTCTCTGCTAGGCTGGCAACGAAGCCTTTCAACCGCAGCCAAACATGAAATCTGGTTTCGGGAATGCCCGGGACCTCGGAGGATGAATGACGACCGCCGCTACGACCAATGCGCAGGAGATCACCGGTGTGCCCGACATGAAGGTGTCGGTGCGTCAGGTGTTCGGGATCGACAGCGACCTTGAGGTGCCGGCCTTTTCCGCAAGCGACCCGCATGTCCCCGAAGTCGACGCCGACTACCGCTTCGACCGCGCCACGACGCTTGCGATCCTGGCCGGCTTCGCCAAGAACCGCCGTGTGATGGTGACTGGATACCACGGGACCGGCAAGTCGACCCATATCGAGCAGGTCGCGGCGCGCCTCAACTGGCCGTGCGTGCGCGTCAACCTCGACAGCCACATCAGCCGTATCGACCTCGTCGGCAAGGACGCGATCGTGGTCAAGGACGGCAAGCAGGTCACCGAGTTCCGCGACGGCATCCTGCCCTGGGCGCTGCAGCACAACGTCGCCCTGGTGTTCGACGAATATGACGCCGGCCGCCCGGACGTGATGTTCGTGATCCAGCGCGTGCTCGAAGTTTCGGGCCGGCTGACGCTGCTCGACCAGAACAAGGTGATCAAGCCACACCCGGCGTTCCGCCTGTTCGCCACCGCCAACACCATCGGCCTTGGCGATACTTCGGGCCTCTATCACGGCACGCAGCAGATCAACCAGGGCCAGATGGACCGCTGGTCGATCGTCACGACGCTGAACTACCTCGCCCATGACGAGGAGGTCGAAATCGTGCTGGCCAAGGCCAAGCATTACCGGAATGCGCAGGGCCGCGACACCGTCAACAAGATGGTGCGGCTCGCCGACCTGACGCGCAACGCCTTCGCCAATGGTGATCTGTCCACGGTGATGAGTCCGCGCACGGTGATCACCTGGGCCGAGAACGCCGAGATCTTCGGCGACATCGGCTTCGCATTCCGCGTCACCTTCCTCAACAAATGCGACGAGCTCGAGCGTCCGCTGGTGGCGGAGTTCTATCAGCGCTGCTTCAATGCGGAGCTGCCGGAATCCGCCATCAACGTCGCGCTGAGCTGACGCGGCCTGTTGTTGAGATGTCGTCCCGGCGAATGCCGGGACCCATACTCTGAGAAATTTCAGTAAGGCGATGCTGTCAGAACACGGGACAACAACTTCCGCTGGTGATTCTGGCTCCTGGCGTTCGCCGGGACGACGGCGGTGAGGTGGCGATGACGACATCGAACAGCAAATTCCGCACCGGAACCAAGGAAGCCCCGACCGAGCCGTTCAAGCGCTCGGTGACGGGCTGCCTGCGCGCCATCGCCAAGGCGCCCGAGCTCGAAGTCTCGTTCGCGGCCGAGCGGCCGGGCCTCGCGCCGGGCAAGGCGCGGCTGCCGGAGCCGGCGCGCAAGATGACCAAGCGCGACGCCGCAATCGTGCGCGGCCACGCCGACTCGATCGCGCTGAAGCTCGCCTGTCATGATCCGAAGGTGCACCGCAAGCTGATCCCCGGCAATCCGCAGGCGCGCGGTGTGTTCGAGGCGGTCGAGCAGGCGCGCGTCGAGGCGATCGGTGCGCGGCGCATGGCCGGCGTCGCCAAGAATCTCACGGCGATGCTCGACGATCATTTCCATCGCGGCAAATATGACGAGATCACCGATCGCGCCGACGCGCCGCTGTCGGATGCACTGGCGATGATGGTGCGCGAGCGGCTCACCGGCATGGCGCCGCCGAACGCGGCGCGCAAGGTGGTCGATCTCTGGCGTCCGTTCCTGGAGGACAGGATCGGTCAGCGTCTCGATGAGCTTGGCCGCTTCACCGAGGATCAGGCCAAATTCGGCGACCTCGTTCACGATCTGCTGTCGGCGCTCGATCTCGGCGACGAGCGCAATGCGGATTCGGAAGAGGACGAGGACAACGACGACAATCGCGATGGCGACAACGAGCAGTCCGGCGCCGAGGGCTCGCCCGATTCCGACGCTGCGCAGGAGATGAGCGCCGACCAGGCGCAGACGACCTCGGACGAGATGTCGGAGAGCGCGATGGAGGCTGCCCAGGCCTCGGCGTCCGATACGCTCGACGACGGCGAGCTCGGCGACGACGAGACGCCGGGCGAGGCGACGCGACCGAACCGCGGCGGCGCCAACGAGCCGCGCGGTCCCGAGTATCACGCCTTCGCGCCGAAATTCGATGAGATCATCGCCGCCGAGGATCTGTGCGATCACGACGAACTGGAGCGGTTGCGCTCCTATCTCGACAAGCAGCTGGCGCATCTGCAGGGCATCGTGGCGCGGCTCGCCAACCGGCTGCAGCGGCGGCTGATGGCGCAGCAGAACCGCGCCTGGGAGTTCGATCTCGAGGAGGGCATCCTCGATCCGGCCCGGTTGTCGCGTGTCGTCATCGATCCCTACCAGCCGCTGTCGTTCATGCGCGAAAAGGAAGCGACCTTCCGCGACACCGTCGTCACCCTGCTGCTCGACAATTCCGGCTCGATGCGCGGGCGGCCGATCACGGTGGCTGCGACGTGCGCCGACATTCTCGCCCGCACCTTGGAGCGCTGCGGCGTCAAGGTCGAGATCCTCGGCTTCACGACGCGGGCCTGGAAGGGCGGACAGTCGCGCGAGGCCTGGCTCGCGGCCGGAAAGCCGGCCAATCCCGGCCGCCTCAACGATCTCCGCCACATCATCTACAAGTCCGCCGATGCGCCGTGGCGCCGTGCGCGCAAGAATCTCGGCCTGATGATGCGCGAAGGGCTGCTCAAGGAGAACATCGACGGCGAGGCGCTCGACTGGGCGCACAAGCGCCTGCTCGGGCGTCCCGAGCAGCGCAAAATCCTGATGATGATCTCGGACGGCGCCCCGGTCGACGACTCCACGCTGTCGGTCAATCCCGGCAACTATCTGGAGCGGCATCTGCGCCACATCATCGAGGAGATCGAGACCCGCTCACCGGTCGAGCTGATCGCGATCGGCATCGGCCACGACGTCACGCGCTATTATCGCCGTGCGGTCACGATCGTCGACGCCGAGGAGCTCGGCGGCGCCATCACCGAGAAGCTCGCCGAATTGTTCACCGAGACCCACGCGGCGCCGCAGCCTGCGCACGGGCAGAAGCGCAAGCTGCATTCCTGAGCCCGGCCTTGGCCGGTTGCGTCCCTCCTCCGCAGCGGAGGAGGTGTGGGGGAGGGGGCCCCGCCGCCGATGTCGCTGGATGCGCTCTCTGATCGCAGGCGCGTCCTTGCGCTGACCATGGGCGGAGTGTCCGCCCTCGCATGGTCCAGCACGGCCCGCGCGCAGCTCGCGCCGACGCCTGTGCGGAGGCGCGCCGTCACCGACGAGCACTCCGTCACGTCAGCGGTCAGGATCGAGGTCAAGGCGCGGCCATTGCCTGCGTTCGACCTGCGCGACCGCACCCGCCTCAGGTTCGGCTTGCTGGACTATCGCAGCGGCGTGGCGCTGACCTCGGCCTATCCAGGCTTCGGCGGGCTGTCCGGCCTCCGGCTCGATGCCAAGGGCGAACACTTCCTCGCCATCAGCGACAAGGGCGGCTGGTTCACCGGGCGCATTGCGTATTCCGGCCGCGACATCGCGGGGCTCGCGGATGTCGAGGCGGCGCCGCTGCTCGGGCCCGACGGGCGGCCCATCACCGATCGCGGCTGGTACGATTCCGAGTCCCTCGCGCGCGATGGCGACATCGTCTATGTCGGCCTGGAGCGCGTCAATCAGCTGCTGCGCTACGACTTCGCCAAGGGTGGGACCGGCGCGCGCAGTGAGATCGTGCCGCTGCCGCCGGCCGCCAGGCGCCTGCCGAACAACAAGGGGCTGGAAGCGCTGGTGGTGGTGCCGAAGGGCCTGCCGCTCGCCGGCACCTTGATCGCGCTCTCCGAGCGCGGCCTGGACGCCAACGGCAATCTGCTGGCGTTCCTGGTCGGTGGTCCGTCCGCGGGACAGTTCGGCATCGTCCGCAGCAATGATTTCGACGTCAGCGATGCGGTGCTGCTGCCGTCGGGTGACCTGCTGGTGCTGGAACGGAAGTTCTCCCTGTTCACGGGAGTAGGCATCCGGATCCGCCGCATCCGTCTTGCCGACATTGCACCGGGCGCGCTGGTCGACGGCCCCGCAATCTTCTCCGCCGATCTCGGCCAGGAGATCGACAATCTCGAGGGCATCGACGCGCATGTCACGCCGGAGGGCGAGACCGTGCTGACCCTGGTGTCCGACGACAATTTCTCGATGATCCAGCGGACCCTGCTGCTGCAGTTCACGCTGATGCAATGAGCCGCGACGTCGCTGCAGCCGCCCGCGTTGACCGCGGCCCATCGATGATCGACACTCGCGGCCGTCAGATCATCGCGTCAACATTCCCAGCCTGGAACTCAGCATGAGCGTTCTGTTCTCTCCGATCAAGCTGCGCAGTCTCGAACTCGCCAACCGCATCATGGTGTCGCCGATGTGCCAGTACTCGGCCGATGATGGCGCGGCCAATGACTGGCATTTCACGCACATCAACACGCTGGCGCTGTCGGGCGCGGCGATGTTCTGCATCGAGGCGACGCATGTCGAGCCGATCGGGCGTATCACGCCCGGCTGTCTAGGGCTGTGGGACGACGCGACCGAAGCAGCACTGAAGCCGATCTTGGCGTCGGTCCGCAAACATTCAAAGGCCGCCGTTGCAATGCAGCTCGCCCATGCCGGGCGCAAGGGATCGAGCCAACGGCCATGGGACGGCGGTCAGCAGATTCCGCTGGAGCAAGGTGGCTGGCAGACGGTGGCGCCGTCCGCGATCGCGCACAAGGAGGGCGAGCTGGCGCCGCTTGCGGTCGATGCCGCCGGGCTGGTGCGCATCCGCGACGCCTTCGTCGACGCCGCCAAGCGCGCCGAACGACTCGGCATCGACGCGCTCGAACTTCATGGCGCCCACGGCTATCTGCTGCATCAGTTCCTGTCGCCGCTCGCCAATCAGCGTACCGATCAATACGGCGGCTCGCTCGAAAACCGCATGCGGTTTCCACTGGAAGTCTTCGACGCCGTGCGCGAGACATTCCCCGCCGACAAGCCGGTCGGCGTACGCGTCTCGGCGACCGATTGGGTCGAAGGTGGCTGGGACCTGCCGCAGACGATCGCCTTCGCCGAGGCACTGAAACATCGCGGCGTCGACTGGATCGACGTTTCCTCTGGCGGTGTCTCTCCGTTGCAGAAGATCACGCTCGGACCCGGCTATCAGGTGCCGTTCGCTGAGGCCGTGAAGCAGGCGACGGGACTTCCAACCATGGCGGTCGGCCTCATCACGCAGGCGCAGCAAGCCGAGGAGATCGTTGCATCGGGCAAGGCCGACATGGTCGCGCTCGCCCGCGGCATGCTCTACGATCCGCGCTGGGGCTGGCATGCTGCCGCCGAGCTTGGCGGACAGGTGTCGGTGCCTCCGCAATATTGGCGCTCGCAGCCGTCGTCGCACAAGGAGCTGTTTGGCAGGACGACGTTCGGCGCACGCTAAACGCTCGCCTTTTAAGGCCGGTCCCGCTTGTCACGGTAATCGATTCCAGGCAGCATCCGGATAGACTGCCGCATGTGGCGGCCATGGCCAGCGATGTTCGCCGAGCGGTTCGTGACAGACCAGGATCTCAGCAGCAAGCTCAAGCGTGCCGGCGTCTGGCGCCGCCTGGGTGCCGTGCTGATCGACATGACGGCTATCGCGGTCGTGCTGCAAGTCTGCGCGCTGGTGCTGTTTCCCTTGAGCCACGGGCACATTCAGTTCGCCGACGGCGTCTATGCCATCAGTTGCAGAAAGCTTGACGCGATCCCGCCCGGGGTCGCCATACCTGCCGATCTCAAGCCGAACCGGATCGTCGATTGCACAAACGCCGTGTTCGGTCTGCCCTCCGCTCGGATGCTGCGGGTCGCACAGGTCACGCAGGAAGGTCCGTTCACCAAGGAAATCCACATCGACAGTATGCTCGATGCCGAGGGCACTCCGATCAAGGGTCTCTCGCTCGGACTTTTCCTGCTGCCGCTGTTGCTGGCTTGGCGCGCCATGTTCGACATCAACGCCGGTACGCCAGGCCGACGGATCTGCCGTAGTCGCCTGGCGAGCGCAGATGGCAGTGCGGTGACGAACGCCGCGGTCAGACGGCGTTACGGCCTGCTGATTCTGATCGCGAGTCCAGCGTTGATCTGGCCGGTCGTGGTGTCATTCCTGGACATTGCCGCGCTACCCGCATCTCTCCTCCTTGGCCTGACGCTCGCATCCTATTGTCCGCTGCTGATTGTCGGCCTCGCCGCATGGCGACAGGTCTACACCCGGACGGATGCTTGGTACGACCGGTTTGCTGCAACCGCCGTCTATTGCCTTGACCGGAGTGAGGCGAGTGTCGAGCCGCCACCTCCGCTCGCGGACGGGCCAGTGCGCGTGCAGCGGAGCTACCTTGTCCGTCATTGGCGCGGTGAGCTGTCCTTGGCCGCGTCGTACTGGGTCAATGGAGCGCTGCTTGGCGTGATTGCGACGCTAGCGATCGCGGTCGCGACCTCGCTGGTCGTGCAGCAGGGGTTCGATGCGCAGCCGGTGCCGGCGCTCGTCCTGATCTGCGTGATATGGCTCTGCATCTCGTTGTTCACGCTTTGGCAGACCGTCGGCATCTGGCGCTCGGCGACGCGCTATCGCGACGCCGGCGACAGCGCATGGGGCGGCATCGCGAAGATCATGGTCGCGCTCGGTGTCGGAATCACGCTTTGGCATTTCTTCACGCAAGGCCTGCCGCAGATCGCAGGCATTGCGGAAATCGTTGCCGGCGACAGCGCGCTGGGACCGCATCAGTTCAGGGTCCTTGCCTCTGGCGAGCTGCTGGAATTCACCGGCGGCATCAAATTCGGCGTGGCCAAGGAGCTGGAGGGTTTCCTGAGCGCGATGCCGGAGGTCAAGACGGTGCGGCTCGACTCCACTGGAGGCCGCATCCGCGAGGCGCAAGCGATGTCCGATCTCATCAAGGCGCGTGGATTGTCGACCATGGTCGAGAAGCAATGCTTGTCAGCCTGCACCATTGTCTTCCTGGGTGGCAAGGACCGGGTCATCCTGTCAGATGCACGGCTCGGATTCCACCAACCCTCCTATCGGGGAATCACCTCCGCCGAGCGCAGCCGAACCATAGCAATCGAGGAAGAACGGCTGCAGAAACTGGGATTGACCCGCGCCTTTGCCGAACGCGCCAACAGCGCTGAGCCGAACTCGATGTGGTTTCCAGATCATGCCGAGCTGCTCAGAGAGCATGTCGCGACCGAAGTCTTGCCCGCGCACGCAACGGCCGCGGCTGCCACGGCAAAAACGGTTCGGACCATTGCGGTGGATGCAGGCACCGCCGCGGACCGCGGGCAGGCGGCTGCGCCCCCGTGGCCGCGGCCCACGGTCTCCGTGCCCCTGCCGCCGGACCTCGTCCAGCGGCTTCAATCGTCAAAGCCTCCTGGTCGCTTCCCGTCGCCCGTCACGGGCCTCAAATAGCCGCGAGTTGCGGTGTCGCGTGCTCGTCCGCGACACCGGCGGTGATTGTCGACGTCTCGCGACGTGCTAGACTTCGCAAACCACGTGCGGCGCTGCCGACTCCGTTGGTCGTGTCTTCGTCTCGCGTGACGATGAGTGCATCGCAAAGATGCGCCGCAAAACAAACGCGAGAGGAAAGCACCATGGAAATCGGATACTTCACGATGCCGTCGCATCCGCCGGAGTGCGGATTGAAGGAGGGCCAGGAGTGGGACCTGCAGGTCCTGCGCTGGCTCGATGAGTTCGGCTATCAGGAAGCGTGGATCGGCGAGCATCATACCGCGCCGTGGGAGCCGCACCCGGCGCCCGACCTGATCCTGGCGCAGGCCTTCCGCGAGACCAAGAACATCCGGTTGGGGCCTGGTGGATTCCTGCTGCCCTATCATCACCCCGCCGAACTCGCCAATCGCGTCGCGATGCTCGACCATCTGTCCGACGGTCGGCTCAATTTCGGCATTGCCGCCTCGGGACTGCCGAGCGACTGGGCGATGTTCAACGTCGACGGCATGAGCGGCCAGAACCGCGAGATGACGCGTGAGGCGCTGGAGATCATCCTGCGGCTGTGGTCCGAGCCCGCACCGTTCACCCACAAGGGCAAATACTGGACGGTGACCAAGCCGGACGTGATGTTCGATTTCCTCAAGCCGCACATCAAGCCGGTGCAGGCGCCGCATCCGCCGATCGGGGTCGCCGGGCTGTCGAAGAACTCCGACACGCTGAAGCTCGCGGGCGAGCGCGGCTTCATTCCGATGAGCCTCAACCTCAACCCGGCCTATGTGTCGTCGCACTGGGACTCGGTCGAGGCCGGCGCCGCCAAATCCGGCCGGACGCCCAGTCGCAGCGATTGGCGGCTGGTGCGCGAAGTGTTCGTTGCCGAGACCGACGAGGAGGCCTGGCGTTTGTCCTCCGGCGACATGATGGGCCGGATGATGGGCGAATACTTCCTGCCCTTGCTCGGCCATTTCGGCTTCAAGGACTATCTGAAGCATGCGCCTGATGTGCCGGATTCCGACGTCACCGTCGACTATTGCGCCAAGCGCAACTGGATCATCGGCTCGCCGGCCACGGTGACCGAGAAGATCGAGAAGATCTGGCATGAGGTCGGCGGATTCGGCACGCTCTGCGTCTTCGGCTTCGACTACAAGCACAAGCCGGAAGCCTGGCACAATTCGCTGCGGCTGCTGAAGCAGGAAGTCCTGCCGAGGTTGCGCCATCTCAATGCCGGCCTGACCAAGGCCGCCTAATCTCCGACGCCAGCATTCGCTGTCCCTCTCGGGTGCACCTCAGCGAATGCTGGCGTCAAAGGAAAACTAGCTAAAATTTTCGCGCGAGTGCAGCTTCGGATTTGACGTTTGGGTGACGGTATTGCCGTTAGGAGGGGATCCAAGCGTCGAATCCGCTGCACGCGTGTGGCGGATTCGATAGTCGGGGGCAGGTCATGCGGTTTCGCGTCAGGAAGTTTGCCCATATCCTCGAGCGCTCGGGCCTGGCTCTGGCAGGCGCCGCCTGCGGCGTCTTCGTCGCAGCGCATGTCGGCTCCAGCGTACCGTTGCTGACCACGCAGGGCTTCCTGGTGTTGATGATGCTCTCCGGGGCATTGGGCTTCTATCTCGGTATCGACACGCCGCAGCTTCCGTTTCATCCCCACGATGAGGCGTCTCCGGAGGAGCCGAAGATCGATACGGCCGAATTCCTGAGCGCCGTCGGCACTTTCCTTGCGACCCTGACGGCGTTCTTCGCCGTCGCCATCATCATCCTGCGCGAAGATCCGCACATCGCCTGGACGTCGCTGATCATGCTCGGCTGGATCATCGGCGTGATCATGCAGATCGTTGCCGGCGCGATCGCGCGTCTGCGGAGCTGATTTCGCTGTTCATTTTTTGGGCTATCGCTGTCGCGAGTTTCATCTTGCGGCCGCGCTGGCGGCTGTGTGAGCCTCTACGTCACGGGGCTCGACCTGTGAGCAGCGTCGTCTGCGGCGCAACGTGCGACCGAGACAGGTCCTGGTGACGTTTCCAAAGCGTCGCCCGTGGTCGTGTCGGGGCCTATTTCTGCAGCGGCGCGCGCGGACGATCCAACAGTCCATGCGCCCAGAGCAAGCGTCACATCAGAAGCCGCATGGCGACATCGTGCACGTTGGCGCGCTTGATGCATCGCGGCGATCGAAAACATTTGGGAAGTTCATCATGTTGAAACGGGTGTTGCTCGGTCTGGTCGTCGGCTGCGGATTGACCGCCGTGCATGCGGAGGAGCCGAAGCTCGGCGGGGTGGTCAACGCGGTCATCCAGCCCGAGCCGCCAGGCCTGATGCTGGCGATGGTCCAGAACGGCCCGACCCAGATGGTATCGGGCAACATCTTCGAAGGCCTGCTGCGCTACAGCCCGAAGCTCGAGCCGCTGCCCGGCCTCGCCGAAAGCTGGACCATCAGTCCGGATGCCAAGGTCTATACCTTCAAGCTCAAGCCGGGCGTCACCTGGCACGACGGCAAGCCCTTCACCTCGGCCGACGTGCTGTTCTCGATCGAGATGCTGAAGCAGACCCACGCGCGCGCCCGCAACAACCTCGTCATGGTCGAGAAGGTGGAGGCGCCGGACGACCTGACCGTGGTGTTCACGCTGAAGGAGCCGTTCGGCCCGTTCATCGGCATCTTCGAGGTCGGCTCGATGCCGATGGTGCCGAAGCATCTCTATGACGGCACCGACTACAAGACCAATCCCAACAACAATACGCCTGTCGGCACCGGCCCCTTCATGTTCAAGGAATGGCAGAAGGGCTCGTTCATCCGCCTCGTGAAAAACCCCAACTACCACGAGAAGGGCAAGCCCTATCTCGACGAGATCTACTGGCAGATCATTCCCGACGCGGCCGCGCGCTCGGTCGCGTTCGAGACCGGCAAGGTCGACGTGCTGCCCGGCGGCTCGATCGAGAATTTCGACGTGCCGCGGGTTTCCAAGCTACCCGGCGCCTGCGTCACCGGCGCCGGCTGGGAATTCTTCTCGCCGATATCCTGGCTGTGGCTGAACAACCGCAATCCCATTCTCGCCAACAAGAAGGTGCGGCAGGCGATCATGTACGCCGTCGACCGCGACTTCGCCAAGGACGTGATCTGGAACGGCCTGGGCAAGGTCGCCACTGGCCCGTCCGTGTCGACGATCAAGTTCTACAGCGACGACGTGCCGAAATACGCTTACGACCCGGCCAAGGCCAAGGCGCTCTTGAAGGAGGCCGGCTACAAGGGCGAGAAGATCCGCATGCTGCCGCTCGCCTATGGCGAGACCTGGCAGCGCTGGGGCGAGGCCGTGAAGCAGAATCTGCAGGACGTCGGCATGAACATCGAGACGATCGCGACCGACGTGCCCGGCGGCAACCAGAAGATCATGGAGTGGGACTACGACATCGCCTTCACCTATCTCTATCAGTACGGCGATCCCGCGCTCGGCGTCTCCCGCAACTATATCACCTCGGCGATCGCCAAGGGCCAGCTGTTCAACAACGTTGAGGGCTATTCCAATCCCGAGGTCGACAAGCTGTTCGCGGACGGTGCCACGGCGCCGACGGACGCCAAGCGCAAGGAGGCCTACGACAAGGTGCAGAAGATCCTGGCCGAGGACGTCCCCGTGGCCTGGCTGCTGGAGCTGCAGTTCCCGACCATCACCAAATGCAAGGTGAAGAACCTCATCACCACCGGCATCGGCGTCAATGACGGCTTCCGCGACGCCTGGCTCGACAAATAGGGGTATGTCGCGGGGCGCGGCCATGGACGCCGCGCTCCGCTGCATCATCGATCCTGCCGCGCCGACCACCACGGGCCTTTCATGCTCTCCTTCATCGCCCAGCGCCTCGTGAAGGGCGTCATCGTCCTACTCGCCATCATCGTACTGAACTTTTTTCTCATCCGGCTGGCGCCGGGTGATCCCGCCGTAGTCATGGCCGGTGAGGCCGGCGCCTCCGACCAGATCTTCGTGGCGCAGCTGCGCGAGAAATTCGGGCTCGATCGTCCGCTGCCGGAGCAGCTTCTCATCTACGTCAAGGGCATCGCCAGCCTCGACCTCGGCTTCTCGTTCCGCCAGCAGGCCCCGGTCGCCAGGCTGATTGCCGAGCGGCTGCCGGCGACCTTGCTGCTGACGCTCACGGCGTTTGCCATCTCGCTCGGTCTCGGCATCCTGTTCGGCGTGCTGGCGGCGCGCTTTGCCGGCACCGTTCTCGATACAGCGATCACGGTGCTCGCACTGGTCTTCTACGCCACGCCGCTGTTCTGGATCGCGCTGATCGCGATCCTGCTGTTCTCGGTCTGGGCCGACTGGCTGCCGAGCTTCGGCTACGAGACCGTCGGCGCGGGCTATGTCGGTCTCCGCCATGCGCTCGACGTCGGCGCGCATCTGGTGATGCCGGCCGCAACGCTCGGCCTGTTCTTCATGGCGACCTACACCCGCATGACCCGCGCCTCGATGCTGGAGGTCAAGCGGCTCGATTTCGTCAAGACTGCACGGGCCAAGGGGCTGCGCGACGGCGTCATCCTGCGCCGGCACGTCCTGCGCAATGCGCTGCTGCCGGTGGTCACGCTGGCGGGCGTCCATGCCGGAACGCTGGTCGGCGGCGCCGTGCTGACCGAGACGGTGTTCGCGTGGCCCGGGATCGGCCGGCTGATGTATGACGCGCTGATCCAGCGCGACTACAATCTGCTCCTCGGCGTGTTCGTGGTCTCCTCGGCCATGGTGCTGATCTTCAACCTCGTCACCGATCTCGTCTACCGTCTGGTCGATCCTCGCATCGAGTTCTCGGCATGAGGCAGTTCTGGCGGACCATGCTGCGTAGCCCGAGCGGCGTCATCGGACTGGTCATCCTGCTTCTGGCGATCCTGATCGCCGTGACCGGACCGTTCTATTTCCCGAACTCGCCGTGGCGCATGGTGCAGCGGCCGTTCGTGGCCCCGTTCACGCTGTCCGCCGTGCCGCTCGGCACCGATGCACTGGGACGCGACGTGCTCGCCGGGCTGATCTTCGGTGCGCGCGTGTCTTTGTTGGTCGGCCTCGTTTCGACGCTGGTGGCGCTGATCGTCGGCGTGCCGCTCGGCGCCATCGCTGGCTATTTCGGCGGCCGCGTCGACGACGCGCTGATGCGCTTCACCGAGTTCTTCCAGACCATCCCGAGCTTTGCGCTCGCCATCGTGCTGGTCGCGATCCTGCAGCCCTCGATCTATTCGATCGTTGCCGCGATCGGTCTCGTCAGCTGGCCGCCGGTCGCACGGCTGGTGCGCGGCGAGGTGCTGAGCCTGCGCACCCGCGAATACGTCCAGGCCGCGATCGTCACGGGGCAGAGCAACTCGTGGATCATCTGGCGCGAGATCCTGCCCAACGCGCTGTCGCCTGTCATCGTGCTGGCTTCGCTGATGGTCGCGACCGCCATCCTGCTGGAGTCATCGCTGTCGTTCCTCGGCCTCGGCGATCCCAACCTGATCTCATGGGGCTACATGGTCGGCGCCGGCCGCACCGTCATTCGGCAGGCGTGGTGGATCACGGTGTTCCCCGGCGTCGCGATCCTGCTGTCGGTGCTCGGCCTCAATCTGATCGGCGAGGGGTTGAACGATGCGCTCAACCCGCGCCTCTCGCGAGAGGGCAGGTGAGCGGTGTTTGACCATTGCTGTCGTAGGGTGGGCAAGGCGCAACGCGCCGTGCCCACCGATTGCCAAGCTCAGCTGCCGATGGTGGGCACGCTCCACTTTGCCCACCCTACGGACCGGTGGCGGTGAGGCATGGCTGATCCCGTCGTTGCCATCAAAAATCTCCGCATCGCGCTGCCCAAGGGTGCCGAGCGTGCGCATGCCGTCGATGGCGTGTCGTTCGATCTCACGGCCGGCAAGATCGTCTGCGTCGTCGGCGAGTCCGGCTCCGGCAAGTCGATGTGCGCGCATGCGCTGCTCGGCCTGTTGCCGGATACGGTCAACGTCGAGGGCGGCGAGATTCGCTTCGACGGCCGCGACCTGCTCACCGTGGATGAAGATGGCTGGCGCGATCTGCGCGGCCGGCGCATAGCGATGGTGTTCCAGGAGCCGATGACCGCGCTCAATCCCTTGATGCGCATCGGCGACCAGCTGATGGAGGTGTTCGAGGCGCACGACCTGCTGACGCCGCGGGAGCGCCGCGCCAAGGCGCTGGCGCTGGTGCGCGAGGTCGGGCTGCCCGATCCGGAGCGCATCATCCGCGCCTATCCGCATCAGCTGTCCGGCGGCCAGCGCCAGCGCGCGATGATCGCAATGGCGCTGGCGCTCGAGCCGGCGGTGCTGGTCGCCGACGAGCCGACCACCGCGCTCGATGTCACGACGCAGGCGCAGATCCTGAAGCTGATCCGCAACCTGCAGGCCAGCCACAACATGGCGGTGATGTTCATCACCCATGATTTCGGCGTCGTCGCGGACATCGCCGACCAGGTCGTGGTGCTCCGTCATGGCAAGGTGGTGGAGGAGGGCGCGGCCGAGGCCGTGCTGGGCAATCCCCGGCACGACTACACCAAGGCGCTGCTCGCGGCCGTGCCGTCCTTCGACCCGCCGCCGCGCCAGTCGCGCGAGGATGCGCCGCGCGCCGTGGAGGTGATCGGTCTCGACAAGACCTACGTGACGCCGACCGGCTGGTTCCGGCCGAACCGCGAAACGTGCGCCGCGCATGCGGTGAATTTCGCGATCCATCAGGGCGAGACGCTCGGTCTCGTCGGTGAATCCGGCTCAGGCAAATCGTCGGTCGCGCGGCTGGTGATGCGGCTGATCGAGGCCGATCGCGGCACCGTGCGCATCGGCGACATCGACCTCACGCGGCTTTCGGGCCGCGCACTGCGGGCGCAGCGCCATCGCATCCAGATGATCTTCCAGGATCCGTTTGCCTCGCTGAACCCGCGCCGCAAGGTCGGCCGCATCATCGCCGACGGCATGGTCGCGCGTGGCACGCCGATCGCCGCTGCGCTGCAGCGCACGCAGGAGCTGCTCGCTCTCGTCGGGCTCGATGCCGGCGCCATCGGCCGCTATCCGCACGAATTCTCCGGCGGCCAGCGCCAGCGCATCGGCATTGCGCGTGCGCTCGCGCTCGATCCGGAGATCATCGTCGCCGACGAAGCGGTGTCCGCGCTCGACGTCTCCGTGCAGGCGCAGGTGCTGCTTCTGTTGGAAGATCTGAAAGCGCGGCTCGGTCTATCAATGCTGTTCATCACCCATGATCTGCGCGTGGCCGCGCAGATCTGCGATCGGATTGCTGTGATGCAGAAGGGCGAGATCGTCGAGCTGAAGCCCACGGCGGCGCTGTTTGCCAATCCGGAGCACGCTTATACGCGCGAGCTACTCGCCGCCGTGCCCGGCCGCAAGCAGCAGGTCGTCTGATGGTTTACGTGAATGTGTTGCAACACAATTGGCGCATTCCGGTTATAACAGATGCTGTCTCGACGACGCAGTTGGCATATCCGCACCAGTGGTTCCGAACAGCACCTGCTTCCGAGACAGCGAGCGCGCGCCCGGCTTCGCCGAAACCGTCATTGAACGGTGGCCGTCTTGTGCGAGTCTCGCGCGCGCTGCGGCAACGGCGTTCACCATTCCAACGAGGACATCACCATGTCAGAGCGAAGGCCCAAGGCCACCGTGCTCGAAGCCAACAAGGCTTTCAAGCCGGCCGAGCCGGCGAGAACTGACTATGAAAAAGCGCAGAACGCCTTCGACCAGAACCGGGAGCGGTTGAAGGCTGAGCGCCTGGCGCGTGAAGCGGCTGTTCGCGACCGCAAACAGCCGGAAAAGCTGGCTTGAACGCCAGCTCCGTTCGCGTCGATCGACCGGCCTGCCGGCCCCTTGCCTAGCTACGCGGCGTCGCGGGTGTGAGCTGGCCCTGCGGCCGTTCGCGCTCAGTCCGCGTTGATGTCGTCGAGGGGAGCACGCCCGCCCGCGCCACGGGCACCTTCTTGACCGGCGCCGGCAGCAGCCCTTCGCGGATGGCCTGCTTGCGCGCGACCTTGCGCTGACGCCGGATCGCGTCTGATTTCTCGCGCGTCTTGCGCTCCGACGGCTTTTCGTAGGACCTGCGGCGCTTCATTTCACGAAAGACACCCTCGCGCTGCATCTTCCTCTTCAGGATGCGCAATGCCTTTTCGACGTCGTTGTCACGCACAAGAACCTGCAAAAGCGTCCTCCTTACCTTCATCTCGCGATGAATTCTGTGTTGTTGAGTTGATAGGCGCTGCGCCTGATAGGGCGTCGCGTTCAACAGGCGACTTCAATCAAATGAACGTTGTTCGTCGCGATCAGACACGGTGATCCCCTTCGTTGGAAGGCGGGAGCACGAATGTGTCTCTCAGCCATCGAAGGCCTTGCCCGATACCGATGGTGTTCTGAAGATAAGGCCTGTGGGCGGGGAACGCCAGCTTTGTCGGTCCCGAGCCTTGCCGCCAGGAAAACTATTTCCCCCCGCGGCCTTGTAATCCCCAGGAAAGTCTCTACCTTGGGGTCGTTCGATTAGCCGCTGTGCCTTTCTGAATGTGCCCGTGGGCTATTTCCAAAGTCATTGCTCAGTTGAATGAGATCGCGTGATGGTCGCGCGATGAATGATTTGGAGATAGACATGCAAGGTACTGTCAAGTGGTTCAACGGCCAGAAGGGCTTTGGTTTCATTCAGCCGCAGGATGGCGGGAACGACGTGTTCGTTCACATCAGCGCCGTTGAGCGCGCTGGTCTGGCTGGTCTGGCCGAGGGCCAGAAGGTGAACTTCGAGGTCAAGACCGACAAGATGCGCGGCAAGACCAGCGCAGAGAATCTCTCGCTGGCCTGATCGCACTGATCTGACGTCTCGTCCGACGTCACGGGCCATTTCACGGATGTACTGAAATGGCTGGTTTGCCCGCTCGATCCCGTATTGAGCGGGCTTTCTGCGTCTCGACGATAACCCGTCTCTTCGGAAGGATCAGTCGATGACCACCAAGAAGCTGTCGGAGCGTTCTCCCGAAAGCGTGGCGCGGGCAGAGCGTCAGCGCGTCGCTGCCGAAGACGGAGCAAAGGCGCGTGCCGAATGGGATCAGCGCGCGATCGCGGTCCGCAAGAACATGGAGCGGCTGCGCGTGTTGAGGCTCGCCAAGGAGGCGGAGGCTGCGCTGGCCGTCCCTGATGCCGCCCCGGCGCCGAAGCGACGGAAGAAGGTCGCTCGCTAATACCTCTCTATCTGAGGTTCCGATGGCGGATGCGCAGCAGAATTGATCGGAGCCTCAACTCCGTTGTCCGCGTTTGAAGAGACGCGGAGGTCATGCGCGCTTGCGACGCCCGACAGTGTTCCGCGTACAGATCCGACCTTCCTTGCCGAGGAGGCTGACGTGGCCAAGTCGACCGCAACAGACGTTCGCATTGCCAAAGATGATACAAGTAGCGGCGGCCATACGATCGCGTTCGCGCTCGCAATCGGGGCCACGCGACAGGTCTGTCATCTCGAAACCAGCTTCTGCACGCGCAATCAGGCGTTGGCCTATCTGCAGCGGAACCGCACGGCGTTCGAGCAGATGGCGCGCGAGCAGTTCGCCCGCGGCGAGGTGACGGACGGCGTCATCCATCTGCGGATGATCTGAGGCAATCCGCTGCGGTCGCCTTCCGAAGAAGCCGCGAGGCAGGCAAAGGCGCGCCGCGCTGCTACTCCGTCTTCTGTTTGATCGGGAGCGCCACGCGTTCATAGGATACCGGAAGATTCACCGGTCGATAGTCCTGCGACTCGGCGATCCGCATCAGCACGCTCTCATGGATGAAGGCGCCGTCGGGAATGAAGCGCGGCTCGCAATTCGGAATGTAGAATCCGAAATGCACCCGGCGCTCCGGCCATTCCTTGTACTTCGCGCTCTTCGGTACAAATTCAAGCAGGCGCCAGGCCGGCGTCATTGAATTGTGCAACTGGCCCTGAATGCTTGGCGGCACATAGGAGAACGGGCTGTTCTTGCGCTGTACGCCCCAGGCGAGTTGGTTCACCGTGCGCGGATTGACTGCGAGCCCCGCCTCGACCGCCTCGTCGATCATCCATAGCAGCGGATACTTGGAGACCGCCGATTGCACTTCGGGATAGCCGCCGCCGACGTCGGAATGGACGCCCGCGAACCATACCTGCTTGGCATCCTGCGGGCCCGCCTGAGCCTTGTTGAAGCGGTTCGGCGTGAAGGTCTGCGGCATGTCCCACGGCTTCAGCCGGAACATGCAGCGCCGCTCGTCCATCGCCGCCGCCTGGCGGAAAATCTTCACGGTTGGATTCTGGATCGTGAAGGCGAGCTCCTCGAGGCTCGGCAGCGCGAACAGGCGATCGGTGCGCGGCACGATCACGCTGGCCACCGTGTCCCACACGCCGACGAAGTGGATCGTCGGCCAGCGTGCCGAGGTGATGCGTGCGAACTGTGCGGCCTGGTCGTCGCGGTTCTCGGGGATCGGTCCCTCTTCGTCGGTACTCTCGACCTCGGTGGTGATACCGCGGCCGGCCTTCGGATTGTCGGAGGAGTACTTCTTGTAGGCGATTACGCCCGAGCCCGCGAGATTGATCTGGTCGGGCGAGATCAGTCCGATCTTGTGCACCAGGCCGGCCAGCACGCGCACGGTGTAGGCGCCGCGCGAGAAGCCGAACAGGAAGATGCGGTCGCCCTCCTCGTAGTGCGTGGCAAGGAAGCTGTAGGCGTTGATGACGTTGTCATCGAGGCCGTAGCCGGTCGCGAGCCCGAGCACGAGATTGAAATTCGCCTTGAAGCGGTGCCAGCTGTCAGGCTGAGTCAGCGTGCCGACGCCGGGATCGTAGAACACCGCCTGATGCGGCGTCGTCTTGTCGGTCTTGCGCAGACAGCGATAGAGCTTGAGGACGTTGGAAATGTTCTCGCTGATCTCGTTACCGGTGCCGTCGCAACAGATGACAATATTCTTCATGGCAAAGGAATGTCCGGAATAATGCTACCCGGGCGAGTGTAGAATATCCTGCGGAGCTTGGGGAGGCCGGTTCGTATGGCACTTCGTCCGGGGTGCAGTTGTCCCGGGGGCCGCTTTGCGTGCGGTAAGGCCGAGAGCCCGAAGCACCCGATGACGCGCAGCCATTGTGCGCACATCAGGTCACTAGGTGTGCCTTGCACGCCGTCGTCCGTGACTTCCGCGAGGCCGTGTCATCCGCAAGCAAGAACGGCCGGATCTTGCGACCCGACCGTTCCGTCTACTCAGTTCGCTCTGAGCCCTGCGCGCGATGCGCCGGACTATTGCGTCAATCTGAACTTCAGCTCGCCTGAGCGACCGGCGCAGCGTCGGCGGCCTTCTTCTCGATGGCGCGCTTCAGCTCCAGCGCACGCGGCGACAGGACGGCAGCGTTGGCCTTGAGCAGGTAGGCGTCGAGGCCGCCATTGTGGTCGACGCTCTTGAGCGCGTTGGTCGAAACGCGCAGGCGCACGTTGCGGCCGAGTGCATCGGAGATGAAGGTCACGTTGCACAGGTTCGGCAGGAAGCGCCGCTTGGTCTTGATGTTGGAGTGGCTCACCTTGTGGCCAACCTGGGGGCCCTTGGCCGTCAGTTCACAGCGCCGCGACATGGCAATAAATCCTCTCTCATCCCCGCACCCTTCGCCCACCTGTGTCGGTGGGCCGCGGGGGTCCAAAACTCGTCCAGCTCGTCTCTGGGAGATGCGGTCCTATAGGGGGGATGCGGCTTTTCGTCAAGGATTTGAGGGCCGGAGTGATGCCGATCTACCTGATGCCGAGGGGAGGGGGCGTCCGGGCCGCGTTCCGTTTGCCGCGGCGTTCCGCCGCGACGCCGCCGGTTAACCGGAAAGCTGGCGTACAATCAAGGATATAGCCGGGGCGCACGACCATATATTGGGCGTATTCGGGTGGGATGAACAATGTCCGGCGGTAGTCTGCGGAGCCGACCGGGGCCGGACAGGTTCACGCGGCCCGGCGGGACCGCAGGCGGCGGTCCGAGGGGCTATCCGGGCGCAAAGCGCTGGACAATCCGCCATTGTGGGACGGTTCGCGTTGTTCGAAGGCGTTTTTGGCTTAAGTAGCAAGGACGGTGCGCCGGATTGGCCCGGTGCTCAGGCAGGCGGATCGGCAGGATCATCCCTCACGTGACCATCATTTCGGCTCCCTTATTTCGCTTCTGCCGCCTGGTCGCGGCCGGTTCCGCCCTATGCCTGCTGCTGCTGGCGCAGAACGCCCAGGCGCAGGCCCGGCTCGATGCGCAATACACGGCGTCGCTAGCCGGTATTCCCGTAGGCAAAGGCACCTGGGCCATCGAGATTGGCGACGATCAGTATGGCGCCTCCGCGCAAGGCGGCACCGCCGGGCTGCTCAAGAGCTTCTCGCAAGGGTCGGGCACCGGCTCGGTGCAGGGGCGCGTCGTCAACGGCGCTCTGGTCGGCCAGAGCTATCAGGCCTCGACCAGCACGGGAAAGAAATCCGAGCAGATTCGCATCAATCTGCAGAATGGCAATGTGAAGGATTTTGCCATCGAGCCCGCGCCGCCGGTCGATCCCGACCGTATTCCGGTAACAGACGCGCACAAGCGTGGCGTGCTCGATCCGATGACCGCGTCGCTGGTGCGGGTGCCCGGGAATGGCGAGTTGCTAGCGCCGGAATCGTGTCATGGCGCGGCGCCGGTGTTCGACGGCCGCATGCGCTACGAGCTCAAGCTCGACTACAAGCGCATGGAGAACGTGAAGGCGGATAAGGGGTATCGCGGCCCGGCGCTGGTCTGCGCGATCTACTTCACCCCCGTTGCGGGCTACATCCCTGACCGGCCGGTCGTGAAATATCTGGCCCAGGCCCGCAACATGGAGATCTTCTTCGTGCCGATCGCGGGCACCCGCGTGCTGGTGCCGTTCAAGATGGTGATTCCGACGCCGCTGGGAACCGCAACGCTGGAGGCGACGTCGTTCATCACCCAGGCCATGCCGCACGTCGCCAAGACGCAGTAGCGGTGCGCACGACCGCTTTCCTGTGTGTCCCATGCTCGTCGTCCCGGATTCGCGCCCCGCGGTCCGAAATGTTGGTGTCACGGCACGCGCTGCTATGCCGTCCGTGCTCTCACGAATCCGTTTGACTCTTCCCTGATTCTGATTCGACTCGGACCTCAGGGAAAGGTGTGTCGGTTCCATGGCGAAAGCGTTGCTTGTGGATCAGCAAAAAGCTTGATCTAGTGGAGTACCAAACGCAGGGCGCGAGATGTTGCGGTGAACGAAGCCGGAAAGCCGCAGGAGTCAGCGATTCCTTCGCGATTCGTTCCCAAGGCGTTCCGAAGCTTAAGCTGCGTCCCTATATGCGTAGCAATGTGAGACAGGGGTGAGGATCGCAGCCTCTCAGAAACACGACAAATCCAGCATCCATCGCGCCTGACCCGCGCGCCTGCAACGCCGGCTTCGAGACCCAAATTTAACGAATGGCTTTTTCGTCTTCTTCGGCTGCCTCGCCTTTCGAGCGTACGCCCGATCGCGTTGCTGGAAACGGCGTCACTGCCGTGCTCGGCCCGACCAACACCGGCAAGACGCATCTGGCGATCGAGCGCATGCTCGCGCATTCCTCCGGCATCATCGGCCTGCCGCTGCGGCTGCTCGCGCGCGAGGTCTACAACAAGATCGCCGATCGGGTCGGCAGCGAGGCCGTGGCGCTGATCACCGGCGAAGAGAAGATCAAGCCGAAGAACCCGCGTTATTGGGTGTCGACCGTCGAGGCTATGCCGAGGGATCTCGACGTGTCGTTCCTCGCCGTCGACGAGATCCAGATCGCCTCCGATCTCGAGCGCGGCCACGTCTTCACCGATCGCATCCTCAACCGTCGTGGCCGCGACGAGACGCTGCTGTTAGGTGCAGCGACGATGCGGCCCATGATCGAGCGGCTGTTGCCGGGCGCCTCGATGGTGACGCGGCCGCGATTGTCGCAGCTCGAATTCGCCGGCGATCGCAAGATCACGCGGCAGCCGCGCCGGACCGCGATCGTCGCGTTCTCCGCCGACGAAGTCTATGCGATCGCCGAGCTGATCCGCCGCCAGCATGGCGGCGCCGCTGTCGTGCTCGGCTCGCTGTCGCCACGCACCCGCAACGCGCAGGTGGCGATGTTCCAGAACGGTGATGTCGACTATCTCGTCGCCACCGACGCCATCGGCATGGGGCTCAATCTCGATGTCGACCACGTCGCCTTTGCCTCGGACCGAAAGTATGACGGCTATCAGTTCCGGCGCCTGACCCCGTCCGAATTCGCCCAGATCGCCGGCCGCGCCGGGCGCGCAACGCGTAACGGCACCTTCGGCACTACCGGGCGTTGTGCGCCGTTCGAGCCCGAGCTCGTCAATGCGCTGCAGAGCCACGCCTTCGACAGTGTGAAGGTTTTGCAATGGCGCAACTCGAAGCTGGATTTCTCGTCTCTGAGCGCCCTCCAGGTGTCGCTGGCACTGGCGCCCGGGCACGAGGCGCTGACGCGTGCGCCGACCACGGAAGATTTGCGCGTGCTCGATCACGCCGTCCGCGACGCCGAGGTGCGCGACATGGCGCATGGCGCTGCGGCTGTCGAGCGTCTATGGGAAACCTGCCAGATCCCTGACTATCGCAGGCTTTCGCCGGCCGCGCATTCCGAGCTGGTGACCACCGTGTTCGGTTTCCTGATGCAGAAGGGACGGATTCCGGACGCCTGGTATGCTGCCCAGGTTGATCAGGCCGACCGCGTCGACGGCGACATCGATACGCTGTCGGGGCGGATTGCACAGATTCGTACCTGGACTTTCGTTGCCAACCGGCCGGATTGGCTTGGTGATCCCGACCATTGGCAGGGGATTACCCGCGAACTCGAAAATAAATTGTCAGACGCCCTTCATGAACGGCTCACGGAGCGTTTCGTTGATCGTCGTACCAGTGTATTGATGCGGCGCCTGCGGGAGAACAGTGTTTTGAATACGGAAATCGGCAAGACCGGCGAAGTGATCGTTGAAGGGCACGCGATCGGCCGCCTGGATGGCTTCACCTTTGCGCCCGACGCCGCCGAAGCCGGCTCGGAGGCCAAGGCCTTGCAGGCTGCTGCCCAGAAGGCGCTGGCCGGCGAGATCGAGACGCGCGCCGAGAAGCTCTCCAACGCGCCCGACGAGCACATCGTGCTCACAGCCGACGGCACCGTCCGCTGGACCGGTGACGCGGTCGCCAAGCTGGTCGCGGCCGACGACGCGCTGCATCCGCGGCTGCGGATCATTGCGGACGAGCGGCTCACCGGCGCGGCACGCGACAAGGTGCAGGCGCGGCTCGATCTGTGGCTGAAGACGCATATCGAGAAGCTGCTCGGCCCGCTGTTCGAATTGTCCAAGGCCGAGGACATCACGGGCATCGCACGCGGCATCGCCTTCCAGCTGGTAGAGGCGCTCGGCGTCATTGAGCGCGCCAAGATCGCCGGCGAGATGAAGGACCTCGACCAGCCTTCGCGCGCGGTGCTGCGTAAATATGGTGTCCGTTTCGGCGCCTATCACATCTACGTCCCGGCGCTGCTCAAGCCGGCCGGGCGGGCGCTGGCAGCGCTGCTGTGGGCCGAGAAGCAGGGCAATGTCGACATGTCGGCGCTGACCGGCGCGCAGCACCTGGCAAGCTCGGGGCGCACGTCTTTCCCCGTCGACAAGGCGCTGCCGCGCGATGCCTACCGGGTGCTCGGCTACAAGCAGGCCGGCGAGCGCGCCGTCCGCGTCGATATTCTGGAACGCCTCGCCGACCTGATTCGTCCTGCTCTGGCCTGGCGCGAAAATGCGCAGGGTGAGAAGCCGGCAGGCGCTTTCGACGGCCGTGGCTTCGTGGTGACGCAGGCGATGACCTCGCTCACCGGCTCTGCCGGGGAGGATTTCGCCTCGATCCTGCGCGCGCTCGGCTATCGCATGGAGAAGCGGCCGCCGCTGCCGCCCAAGGCAACTGAAAAGGCAACTGAAAAGGCGCCTGAGACAGCGGCCGAGAAGCCCGCCGAGGCCGCTGCTCCCGGCGCCGCTCCGGCCGAACCTGCTGAAGCCCAGGCTGCGCCGAGCGAAGACGTCGTGGTGGTCGCCGCTGAGTCGGCCGATGAACAGGTTCCGACGGTCGCCGAGGCTGCGGTTGCTCCGGTGACCGAGCAGGTCGTCGCTACGCCCGAAGCTGCCGCCGACGAGCCGGCCGCGCCAGTGTCTGCACTGGCGTCGCTGCCGACCGTTGATTTCGTCACGCCGAATGCGCCGGATCAAGCGCCCGCGGCGGAGACGGCCGCCGAGGGCGGTGTCGCCGAGGCGGAGATCGTTGCTCCTGCGGAGGCGGCGCAGACGGAATCCGCCGAGGCTGCTCCGGCCGAGATTGCCAGCGCGGACGCCGCGCCTGCTGCCTCCGAGGCGGCTGCCCCTGAATCTGCTCCAGCAGAGGCTGAGGCCGCCGCTGCCGCGGAACCGGTTCTGGTCGAGGTCTGGCGGCCGGGTGGGCGCTCCGAGGAGCGCAGGCCGCGCCATGACCATCATCAGCGCGGCCGGCACAACCGCCCGCAGCATGATCGCGGGCAGGCCGCTGCTGGCGGGCAGGCGCCTGCGGGGGCGACTCCGGCCGAAGGCGGCGAGGCGCGCGAACGCCATCATCGCGGCCATGGCCGACGCGACCGGATGAAGGAGTTCGGCAAGGACTTCCGCAAGGGTCCGCCGGAGGCTGGGGCTGCTCCAGCCGAAGGCGCCGCGGCGCCGGCGCGCGAGGATCGGGGGCCGCGCCGCGATCACGATGCCAAGGGGCGCGAGCAGAACCGCGACCGCAACAAGGGCGGTAAGTTCGGCGGCGATCGCGAGGGACGTGGCGGCCGTGACTTCGGCAAGGGCGGCCGCGATAAGCGCGACAGTGGCCCGGCCCTGCGGCCCTATGCTTCGAGCGGTGGCGGTGGCCGGGATCGTGACCGTCCGGTCGATCCCAACTCGCCGTTCGCCAAGCTTGCCGCGCTGAAGGAGCAGCTCGCGGCGAACAACCGCAAGGATTGAGCGGCAGGATCGGTTGGCAAGAGCGGTCGGAAGGACAACGCCGACGTCCGACACCCCGTCGGAGCGCCAGCGCCTCGACAAATGGCTGTGGCATGCGCGGCTGGTGAAGGCGCGGACCAGCGCCGCGGCTCTGGTGTCATCGGGCCATGTCCGGGTCAACGGTGTGCGCGAGACCTCTCCCGGTCATGGCGTGAAGACCGGTGATGTGCTGACGGTCGCGCTCGATCGCCGCGTGCGCGTGCTCAAGGTGACCGGCTTCGCCGAACGCCGCGGCGATGCAACCTCGGTGCTCGGCCTGTACGACGATCTCGACGGTGGCGGACGATCCTGATCGGTTGCGCCGGCGCAATTCCAATTCAGTTCTTCGCCGCGCTTCACTTGCGGCACAACACGTCCTGCGCTAGTGCAGGCCAGCCGATTTGTCGATCCGTTCCGGAGCCCTGGATGACTTACGTCGTCACCGAAAACTGTATCAAATGCAAATACACCGATTGCGTTGAGGTCTGCCCGGTAGACTGCTTCTACGAGGGCGACAACATGCTGGTGATCCATCCGGACGAATGCATCGATTGCGGCGTGTGCGAACCGGAATGCCCGGCCGACGCGATCAAGCCGGATACCGAGCCGGGGCTGGAGAAGTGGCTGGGCGTCAATGCCGAATATGCCAAGTCGTGGCCGAACATCACCCAGAAGAAGGATTCGCCGGCGGATGCCAAGGAGCACGACGGCGAGGACGGAAAATTCGAGAAATATTTTTCGTCGAAGCCTGGTGCAGGAGACTGACGGGTCACCTCGGTACCGGCGCTGGACCAGCGCCGGTCATCTGCGGTGTGTCTCGGCCCATCGGAAATCGTTACGCGGAAACAAGGGCCTAGAGCAGGTGTTGCAGCGGGCGGGAAGCGCTGCATGAGTGTTCTAATCCGGCACGGTTGACTTAACCCTAACTTCGCGGATCCGTCACAATACCGCCCCTGCGGCCTCTAAATCATTGATTTTTGCGGGAAATGTGCTATATATGGCACATTCTCAGAGCCGAACCCGGCCATGCGTATATTTTTGGCCGCCCTTTTAGGTTCCCGCAACATCAAACAGGGGCGTGGCAGTTCCGCGCGCAGGCTGTGTCACAGAAAACGCGTAAAAAGAGTGCTTCCAAGAGTACAAAAAAAGCCGCCGCGGCGAGCCGCAGCGTTTCCAAGGGCCGTGCCCGTACTCCTGTAAAGGAGATTCGGGCTGCCGCGAAGGCCTCGGCTGCCAAGTCCACCAAGAACAAAAGAAGCGCAATGCCTGAAAAGACTGCCAAGACTGCCGCGAAAGCATCCGCCGCTAAAACCACTCTTGCAAAGGACTCTGTTGCGAAGCCCGCGCCCGCCAAGGCCGCCGCTGCGCCGAAGGCTGCCACCAAGACCGCCGTTCCTGCGGCTGCTGCCCCTGTGGCCAAGCCCGCCGTCGCCGCCAAGCCGGCTGCTCCCGTTGCGGCCGCGCCGCGCGTCGAGGAGAAGAAGCTGCCGACCCAGCGCCAGGGCTTCAAGACCAACGAATTCGTCGTCTATCCGGCTCACGGCGTCGGCCAGATCCTGGCCATCGAGGAGCAGGAGATCGCGGGCGCCAAGCTCGAGCTGTTCGTCATCAATTTCATCAAGGACAAGATGACGCTGCGCGTGCCGACCGCCAAGGTCGCCAATGTCGGCATGCGCAAGCTGTCCGACCCGACGCTGGTGAAGAAGGCGCTGGAGACCTTGAAGGGCCGCGCCCGCGTCAAGCGCACGATGTGGTCGCGCCGCGCCCAGGAATACGAAGCGAAGATCAATTCGGGCGACATCGTTGCGATCGCCGAGGTCGTGCGCGATCTCTATCGTTCGGAGTCGCAGCCGGAGCAGTCCTACAGCGAACGCCAGCTCTATGAAGCGGCGCTCGACCGTCTGTCGCGCGAGATCGCCGTCGTGCAGCACTCGACCGAGACCGAGGCCGTCAAGGAGATCGAGACGCAGCTCGCCAAGAGCCCGCGCCGTGGTGCCAAGACCGAAGCCGATGCGGTCGCCGAGGGTGATGCCGAGGCCGAAGGCGATGACATCGACGGCGACGATACCGCCGTGGCGGATGAAGCCGCCTGATCGACCATTAGCGCGTTTTCCAATTAGTTGCTTAAGAAAGCCCGGCCGAGAGGTCGGGCTTTTTGTTTGGACCCAGTCCGAGCGGCGCTGTCGTGGCTGGAAAGGTCCTTCGTCACGGCTCTCGCGCGCTGCTCACGCAACAGCTTCCACTTTGGCCCGTGCCGCCTTGATGTCTCGCACCGGTGGACGGCCGAACAGGCGCCCGTATTCGCGCGTGAACTGCGGCACGCTTTCGTACCCCACGGCAAACGCCGCACTGCTCGCGGTCATGCCTTCGGCCAGCATCAGCCGCCGCGCCTCGATCAGCCGCAGCTGCTTGTGGAATTGCAGCGGCGAGAGCGAGGTCTGCCTGCGGAAGTGCTGATGGAAGGAGGACAGGCTCATGCCGGCAACAGCCGCGAGCCGCTCGACCGGCAGGGCCTGAGCGAACTCGGCGCGCAGCAGCGCCACTGCGCGGGCGATGCGTTGGGCGTGGCTGTCAGGTCCGCCGAGCCGGCGGATCGCCGCGCCATGCCGGCCGGCGAGCAGCCAATAATGCATTTCGCGCACGAGTTGCGCCTGTAGCACGGGTACCGCGGCGGGACGATCGAGCAAGTGCATCAGCCGGAGCGCGGCGTCAGTCGCCTCCGCGTCGGTCGGCTCGACCCGGACGGCGAAACCGTCCGCCGCCATCGTGCCATCCATCTGCGTGATCAGCTCCGCGATCAGCGCGGGATCCAGCTCCAGCACCAGCGACAGATAGGGAGCCGCGCGGCTCGCGCGCGTGATCTGGCTGACGGTCGGCACGTCGGCGGTGATGATCAGCGAATCACGTGCGGAAAACGCAAAACTCCGCGCCCCCATCGTGACCGTCTTACTGCCCTGCACGACAAGGCACACCAGTGGCCGAGAGATCGCATAGACGAGCTCGCTCGGCGTGGTCGCGCGCACTGCGCTCAATCCGGGGATCGGGGTCGTGGCGATGCCGGCTGCATCGGCGTGGACAGCGGCATGGCGGCTGACGGCATTGAGCAGGCTGGTCATGGGCGCAACTTAGCCTGCTCTCGGCTTGCGCACACCCGGTTTTGGAGGATCAGGCAAGGAACGGCGCGGTTCCGGCAACTCCGCCGGCGCCCGGTCTCCAATATCGGCCTGGTCAAACCCGACCGGAGGACCACCATGACCAAGATCACCCTCGTCACCGGCGCCAGCCGTGGGCTCGGCCGCAGCACCGCCCGTCACATCGCACGGCGCGGCGGTGACCTCATCATCACGTATCAGAGCCGGGCGGAGGAGGCGCAGGCCATCGTCGCTGAGATCGAGGCGATGGGCCGCAAGGCGCTGGCCCTTCAGCTCGACACCGGCGACGTCGCCGCCTTTGCGGCGTTTGCCGCGACGTTGCGCGCGGGGCTGCGCCGGATCTGGCAGCGCGACACCTTCGACCACCTCGTCAACAATGCCGGCCATGGCGACTATGCTCTGATCGCGGATACGACGGCGGCGCAGTTCGACCGGCTGGTCGATGTTCACTTCAAGGGCGTCTATTTCCTGACGCAGGCGCTGCAGCCGCTGCTCGCCGATGGCGGCCGCATCGTCAACCTGTCGTCAGGCCTGACGCGGGTCTCGTTTCCGGGGTATGCCGCTTACGCGGCAGCGAAAGGCGCGGTGGAGGTGCTCTCCATCTACTTGGCCAAGGAGCTGGGCAGCCGCGGCATCGCGGTGAACACGGTGGCGCCAGGGGCGATCGAAACCGACTTCGGCGGCGGCGCCGTGCGGGACAATCCCGAGATCAACCGGCTGTTCGCCGGCATGACCGCGCTCGGCCGCGTCGGTCTGCCCGACGATATCGGGCCGATGATTGCGAGCTTGCTGTCGGAGGACAACCGCTGGGTCAATGCGCAGCGGATCGAGGTCTCCGGCGGCCAGGCGATCTGATCGAAATCGCAGGCAGGAGATTGCCATGAGCGCCAGTGCCGGAGATCCCGCAACAATCGACCGTCTGTACGTGCTCGATGCCGGCACGGCAATCGCGCCGGACCGTTCCGTCTACACGCCGGGAAAATGGCATGGCGAGCCGGTGACGTTGAGTTGCAACGCTTATCTGCTGCAGCGGAGGGGCGAATGGATGTTGTGGGACACCGGGATCGACGAGATCCTGGCCGGTGCGCCGGAAGGCCGGATCATCGCCCACAACATCAGGGGCATCGTCGCAAAGTCGATCACCGCTCAGCTTGCGGAGATTGGCCTTGCGCCGGCCGATGTCGGGACGGTGCTGCTATCCCACGCCCATTTCGATCACATCGGTAACGCGAGTCTGTTCCGAGATGCGACCTGGTACATCCAGCGCCGGGAGCACGAGGCGATGTTCGGCAAGGACTACGGCGCCTTCGGCTACACTCCGTCGCTCTACGAATGTCTCCGTCAAGCGCGCGTCGAACTGATGGAGGGCGATGTCGATCTGCTTGGTGACGGCTCCGTGCGCGTCATCTCGACGCCCGGCCACACGCCGGGCCATTGCTCGCTGCTGGTGTGCCTCGCGAACACCGGGCCGGTGCTGCTGTCGGGCGATGCGGCGCATGACAGCTACAATCTGGCGCATCGTTGCGTCCCGACAATGAATGCAAGCGCCGAGTTGACGCTGGCGTCGATGGAGCGACTCGTTGCGACGGTCAATGCAGAGCGTGCCCAACTGTGGCTCAACCACGACACGGCGCAGTCGGCCACGCTTGCGTACGCACCGGAGTATTTCGACTGAAGCATGATCCGGAAAAGTGCGCAGCCGTTTTCCGAAAAGATCATGCGCAAACAACAACCTAAAGCGCGATGACGATTCATCCTGATCTCATCGCGCTTTCGGCGGCGTTCACTTGTCCTCGGTCAGCCGAGCTCGTCGAGGACGCGGCGTTCACCTGGAGGCCCGAGAGAACCGCCTCACTCCACCACGATCTTCACACGATCGCGCACCTTGACCTGGGCGCGGGCGTCGAGGCCGTTGAGGACGCGGAAGCGCTCGATCGGGCGGTCGACGCCGGTCATGCGGTGCGCGAGGGATTCGACGGTGTCGCCGGGCTGCACGGTGATCACCTTGATGCGCAGCGGGCGGGCCGACTGGATCTCTTCGAGGCTGAGCCTGCGGAACGAGTTCACGGTCTCCCGCGCATTGCGCTCGCTCTCGGTGGTCTTCTGCCGCGACGCAAAGATGAAGCGATAGACATCACTGCCGACGCGCAGTGCGTAGACCTTGAACTGCCAGGGATCGCCGCTCGCGGTGGTCGAGGCCGCCGGGAAGCCGTTGATCGTCAGCTCCTCGGTCGCCGACTTGTCGACGTTCTCCATCCAGCCGGAGTTGAGGTAGTCGCCGAGCGTCTGCTGGGCCGGGACGCGCACCACGTCGAAGCGCATCGCCTGCGCACCGCCCTCCCGCACGCCGATCACGGCCTGCGCAGTGTTGTCGAGCGTGAAGTTCTCCGGCGCCTGGAAGGTGAAGCCGAGCTTCGGATGCAGGAAGCGCCGGCCACGCACGAAGCCCTCGCTGGGATCCTCGCCGAAGACGATGTTGTCGACCGCCGCCAGATAGCTCTCGCGATCGTGCTCCTTGGCGTCCGCCGAGACGTATTGCTTGGCGATCGCGGCTGCGTTCTGCACGCGCTCGGGGGTTGCCGGATGCGACGACAGGAAGTCCTGCGCCCGCGGATCGATTGCGACTTTCCCCGCCTTCAACTCCGCATTGCGCTCCATCGAGGTCAGAAACCGCGCCGCGCCGTAGGGATCGAACTTCGCCTTGGCGGAGATGCCGACGCCGATACCGTCGGCCTCGAACTCCTGGGTGCGGGAGAAGCTCGCCATCGTCAGCTTGGTCTTGGCCAGCGCCAGCGCGGTCAGGTCCGGATCATTGCCCATGTCGGACACGACGCGGGTCACCACGGCGGCCTGCCGTGCCTGGTCCTCGCGGATCGCGGCGTGGCGCGCCAGCACATGCGCCATCTCGTGGCTCAGCACCGAGGACAATTCCGAAGTGTCGTTCGCGAGCGCGATCAGGCCGCGCGTGACGTAAAGCTGGCCGGTGGGCAGCGCGAAGGCGTTGACCGCGCCGGAGTTCAGGATCGTGACCTTGTAGCCCTGGTCCGGGCGATCCGAGACTGCGACGAGCCGATCGACGATGCGCGAGATCAGCCCTTCGAGCTGCGGGTCCTCATAAGCGCCGCCATAAGTTGCAAGGATGCGCTCATGCTCGCGATCGCTTGCCGGCGTGGTCTGCACCATCGCCGGCTTCGGCCGCGGCGTCGGCATCGGCGCCGTCGCCTGCTGCAGCTTGCCCATGTCACTGCAGCCGGACAGCGCCAGCCCCAGGCACAGCAAGGCTGGTGCGATCAGCGAACCGCACCTCACCGTCATCATGCGCCTTCGAACAGACAGGTTCACGTCGCTACTCACGTACCTACGCGGTCAATTTCCGCTCAATATCTCGATCTGCGCGATCTGCGTCAGTTCCAGTCTCGGGCCCGCATGCGCCTCAACCCAACCGCGCACGCGAACTTGCCGATTCGCAAGTGATTTGACGTCGATACCGGCACCTTCCAATACCGCCATCATACGCTTTGGAATAATCACCGCGAAGCCCCGTGTCCAGCTACGAGCGAAGTTCAGATAAGTTGTTGTCCCCGTCTGTCGTACGGACAACACCTTCCCTTCGACAACCGTAAATAGCCCTACGCGAGCCAAAATATCGTCTGGACTTTCCGTGTTTTTTATGACGGTCCCGGCCGACCAGACGCCACGCCCGGCGATGCGAGCCTCGGCCTCCGCCGCCCCCAGGCTGACGGCGCATTCCCGGTCCGGCACGTCGATACCCCGGAGGACGGCGCCCTGCCGCAGCAGCTCGCTCTGCGCCGGGGTCTCCGCGCCGCCCACATAGGCAAAGGCTCGCTGCCGGCCGTAGCGGTCGGGCGTGTCGTCTTCGCCGCGCAGCACGACGTCGCGGTCGCGCAGCAGCGCGCCGAGCGCATCCATCGCCGCTGTCCGCTGCTCCGCCGGCGGCGCCTCGATGCCGGCGAGCCTCACCTCGCGGCCGTCGCTGAGGCGGACGCTGCGCGCATCGACGATGTCGCTGACATGCCCTTCGCCGAGCTCCGCGAACATGCACGGCGCGGCGTGACTGATCGAGGCGGCCGTGCACGCAGCGCTCAGCGTCAGGCCGTGAAGCCAGTTTCTGCAGCGGGTCGGGAGCGCGCGCGTCATGCATCACCATCGCACGAAATTTCCATTCCATTGAGCGGAAAGAAGCGGCATGCGACGCCTTTGTTGAGCGCTTGCCGCATCACGGGGCCTGCGCCATGATGCGAACTATCAACGAGGCCGTCGCCACGTAGCGACGTGCCCGGCAGGGAGGATATCGATGAGCAGAACCATCCGCGGCGCGGCGGCGTCATTGTTCATGCTGGCGTCGGCGCTGACGCTGTCTGCAGGCGTGGCGGATGCGCAGAGCAAGCCGCCGCTGAAGATCGGTGGCATCCTCGACATGTCGAGCCTCTACGCCGACATCACCGGTCCCGGCAGCGAGACCGCGGCGAAGATGGCGGTGGAGGATTTCGGCGGCGAGGTGCTCGGGCGCAAGATCGAGGTGCTCGCGGCCGACCATCTCAACAAGGCCGATCTCGCCGCCAACATCGCCCGCGACATGCTCGACAACCAGGGTGTCGAGATGATCTGGGACGTTGCCGCGTCCGCCACGGCGCTGGCCGCCGGCGAGATCGCCAAGGCGCGCAACAAGATCATCATCTTCAACGGCCCCGGCTCGGTGCGTCTCTCCAACGAGGCCTGCGGCCCTTACACCGTGCACTACGTGTTCGACACGTTCGCGCAGGCCAACGTCACCGGCCTCGCGGCTGTGAAGTCCGGTCTCGACAGCTGGTTCTTTCTCACCGCCGACTACGCGTTCGGCCAGGATCTCGAGAAGGATACCAGCGCGGTCGTGGTGAAGTCGGGCGGCAAGGTGCTCGGCAGCGTGCGTCATCCGCTCAACACGTCGGATTTCTCGTCTTTCCTGCTGCAGGCGCAGGCCTCGAAGGCCAAGGTGATCGGTCTCGCCAATGCCGGCGGCGACACCATCAACGCGATCAAACAGGCCGCCGAGTTCGGCCTCACCAAAGGCGGGCAGAAGCTGTCGCCGCTGCTCGCCTTCGTCTCCGACATCGACAGCGTCGGACTGGAAACCGCGCAGGGGCTGCTCGTCGCCGAAGCGTTCTACTGGGATCTCAACGACGACACCCGCGCCTTCACCAAGCGCTTCATGGCACGCACCAAGCGCGTGCCGACCTCGGCCCAGGCCGGCGTCTACTCCTCGGTCACGCACTACCTGAAAGCCGTGAAGGCCGCCGGCACCACCGATCCGGACGCCGTCATGAAGCTGATGCGGGCGACTGACATCGACGACATGTTCGCGAAGGGCGGCCGCATCCGCGAGGATGGCCGCATGGTGCACGACATGTATTTGTTCGAGGTCAAGAAGCCCTCGGAGTCGAAGGGCAAGTCGGACGACTACAAGCTGCTCGCGACCGTACCCGGCAACGAGGCGTTCCAGCCGCTGGAGGCGTCGCGTTGTCCGCTGGTGAAGAAATAGCTGCCGTCATTGCGAGCGAAGCGACGCAATCCAGAGCTGCGCGAAGACTCTGGATTGCGTCGTCGCTTCGCTCCTCGCAATGACGGGTCGATCTCAGAGAGGATTTGTCATGACCACCAACACCACTGTGCTACAGCACCTCGACGCCGGCCTGCTCACGATCACGATGAACCGTCCGGAGCGGCGCAACGCGCTCAACAGCGACATGACCAAGGGGCTGGTCGAGGCGGCGCATCGCGCGGCCAATGACCCCGAGGTGCGTGCCGTCTTGCTGAAAGGCGCCGGCGGCACGTTCTGTGTCGGCGGCGACGTCAAGGCGATGGCCGAAGCCAGGACCGCGCCGTCATTCGAGACCAAGGTCTCGACCCTGCGCGAACGCATGGAAGTGTCGCGGCTGCTGCACCAGATGCAGAAGCCGGTGGTAGCGCAGATTGACGGCGCGGCGGCCGGCGCAGGCCTGTCGATCGCGCTCGCCTGTGACCTGCGCGTGGCCGGCGCATCGGCCAAGATCACGACGGCGTTCGCCAAGGTGGGTCTGTCGGGTGATTTCGGCGGCACTTATTTCCTGACCCAGCTGCTCGGCAGCGCCAAGGCGCGGGAGCTCTATCTGACCTCGCCGGTCCTGACGGCGCAGGAGGCGCTGGCCCTGGGCATGCTGACGAAGGTGGTCGCCGATGCGGAGGTCGAGGCCGCCGCCCGCGAGCTGGCGCTGTCGCTGGCGCAGGGGCCGAGCGTGACGCTCGGCTACATCAAGCGCAACATCAACAACGCCGAGAGCATGACGCTGGAAGCCTGCTTCGACGCCGAGGCGATGCATCATTCCCGCTGCAGCGACACCGAGGATCACAAGGAGGCGGCGAAAGCCTTCATCGAGAAGCGCGCGCCGGTGTTTCAGGGACGGTAGGGCCCATCGCCGTCATTGCGAGGAGCTCTTGCGACGAAGCAATCCAGAGCTGCGCGTCACGCTCTGGATTGCGTCGCTGCGCTCGCAATGACGCGAGTCCGGGGTTTCGATTGCCAAATCTCTGACCAGGATGAGTACGCCATGTCTTACCTCCACCTGCGCCAGATCTGTCTCGTCGCACGCAGCCTCGAGCCTGTCGTGTCCGACATCGCCGCGATCATGGGGCTCGAGGTCTGCTATCGCGATCCACATGTCGGCAAATACGGGCTCGAAAACGCGCTGCTGCCGGTCGGGCCGATCCTGCTCGAGGTGATTGCCCCGACCCGCGAGGGCACGGCGGCCGGACGCTTCCTGGACAAGAGCGGTGGAAGCGGCGGCTACATGGCAATCTTTTCCTGCGACGATCCCGATGGCCGCGCGGCCCGAGCCAACGCGCTCGACGTGCGCACCGCAAATGTCATCGATCATCCGCCCTATCATGGTGTGCAACTGCATCCGCGCGACTGCCGCGCGGCGTTCATCGAGCTCAATCACACCGAGGGCAGTGACGATGTATTGGGTCCGTATCCACCCGCCGGCCCGGATTGGCCGCGCGCGATCCGCAGCGACGTGACGGCGGCGCTGACGGAGGTCGTGCTGCAGAGCCCCGATCCGGCCTCGCTCGCCGCGCATTGGGCGCGTATCCTCGACGTGGTGCCGTCCGCCGGCAGCAATGGGGCTCAGCAGTTGAAACTGCCGAACGCCGGCATCCGTGTCGAACCCGGCGAGCGCGAACTGATGAGCGGCCTGACATTCCGCGTCACCGATGCGACCTCCGTCAGCGCCGCTGCGCGTGCACGCGGCTATGCGGTGTCGGACGATCGGTTCGTGATTGGCGGCGTGACGTTTGTGCTGACGATGTGAGATTCGTCTTGTGAGTTGGACCCCAGCTGTGGCCCCGGTCGACTCTGCGCTCCCTCTCCCCGTTCTTCACGGGGAGAGGGTTGGGGTGAGGGGCAGACGCACGGGGAGTGTTCGTTGTGAGACCTGTACCCCCTCACCCGAATTGCATCTTTCGATGCAATCCGACCTCTCCCCGCAAGCGGGGCGAGGTTTGCAGCGAGCCTGCCGCAAGAGGTTGCGCGACGGCACCAACCGCTCACCGCCCCTTGAAGTTCGCGAAGCGGCGCTCCTCGGTGGCCTTGACGCCTTCCTTGAAATCCTCGGTCGCACGCAGTCTCGTCTGCTCGGCGAGCTCGTGCTCGGTCGCGGTCATCACGCGATCGGCAAGGCCGGCGCGCATCGTGGCGCGGGTCGACAGCAGGCCGAGCGGCGCGCACTCGGCGATCTCCGAGGCGAGCTTCATCGCGGCCGTGCGCACCTGGTCCTGCGGTACGCATTCATTGGCGAGGCCGATTCTGAGCGCCTCCTCGCCGGTGACGCGGCGGCTGGTGTAGAACATCAGCTCGGCGTTGTTCTTGCCGATCAGCTCCGGCAGCGTCACCGTCAGGCCGAAGCCGGGATGGAAGCCGAGCTTGGTGAAATTGGCGGAGAAGCGCGCCTCAGGGCAGGTGACGCGGAAGTCGGCGGACACGGCCAAGCCCAGACCGCCGCCGATGGCGGCACCATGAACGGCGGCGACGACCGGCTTCCTGCAGCGGAAGATGCGCACCGCCTGCATGTAGAGATGGTTGATCGGGCCGAGGCTGTCGGCGGGATCACCTTTCGTTGCTGCGGCTTCCTGCGCCTGCCGCGCCGGATCGCCGAAATTGGCGCCGGCGCAGAACGCCTTGCCCTGCGCCGCCAGCACCGACGCGCGGATCTCGATGTCGCGATCGAAACCTTCGAGCGCATCGGCGATCTGGTTGATCAGCGCAATGTCGAAGAAGTTGAGCGGCGGGCGCCGGATCTCGATCAGGCCGACATGGCCGTGGATCTCGACGCCGATGTCAGGGAAGTGAGTCATGTGGGTCTCCAATTCTGCTTCTCCGGGCGTCATTGCGAGCGAAGCGACTTGTCCGCCATAGCCCGAAGGGCGACGGCGGAAGCAATCGACTTCGCTCGCAATGACGGTGGGTTGGTTGTCGACGCCGTCAGCTCGCGATAGCCAGGATGTATTCTGCCATCACCGCAACCCCAGCCCGCGCGCGATGATGCCGCGCAGCACTTCCGTGGTGCCGCCCTGGATGGTCAGCTTGGGCGCGGTGCGGATCGCGAACGTCAATTGGTTCTCCAAAGTCTCGCGATTGCCGGCGTCCTCTTCGACGAAGGCGGCGAGGTCGCGCACGCGGTGGGGCAATTGCTGCTCCCACACCGTGCCGATGTCCTTGACGATCGAGGCCTCGACCACCGGCTCCTTGCCGGCCTGCAGCATGCCGGCGACCGACACCGACATCCGCCGCATCGTATGCAGCTGTGCGACCAGCCGGCCGATGCCCTCGGCGCTGCGGGTGTCGGGATCGGGGCCGACGGCGCGCACCAGCTCGGTCAGCACGTAGTAGGTTTCCAGGAAGCGCTCCGGCCCCGAGCGCTCATAGGCGAGCTCGGACGTTGCCTGCTTCCAGGCGCCGTCGATCTCGCCGAGCTGATGATCGTCCGGCACGAAGGCGTCGGTGAAGACGACCTCGTTGAATTCCTTCTGCCCGGTGATCTGCCCGATCGGATTCACCTTGATGCCCGGCGTCTTCATGTTCACCAGGAACTGCGTCAGGCCGTGACGGCGGTTCTCCTTGGTCGACGGCGACGTCCGGAAGATCGCGATCATGTAGTCGGCCATGTGCGCCGACGTGGTCCAGATCTTGGAGCCGTTGATCAGCCAGCCGCCGTCCGTCTTGGTCGCGCGCGTCTTGGCCGCGAACAGGTCGGAGCCGGAATTCGGCTCGCTCATGCCGATGGCGAAGCACAATTCGCCGCGGCAGATGCGCGGCAGGATGTCCGTCTTGATATGCTCCGGCGCGTAGCGCAGCAGGATCGGTCCGCTCTGGCGGTCGGCGACGAAGAAGCGCCTGACTGGCGCATTGGCGACGCGCATCTCCTCGGTGACGACATAGCGCTCCAGGAACGAGCGCTCGTGGCCGCCGTATTTCTTGGGCCAGGTCATGCCGATCCAGCCGCGCGCGCCGACCCGTCTCGAGAACTCGCGTGCGTCGGCGTCCTCGCGCAGCGGCTGGAACGGGTTGAAGGTGCCGGCGGCGACCTCATCCGCGAGAAACGCGCGCACCTCCTTGCGCAGCTCCTCGCATTCGCTTGGCAGGCGGATCGGATCGAAACGGAGCGCGGTCATTGGCAATCCTCTTGATTCGATTCAGCGCGAGGCGACCAGCGGCCACAGCTCGTCGGCGCCGCGGGCGGCGACGCGTTGGCCGAGCGCGACCGCCCAATGGCTCTCCGAGCCGAAATCGTCGCGCCAGGCCAGCGCGCGCAGCGAGAAGCGATGCAGGATGTGCTCGGTGGTGAAGCCGATCGCGCCGTGCACCTGGTGCGCGATCGCAGCCCCTTTCTCGGCGGCTTCGGCGCAACGGATCTTGGCCGAGACGGCTTCGAGAAACACGGCATCGTCGAAGGCGTCGGCGCGTGCGATCGCGTCGGCCGCAGATGTCGCAGCGGCGCTTGCAGCAGCGCTCTCGCCGGCGAGCCGTGCGAGATTGTGCTGCACCGCCTGGAATTTGCCGATCGGCTTCTCGAACGCGACGCGCTCGCCGGCATAGTTGACGCTGATCGCAAGCAGCCGGTCCAGCGCGCCGGCGATCTGCAGGCTGCGCGCGACGCCGCCCATCAGCATCAAGGCCGTCGCATCGAAGCCCGCCCGGGCGGGGCTGCAGGCCAAGGGCACGACCTTGTCGAACGTGATGCTCTCGCTGGGATCGTTGGCGAGGTTGAGACCCGCATCGATGCGCAAGCGGTTGGATTCGACCAGCGCGATCGCCACGCCGTTCGCGCTCTCGACGGCGACGGCCACGTGCTGCGCCATCCTGGCGAACGGGACGCCACGGGCGCGTCCGGACAGCGTGCCGTCGGCATTGAGCGTGATCCGGTCTTTCGGGCTCGCCGGCGCGATCGTCATCGCGCCCTCGGGCGACGCGATCCCGCCCAGCTGCAACAGCCAGCCCGCGAGCAGCGTCTCGGCGAGCGGGACCGGCAGTGCGAAGCGCCCGGCTGAATGGATGATGGCAAAGCCGTCGGCCAGATCGGCGCCGGCGCCGCCGAAGTCCTCGCCGACCCAGGCGAGCGGCAGCCCGGCTTCGCTCAGCGCCTGCCACAGCGGCGCTTTCCAGCGTCCGTCCTTGTCGTGATTGATGGTCTGCGGGTCGGCGAGATCAGCGAAGATCTTCTCCGCGGTCGCAACCACGATGTTCTCAGCTTCCGCCACAGCGTTCCTCGCCCTGATGCGCGTCCGTCTCATCGCGAATGCAGCGCGCCGGCGGACTGTCGGGCGGCATGATGAGCGCAAGCGCCGGTCATGACAAGCGCGGGCGTCGCAACGCGATGTCCGTCTGCCGCATGGGGACGGCGATTTCCGTGGTGCGGAGATCGGCGCGATTTGCACCGCGCGCGAACTTGGCTAAGAAGGCTGAAAGGTGAGAACAGGGAGAAGCGGAATGTCGACGAAGGGTCTTTGCGCGATCGTGACGGGGTCGGCGTCCGGTCTCGGAGCTGCGACCGCGTTGCTGCTGGCCAAGGCCGGCATGCGCATCGTCGTCAACTATTCCAACAGCAAGACGGAGGCCGAGCACACCGCGGATCTCTGCCGCAAGGAAGGCGCCGATGTCGTCGTCGTGCAGGGCGATGTCTCGCGCGACGAGGATTGCCGCAAGATCGTCGCCGCCGCTGCGCCCTGGGGCCGGCTGGACGTGGTGGTCAACAACGCCGGCACCACCAAGCATGTGCCGCATGACCAGCTCGACGGTTTGTCAGCGGAGGACTTCCAGCGCATCTTCGCGGTCAACACCATCGGCCCGTTCCAGATGATCCGCGCCGCACGGCCGCTGCTCGAAGCGGCGGCGAAGCAGACCGCGCGCGCCTCGGCCGTCGTCAACGTGTCGTCGGTGGCGGGGATAAGTGGTGGCGGCTCGTCGGTCGCCTATGCCGCGAGCAAGGGCGCGCTCAACACGATGACCTTGTCGCTATCGCGGGCGCTGGCGCCGTCGATCCGCGTCAACACCGTCTGCCCCGGCTATATCGATACGCCCTGGTTCACCAAGGGCCGCGGCGAGGCCGGCGCCAAGCAGGTGCGCGATGCCGTGGTGGCGCGGGTGCCGCTGCGTGCGGCGTCGTCGGCGGAGGACATCGCGCAACTGGTCGCGTTCCTTGCGAGCCCCGCGTCGGGCCATATGACCGGCGAGGTCGTGCGCATGGATGCCGGCATGCATTTGTTGGGGTGAGATCGGCATCGCTCCGATCAGCGTGAGGTGGCGACGCAATCAGACCTTTCGGTTGGCCCTGGATTGCTTCGCTGCGCTCGCAATGACGGAGCAAAAGCGGTGGAAGCCCATGATTAGCCGGGGGGAGCGACAGTCCTGGGATGGCGCAGTAAAGCGTCTCTGCGGCGACGGTGTGAGTTGCGCGTGCATTCACCATCCGCGTCATTGCGAGCGCAGCGAAGCAATCCAGGGCCCGGCAAGGACTCTGGATTGTCTCGTTTCGCTTGCAATCGAGGGAATGGCGGTCGCTATCGGTTGAAATCGCGGATCGTGCCGCTGGCGACCAGCCTGTTCCAGATGAACAGCACGACGATGGCGCCGACCGTCGCGGTGATGTAGCCGGCGCCCTCGTCCGGGCTGTAGTGGCCGATGGCCTGCCCGATTGCGGTGGCCAGGAACGCGCCGACCACGCCGAGCACGATGGTCAGGATGAAGCCGGAGGGATTGTTCGGCCCCGGCGAGATCAGCCGCGCCAGGAAGCCGGCGATCAGCCCGACGATCAGAATGTGCAACATGAATACCGTCCTTCCCGTCAACGCATCGAGGGCCGTCAGATTCGGCCGGCCAGCTCATGGTCGGTCGGCAGCCGGCCATCCGGCGTCAGCTGATCGATCACCTTCGGCAAATATTGGCTGAGCCCGTTGAGCAGCTCGTCGCGCGGCAGGCCGCTCTGTGCAGAGAGCTGGTCGATCTGGTCGGCGCCGAGCGCATTGGCGAGATCGCCGGGCGAGATCGGCTGGTTCTGACCCTTGCCGACCCAGGAATTCGCCGTGTCGCTGTGGCCGCTCTCCTGGAACTGGCGCAACAGATCACCCAGTCCGCCGGACAGCACGCTGCCGGCCGCGCCGCCGGCGAGCAGTCCGCCGAGGCCGCCGGCGATGATGTTGCCAAGACCGCCACCAAGGCCGCCACCACCGAGGGCGCCGCCCTGCGGATTGGTCGGTTGGGGCGGCGGAACCGGTGTGGGAGCAGGCGCCGCATTCGGCTGACCACTCGGCGCGAAGTGCTTCACCGCCTTCCACGCCAGCAAAGCCAGGATTGCCATCGTCATCGGCGACATGCCGCCGTTCTTCTGCGTGGTCGGATGACTGGGCCCGTGCGGACCGTTCTGCATGCCGTTGAGGATATCGAGTAGACCCATGACCGCCTCCTGCGCCCCGCGCGCGTAAAGCTATGGACTCGCACGGCGCAAGACAAGCGGGCAAGACAAGCGGGCGGGCATCGTGACGCGGAGCCAAAGCGAGCGCTCGTCGCTGCGCGCGGCTCGTTGAACCAGAGGGATCGCGCTTCGCCCGCGCGCGGGGGCAGTGCCTGATCAGTGCCCGATCAGTTCTTGGCGTCGGCGCGCTTGGGCGGCTTCGCTGCGGCCGGCGCGGCTGCGGTCTGGTTCGGGCTGGTGAACATCCGCTTCAGCTCGTCGAGCTTTTCCGACAGGACCGGGAAGTTGCACGAGAACGAATCGCGCCGTCCGCCGTCCTTGGCGCATTGTGCCGCCTTGATCCGGGCGCGGGTCTCGGCAGTGGCGCCGGGCGGCGCCGTCATCCCGGCCTGAGGCGCTGCCGGCGGCTTGTTCGGCCGCGGCGGCGGTGCCGGCATGGCCGGCTTCGGCGGCTCGATCGCTGCACGTGCGGTCATGTCCCTGAGCGAGGTCGGCTGCAGGCCCTGCGGCTGCGATCGCGGCATCATCGCCGAGCTCATATTGGCGTGACGCTGCCGCTCGAGATACTGCGTGTATTGCAGGTCGATGAATTTCTGCTCTTCTGGCGTCGGATTGGGGCCGGCGATGTCGAAGCTGCGGTCCTGCATGAAGTCGTAGTAGACGTAACCGCCGCCCGGCTTCCGCCTGCCGGCAAACTTGGCGTTGCATTGCGCCAGCGCCGCAGTCTTCTCTTCCTTGGTCGCCGACTTTTCAGCCGCGTCGGCGCATTCCTCGAAATCCGTCGGGGAGCGGCTCCACCAATCTGCATGCGCGCGTTGAGGTTGAATGGCGGGCAGGCAGGTGATTGCTGCAAAGACCAGTACTGGCAGGCGGGGTGGGTACACGAACGGCAATCCTCAGCGTCTCCTCGCCTCAGATGACGGGAGATTGTCGCCATTTTGCGGCGGGGTGTGACTCCTATGCTGCGCAATTTGCGACTTTCTTCGGTGCCCGCCGCCGTTCCGTGATCCTGTTGCCACAGTCGTGTCAGCATTGGCGGCCGGGATGTGCGCGAATTGCACCTTGCTGTGGCGTCGGAACGATGGCTGTGGCGGCCCCGCGCTGATCAGCATCTTTCTACCATCTTCATCCCGCCCTGGTTGACGAAACTAATCTTGACGGTGGAAAGATTGTCATTGACCCGACCCGCTCGATGGTCCTATGTCTATCTTGACGATGGAAAGATGGGTGGCGCCTGTGCGGCGCGCGGAGGAGGCTGGTATGAAGGTATTCCTCACGGTCAAGCTGGCGCTGTTGCCGTTCGTCGCGTTCTGGGCGCTGCTGGCCTGGCACCAGCCCAGCTGGGCGGTGTGGTCGGCGCTGGGGCTGGCGCTCGCGGCCAATCTCTGGCGCGCCTACCGGGCCGAGCTTGCGGTTCTCGAGCTTGGAGGCCTGGCGCTGTTCGTGGTGCTGGCGATCGCCAACGACCTCGCGCCGAATTCCACGGCCGCGAACGGGGTGTGGCTCTCCTTTGCCGGGCTCGGGGTGATCAGCTTCGTCTCGCTTCTCGTCGGTCGCCCCTGGACCGCGGACTATTCCCGCGCCGCTTATTCCGAGAGCGCATCGACGCCCCAATTCCATTTGATCAACGTGCTGATGACGGGGCTCTGGGGCGTGCTCTTCCTCGTGCTCGGCATGTGCCGCTGGGCCGGCGTGGCGTCCTGGATCACGACGGCCATCGTCGTCGCGGGCGCGCTGGTGTCGATCTTCGGTCCGCGCTTTGCCATCCGCCAGGCGATCCAGCGCATGCGGGCGTCGCGCGAGGACTACCATTGGCCCGCGCCGGTGTTCGCCGCGCGTGCTGGCCTCGACTGCGACGTTGCGGTGATCGGCGCCGGCATCGGCGGCCTCACCGCCGCCGCGCTGCTCGCCGAATCCGGGCTCAAGGTGAAGGTGTTCGAACACCACGTCGTGCCCGGCGGCTTCTGCCACAGCTATCTGCGCAAGGCGCATCACGACAACAAGCCGGTGCTGTACCGCTTCGATGCCGGGCCGCATGATTTCTCCGGCGTCTGGCCCGGCGGTCCGGTCGATAGCGTGCTGCGCCGGCTCGGCGTCGCGGACAAGATCCAATGGAAGCGCGTCACCCATTCCTATCGTCTCGCCGGCCGCCGCATCGACGTGCCGGAGGATTGGCGCGCCTATGTCCGGCTGCTCTGCGACGCCTTCCCCGCCAGCGCCGACGGGCTCGTCCGGCTGTTCGATACGATCCACGCGATCTTCGAGAGCATGTATGCGACCGGCCGCGGCCGCAGCGGCATTCCGGGCATGCCGGACTCGCTGGAGGAGATGCTGGCCTTCCCGCGCCGGCATCCCCTGGCGTTTCGCTGGATGAACCGGCCGTTCGACGAACTGGTCGCCGCGCATGTCAGCGATCCCGAACTGATCGCCACTCTCAACGCGCTGTCGGGCTATCTCGGCGACGGCAGCGAACGGCTGAGCTGCGCCCAGATGGTCCCGATCTTCGGTTATTATTTCAAGGGCGGCTTCTACCCGGTCGGCGGCTCCGGGCACCTCGCCGATATGCTCAGCGCTGCGATCACGGCTCGTGGCGGCGAGGTGCAGCTGAAATCCAAGGTCACGCGCATCCTGGTCGAGCAGGGTCGCGCGGCTGGCGTCGAGCTCGGCAATGGCCGCACGGTCCGCGCGCAGGCGGTGGTGTGCAATGCCGATCTCGGCCGCACCTTCACCGAGCTGCTGCAGCCCGCCGATCTGCCGGCCGCGTTTCGCGAGCACGCCCGCGCGATCGAACCCGCCAATTCCTGTTTCTCCGTCCATGTCGGGCTCGACTTCGTGCCCGACATTGCGCCGGCGACCCATCTCGACACGCCGATGGGCATCGGCCTCGCGGTGATGTCCAAGCTCGATCCGTCGGCGGCGCCCGAGGGGCATTCGACGATGACCATCATCACCATCGTTCCCAATGACGATGCCAAGGACTGGTTTCCGCAGCAGGGCGGCGGTGACTGGAAGGAATGGCGGCGCTCGCAGGACTACGAGACGCGCAAGCAGCAGCTCGGCGACGCCATGATCGCGGCCGCCGAGACCATCATCCCCGGCCTGTCGCAGCACATCGTCTACCGGACCGACGCCAGCCCGGTGACCTATGCGCGCTACGATCTCGCCAGCGCCGGCGCGATCTATGGCGTGGCCCGGGCGGGACGGCTGAAGGGCGCCAAGGCCCCGCTGCGCAATCTGGTCATCGCCGGCGGCGGCAATTCCGGCGCGGGCGTCGAGGCGGTGGTCATCTCCGGTGCGGAGGCCGCGGAGGCGCTGCGGCCCGGCCTGTTGTCACGCAAGCCCGTGCCGGCCGAGAAGCCGCAGCCGGAGCTCGCGATGGCTTGACTGGCGTGCCGCCCGGCCGGTGAACGCCGCAGATCTCCACCGCTTCTTCGCGCGAAAGGCGAGACTGCGGTCTATTGCACGTTATATTCACCCCGCCAGCTTTGGGGGAGATGGCCGTGCGGTACCGTCACAGGCAATGGGGCGTCGTGGCCATCGCGACGTGCCTCGGATCGGGCGCGTTCGGCGCGGTGCTGTTGTGGAACGCGGACCACGGCAGCGTCGCCATGCTTCTGCTCGCAACCGAGCTCGTGATCGCGGTGCTGTTCTCGTCGCTGACGGTGGAGGTCGGCGATGGCGAGCTGCGCTGGTTCTTCGGCCCCGGCCTGTGGCGCTATCATGTTGCGCTCGACGCCATCACGGAGATCGCCGTCGCGCGTAACCGCTGGTGGCACGGGCTCGGCGTCGGCATCGTTTCGGGGACGCGCTTCTACACCGTATCCGGGCTCGATGCCGTGGAGCTGCGCATTGGCCGCGACGATGTCCGCCGCCTCGGGACCGATGATCCGCACGGGCTGGCGGCTGCGATCCGTGCGGCCTGCATCTCCCCGCGCCGGGTCGCTCAGGGCGTATAGAGATAGCGCAGCAACGTGCGGCCGACGGTCTCGAGGCTCTGCGCCGAGCACTGCTCGATCGTATCCTGCGTGGTGTTGAAATAGGGCTCGTAGTCGAAGTCGATGACCAGGAAGCTCGGAATGCCCGCCTGCTGCAGCGCCGTGTGGTCATCGCTGATCGGGTAGGACGTGAGCTCCGGCGAGAACGCCAGCGGCGCGATGCGGCTGCCGAGGCTCCAGAACTTCTTGACCTCCGGCAGTGCCGAGGCCACCGACGACGGCTCCGGCTGCAGCTTGAGATCCTTGTCGCAGACCATGTCGAAATCGACCGCCTTCTCCGGCTTGCGCGACGGGTAGTAGTCCTTCAGATTCGCTGCGAAATGCGGCGAGCCCAGCGCGTGCCAGGTCGGATCGCCGGCGCCGAGCGATTTCGGTCCCTCCTCGCCGTCGAAGAAGATCATGTCGATGCCGATGTCGAGCTTCGGCGACAGCGACAGCACGCGCGCCGTCTCCAGCAGCAGCGCGACGGCGGAGGCCGAATTGTTGGCGCCGGGCATCGGCGCGTCCGGCGATTTGGCGTCGCGATAGGCCTTGATGATGCTGTCGTAATGCGTGGCGACGATGACGCGGCGCGGGTTCTGCACCTGGAAGCGGGCGATGATGTTAGTGAGCGGGATCGCCTTGCCGTCATCGCCCTTGGCGGTGAAGCTCTGCGTCAGCACGGCATCGGCGGCACTCTTGGCCATCGCCGCCTTGATGTAGTCGATCGTCTGCTGATGGCCCGGCTCGCCCATCGCGCGCGGTGTGAAGCGCAGGAGATCGGCGATGACAGTCATCGCGCGCTGGCCGTCCCACAGCTCGATCTGCGGCTCCGCGGCCCGTGCTGCCGGCGATGCCAGGAGGAGGGCGGCCATTGCCGCGGTGGCTGTCCAACGAGGCCAGAACTCGGTCATCCGCAATCTCTTCAACGATGCAATCTCTTCAAAACGAACGTCAGGATGCCTTCTTGTCGAAGGGGATGAACAGGATGCCGGCGCAGCCAGCCAGGACCACGGCAAAGTAATAGGTGATCGCACGCGAGCCGATGGTCGGGATCAGCGCGAACGTCGTGACCAGCGTGCCGACGACATTGCCGATGGTCGAGACGCCGTAGACGAGACCGGCGACGCGGCCGGCCTCGTTGGCCGAGCGCGTCAGCAGGCTGACGGCGATCGGCGAGAACGTGCCCAGCAAGGTCAGCGGCACCAGCAGCAGCGCGGTCGACGCCATCAGCGTGGCGGTCGGACCGTCGCCGATGGTGTCGAGGATGTCGGCCATGACCGAATCGGCCGTCGCCGGCACCAGCGCCATGTAGGCCGCCGCGATCAGGATCATGGTGCCGATGGTGCGCGTCGTCGGCTGGCGGTCGACGATGGCGCTGCCGGCGAAATAGCCGATTGCGAGCGCGCACAGCACGGTCGAGATCAGGCTCGCCCAGGCGCCGATGCCGCTGCCGAAATAGGGATTGAGATAGCGGCTGCCGAGCATCTCGAAGCCCATCAGCACGCAGCCGACCAGGAAGGAGCAGAGATAGATCGCCAGCAGGCCTGCGCGGGAGACCGGCGCGCTCACGGCAGCTTCCTGTTGTGACGCTCGATGGTCTTCAGGGCCTCGACAGGGGCGAAGTCGTCGGTCAGCACCTTGGCCTTGGCGTCGATCACCTGGCCATTGTCGATGTCGATGCGCTTGCGCTGCGCCAGCATGTCGGCGAGCTTGTAGCGGAAGCCGAATTCCTTGTCGCGCTCTTGCGCGATGCCGGCGAGATCCTCGGGCTTCCGCTCGTCGCCGGGATAGGCGACCATGACGATGTTGCCACCGGCCTCGTAGAAGTCGACCTGCGGGAAGACGCTGTGAATGGTCTTGACCGCGGCATCGAACAGCATGGTCGAGGGCTCGACGTTCTGCGCCACCACGCCGCCCTCGGCGAGGTGGTCCTTGACCAGCTGGTAGAATTCCTTGGTCAAGAGATGGAACGGCACGAACGGACCGCGATAGGCATCGATCAGGATGATGTCGTAGCGCTCCTTGGATTCCTGCACGAACAGCCTTCCGTCGCGGTTGGCGACGTGGAAGTTCGGCTCCTCCTTGATGCCGAAATATTTCTTGGCAAGCTCCAGCACGGTCGGATCGAGCTCGACCGACGTCACCTGCACCTTGGGCAGGAAGCGATGCAGGTACCAGGCGGTACGGCCGCCGCCGAAGCCGATCTCCAGGATCGAGCGGATGTCCTTGGTGTACATCACGCTCGCGGTCATGAAGCGGGTATAGTCGACCGGCAGATCGAGCTCGTCGCGGGTGTTGTAGACGCTCTCGGTATAGATCCGCCGGTTATGGCCGAACGTCATGCTGCGGTAAGGCGCCTGCTCATAGACATAGATGTTGTTGTAGAGCGACTCCTTGGACTCCAGCAGATTGCGGGTGTCCTGCGCGCCTGCGGCGGCGATGGAGAGGAAGCTTGCGAGCGCGCCTGAAATGACCGACCGGATGAGCATCGACGTTTCTATTTCCCTCGGCTGAAATTGGGCGGGCGTGCCCGGCTGGGCGGCCCGGTGTCGCAGGACGGCTGTCCCGCGCCCACGAGCTGCGCTCAGGCACGACCAATACGGCGATCCCGAGGCCGGTTCCGCATCGGCGCCGCTCTCTTAGACCATTGGCTGCCTCCCGGATAGTCAATCCGCCGCTCCCAACGGGGGTGTGATCGGGCCGGCACGCCCCCGCCTCAACCGGCATCATGCAGCGGCGTTCCCCATCGTCGTCCCGTCACAATACCGGGTGGCGTCGTGCCGCGGCGGGCTGTCTCGTCCAAGGACCGACGGGAGGCTTCCGGTCGGTGTCCGGGTCTGCTATGGAGGCGGCGAAGCAGGTGCACTTCGGTGCAGGCTCCGGTCCCGTAGCTCAGCTGGATAGAGCGGCGGTTTCCTAAACCGTAGGTCGCATGTTCGAGTCATGCCGGGATCGCCATCTGCCGCAGCCTTGCGCGCGCAGATCTCCAGCTCAAGCCGTTGTGTACTTGATCCGGCCCGTTCGGGAATCGGGTGGAGCACCTCGTTACGATCGAGGCACCTTCAGGGCGAGACGGGCGGCCTGAGCCCTCTCCGCGCGGCGCGCGACCTCGCCGCCGAGATGCATCACCTGGAGAGCTACCCATGCATACGACGATCGAGCCGGGCATCCTCTACTTCGGAACGCCCGTGGTCCTCATCAGCACGGTCAACGAGGACGGCAGCTGCAATCTCGCGCCGATGTCCTCTGCGTTCTGGCTCGGCTGGCGCTGCATGCTGGGCCTCGCCGCCGGATCGAAGACGCCGCAGAACATGCGGCGTACCGGGGAGTGCGTGCTGAACCTGCCGTCGGTCGATCTCGTCGCCGCGGTCGATCGCCTGGCGCTGACCACGGGATCTGATCCGGTGCCGCCGATGAAGCAGCGCAAGGGCTATCGCCACCAGCCGGACAAGTTTGCGAAGGCGGGGCTGACGGAGATCGCGTCCGAGACCGTCGCGGCGCCGCGCGTTGCGGAATGCCCGGTCCAGCTCGAGGCGCGGGTCGAGGCGGTGCATGGCATCGCCGATGACGATGCGATCCTGAAGGGGCACATCCAGTGCTTCGAGGTCCGCGTGCAGCGGGTCCATGTCGATCCGGCCATCCTGATGGACGGTGCCCGCGACCGCATCGATCCCGACAAATGGCGGCCGCTGATTATGAGCTTCCAGCAGTTCTATGGCCTCGGCCCGCGCGTTCACGATTCGCGGCTCGGGACCATTCCGGAAGCGGCCTATCGCACGCCCGATGTCGACCGCGCCCGCACGGCGGCGACCCGGCTGCAGGCCGCGGCGGGCTGACGACACGGCTTGCTCGAGGCAATGAGAAAGCCGCGTCCTTTCGGACGCGGCTCGATAAGACGGCGCACCGTCGGCTCACCATTGATATTTGATGCGCCCGGTCCCGGCCCATGACGTGGCCGACGGCGCGAACTGGCCGTCGATCTGGCCGGACAGCGTGAGATGCGAGGTCAATGCGACCTCGGCGACGCCGGACAACAGCGCTGAGTTCGCCGCGATCCGTGCGCCCGTCGTGACGAAGCTCGCGCCGGGCAGGGTCTGGAAGGTCGCGGTCACCGAGGCGTCGCGGTTGGTGTCGTGCGCCCAGGCGGCGCGGCCGCGCATCAGGAACGTCTCGGAGACACGGCGGTCGGCCCAGAGGCCGAGCTCGGTGCGCGGCAAGGTCGAATCCCGCGCGGCGAAGGTGAGCGCCGAGCCGCCGGCGCCGAGCGAGCTGGTCTCGGTGTAGGACGGGCTCCACACCTGCTGCAGCTGCACGGCGGCATAGGGCGTCAGGCCACCGAAACCGAGATCGAAGCGATAGCCGGTCTCGGCGCGTGCCGCGAGGGTCGGCGCCGTGTAGCTCGCGCGCAGCGTCTCGACCGCGCCGGTGGCGAGGCTGCGGGTCGTCGACATCCAATGCGCGCCGGCAGCAAGACTGCCGGACACGTACGCTTGGCCGAAGCGCTTGGTCGCATAGGCCGCGGCCTGGATGAAATCCGAGCTGCCATAGCCGCCGCCCTGTGCGACGTTGAAGCTGGTCTGGCCGCCGGACAGCGCGAAGCCGACCGTCATGTCCGGTGCGAGCCGATAGTCGGCGCCGGTGGCGAGGCCGTAGATCGTGGACGACACATCCTGGCTGCCCGCCACGGCATCGCCGCCGATCCGGCCGCCGCCGCCGAACGCCGCGCCCCACACCGCCCAGCTCGGCTCGACCGGCATCGCCTTGGCGAACATCCGCGACGCCTTGGCCGCCGCGCCGGCATCGGCCGCGGCATAGGACATCATCGGCGAGCCGTCGTTGCCCGCTCCGAAGCCGTTCGTACGGCCATTGCCGCCGAAGTCGAGCGCGGTGGTGAGGAAGCCGGTCATGCTCTGGCTGAGGCTCGCGGTCGCCGCCGGCGCGCCTTGGCTGGCGAGCTGGTTGAACGTCGCGCCGAGCCCTGCCGCGCTCTGGAAGTAGATCGACTGCAGTGAGACGGGCAGTGTGCCGCCCTTGTTGACCGCATTGCTGAGCGCGGCATAGACCTGCCGGCCGTTGCTGCTCACGCCGGTCGCCGGCAGCGATGGCAGTGCCGCCTGGTTGAGGGCGACATAGGCGTTCTGGCCGTCATAGCTCAGCGTCGGCGTGACGTTGGTGGTGCCCGCCATCGTGTAGCTGAAGCCGGAGAACTTGCCGTTGATGCCCGATCCAGTCGAGACGATCGCGACCTTCGTTCCTGTCGCGTAGACGCCGCTGGCGAAGCTCGCCGTGACCTGTCCGTTCAGCGTCGCCGTGCCGGACACGCCGGTGGAGCTGAAGCTGCCGGGCGTGAACTGCAGCGCGTAGGTCGCGCCGGTGGTGAAGGCGAGGCTGCCGAGCACCGTGAGCTGGCCGGCCTGGCCGGTGAGGCCGGTCACCGCCTGATAGCCCGGCGCGAGCGTGCCGGCCACCGTGACGCCGCCGAGCGTGCCGAGGCCGCTCAGGGTGGCACCCGCGCCGACGCTGATCGGGCTCGTGACCGCGGCGCCGGCCGCGACCACCAGCGCGCCGCCGTTGATCGTGGTGCCGCCGCTGTAGCTGTTGTTGCCGGCGAGCACCAGCGTGCCCGATCCGCTCTTGGTCAGCGACCCCGTGCCGGAGATGTCGTTGCTCCAGATGTCGAACGCATTGTAGCCGCCCTGCGCCGCATCCATGTTGACCGCGACGGGGCTGTTGAACGCGCCATAACCATAGGTCGCCTTGTAGAGGTTGATGCGGCCCCAGCCGTCCCAGGTGTTGCCGTCGAGCAGCGCATAGCCGGACGCCAGCGCCGTCGTTTTCAGGATCTCGGTGCGCTGCGCATCGCTCAGATAGGGAAAGCGCGTCAGCAGCAGCACCTGCGCCTGCACCGGCACGTTCTCCGGCAGGGTGGTGCTGACGCCGGCGAGTTGCAGGCCATAGGTCATCCGATAGGTGTAGCTCGACGGATCGGTGCTCGAGAGATTGATGTCCTTCGAGGCCGCGGTGATCGCGGCCGCGCCGCCCTGCGCCTGCAGGATGCAGGCCTGCACGCTGACGGTGCCGCAGGACTGCGACAGATAGGACTGCGTCTGGGTATAGGCCTGGTAGACCGCGTAGGCAGAGGTGTTGGCGGGATTGGTCCAGTCGATCCGGTCGCCGTTGGAATCATACAGCGCGTTGTAGATGTTGGTCGCCGCGATCGCGGTCGCGAACACGCGGCCGCCGATGACGTCGAGCGGCGAATGCATCCCGGCGAGGATGCGGTTGTTGCCGAGATCGGCCGCGCGCGCCAAGAGGCTCTGATATTCCTGCGGCACCAGGAAGGCGAGCCCGAGCGCCTGGGTGTAGCCGGAATTGGTGTGCCCGCTGATGAAGCCGCCATCGGCATAGGGGTTGGTGCTGTTGATGATCTGCAGCAGCGGCGTCGGCACGTTGACGTCGGTCGACAGCCGGTAGGGCCGGGCGGCGGCACCGATGCCGGGGACGTAGTCGCCGACATTGAACTGTGTCGGCTGCAGCACGCCATTTGTGATGGTGCCGACATTGGGCACCGTCAGATAGCCCAGGCTGGTGCCGTTCGCGGTATTCTGCGCGTCGATCATCGCCTGGGTCACGGTGAAGCCGCGCACCCAGTTGGTGGCGTTGCCATAGACCGCGGGGATCGTGAGGTTGCCGTAATAAGTGGGGACGACGATGTTGGCGGTGTCGGCCGTGGTCAGTCCGCTCTTGGTGGTGGCGTTGTAGTTGCCGAACGCCGCCGCGAGCGGGCTCACCGTGGTCTGGTTCACCGAGGCGCCGAACGCGGCGGGGTTGGTCACCGGCGCGGTCGAGCCCATGTAGCGCTCGAAGGTGCGCTTTGACGGCTCGGTCGACGAGTTGGCGCGCACGACGTTGTTGACGAAGTTCACGGCGGAGGCGAGCGGCGTCGCGGTGCCGTTGCCGAAGCTGGTCGCGCCCCAGCTCGCGCTGTTCAGATAGTTGATGTTGGACTGGAAGTTCTGCAGCGTATACGGCGCATAGGTGGTCGGCGTCAGGCTGTTCGGCGTGGTGCCGCTGGCCGAGGCGCCGGTGCCGGTCATGAAATAGCCGGTGAGCACGCCGAGCCCGTTCAGCACGCTGTATTGCTGGCTGGTGCGGTCGTCATGGATCGCCTCCAGCGTCTGCGCCGCGGTGCGCGCATTGGTCATGCGGATCACGGTCGCGAGGTTCTGCTCCATGACGCCTGTGCCGTTGGTCAGCGTCGGATCGTTCAGCATCAGGTTCGTGTAGGAATCGACCACGTTGACCATGGTCGAGCCGACCGTCGCGGTGCTCGAATTGGTGAAGTTCACCGGCGGGGTGGTGGGGATGTCGCCGGCCTTGGCGGCGATCGGCAGCAGCGCCGAGCCCAGCGCGGCATATTTCCAGAACTTCAGATACGCAGACGACGACATTCCGTATGGTCCCCAGACAAAGAAGATCGATGCCGGAGACGCCTTGGAATCCGGCGGGACCCCCGCCGCCGCATCTGCGGCGTTTTGTCCCGCCGCCGTCACTATTGGCGGTTTGTTTCAGATTCTTAACGGTTTGTTAGCGACGTCCTTTCGTCGGTGTCTGTCGTCGCAAAGACACACAATTCCAGGGGCATTGCGATGGCCTCTGCTCCGTGCAGCGCGAGTCTTGCTAACGATCCGATGCAGATGGAGCGGGGCTGATGATCAGGGTTGTGCTCGCCTCCAGTGCAGATCTTCGCTCGCTCGCGCATCGTGCCCACGCCTGAAATGCGCGCGCCACACGTTCAACTTGGCATCTGGGTGCGAGACGTGGGGACATCATGGGGGCTGTTTCTGTCGAGCGGCTGCTGATCGAGGCGGCTGATCACTACAATGCCGGGCGGGCCGGTCCGGCCAGGGTTCTCTGCGGCGATATTCTCGACGCCGCACCGGCTCATCTTCCGGCGCTGCATCTCTCCGCGATTCTTGCCTTTGCCGACGGCCGTATGGCCGACGGTGCCGAGCTGCTGGCACGCGTGTTCGCACGCGATCCCAACCATGCGCCGGCCTATGTGACGCTCGGCGACGCGCTCGCCGTGAAGGGTGAGCGCGAAGGCGCTGCCGACGGCTTTGCGCGCGCCGCGGCGTTGCGGCCGCACGATGCCGCCGTTCACAGCAAGCTCGGCAGCGCGCTGCTGGAGCTTGCGCGCTTCACCGAGGCTGAAGCCGCCTATCGCCACGCGCTGGCGCTCGATCCGGCCTTGTTGCGCACGCGCTGGAATCTTGCGCTCGCCTTGAACCGGCAGGGTCGGCCTGCCGAGGCGGAAGCGGCCTATCGCGAGCTGCTCGCGCGCGATCCATCCTATGCCGGTGCGTGGCGGGCGCTGGCGCATGTGCTCGCCGATCAGGCCAGATACGACGAGGCTGTCCCGGCTTATCTGCACGCGCTGGCCGCGCAGCCGGCCGATGCCGGCCTCCATCTCGCGCTCGGCGATGTGCTCTACAAGCAGCGCGCCTACGCCGATGCGGCGATCCACTACCGCCGCGCCGGCGAGCTCACGCCCGGCGACGCCAATGCCGCGCGGCTGCTGGGCCACGCGCTGCACGAGGCCGGCCGCCCGGCCGAGGCCGTCGAGGCCTACCGCCGCGCCGCGATGCTCGCCCCCACCGATGTCGTCGTGCTCAGCAATCTCGCCGCCTGCCTGTGCGGGACGGGCCATCTCGACGCCGCGATCGCGGCCTGCGAGCACGCGCTGGCCTTGCAGCCCGATCACGCCCCGGCGCATACCAATCTCGGAATCATCCATGAGATGCGCGGCGAGATCGATGAGGCCGTCGCGGCGCATCGCCGCGCGATCGCCGCCGATCCCGTCTATGCCAAGGGTCACGCCAATCTCGCGGTGGCGCTACGCAATGCCGGCGACATCGACGCGGCGCTGGCGGCTTCGCACACAGCGGTCGCGCTCGCGCCGGACAATGCGCTGGCGCGCTACAATCATTCGCATTTTCTGTTGATGTGCGGGGACCTCGTCAACGGCTTTGCCGAGCATCGCTGGGGCCGCGACTGTCCTGATCTCTCCGCGGGCATGCCACGCTTCGATATGCCGGAATGGCAGGGCGAGCCGCTCGGCGGGCGCACGCTGCTGCTGTTCGCTGAATACGGCATCGGCGATGCGCTGCAATTCGTGCGCTATGTGGATCGCGTCAAGACGATGGGCGGCAACATCGTGCTGCAGGTGCAGCCGGCGATCGCGCCGCTGCTGCGCAGTCTCGCCGGCGTCAGGGTTGTCGCGCGCGGCGAACCGCTGCCGCCATTTGACCTGCAGCTGCCGCTGATGGATCTGCCGCGCATCTTCGGCACGACATTGGAGACCATCCCGGCGGACGTGCCCTATCTCGCCGCAGATCCCATCAAGGTTGCGGCCTGGCGCAACGTGCTCGGACACGCGCCGCAGCTCAAGGTCGGCATGGTCTGGGCCGGCAATCCCAGGCACAAGGGCGACCGCCAGCGCTCGCTGGCGGCCAGGGACGTGCTGCCGCGGCTGGTCACGCCCGGCGTGCAGCTCTACTCCCTGCAGAAGGAGCCGCGGCCGGATGATGCACCCGCGCTCGCCGATCTCGGCAGCGACGTCGTCGACCTCGCACCGCTGCTCGGGGATTTCGCCGAGACCGCAGCCGCCGTGGCCGCGCTCGACCTCGTCATCTCCGTCGATACCTCGGTGGCGCATCTCGCCGGCGCGCTTGCGAAGCCGGTGTGGGTGCTCCTGCCCTATGCGCTCGACTGGCGCTGGCTGCGCGACCGTGCCGACACCCCGTGGTATCCGACCATGCGGCTGTTTCGTCAGGAGCGGCCGATGGCGTGGGACAGTGTCCTGGCGCGGACGGCCGCGGATCTGGCGCGGGTCGTTGCGGGCGAGCGTGAGTTGCTGCTGCCCGTCGCAATGGATGCATGCTGAAAGGGACTGCGTGGTGAGGGGCGCTCTGTCCAACTCTCCGCTGTCGTCCCGGGCGTAGACCCGGGACCCATCACCCCGGCCGCTGTTTGGCGAAGAACGACGCCCAGCGTGCGCCACAGACAGATCACGCGGTATGGGTCCCGGCGCGGAGGCCGGGACGACAGCGGTGTTTGTTGCGCGACTGACGCTCCTCAAGCGCGACCAAAGCCATGATCATCAGGCCGTAGCCGCCAACAGCTCCCTCACCCGCGGCACCACCACCCTGCCATACAGCTCGATGCTGCGCATCAGCTTCGCATGTGGCAGCGGCCCCGCCGAATATTTCAGCTGGAAGCGCGACAGGCCGAGGGCCTTGATGGTCGCGGCGATCTTCTGCGCCACCGTCTCGGGCGAGCCGACATAGAGCGAGCCGTGGTCGGCCTCCTGGACGAACTCGTCGCGGCCCATCGGCGGCCAGCCGCGCTCGCGGCCGATGCGGTCGCGCATGGTCTTGTAGTCCGGCCACAGCTCCTCGCGTGCCTGTTCGTCAGTGTCGGCGACATAGCCCGGCGAGTGCACGCCGATCGGCTTGGTCTCGCGGCCGAACTGCTTGATCGCACGATGATACAGCTCGACATAGGGCGTGAACCGCTTCGGGTCGCCGCCGATGATCGCGAGCATCAGCGGCAGCTCGTAATGCGCCGCGCGCACCACCGATTCGGGACTGCCGCCGACGCCGATCCAGGCCTTCAGCCGTCCGTGCTCCACTGGCGGATAGACCAGCTGATCCCTGAGCGGCGGGCGCAGATTGCCCTGCCATGTCAGCGGCTGCTGCGGCAGCAAGCTGACGAACAGATCGAGTTTCTCCTCGAACAGCGCCTCATAATCCTTGAGGTCGAAGCCGAACAGCGGGAAGGATTCCGTGAACGAGCCGCGGCCGAGGATCACCTCGGCGCGACCGTTCGAGACCGCATCGAGCGTCGAGAACCGCTGGAACACGCGGATCGGATCGTCGGAGCTCAGCACCGTCACCGCCGAGCCAAGCCTGATTTTCGTGGTGCGCGCCGCGATCGCCGCCAGCGCCACCTCCGGCGCCGAGATCGCGAAGTCGCCGCGATGGTGCTCGCCGAGCCCGATGAAGTCGAGCCCGAGCTGGTCGGCCAGCACGGCCTCCTCGACCACGTCGCGGATCACCTGGGCATGCGCGGCCATGGCGCCGTCGGTGCCGCGCGTGACGTCGCCGAACGTGTCCAGGCCGAATTCGATTGCTGTGGTCATGTCTCATTCCGTTGCGTCGGGCCGTCATAGGGCCTCCGGCTCTGAACTGGAAGGCCGGAGCCGGATTGCAAGCGGGCCGTGGCGAAACACAGGGTTTCGGCTGCGACAAGGCTCCGTCCTCGAACGCCTGGTCGCAGCCTCCCCCGTCATACCGGGTTCAAGGCCTTCGGCCTTGGCCCGGAATGACGGCGGTTGTGGCGAGGATGGCGAGACCCGGGCCAGGATCAAAAATTTCTCTTTCGTTTTTCCAGAAGGTGTGCTCTATTGCGTCCATCCTGCCTCATCGATGAGGGGCGTACGCGCGGTCGTCACGAGACGCGAGGCGGGGATGCGGTGGCCGTGTCGGATCGCAGCGTGGCTTTGTCGCGCCGACGAACGATTTGATGCGGACAGTCAAGTCGCGTGGTCCTGGCCTCCCGATGCTGAGGTCAAGCCGGAGCTGGTGCGGAAGCGCACCGCGCCGACGATGGGGGCAAGACAGCCGGTCCCCAGGGAGATCGCGAAGCAGCTGTAAGCCCATCGCGCAGGGAATGCCGGTGATCGGCTGCACCTGTGGTTCCTGCCGCCTGCATTTCTTCTGCAGGCGGGCCATGGGTGAGGCCTTCACCCGGCATTCCCTGCGCCCTCACGTTTTCGAGGGTGTTCGATCCGGACAAAGCTCGGGCGCAACCGGCCGCGAGAGCGTGGGCGCATGGCCGATGCGACGCAACGGCTTGCCGCGCCTTTAAAGCGATCATGCCATGCCAAAAAATGGGCGTGTGAGCGGGCCGCGCGTCACGTAGGCTCAGTCCGCTCTCTTACACATACGCGGGATCACGTGCATGGCTTCAGGCGTCGACTATCAGATCTTCGAGGCGGGCGACGTGGTGCTGCAATCGGGCGTGGTGTTCCCGTCGCTGCGGTTGGCTTACAAGACCTACGGCACGCTGAATGCCGCCAAGGACAATGTCATTCTCTATCCGACCTCGTTCGGTGCGCAGCATTTCGACACCGAATGGCTGATCGCGCCCGGCGGCGCGCTTGATCCCGACAGCTACTTCATCATCATTCCGAACCTGTTCGGCAACGGCCTGTCGTCGTCGCCCTCAAATACACGCGAGCTGTTAGGCGACGCGCCGTTCCCGCCCATCAGCTATCACGACGCGGTCGCGGTGCAGCGGCGGCTCGTAGAGGAGCAGTTCGGCATCAGCCGGATCGCGCTGGTCTATGGCTGGTCGATGGGCGGCATGCAGGCCTATCACTGGGCCGCTTGTCATCCCGAAATGGTCGAGCGCGCCGCGGTCGTCTGCGGCAGCGCGCGCTGTTCTCCCTACAACCATTTGTTCCTCGACGCCGTGAAGGCGGCGTTGACGGCCGATCCCGCGTTTCGCAGCGGCCGCTTCGTCGAGAAGCCGGTGGCGGGCCTGTGCGCGATGGGGCGCATCTACGCGGGCTGGGCGATGTCCTACGAGTTCTATCGCGACGAGGTCTGGCGCGAGCAGGGTTTTGCGTCGCAGGAGGACTATCTCGCCGCCACCTGGGACACCGCCTTCGCGCATCGCGACGCCAATAATCTGCTGGCGCAGATCGCGATCTGGCAGGGCGGCGACATCAGCAGATGCGCCACCTTCGGCGGCGATCTCGATCGTGCGCTCGGCGCCGTCACCGCGCGCATGCTGCTGATGCCCAGCCGGACCGACCGCTATTTCGACTGGCGCGACAATGAGCGCGAGCTGCCCAAGCTGACCAACGCCCGCTCGGCGGAGCTGCGGCCGATCCCGTCGATTCATGGCCATCGTGCCGGCAATCCGATCCGAATCCCGGCCGATCGCGATTTCATCAACGCCAACGTCTCAACCCTGCTTCAGAGCTGACACCAGAGTCCGACATGACCGATGTGCCCACTGACGAGTTCGCGCCACGCCCGAAACTGCTGACGCCGGCGATGTTGCAGGAGCTGGCCCGGCGCTCCAACGTCCGAGGCGCATTGCGCTCGCTTAGTCACTACGGCGCGGTCGTCATCGTTGGCACCCTGATCGGGCTGATTTCCTCTGCCTACGGCGTCCTGTTGGCGCTGCCATTGATGCTGCTGCAGGGCGTGCTCGTCGCGTTCCTGTTCATGGTGGTGCATGAGACCGCGCACAAGACCGCGTTCGACAGCCGTGCGCTCAACGTTGCGGTCGGCAACGTCTCAGGCTTCCTGATCGGGCTTCCCTACGAATATTACTGCCTGTTCCATTGGGAGCATCATCGCCACACCCAGGACCCGGATCGGGACCCGGAGCTGATCGTCGGCCCCAAGCCGCGCTCGGAGACGCAGCTCGCGATCGCCTATTCCGGCCTCGTCCAGGTCGCCGGCCGGCTGCGGCTGCTGGTGAGGCATGCCGTCACCGGCAACGTGACGGTGCCGTGGGTGCCGGCCGGTCGCCGTGCCGCCATCGTGCGCGAGGCGCGTGTCTATGTTACTGGCTACGCGCTGTTGCTGCTCGGCTCGCTCGCGCTGCACAGTGCGCTGTTGCTGTGGGTCTGGGTGCTGCCGCTGCTGCTCGGCCAGTTGGTGCTGCGGCCCTATCTCTATGCCGAGCACACCGGCTGCGACCACGCCCGCAGCGCCTTCCAGAACACCCGCACCACCTTCACCACACGCGCCGTGCACTGGCTCGCCTGGAACATGCCCTATCACGTCGAGCACCACGCCTATCCGTCAGTGCCGTTCCACGCGCTGCCGAAGCTGCACGAGATCGTCGATGGCGAGATCACGCATCGCGGGGCCGGCTACATCGACGTGACGCGGCAGACACGCGCGTGGTTTCGCGCGCAGTGGATGCGAGAGCCTGAAGCAGGATGAGTTTGTATTCGAGCCATCGCCAAGCGGACGGTGCACCCTCTCCCGCAAGGGGAGAGGGTGCAGTCATTGGCACCGTACAGGTGCTGTGGCGGCGGCGCTTAGTTCATCGCCAGCGCTCGCGCATGCGCGCTCCGAGATCGATCCGCGGCCCCTGGCTGGCATACGCCGTGCCGGGCTGCACTTTCGGCCAATTGGTCCGCTCGAACAGCGGCACCAGTGCCTCGGGAATGAACCGCGTGCGCGAGGCATAGACATGACGATCGCCGCGCACCGGCTGGCCATGGACGAAGAAGCGCTGCGGCACCAGCAGATGCAGATCGTCCTTGGCGCGGGTCATCGCGACATAGAGCAGCCGGCGCTCTTCCTCCAACTCGGCGCTCGTCCCGGCGCCGAGATCGGACGGCATGCAGCCGTCGACGACGTTGAGCACGTGCACCGAATTCCACTCCATGCCCTTGGCGGAATGGATGGTGGAGAGGATCAGATAGTCCTCGTCGAGCAGCGGCACTCCGGCCTGGTCGGAGGTCGCGTCGGGCGGGTCGAGCGTCAGTTCGGTGAGGAAACGCTCGCGCGACGGATAGCCGCTCGCGATCTGCTCGAGCTGCAGCAGATCGGCGGTGCGGACCTCCGCGTCCTCATGAACGCGTTCGAGATGCGGCTGATACCAGAGCCTGATACGCTCGAGATCTGCGGGCCATTCCGAAAGCCGCAACTGCTCCAGCGTGCGCACGAACGCCGTCCAGTCGTCGCCGGCGCGGGCGGGCGCCGGCTGCGCGGACAGACGCGCGATCGGATCGGCGCCGTCGCTGACGGCATCGAGCAGGCGCTGCGCGGAGGCCGGGCCGATGCCGGGAATGAGATGCAGCACGCGGAAGCCGGCGATGCGGTCGCGCGGGTTCTCGACGAAGCGCAGCAGCGCCAGCACGTCCTTGACATGGGCGGCATCGAGGAACTTCAAGCCGCCGAACTTCACGAACGGAATGTTGCGGCGCGTGAGCTCGAATTCGAGGGGACCGCTGTGCGAGGACGTCCGGAACAGCACGGCCTGCTGCTTCAGCACGATGCCTTCCTCGCGTTTCGCCAGCACCTGCTCGACGATGTAGCGCGCCTGGTCGGTCTCGTCGCGCACCGTGACCAGTTGCGGCTTGCGGGACGCAACGCGATCCGTCCACAGATTCTTGGTGAAGCGCTCCCGCGCCAGCCCGATCACGCCATTCGCCGCCGAGAGGATCGGCTGCGTCGAACGGTAGTTGCGGTCGAGCGTGATGATGTCGGCGCGCGGGCTGAACTGATCGGGAAATTCGAGGATGTTGCGCACGGTAGCGGCGCGGAACGCGTAGATCGACTGCGCGTCGTCGCCGACCACGGTCAGCCCCGCGCCATCAGGCTTCAACCCCAACAGGATCTGCGACTGCAGCCGGTTCGTATCCTGATATTCGTCGACCAGCACGTGGTCGAAGCGGTCGCCGATCTCCCGGGCGATGGTCTCGTCCGCCATCATCTGCGCCCAGTAGAGCAGCAGATCGTCGTAGTCGAGCACGGCATTGGCCTGCTTGGCCTCGACGTAAGCCGCGAACAACCCCTTCAGCTCGGCCGCCCATTCCGCGCACCAGGGAAAGTGCCGTACCAGCGCCTCGTCGAGCGGCATGTCGGCATTGATGCAGCGCGAGTAGATCGCAAGGCAGGTGCCTTTCGTCGGGAACCGCCGCTGCGTGTTGGAGAGGCCGCGCTCATGCCGCACCAAATTCATCAGGTCGGCGGAATCCTCGCGATCATGGATCGTGAACACTGGATCGAGGCCGACGCGCTCGGCATGCTCGCGCAGCATCCGCGCGCCCAGGCCGTGAAACGTGCCGGCCCAGGTGAGCGCGGCCGTGATTGCTTCGGCCTTGCCGGCCAGCACCTTGCGGGCGATGCGCTCGACCCGCCGGCTCATTTCGCTGGCGGCGCGGCGCGAGAACGTCATCAACAGGATTCGACGCGGGTCGGCGCCGTTGACGAGGAGATGCGCGACGCGATGCGCCAGCGTGTTGGTCTTTCCCGAACCCGCGCCGGCGATGATCAGCAGCGGCCGGCCCGGCGCAGCAAAGGCGCCGCCATGCTCGACCGCGCGGCGTTGCTCCGGATTCAGATCGTCGAGATATGTCGCAGCGGTGGCCTGCACGAATCGTCCTCAGCCGTTAAGAATCTGCGATTTGCTCCGCATGTGCAACGAGATGCCACGGTCGCGACAGCGTTTTACATGATTCGCAACCAGTCTTTTTTGTCACGGTTGCCCACAGAGCGTCGGACTGCCGCTTGCGCTGGCGCGCGTGCACTCCTATCCAATCAGCCCCGTCACGAATCTCGGAAGAACACCGTGCCGAATTTTGCCGCCATCATCGCCGCTGAACTCTCCGTCAGGGATGCCCAGGTCCAGGCCGCGATCGACCTGCTCGACGGCGGCGCGACCGTTCCGTTCATCGCGCGCTACCGCAAGGAAGCGACGGGGATGCTGGACGACACGCAGCTGCGCAATCTGGAAGAGCGGCTGCGCTATCTGCGCGAGATGGACGTGCGGCGTACCGCGATCATCGAGAGCATCAAGTCGCAGGGCAAGATGACGCCGGAGATCGAGCTGGCGCTCGCGACCGCCGACACCAAGGCGCGTCTCGAGGATATCTATCTGCCGTTCAAGGAGAAGCGTCGCACCAAGGCGCAGATCGCCAAGGAGGCCGGGCTCGAGCCGCTCGCCGACATGCTCATCGGCGATCCGATGAAGGCTCCGGAAGTCGAAGCGAAGGCGTTCATCAAGAAGGACGGCGACAATCCGGTCAAGGACGTCAAGGCGGCGCTGGAAGGCGCCCGTGCGATCCTGGTCGAGCGCTTCGCCGAGCATGCCGACCTCGTCGGTTCGCTGCGTGAGGAGATGTGGGGCCGCGGCGGTGTCAAATCGTCGGTGCGGCACGGCAAGAAGACTGAGGGCGCCAAGTTCGCCGACTATTTCGATTTTTCCGAGCCGTTCACCAAGCTGCCCTCGCACCGCATCCTGGCGATGCTGCGCGGCGAGAAGGAAGAGGTGCTGCAGCTCGATTTCGGCGATGGCGAGCCGGAGGATTCCAAGGACCCGACGCTGTATGAGAACCGCATCGCGGTGACGTTCGGCATCTCGCGCCAGGGCCGCCCCGCCGATCAGTTCCTGTCCGACTCCGTGCGCTGGGCCTGGCGCACCCGCATCAAGACCTCGCTCGCGCTCGATATCCGCATGCGGCTGTGGCAGGAGGCCGAGAAGGAAGCGGTGCGCGTGTTCGCCGCGAACCTGCGCGATCTCCTGCTCGCAGCCCCCGCCGGCGGCCGCGCCACGCTCGGGCTCGATCCGGGCTTCCGCACCGGCGTCAAGGTCGCGGTCATCGACCGCACCGGCAAGTTCGTCGATCATGCCACGATCTATCCGCACGAGCCGCAGCGGCAGTGGAACGAGAGCATGCTGACCCTGGCGCAGCTCTGCATCAAGCATCGCATCGATCTGGTCGCCATCGGCAACGGCACCGCCTCGCGCGAGACCGAAAAGCTGGTCAACGATCTGATGAAGCTGAAGCCGGATCTCAAGCTGACCAAGGCGATCGTGTCGGAAGCCGGCGCGTCGGTCTATTCGGCCTCGGAATTCGCCGCCAAGGAATTCCCCAATCTCGACGTCTCGATCCGCGGCGCGGTGTCGATCGCGCGCCGCCTGCAGGATCCCCTCGGCGAGCTCGTCAAGGTGCCGCCGGCCTCGATCGGTGTCGGCCAGTATCAGCACGACCTCAATCAGTATGAGCTCGCGCGCGCGCTCGATGCCACCGTCGAGGACTGCGTGAACGCGGTCGGCGTCGATCTCAACACCGCCTCGGCGCCGCTGCTGGCGCGCGTCTCCGGCATCGGCGAGAGCTTGGCGCAGAACATCGTCGCGCATCGCGATTCCAACGGCCCGTTCCCGACGCGTGACAAGCTGAAGGAAGTGCCGCGGCTCGGGCCGAAGGCGTTCGAGCAGTGCGCCGGCTTCCTGCGCATCCGCGACGGCGACAACCCGCTCGATGCGTCGGGCGTGCACCCGGAATCCTATCCGATCGTGAAGAAGATCCTCGAGGCGACCAAGAGCGACATCAAGGCGCTGATCGGCGAGACCAAGACCTTGAAGGCGCTGAGCCCGGCGAAGTTCGCCGACGAGCGTTTCGGCGTCCCGACCGTCACCGACATCATCAAGGAGCTGGAGAAGCCGGGACGCGACCCACGTCCCGAGTTCAAGACCGCGACCTTCCAGGAAGGCGTCGAGAAGATCACCGATCTCAAGCCGGGCATGATCCTGGAGGCGACGGTCACCAACGTCGCCGCCTTCGGCGCCTTCGCCGATATCGGCGTGCACCAGGACGGCCTGATCCATATCTCGGCGATGTCGGAGAAGCGCATCAACGACCCGCGCGAGGTGGTGAAGCCGGGGCAGGTCGTGAAGGTCAAGGTGCTCGAGGTCGACGTGCCGCGCAAACGCATCTCGCTGACGCTTCGGCTGTCCGATCCGCTGCCGGCGAAGGGCGAGAAGCGGACCAGCGCGCGTCCGCCTGCGGCGGCGCGCATGACCACGCGCGAGGAGAAGCCGTCCGGCGGCGGTGCGTTTGCTGCCGCCATGGCCAAGGCGGCGGAGCGGCGCAAGGGCGTCTGAGGTTGCGCGCATGACGTACCGGTGCCGCGCAGGACAGGTCCCCTGTGCGGCGTCATGCCATTCGGCGTCGTGCCCTTGCCGTCTTCCGGATCGACGCGATCACGCGTATCCTGATCGGCACGCTGCGCGCGAGGACCTGGCATGACGAACCGCATTGTGACCATCGCGGGGGCCACCGGCCTCATCGGCCGGGAGCTGCTTCGCGGCCTGCTTGCCGATCCGAGCGTGGATCACGTGCATGTCGTCGGCCGCCGGGCGCCGCCGGATGCGTCGCCCAAACTGACAGCCCATGTCGTGGATTTCGCGGCGCTGCCGCCTCTGCCGCCGGCCGACGAGCTGTATCTCGCGCTCGGGACCACCATCAAGGTGGCCGGCAGCCAGGCGGCCTTTCGCGCCGTCGATCACGACGCCAATCTCGCCGTCGCCAGGGCTGCGCTCGCAAGTGGCACCAAACGCGTCGGGCTGGTCAGCGCCATGGGTGCCGATGCCAAGTCGCGCATCTTCTACAGCCGGGTGAAGGGCGAGCTCGAGGACGATCTGACCGCGCTCCCATTCGAGGGCCTCGTCATCGCGCGGCCCTCGCTGCTGGTCGGTCCGCGGGCGGAGCTGGGGCAGCCGAGCCGGCCCGGCGAGGAATGGGGCAACACGCTGAACGGGATCATCGGCTTCCTGATTCCGGCGAACTACAAGCCGATCGAGGCGCCGGACGTCGCGAATGCGCTGCTTGCCGCCGTCCCGTCGGTCGTGGGGACGAAGATCCTGATGTCGGGCGCGATGCGTCGATAATCCAGTCCGCCGCCGTTGCGGAACTGCGCAATCATCTTATTTAGGAAAAACGGAATTGATGTGGCGCGCTCGCCGCTTGCTGTGCGCTGCACTTCCTCGTCGCCGGGACATCTCCGCAACTACAAAGTTCCTTGTCCGGAACGCGCCCCGGAGTTCCAGGTCCCGTAGTTCTCCGGCAGTGAAACACCTGAGCTGATCAAGTTTTCCTTAATCCGAAGCAGGTGTCATCGGCTGAGTTGAATCGAATCGCTCAGCATTCGCCGTCCCGGAAGCATTTCAGGAAAATCGATGACGTTGCGCAGCCTCACAGCTCGATCCCTTTCGTTCGGCACCACCCTCAGCACAGCTCTCTCCCTCATCGTCGGCTTTACCAGCGCAGGCGTCGGCGCGGCCCTCGTCGGCGAGACCAAGCGGGTCGCGCTGGAGCAGAAGGGGCCGTCGAGCACGGACACGCTGAAGGCGCTGTACCGCCGTCCGTTGACGATCCCTTTCCCGAAGGACAACGCCTACACGCCCGAGAAGGCGGCGCTCGGCAAGAAGCTCTATTTCGACACGCGGCTGTCGGTCTCGATGGCGCAGTCCTGCGCCAGCTGCCACAGCCCGAGCTACGGCTGGGGTGACGGCCTTGCGGTGGGCGTCGGCAATGGCATGAACAAGCTCGGCCGTCATTCGCCGACCGTCGTGAATGCAGCCTGGGGCGAGATCTTCATGTGGGACGGCCGGCTGGCGACCCTGGAGGAGCAGGCGCTCGGCCCGATCCAGGCCGCGGGTGAGATGAACATGCCGCTGGATCATCTGATGCAGCGTCTCAACGCGATCCCGGAATACAAGCCGCTGTTCGAGGCTGCCTTTCCGCGCGACGGCATGACGCCGAAGACGCTCGCCAAGGCGATCGCCACCTATGAACGCACCGTCGTTTCGGAGCGCGCGCCGTTCGACGCCTGGATCGACGGCGACGAGAAGGCGATCTCCGAGGAGGCCAAGCGCGGGTTCGCATTGTTCAATGGCAAGGCGCAGTGCGTGACCTGCCATGAAGGCTGGAACTTCACCAATGACGGCTTCCAGGACATCGGGTTGCCGAGCAAGGACATCGGCCGCGGCGAGTTCGCGCCCGGCGTGATCAAGATGCAGCACGCCTTCAAGACGCCCGGCCTGCGTGAGATCACGCGACGCGCGCCGTTCATGCATGACGGCTCGCTGGCGACGCTCGAACAGGTGGTGGACCACTATGACAGCGGCGGCGTCGATCGGCCGAGCCGGTCGGACCTGATGCGCCCGCTCGGGCTGACGGCTCAGGACAAGGCTGATCTCGTCGCGTTTCTGAAGACTCTCACCAGCAATCTCACCCCGACGGCAGCTCCGGTGCTGCCGCGCTAACGATGGGAATCAACATGTATCGCGCACGAACCATTCTCGCCCTCGCCGTTCTCGCGGGCCTCTCCACCGGCGCGCTGGCCGCCACTCAGGTCATCCATCAGCAGGGGCGCGTCTTCTCCTCGGAGAGCGTAACCGTGAAGAAGGGCGATGCTCTCACCTTCCTCAATGACGATACGATCCCGCACAACATCATGTCCACGAGCAAGGGCAACGAGTTCAATCTCGGCTCCCAGGCGCCCGGCTCCTCGACCGACGTGGCGTTCAAGGAGGCGGGGGACGTTGCCGTCATCTGCGCCATCCATCCGCGCATGAAGATGGCTGTCAAGGTCGTCGACTGAGCCCTGTCTACCAAATCCCGTCGACCAAGTTCTGTCTAACAAGTCCTGTCTAACAAGTCCTGGAGCACTGAGAAATGTCGATCCGGTTGAGGATCCTCGCAGTCCTGAGCATCATGCTCACATTGGCCTGCGGCCTGGCGCTCTACGGTCTGCGGGGCATCACCTCGGCCGGCGATCTCGTGGTCCGTCTCTATGACGGCCCGCTGATGGCGATCAATCACGCTCGCTCGGTGCATGCCGAGCTCAACGCGGCGCTACTCGTCCTGAACCGGGCGGAGAGCGTCGGAACATCGAAGGCGGCGGGAGAAAGGTTCGAGAAGCTCGTCAAGGCGATGTTGGAAGACCTCGACATCGTCCGCGAGCGCGTGAAATCGAACGGCGTCGATACCGCGCGCGAGCAGGCGACCAGGAGGCTGCGTGATTGGTCCGATGCCGCGCTCAAGATCCTCAAGCCGGCGCCGGACGGTGCCACGGAGATTCCCACCACATTCCTGCTCAGCAAGCTCGGCAACGAGGCGCTGGCGAGCGTCGACGACCTGGTCGAGCTGGTCGCGGCTTACGGTTATGAATATCGCAACGAGGCCGAGGCTCATGTTGCGGGCTCGCGCACGATGATGATGACAGCTTCGGGCGCCACGCTGGTGCTCGGCATTCTGCTCGCGCTCGGCTTCGCCTACTCCTTGAGCCGGCCGATCATCTCGCTCGAAAAGGCGATGATCCAGCTCGCCGACGGCAATTTCGACGTCGTGCTCCCGGGCGTGCGGCGCAAGGACGAGATCGGTCACGTGGCGCGCGCGGTGGAGCGCTTCAAGCTGCTTGCGGCCGAGCGGGCGCAGCGCGAGGCCGAAGCGAAGATCGACCAGGATCAGCGCGCGGCCGAGCAGCGCAAGGCAGACATGCATCGCCTGGCAGACACGTTCGAGCAGGCGATCGGCGACATCGTCAGAACCGTGTCCGCGACGTCGGACAATCTGGAGTCCTCGGCGACGACGCTGACAGGAACCGCCGATCGTGGGCGCGAGCTCGCGGAAGTCGTCGCCGGTGCCTCGGAGCAGGCGTCCAGCAACGTTCAATCGGTGGCGTCGGCGACCGAGCAGCTGTCATCCTCCGTCAACGAGATCAGCCGGCAGGTGCAGGAGTCGGCGCGCATGGCCGGCGATGCCGTCGACCAGGCCCGGACCACGACCGACCGTGTCGGCGAGCTGTCCAAGGCGGCGAACCGCATTGGCGACGTCGTCGAGCTGATCAATGCAATTGCCGGTCAGACCAACCTGCTTGCGCTCAATGCGACCATCGAGGCGGCCCGCGCGGGCGAAGCCGGTCGCGGCTTCGCGGTGGTCGCCTCCGAGGTGAAGGCCCTGGCCGAGCAGACCGCCAAGGCGACCGGCGAGATCGGCCAGCAGATCGCAGGCATCCAGGCGGCGACCCAGGAATCGGTGACTGCGATCAGCCAGATCAGCTCGACGATCGAGCGGCTGTCCGAAGTGTCGTCGACGATCGCGTCGGCAGTGGAACAGCAGGGCGCCGCGACCCAGGAGATTTCGCGCAACATTCAGCACGCGGCGCACGGTACACAGCAGGTGTCGACGAACGTCACCGACGTCAGGCGCGGTGCGGCCGATACCGGCCAGGCCTCGTCCAGCGTTCTGTCCGCGGCGCAGTCGCTCGCCAATGACAGCAAGCGGCTCCGTACGGAGGTCGACAGATTCCTCGCGACAGTGAGAGCGGCCTGAACCTGCTGCGCGGCGTCGTTATCGTGAGTTACTAATCAAGTCTAAATAGCAGGACTTAGTACGGCGCCGGCCGCGTCTTAACGTCTTAACCATCTCTCGCTGCTAACTCTGCGTCCGGGATAACGAGTGCGGTGTGTCATGCGCAGACAGCTTCTTGAATTTTGCGTCGCGGGATTTGCGGCGACCGCCCTGCTTGGGTCGCATTCTGTCGCCGCGGCGTCTCCGCGAATGGTGTCGCTGGTCTTCAACTCGCAGGTTCAGAACCCGCAGCAGGTCGGGTCCGACGAATTCCGCGTGAAGCTGCAGGCGCTGGCCGGCAAACGGCTGATCATCGATGAGCGTGCCGGTAACGCGTTCGGCAGCGAGGCGGCGGTGCTGGCGGCAACGCGGAGCGGAGCGGTCGACATTGCCGTTGTATCCGGCGGCATTGCGAGTGCCGTCGTTCCTGAGCTCGGCGTGTTCGACATCCCGTTCCTGTTCCGTGACACCGCGCATGCCAAGGCGGTGGCGCAAGGACCGGTCGCCGCTGCGATCGGCGCCAAATTCGCCGACAAGGGATTGGTGCTGCTGGCGCTCGGCAAGCAGGGTTTCCGCAACCTCACCAACTCGAAGCGGCCGGTCCGCACCGTCGACGACGTCAAGGGCCTCAAGATCCGCGTGATCCCCAACCCGGTCTACCAGATGACCTTCAAGGCGCTTGGCGCCGACGTGATGCCGATGGATTTTCCCCTGGTCTATGCCGCGCTCAAGGACGGGCGCCTCGATGGCCAGGAAAATCCGGTCGCAACCATCGCGGCCAATCGCTTCGAAGAGGTGCAGAAATATCTGACGCTCACCGGACATTTCTTTGCGCCGATCGCCTTCGTCGCCAATCGCGCAATGTTCGAGCAGCTCGACGCTGCCGACCGTGATGCGCTGATCGCAGCCGCAAAAGCGGCGGCGGAGGTGACCTGGCAGGCCCAGCTCGACGCGCAGAAGCTCGATGAGCTGCGCAAGGGCGGCATGGAGGTGATCGAGACCTTCGACCGCAAGACCTTCGTCGAAGCGGTCAAGCCGCTCGATCCCGACTTCGAGAAGCGCTTCGGCAAGGAGCTGCTTGCCACCATCAGGTCCACTCAGTGAAACAGCCGGGCAGCGCCATGAAACTTTCTTCCTTGATGTCGTGGATCGGTGTCCGCCCGCGGATCTTCGGCGGCTTTGCGCTGATCCTGAGCTTCCTCGTGCTGCTTGGCGGCTTTGCCATGAGCCAGGTGGGGCACATCGGCGGCACGGTGGACGAACTCGTCGCCAGCGCGGCCGGTGATGCCGGGATGTCGCAGGTCCGGGCCGCATTGCTCGGCGCCAATGGCGCGGTGGAGAAGTTCATCCGGACCTGGAGCGTCGGCGACAAGGATGCGGCGGGCAAGGCGATCGACGGCGTCGGCGAGCTCACCGATCAGGTCGAGAAGCAGTCCGGCCAGCTGAAGGTCATCGCTGACGGCGTCGGCTCGGTGCGTAGCGCGCTCGCGGCCTACCGCGCGTCGTTTGCCGCAGCTGCCGACGCTGTGGACCGGCTGCGCGCGGCGACCGGGAAGACCGACGCGTTGGGCGCGGTCGCCGGAATCAATTTTGGCGGCATCCAGGTCGCCCTGGCCAATCGCGCCGGTGCGGAGCCGCTGCTCAATCCGCTGCGCCTCGCAAGCGTCGTGGACGCAGTCCGCATCTCGGTGATGCGCTATACGAGCACCCTGTCGAACGGCGATGCCGACGACGCCAGGCTCACCTTCGTCTATGCAAAGCTTGCTGTGGCCGACACCGAAGCCGAGATGGCCGGTGTCGAGGACGCCAAGCTCAAGGCGCTCGTGGCAGCGCTCAAGGAAGCCCTGACGGCGGATGCGGCGGCGCTTGAAGAGGTGATTAAGGTCGCCGCTGACCTGCGCGCCAAGCAGGCCGAGCTCGCCAAGGCCAGCGCGGCGATCGACGTTCAGGTCGGCCGGATCAATCAGCAGCTCGGCACGACACGCGCCGACCAAGCTACGAAAACCGGCGTGGCAGTCCAGGAGACGGAGCGGACCGTCATCGTGACTTCGGCCGGCGCGGTCGTGCTCGGCGCGGTACTGGCCTGGCTGATCGGCGGTAGCGTCTCGGGCCCGATCCGCGGCATGACCGACCGCATGCAGTCGCTGGCGGCCGGCGAGCTGGAGCAGCCGATTCCCGGCGGCGAGCAGCGCGACGAGATCGGGCGGATGGCCCGCGCGGTCGAGGTGTTCCGCGACAATGCGCTGACCGTCCGCCGCATGGAGCAGGACGCCGCGGCGCAGCGCGAGGCCACCGAAGCCGAGCGTGCCCGCATGATGGCCGATCTGGCCGGGCGCTTCGAGCAGGGCATGCAGGGCGTGATCACCGGGGTCGGCGGGCGTGCCACCGATATGGGGCAGAGCGCCAAGGAGCTCGCACGCGTCGCCGAGCGCGGCCGCGGGCTTGCGGAAGCGGTCGCCAGCCGTGCCGAGCAGGCTTCGGTGAACGTGCAGACCGTGGCATCGGCGACCCAGGAGCTCGCGGCCTCGATCCGCGAAATCTCCGGCCAGGTGCAGCGTTCGGTGACGGTGTCGAACCGCGCCACGCATGAGACCCAGCGCACCTCCGAGCTGATCAACGGGCTGTCGAGCGCAGCCGAGCGGATCGGCACCATCGTGCAGCTGATCCAGGCGATTGCGAGCCAGACCAATCTGCTGGCTCTGAACGCGACGATCGAGGCGGCACGCGCGGGCGACGCCGGACGAGGCTTTGCGATCGTGGCCAGCGAGGTGAAGAACCTGGCGTCGCAGACGGCGCAGGCGACCGAGCAGATCTCGAGCCAGATCGCGACCATCCAGAGCGCCACCGAGGAGACGGTGGGGGCGATCGCGCAGTTCGGCACCACGGTGAAGGAGATTGCCGAGATCTCCAACGCCATCGCTGCTGCGGTCGAGCAGCAGGGTGCCGCGACCAGCGAGATCGCCCGCAACGTCGAGCAGGCGGCCAGCGGCACCGCGGCGGTGACGCAGGAGATCGGTGATGTGCGCGCCGTTGCCGGCCAGACCGATGCCGGCGCCGAAGCCGCGCTGACTGCGGCGGCCGAGTTGCAACAGCAGGCGGCGTCGCTGAAGAGCAATGTCGACGACTTCCTGCAGACGATCCGGACCGCGGCCTGAGCTCCGGATTTCGGAACTACCTGGATTAGCAATTCCGAATCTCGGGACTACCTGGCAACGAGGCCCGCACGTCCATGCGTGCGGGCCTTCGGTCGTTGACTTGCCAATCAGCAATATCCCTTCCGCATGTAGCACCGCGATACCGTTCTTAATACCTTGCCTACCATTCTTCGGTATGTACGTGCGGGTACTGAACGCAGCGGTGGAAAGATGAGGAAGACGATTCGTGAGCTTGGGATCGCCGTACTGACGGCGGTGGCACTGCTTGTGCCGCATCACAGCGCGGCGACGCCGCGGATGATCTCGGTGGCGTCCGGCCCCGAACTATTCCGCGAGAAGCTCGCGGAAGGTCACCGCTTCATTGTCGATGGGCGTTCGGGCAATGCGCTTGGCGGCGAGCCTATCATCCTTGCGGCGACCCGATCAGGGGCTCTGGACGTGGCGGTGCTGACCGGCGGCGTCGTCGGCGCGGTCGTTCCCGAACTGAGCGTGTTCGACATCCCGTTCCTGTTCCGCGACGAGGCGCATGCCAAGGCGGTGATGCAGGGTCCGATCGGCAAACAGATCGCCGCCAAATTCGCCGACAAGGGGCTGGTGCTGCTGGCGCTCGGCAAGCAGGGCTTCCGTAATCTCACCAATTCCAAGCGTCCGATCCGCAGCCCCGAGGATATCAGGGGCCTCAAGATCCGCGTCATTCCCAATGAGACCTATAAGATGGCATTCAAGGCGCTTGGTGCCGAAGTGATTCCGATGGACTTCCCGTTGGTCTATGGCGCCTTGAAGGACGGACGGCTGGACGGCGAGGAGAATCCGCTGACCACGATCTCGACCAGCCGCTTCTTCGAGGTCCAGAAATACCTGACCATGTCCGGTCATTTCTTCGCGCCGGTCGCATTCGTGGCCAATCGCGCGATGTTCGAGCAGCTCGATCCTGCCGATCAGGACGCGTTGATGGCGGCCGCCAAGGCCGGCGCCGAAGCGACGTGGCAGGCGCAGGTCGACGAGGCAAAGCTGCAGGAGCTGCGTGCCGCTGGAATGGAGGTCGTCGACAAGATCGATCGTCAGGCTTTCGTCGATGCGGTGAAGACGCTCGATCCCGAATTCGAAAAGCGGTTCGGCAAAGAGCTGATCGCCGCCATCCGGTCCACTCGCTAAGTCCCAGGTGATTTCCGTGAAACTGTCATCTTCACTCTCGTGGATCGGCGTCCGGCCGCGCATTTTCGGTGGCTTCGCCCTGGTCCTGTCCTTCCTCGTGCTGCTCGGCGGCTTTGCCATGAGTCAGGTCGGGCATATCGGCGGCACGGTGGACGAACTCGTCACCAGCGCAGCTGGAGATGCCGGCATGTCGCAGGTGCGCGCGGCACTGCTCGGCGCCAATGGTGCGGTGGAGAAGTTCATCCGGACCTGGAACATCGGCGACAAGGATCTTGCGACCAATGCAATCGAAACCGTCAGCCGGCTCGCTGATCAGGTTGAGCAGCGCTATGGCAAGCTGCCGGCCATTGCCGAGGGCATCGCGCCCGTCCGTGCTGCATTGGCCAGCTACCGGTCCGCGTTCTCTGCTGCGGCTGAAGCGGTCGACCGGCTGCGCGCTACTACGGCCAAAACCGATGCGCACGGCGCCACCGCCGGGCTCGACGTCGCCGGCATCCAGGTTGCGCTTGCCAATCGAACCGGCACGGAGCGTCTGTTCCAGCCGTTGCGCCTGGCCGCCGCAGTGGACGGGGTCCGAGTCTCGGTGATGCGCTATGGCACGACGCTGACGACCGCCGATGCGGTGGATGCCAAGAATGCCCTGGCCAATGCGCAGGCCGTGGTCGGCTCCACCGAAAGCGAAATCGCTCCGACCGGCGAGGCCAAGTTGAAGATGCTGGTCGTCGCTTTGAAGGAGGCGCTGACGGCTGATGCGTCCGCGCTCGAGGAGGTCATCAAGGTCGCGGGCGACCTGCGTGCCAGGCAAGGCGATCTCGCCAAGGCTAGCGCGACCATCGACGCAGAAGTCGGCCGCATCAACCAGCAGCTCGGCGCGGCGCGCGCAGAGCAGGCGGCGAAAACCGGCGTCGCAGTCCAGGAGACCAAGCAGACCGTCATCGTGACGGCGGCGGGCGCGGTCGTGCTCGGCGCCGTGCTGGCCTGGCTGATCGGTGCCAGCGTCTCGGGCCCGATCCGCAGCATGACGGATCGCATGCAGTCGCTGGCGGCCGGCGAACTGGAGCAGCCGATTCCCGGCGGCGAGCAGCGCGACGAGATCGGGCGGATGGCCCGCGCGGTCGAGGTGTTCCGCGACAATGCACTGACCGTCCGTCGCATGGAGCAGGACGCCGCGGCGCAGCGCGAGGCCACCGAAGCCGAGCGTGCCCGCATGATGGCCGATCTGGCCGGGCGATTCGAGCAGGGCATGCAGGGCGTGATCACCGGGGTCGGCGGGCGAGCCACCGACATGGGGCAGAGCGCCAAGGAGCTGGCGCGCGTTGCCGAACGTGGCCGCGGGCTTGCGGAAGCGGTGGCCAGCCGCGCCGAGCAGGCCTCGGTGAACGTGCAGACCGTGGCCTCGGCGACGCAGGAGCTCGCGGCCTCGATCCGCGAAATCTCCGGCCAGGTGCAGCGTTCGGTGACAGTGTCGAACCGCGCCACGCATGAGACCCAGCGCACCTCCGAGCTGATCAACGGGCTGTCCAGCGCAGCGGAGCGGATCGGCACCATCGTGCAGCTGATCCAGGCGATCGCGAGCCAGACCAACCTGCTGGCGCTGAACGCCACGATCGAGGCGGCGCGCGCCGGCGACGCCGGCAGAGGCTTTGCGATCGTCGCCAGCGAGGTGAAGAACCTGGCGTCGCAGACGGCGCAGGCGACCGAGCAGATCTCCAGCCAGATCGCGACCATCCAGAGCGCCACTGAGGAGACGGTGGGTGCGATCGCGCAGTTCGGCACGACGGTGAAGGAGATCGCCGAGATCTCCAACGCGATCGCCGCCGCGGTCGAGCAGCAGGGCGCCGCGACCAGCGAGATCGCCCGCAACGTCGAGCAGGCCGCCAGCGGCACCGCGGCGGTGACGCAGGAGATCGGCGATGTGCGCGCCGTTGCCGGCCAGACCGATGCCGGCGCCGAAGCGGCGCTGACAGCGGCGGCCGAGTTGCAACAGCAGGCGGCGTCGCTGAAGAGCAATGTCGACGACTTCCTGCAGACGATCCGGACCGCGGCCTGATCCGGCGACTGGCAGGGCCGGCGGAGTTGACGCAGAGGGGCGCGGCTCACAGACTGGGGCAATGACCGAGCACCAGCTGCGCTCTCTCAGCATTGCAATCGACGGCGCGGGCGCCGTGTCCGCGCTGTTGATCGTCCCGCCACAGGCGCGCGCCTGCTTCGTGTTCGCCCACGGGGCTGGCGCCGGCATGACGCACGCGTTCATGAACCATGCGGCTGAAGCTCTCGCTCGACGCGGCATCGCAACACTGCGCTTTCAGTTTCCCTATATGGAGAAAGGCAGCAAGCGGCCCGATCCACCCGCGCTCGCGCAGGCCGCGGTGCGGGCTGCAGTGGCTGAGGCCGCGCGGCTCTGTCCAGGGCTGCCGCTGATCGCCGGCGGCAAATCGTTCGGCGCGCGGATGACCTCGCAGGCGCAAAGCACGGCGCCGCTGCCGGGCGTGGTCGGGCTGGCCTTCCTCGGCTTTCCGCTCCATCCCGCCGGCAAGCCGTCGGTGGCGCGCGCCGAGCATCTCGATGCGATCCGGCTGCCGATGCTGTTCCTGCAGGGCACGCGGGACAAGCTGGCGGAGCTGGAGCTGCTCGAGCCTGTCGTGCAACGGCTGGGACGAATCGCGACGTTGCATCTGATTGCGCAGGCCGATCATGCCTTCCACGTGCCCGCGCGCTCTGGCCGGAATGATCAGGCGGTCATGGACGAGCTGACGAAGGCTTTTGCGTCCTGGGTCGATGCCCTGACCTGACCTGTCAGTACGGTCGAAAACCTTACGAACGTGGCAACTCCATCGGACCGAAGGCTCGTCTTTGCGAAAAATCGAATGAGAACAAAAAAAGAACTTTCGTCTCACCTCAGGTTGAGTCATAGTCGCCTGACGGTCTGAGGAGAGGGGCTTCAATGAAGTCGGCAGTGCTGGCTGCGGTGATGCTTGTCGCCGGTGTGCTCTTGACGTCGGCAGGTTCGGGACGCGCGGACTCCCGCCTGACGGGCATGGCCATCGTGAAGGGAACATGCCAGAAGCTGGTCGTCGCGGGCGAGGATCGTAGCCTCGAGTGCACGGGTCGTTTGCTCAATACCGATTACGACGATCAGCGCACCGGGTTCTATTTCATCTTGCTCAATGGCGGTGTGATCACGTTTTCGAATCGTGGCGATCTGGAGGAGAGGGCCCGGCCGGACAAACGTGTCACGCCGGTCGACCTCGTGATCATCGGTCAATACCCGGACAAGACGATCAATCGGGTAGCGGCCAAGGGCCGTTGCAAATATGGAAACCCATTCAAGGGTCCCTCACTCATCGAATGCTCCGCTGACAGCGAGCTTGGTCGCTTCGAAGCGACGTTCCTGTCGAGTGGCGAGAAGCCGGAGGTAAAGACTTTCTGAGGCGATCAATCGCTGCGCCCGAACGGGAGACAAGCTACCGCACGCTAGCAAGTCCGCGGCGACGCCCGCGGCAGGTGACGTGAAGCTATTCGGCAACAGCATTTTCCAGGGTTGCGATTGAGAGGATTTCTCCGTCTTTTTCACGGTTGATGCTGTGACCAAGGCTCCGGTCTTTAGGACCGCTACCGCGAGAAAATTTGCCGCGACATCCGGCGTGAAATATTGCAACAAGTCCGGGTCACCGTCGGGCCGGTTCCGCGGCTGGCCGGATCTTGGAGAGCTTGATGTTCCGGTACGTAAACCTGGTCCTGGCGGCCTTGTTGTCCCTCGCGTCGATCAGCGCTGCCCAGGCCGACGATGCCAAGCTGCGGATCGGTGTCCTCAGGCTGTCATCGTCCGCACCGGTCTTCATCGCGCAGGACAAGGGCTATTTCCGCGAGGCCGGGCTCGACATCGAGCTGAAGTTCTTCGACGCGGCGCAACCGATCGCGGTGGCGACCGCGACGGGAGACGTCGATGTCGGCGTCACCGCGTTCACGGCCGGCCTGTATAATCTCGCCGGCAAGGGAGCCTTGAAGATCATCGCAGGCATGAGCCGCGACCGGCCCGGCTTTCCCTTGATCGGCTATTTCGCCAGCAACAAGGCCTATGAGGCGGGTCTCAAGACGCCGAAGGACATCGCCGGCAAGCGCGTAGCGATGACGCAGGTGGGTTCGAGCTTTCACTACTCGGTGGGCCTGCTCGCCGACAAATACGGCTTCAAGCTTTCCGACGTGAAGATCGTCCCGCTGCAGTCGATGTCCAACATGTCGGCGGCAATCAAGGGTGAGGCCGTCGATGCCGCGCTGATGCCGGTCTCCGTCGCGCGCAAGCTGATGGAGGAGGGCTCCGTCAAGCACCTCGGCTGGGTCGGCGACGAGACGCCGTGGCAGGTGACCGGCGTCTTCGCGGGGCCGAAGACGCTGGCCAACACCGCTGTCGTGACCAGGTTGCTGGCGTCTCTTCAACGCGCCGAGCGCGAGTATCACGACGTCGTGCTCGCCTCGGTGAAGGACGGCAATGCCGCCATTGATGAGAAGACGAAGCCGTTGCTCGAGATCATCGGCAAGTACACCAACCTGCCCGTCGAGCAGGTGGTCGGCAACTGCGCCTATATCGATCCCGACGGCAAGCTCGACGTGAAGAACATCGACAGCCAGATCAAATGGCTGCAGGCGCAGGGCTTTGCGGACCCGGGCTATGACGCCGCCGCAATCATCGCAAAGGACTATGTGAAGCCGGACTGATCGGGAAACGGCAGGCCGGAGCTGCAGCGGAATCGTCTGACATGGACCTGATCGCCGAGAACATCAGTCATCGCTTCGACACGCTCGATGTGCTCGACGACGTCTCTTTCACGGTCGGTGCCGGCGAAGTCGTCGCCATCGTCGGCCCGTCCGGGTGCGGCAAGAGCACGCTGCTGTCGATCCTCGGCGGGCTGCTGCAACCGACGACTGGGCAAGCACTGCTGCGCGGGGCACCTCCGTCCGGCAGCCTCAATCCGCTGACCTTCGTGTTCCAGGACTTCGCGTTGTTGCCCTGGGCGAGCGTCGAGGACAATGTCGCATTTCCGCTGCTTCATACATCCTTGTCCGCCCCGCAGCGGACCGCTGCCGTCGATGACGCGTTGCGCCGGACGCGCCTGACCGATTTTCGCAGTGTCTTTCCCAAGCAATTGTCCGGCGGCATGCGCCAGCGCGTCGGCATCGCACGTGCCCTCGCGGTGCGCCCTGCAATCCTGCTGATGGATGAGCCGCTGTCGGCACTGGATTCGCAGACCCGCGAGCTCCTGATGGAGGACTTCGTCGACCTGCTTGCCGACGGCAGCATGGGCGCGGTCTACGTCACGCATAACCTAGAGGAGGCTGTGCGCCTCGCCGACCGCATCGTCGTGCTGTCGCGCCGCCCCGGCCGCATCCGGAAGCTCGTCAGCGTCCCCGCGGCGCGGCGCGATCGCGGCAATGTCGATATCCGCGCGCAACTGTTGGATCTGCAGAACGAACTGTGGGCGCTGATCCGGACCGAGGCGATCGATGCCGAGCGCGAGGTTCAGCATGCTTGATCGTGTGCCCGATGAACCGCCACACGCAGTTGGCGGCGCCGACACGAAGCCGGTGCGTTTTCGTGGCGGCGGCTTCACGCCAGCGGCGAGCCGCTGGGCGGGCGTGCTCGCACTGGCCGCGGCGCTCGGATTTTGGCAATTGATCGGCAGCCTCGGGCTGGTGAATCCGCTGTTCCTGCCGACGCCGCTCGGCATCTCGCGCGCGCTCTATCGGCTCGCCGAGAGCGGCGCGTTGTGGCAGCACGTCTCGGCCTCGCTGCTGCGCATCCTCTCCGGATGGGCGCTCGGCACCGCCTCGGGCATCGTCGCAGGCTTCGCGATCGGACTGTGGCGCATCGCGCGCAGCATCGGCATCACCTTCGTCTCGGCGCTGTTTCCGATTCCGAAGATCGCGGTGCTGCCGCTGCTGATCCTGTGGCTCGGCATCGGCGAGCAGCCGAAGATCGCGACGATCGCGCTCGGCGTGTTCTTCTCGACGACGATCTCGGTCTATAGCGGCGTCGATGCGGTGCCGCGCAACCTGATCCGGATGGCGCAGAGTTTCGACGTGCCGTTCCCGCTCATCGTGCGCCGCGTGATCTGGCCCGGCGCGCTGCCGTCGATCCTCGCCGGCTTTCGCATCACCGCCTCGGTGGCGCTGATGCTGGTGGTCTCGGCCGAGATGATCGGCGCCGAGACCGGCATTGGCACCTTCGTGCTGCAGGCCGGAAACCTGATGCAGACGGATCAGCTGATGGCCGGGATCCTGGTGCTGTCGCTGTTCGGCCTCGCCGTTGGCCGGCTGATCAGCATGCTCGAAGCGCGCCTGCTGCACTGGCGCTGAGCATCAGGCGTTGCCGCGATCCTCGCGGAACAGATCGAGCTTCTGCTGCACCGGCCGGTCCGAGAACGAGAACAGCACCGCATCCCCGTCCGCCTCGTGGCTGACCCATTGCCAGCTGGGGACGACAAACACGTCGCGCGGGCCCCATTCGAAGATCTGATCGCCGATGCGGCTGCGCCCCTTGCCCTCGATCGCGGTGAACACCGTCGCGTCGGTGGAACGATAACGCGCGGTCTTGAAGTCTTTCGGCAGGAGCTGGATGAAGGTGCCGATCGTCGGCATCGCGAAATCGCCGGTCTCCGGGTTGGAGAATTTCAGCTTCAACCCGTGGCACGCATCCCATTCCTCGCGTCGCCTGGCGCTCTCCAGCGCCTCGCGCGTGTAAGAATAGGGATAGTTGAAGATCGGCGATGTCCTGGATTTGCTGGTGGCGTCGACCGGCAGCAGGTTGTGACCGTAGCGCGCGAAGCTGTCGCCCGCAGGACGCGCGACCTTCTGCTGGTCCTCCTGCGCGCCTTGGGCAAATGACGCGTCGAGGAACTGCACCAGCGGGATGTCGAGGCCGTCGAGCCAGAACATCGGCTCCGAGGTTTCATTGCCGTGATCGTGCCATGTCATCGACGGCGTGATGACGAAGTCGCCCGGCTGCATCATCGTGCGCTCGCCGTCGACGGTCGTGAAGGCGCCCTTGCCTTCGAGCACGAAGCGCAACGCCGATTGACTATGGCGATGCGCCGGCGCGATGTCGCCGGGGATCACCATCTGGACGCCGGCATAGAGCGAGGTCGTAATCTTCGATTGCCCGCGCAGGCCGGGGTTTTCCAGGATCAGCACCCGGCGCTCGGCTTCCTTGGCCGTGATCAACCGCCCCGCCTCGACCATGTAGTCGCGAATGGCGGCAAACTGCCAGAGGTGCGGACGGCATGCGCTCTTGGGTTCCGGCGTGATGAGATCGCTCATCACGGTCCACAGCGCCGTCATGTTCTCGCCGTCGATCTTGTTGTAGAACGCCTCGCGTTCCGGAGTCGAAACTGCGGCCATGCGCGCCTCCCGTGTCAGATATCGTTCTTGATTGACAGTATACTGTCAATTCCGCTACCGTCAATTGCAGCAAGAGCTGTGATATCGGGAGGAGTGCCATGATGAAGCTGCACGGCTATTTCCGCAGCAGCGCGTCCTATCGCGTCAGGATCGCGCTGAACCTCAAGGGCCTCACCGCCGAGCACCTGCCGCATCACCTCCGCAAGGGCGAACAGCGCTCGCCCGTCTATCTCGCGCTCAATCCGCAGGGCTTGGTTCCGACGCTGGAGGACGACAGCGGCACCGCGCTGATCCAGTCGCTCGCCATCATCGAATGGCTCGACGAAACCCACCCCGAGCCGCCGCTGCTGCCGAAGGATCCCTTGCGCCGTGCCCAGGTCCGCGCCTTCGCACAGGTGCTGGCCTGCGACACCCACCCGGTTCAGAACCTGAAGGTGCTGGCGCGGTTGCGCGAACTCGGCCTGCCCGAGGACAAGGTCACGGCCTGGGCAGGCTGGGCCAACCGCGAAGGTCTCGCGGCCTGCGAGGCGCTGGTCAAGCATGAGCCGGGCCCGTTTTGCTTTGGCGCGACGCCGACGTTGGCAGATCTCTGCCTGGTGCCGCAGCTCGGCAATGCGCGCCGCTTCGGCGTCGACGTCGGGGCGTTCCCGCGACTGCTGCAGGCGGAAGCCGCAGCGAAAGCGTTGCCGGCCTTCGCGCAAGCCGCTCCGGAGCGCCAGCCCGATGCCGAGTAAGCCGCCTGCTATCACGATGGACGCGGTCTACACCAAGCCCGGCTATCTGTTCCGGCGCATGCAGCAGATCGCGGTCTCGATCTTCGTCGAGGAATGCCGCGAGTTCGACCTCACGCCCGTGCAATATGCCGCGCTGGTCGCGATCCAGACCCATCCCGGCATCGATGCGACCAGGCTGTCGGCCGTCATTGCGTTCGATCGCTCCACGCTCGGCAGCGTGATCGAGCGGCTCGAGGCCAAGGGCTATGTCGAACGCGCGCCGTCGGACGAAGACAAGCGCGTCAAGCTGCTGCATTTGACCAAGGCGGGGGCGGCGCTGCTGCGAAACATCATGCCCTCCGTCGACCGGGCGCAGGCGAGAATGCTGGCGCCGCTCAAGCCGGCTGACCGGAAGATGCTGATGACCTTGCTGTCGCAGCTCGTCGATCTCAACAACGAGGTCTCGCGCGTGCCGCTCCGCGCGGAGGATGCGCTCGAGCATCTCGGCAAGACCGGCTGATCGCAGCCGTTGGCGGTGTTTCTGGCTGAGGTCGCTCATAGCCGCATCACCGCCTGACGGTCGATCTTGCCGGTGCCGGTCTTCGGCAGTTCGCCGATGAATACGATTTCGCGCGGATATTTGTATGGCAGCAGCTTTGCCTTCACGTAGTCCTGCAGCGCCTTGGTGGTCACCGCCTCGTCATGGAACCTCCCGTTGGTGACGACGACCGCTTTCAGGCTCATCCGCCGGTCCGGAAGTTCATGCGCGAACACGGCGCATTCCCGGATGTCCGGGTGTTCGGCGAGGCAGAGCTCGACCTCCAGCGGATAGACCCACTGCCCGGAGATCTTGATCAGATCGTCGGCGCGGCCACGGAAGAAATGAAAGCCGTCGATGTCGCGGATGAAACGATCGCCGGTGTAGATCCAGCCGCCGTCGCGGATCGTCTCCGCGGTCTTGTCCGGCCTGTTCCAGTAAAGCGGCGTGTTGGAATCGCCGCGGACCCAGAGGATGCCTTCCTCGCCGGTCGCCACATCGTGGCCGTCGCTGTCCCGCAGCGCAATCTCGTAGCCGGGCACCCGCAGGCCGGCGGCGCCGAGCTTCTTCCGATCCTCTCGGTTGGAGAGATAGACGTGCAGCACCTCGGTCGAGCCGAGGCCTTCGACGATCTCCAGGTCGGTCAGACTTTTCCAGCCATTGAAGACGTCGGCCGAAAGCACTTCGGCTGCGGAGACCGACAGGCGCAGTGACGAGAAGTCAGCTTCCCTCGCGCCGTCGGCCTTGGTGAGCGCGGTATAGAGGGTCGGCAGGCCGAAGAACACGGTGGGACGGAAGCGGTTGATCGCGTCGAAGATGGCGGCCGGCTTCGGCTGACCCGGCAGCAGCAGGGTGGTTGCGCCGGCCGAAAACGGAAAGGTGATCGCGTTGCCGAAGCCATAGGCGAAGAAGATCTTCGGCACCGAGAAGCAGATATCGTTCGGCTTGAGCCGCAGCACGGTCCGGGCAAAGGCCTGCTCGCTATAGGCCATGTCGTGTTGCAGATGGACGATTCCCTTTGGCCGCCCCGTGGAGCCGGACGAATACATCCAGAACGCCATCTCGTTGCGATCGGTGTCGGCCTCTGCCAGCTGATCGGCGAAGGTTGGCAGCCATTGATCGACCGCCACCGTCGACGCCGCCGCGGTCGTGGGCGGCTCGCCATTGACCACGATCAGCGTCTGCAGCGCCGTCTCCGTACAGGCCTGCGCGTCGAACCGTCCGGCAAATTCGGCGTCGGCCACCGCGACCTTGGCGCCGGAATCGGCAAGATAGAATTGCAGCAGGTCCGGCGGCGTCAGCGTGTTGACCAGGAGCGGTACGAAGCCCGCGCGCACGGCGCCGAAGAACGCGGCCGGATAGGCCAGCGTGTCGTCGAGGAACAGCAGAACGCGGTCGCCGCGGCTCAGCCCGAGCGAGGTGAAGCCATGGCCCCAGCGGCAGGCGTCGGCACACAATTCGGCATAGCTGCGCCGGCCGGCTGGACCGATCAAGGCTAGCTTGTTCGCGTTGCCCCGGGCGAGGTTGTCGAACAGCACGCGGCTCGCATTATAGCGTGCGGGAATCGCGAACCCGATTTCGCGGGCGCCGGCGCTGTCGGAAGGAACCTGATCGGCAATCCCGTTCGTCATGCCCGACCTCCTTCGTTGCGAGATGCTGCGTAGCGCGCCATGAATTGCGGCGCCATCGCCCGCAGCCGGTTGTCATCGATGCGTCCCGAACGGGTGATGTAGCTGTAGGCGAAATCCATCAGATCGAGCTTCATGTGAACAGGAAATGATTCGTACCAGTCGGCACTGGTGCGGGCCGCGGTGACCAGCTTCTTGACGATCGGCTGCCGCTCCGCCTGATAGCGCGCGAGCCCGTCCGAGAGGCTGCTTTCGGTATCGAGCGCCTTGGCCAGCGCGATAGCGTCCTCGATCGCCAGCCGCGTCCCCGAGCCGATCGAGAAATGCGCGGTATGCAGGGCATCGCCGATCAGCACCATGTTCCGGTGCCACCAATGTTCGTTCCAGACCCAGGGAAAGTTGCGCCACACCGAACGATTGGAAACCAGCGAATGGCCGTCGAGGGTGGCGGCGAATACCTGCTCGCAGATATCACGGGACTCATCGATCGACATCTCGGCGAAGCCGTAGGCCTGCCAGGTCGCGCGATCGCATTCGACCAGGAACGTGCTCATGTCGGGCGCATAGCGATAATGATGCGCGTTGAAGGTGCCGCGGTCGGTGGCGACGAAGGTCTGCGACAGCGTGGCAAAGGTCTTCGATGTGCCGTACCACGCGAACTTGTTGCTGGAATAGGAGACCGAGAAGCCGAAATCGCCTTCGAAGCTGCGCCGTACCAGCGAGTTCAGCCCGTCGGCGGCGATTATCAAGTCGTAGCCTTGGAGCTGATCGAGCGATTGGATGGTCGTGCCATAGCGGGCCATGACCCCGACGCTCTCGGCGCGCGCCTGCAACAGCTTGAGCAGTTCGAGCCGGCCGATCGCGGAAAACCCGACGCCGTCGATTTCGACGCGCTCGCCGTGCAGATCCAGCGTGATGTTGCGCCAGCTCTCCATCCGCGGCGCAATTGCATCCACAGTCTCGGGATCGTCAGCGCGCAGGAATTCCAGAGCCTGGTCGGAGAACACGACGCCGAAGCCCCAGGTCGCGCCGGCCGGGTTCTGCTCGAACAGATCGACGATTGCGGCTGGATGCCGCTTCTTCCACAGATAGGCGAAGTACAGCCCGCCAGGGCCGCCGCCGAGCACGGCGATGCGCAAGGGCGTTCTCCCAATTGACAGTATACTGTTTATTTTGGACCGGACACTAATCCGTCGGCACGGAGTGCGCCAGTGGAATCTGCGGTCGCGGGAACGACTGGACCCGGACAATGCGGCCCGCCGCGGTTCTCGCCGGCCGGAAGGCTGGTCAGCGCCATCAGCGTGTTCCCCGCGGCCCGGCGCTCGCCGGTCGGCCGTCTTGCCGGTTCTCGGTGCAAATGTGCGCGCGCTATGTAGTCACCTGCTCAGATTGTGCGCTGCGTGCTCGTCTCGCATCGATGCTCCATCGGCAAATCCCCGTCCTAACAGGATGCGACATATTGCGCCCTTGTCAAAATCTGCCAAACTCGACGCCGCCGGGAGTTCTGTTTGGGGGTAGGGAATGTCGAACAGGTTCACGCAATACATCCTGATTGCGATGGTGCTGGGCATCGTGATGGGGACGCTGATCTTCAATCTGATGCCGGATAGCCGGGTCGAGCTCGCCGCCGACATCAACCTGATCGCCATGCTGTTCCTGCGCCTGATCAAGATGATCATCGCGCCGCTGGTGTTTGCGACCCTGGTCGGCGGCATCGCCCATATGGGCTCCGGCGCCAAGCTCGGGCGCATCTTTGCCAAGACGATGGGCTGGTTTATCAGCGCCTCCTTCGTGTCGCTCCTGCTCGGCCTCGTGATGGTCAACCTGCTGCAGCCCGGCGCGAATTTTCCGGGAACCCTGCCGGACAAGACGCAATCGACAGGGCTGCCGGTGTCGGCCTTTTCTGTCGAGAAATTCCTGACACATCTGATCCCGACCTCGATTGCGGATGCGATGGCGCAGAACGAGATCCTGCAGATCGTGATCTTCGCGGTCTTCTTCTCGGTGGCCATGGGCGCGCTGCCGGAGCGGTCGAAGACGCTGCTGCAGCTGATCGACGACATCGGCCACATCATGCTGAAAGTGACCGGTTACGTCATGCTGTTCGCGCCGCTCGCCGTGTGGGCCGCGATCACCGCAACGGTCGCCAAGAACGGGCTCGGCGTGCTGTGGAAGCTGATCGTGTTCATGGGCGGCTTCTATCTGTCGCTGCTGATCCTGTGGGCGATCCTGGTGGTGGTCGGCTTCGTGGTGATCGGGCCGCGCTACAGCCATCTGTTGAAGCTGATCCGCGAGCCGCTGATGATCGCGTTCTCGACCGCGAGCTCGGAAGCCGCCTACCCGAAGACGCTCGAAGGCCTGAACCGGTTCGGCGCTTCGAAGCGCATATCGAGCTTCGTGCTGCCGCTCGGCTACTCCTTCAATCTCGACGGCACGATGATGTATTGCACGTTCGCCAGCATCTTCATCGCCCAGACCTACAAGATCGAGATGTCGCTGGGCACCCAGTTGGCGATGCTGGCCACGTTGATGGTGACCTCCAAGGGGGTCGCCGGCGTGCCGCGGGCGTCGCTGGTGGTGATTGCCTCGACCCTGTCGCAGTTCGGCATCCCCGAGGCGGGGTTGTTGATGATCATGGGTATCGACACGTTCCTCGACATGGGACGCAGCGCCACCAACGTGATCGGCAACACGCTCGCCACCTCAGTGGTTGCGAAATGGGAAGGCGAGCTCGGGCCGGAGCACGCGCTCGGGCCGTCCGACGTGGTGCCGCCGGACATGATCCCCGGCGAGGTCCCGGCCATGGCCGGAAACTGATGGAGGGGGCCATGCGCTGTCGCGCACGCGTCGCATGGGTTGCTGCCGGAGTGGTGCTGGCTTTTGCCTTTGCGCGTCCTGTCGTGGCGCAGAGCAGCAGCGAGGGCCTGTCGCCGACGCTTGCCGCCATCAAGTTGAGGCACGTCGTCCATCTCGGCTATCGCGAGAGCTCGCCGCCGTTTTCCTTCCTGGATCAGGCGGGGCGGCCAATCGGCTACAGCCTCGAACTGTGCGAAGCGATCGTCGAGGAGATCGGCACCGAAATCGACGATCCCGCCTTGCGGATCGACTACGTCAAGGTGACCTCCGACGACCGGATCGCAGCGGTGCTCGACGGCAAGGTCGATCTCGAATGCGGCTCGACCACCGCCAATGCCGAACGCTCCAGGCAGGTGGCCTTCTCGCCGCTGATGTTCGTCGCCGGCACCAAGCTGATGGTGGCGAAGAGCTCGGCGATCTCGGTGGCGACCGATCTCAAAGGCAAGACCGTGGTGGTGACCAAGGGCACCACCAACGAAGCCGCCATGCACCAGGTCGACACGAAACTCGCGCTTGGCCTTACGATCGTGACCGCGCCCGATCACGAGCAGTCCTACCAGATGCTGGTGGATGGCAAGGTCGATGCTTTCGCCACCGACGACATCCTGCTCTCCGGCCTGATCGCGCGGCACAAATCGCAGGACAAGTTCCGCGTGACCGGAGACTATCTGTCCTACGAGCCCTACGGGATCATGTTCCGCAAGGGGGAGCCGCAGCTCGCCGCCGTGGTCGAGCGCGCGTTCCGGAGGCTCGGCTCCAATCACGATCTCATTCCGCTCTACAATAAGTGGTTCGTCGGTCGCCTGCCGACCGGCGAGCGGCTCAACGTGGCGATCTCGCCGCAGCTCGAGCAGGCCTTCCACGTCCTCGACGACAGTCCGGGCGCGAACAACTGACGCGATCGCCGAAGCCAATGGCATTTGTCACGGCTTCGCAAAGACCTTGTCGAGCGCGGCACTGTAGACCTTGTAGACCAGATCTGGATGGAAGCTGCCGAGCGCTTCCATCATCATCCCGGAATTGATCTCCAACACCTGCCAGCCTCCGTTCACCGCCACCACATCGACGGAGGCGAAGCGGATGCCGATCGCCGTCGCTGCGGCCCTTGCAAGCATCACGCAGACCTCGTGTGCCGGGCCGCTCTCCAGCAGCACCGGTTTCGCGCCCGCTTCGAGATTGTGCCGCCAGTCAAGCAGCCGGCCCTCATCGGCCGGCACGACCGCCGCGAGCTCGGCCGCGCTGAACTCGGTCCGCAGGCGCGCGAGCATCCGACCGCGACCTTCGGGAGCCACGCCCGCGAGCGCTAGCGCCTGAAGCGATTGCGTGCCGTCGCCGATCACGCGTGCTCGCTCCTTGCGGTAGGCGAGCAGCGGGACGCCATCGAGCAGCACCACGCGGACCTCGTCCTGGATGTCGAGCAAAGGCGAGATCGCGACACTGAGGCTGGCGGCGAACAGGCTGGTCACGGCATCCAGCAGCTGCTCGCGTCGAGCGACGCGCGTCACGAAGCGCCCGGACGTGCCTTCGTTCGGTTTCACGACGAGGCCTTGCGGATGCACATCGAGCAGTTCGAACAGCGCAGGCCAGGATGGTTCGGCGCGCCCGCTCAACGCCGGCGCGATGACGAACGTATGCGGCACGGCGTGCACGCCCGACAGCGTCAGCAGCTCCGCGGTCGCCGCCTTGTCGCTGGCCACTCTGTGCGCCACGGCACTGTTCAGCCCAACGTCATAGCCGAAGATCAGGTGGCGTCCGGCGGGATGGCCGAGCACGAGCAGCCAGCCGTCGGCGCGGATGTCGAGCGCGATCCCGTGCTCGGCGCAGTAGCGCTTGACCGCATTGATCAGGATCCGGGGCGCAGTTGGCATTGCCTAGGCATTGGTCAGGGTTGCGGAATTTAAGTGCTGTGAAAGCGCCGGCGCCGCAAGTAAATTGCGTAGATCATTAGTATACAAACGAGTTTGGCGATGACATAAGAAGCAACGGGCTGGCATGCATTTACCCGCTATCGATTGTGCATTGCAGCGGGTTGATTTCCGGCCGATTTTGTGTACATCAGTCGGCGAAATTCCCAAAGAGTTACAGGGAGTTGCGGACTTTTACCATCGCTAGCCATTTCTTCCAATCTCAGCCTGCGTGAAGAAACGAACATCATGAGCGCGTTCTACAAAGAGAAAGTTCTTTCCGTTCAGCATTGGACGGACACCCTGTTCTCCTTCCGAGCCACCCGCGATGCCGGCTTCCGGTTCCAGAATGGCCAGTTCGCCATGATCGGGCTCGAGGTCGAAGGCCGCCCGCTGCTGCGTGCCTACAGCATGGCGAGCGCCAACCACGAGGAAGAGCTCGAATTCTTCAGCATCAAGGTCCAGAACGGCCCGCTGACGTCGCGCCTGCAGCAGATCAAGGAAGGCGACACGATCCTGGTCGGCCGCAAGGCGACCGGTACGCTGATCCCGGACAATTTGCTGCCCGGCAGCCGGCTCCTGCTGCTGTCGACCGGCACCGGCCTTGCGCCGTTCGTGAGCCTGATCAAGGACCCGGATGTCTATGACCGGTTCGAGAGCATCGTGCTCGTCCATGGCTGCCGCCAGGTCGCCGAGCTCGCCTATGGCGAGAGCGTCGTGGCCAAGCTGCGCGACGACGAGCTGTTCGGAGAGCTGCTCGACGGCAAGCTGCAGTATTACCCGACCGTGACTCGCGAGCCGTTCCGCAACCGCGGCCGCATCACGGACCTGATCTCCTCCGAGCAGCTGTTCAACGATCTCGGCCAGCCGCCGCTCGATATCGCCAAGGACCGCATCATGATGTGCGGCAGCCCGGGGATGCTGGACGAGCTCAAGACCATGTTCGAGTCCGGCGGTTTCCTCGAAGGCAGCGGCAACGCGCCCGGGCATTTCGTGATCGAGAAGGCGTTCGTCGAGCGCTGAGCCGTCAAGCTTTCGACTTTGACATTTTCGAAAGAGCGCCTCGACGCAATCGGGGCGCTCTTTTCGTTGGCAATATCCTCCTTGCACGCGTCCGAGCGGCTGTGCGATTTTCGGCCGCAGAACCGGACCTTCAGACGTCCGGCGCGAAGCAGGGAGGGGAGTTGGATTGCCTGAACGGCGGCCATCCCCGTGACGACAAGGGGAGCGGCCATGGAGTCCATCGTTCGCAGGCAGACGCTCGGTGACCTGCTGCGGCGGAGCGCTGCGCGCACGCCCGGAAAGACGGCGGTGATCTGCGGCGAGGTCAGCTGGACCTATGCCGAATTCAACGCCGTCGCCGATCGTCTCGGGGCAGGCCTCGCCGCCCGCGGCGTCGGCAAGGGCGAGCGCGTTGCCATCCTCGCCCGCAACTCGCATGCGTTTGCCGCGCTGCGCTTCGCGTTGGCGCGGCTCGGCGCCGTGCTGGTGCCGATCAATTTCATGCTCAAGCCGGAGGAGGTTGCCTACATCCTCACGCATGCCGGCGTCCGACTGCTCGCGACCGACAGCGGCTTTGCCGGCGTGGCTCGTGCGGCCAAGGCGCTGGTGCCGGCCGTCGAGCAACTGATCTGGCTGCCGTCGGAAGGCCCGAGCGAGCGGCAAGGCGACATGATCGACTTTTCTGAGCTTGCCGCCTCGACGGCGGCCGTGCCCGCGGTCGAAATCGCAGGCAGCGACGTCGCGCAGATCGTCTACACCTCGGGCACGGAATCGCTGCCGAAGGGCGCCATGCTGACGCATGATGCTGTCATCTGGCAGTATGTGAGCTGCGTGGTCGACGCCGGCATTGCTGCTGACGACGTCACGCTGCATGCGCTGCCGCTGTATCACTGCGCGCAGCTCGACGTGTTCTTCGGGCCCTCGATCTATGTCGGCGCCACCAACATCATCACGGCGTTTCCGACGCCCGACAATCTGCTGCCGCTGATCGCGAAATATCACATCACCTCGTTCTTCGCGCCGCCGACGGTGTGGATCTCGATCCTGCGTTCGCCGCTGTTCGAGACCACGGACGTATCCAGCTTGCACAAGGGTTATTACGGCGCCTCGATCATGCCGGTCGAGGTGCTGCGCGAGCTCGCGCAGCGGCTGCCCAAGGTGCGGCTGTGGAATCTGTACGGCCAGACCGAGATCGCGCCGCTGGCGACGATGCTTGGACCCGATGATCAGCTGCGCAAGCCGGGCAGTTGCGGTCGCGCCGTGCTCAACGTCGAGACCCGGGTGGTCGACGACGACATGAACGACGTTGCGCCGGGGGCTGTCGGCGAGGTCGTGCACCGCTCGCCGCATCTGATGCTGGGCTATTTCCACGACGACGAGCGAACGGCGGCGGCCTTCCAGGGCGACTGGTTTCACTCCGGCGATCTCGCGACCATCGATGACGAAGGCTACATCACCATCGTCGATCGCAAGAAGGACATGATCAAGACCGGCGGCGAGAACGTCGCCAGCCGCGAGGTCGAGGAGGCGCTCTATCTCATTCCGGAGGTGTCGGAGGTCGCGGTGGTCGGCCTGCCGCATCCGCGCTGGGTCGAGGCGGTCGTCGCCGTGGTCGTCGTCAAGTCCGGCCACGAATTGACGGAGGATGCCGTGCTCAGGCAGGCGTCGAGCAGGCTGGCCACCTTCAAGACCCCTAAGCGCATCGTGTTCGTCGACGCCCTGCCGAAAAACCCCAGCGGCAAGCTGTTGAAGCGCCAGCTGCGCGAGGCGCATGCCGGCTTGTTCACCGAAGGTTGATACATATCGGCGCCACCAGGTCAATCGGTCCGGCGGGCGGTGGCGCGGAGTTCGCGGCCCTGCTTCAATCCGCCGACGCAGGAATGGGCCGGGCGGATCGATTTCGCAGCAGCGAACGCGATAGCCTACGGCTATCGATGCCGTCGCACCGCCGGTCGTGCGGTGTGCTAGCCTCTGTAACGATTGCTTCGCGATACACGAAGTATAACTCGTGACCACGACGGCCCCCGACCTCCCATGAGGTATCCCATGGATACGCTGCTGCTTCCGTTTTCTCCCCGCTTCATCGTGCTCACGATCTGCAGCGTGGTGACGGCCATGCTGCTCATCCTCGGCATCTACGATCGCAAGATCTTCGATCTGGTTCTCGTGCCGCTTCTGATCTTCGGCGCGCTCACCTTGCTCGGCATCCGCGATCTCGTTCAGAAGAGCCATGCGGTGCTGCGCAATTACCCGATCTCCGCGCATATGCGATTCCTGCTCGAGGAGATCCGGCCGGAGATGCGGCAGTATTTCTTCGAGAGCGAGAAGGACGGCATGCCGTTCTCGCGCGACACCCGCGCCGTCGTCTACCAGCGCGCCAAGATGGAGCTCGACAAGCGCCCGTTCGGCACCCAGGAGGACGTCTACCGCGAGGGCTACGAATGGATGCACCATTCGATCGCGCCCAAGCCCCACGCGGAAGAGAAGTTCCGCATCACTATCGGCGGTCCGGATTGCACGAAGCCGTATTCGGCCTCGGTGTTCAACATCTCCGCCATGAGCTTCGGCGCGTTGAGCCCGAATGCGGTGCGTGCCCTGAATGGTGGGGCGAAGAAGGGCGGCTTCGCCCACGACACTGGCGAAGGCGGCTTCAGTCCCTACCATGCGGAAATGGGCGGCGACATCATCTGGGAGATCGGCTCCGGCTATTTCGGCTGCCGGCGCCACGACGGCACGTTCGATCCCGAGGCGTTCACGCGGGTCGCGAGCCAGGACCAGATCAAGATGGTGGAGCTCAAGATCAGCCAGGGGGCCAAGCCCGGCCATGGCGGGGTGCTGCCCGCCGCGAAGGTGTCCGAGGAGATCTCGAAGATCCGCGGTGTCTCGATGGGCGAGGATTGCATCTCGCCGCCGGCGCATCGCGCGTTCTCGACACCGATCGGCATGATGCAGTTCATCGGCGAGATGCGCCGGCTGTCGGGCGGCAAGCCGGCCGGCTTCAAGCTGTGCATCGGCCATCCCTGGGAATTCCTCGCGATCTGCAAGGCCATGCGCGAGACCGGCATCTATCCCGATTTCATCGTCGTCGACGGCAACGAGGGCGGCACCGGCGCTGCGCCGCTCGAATTCATGGACCATCTGGGCATGCCGATGCGCGAGGGCGTCAGCTTCGTACACAACGCGCTGGTCGGTCTGAACATCCGCGACCGCATCAAGCTCGGCGCCTCCGGCAAGATTGCCACCGCCTTCGACATGGCGCGCGCGATGTCGATCGGCGCCGACTGGTGCAATTCCGCGCGTGGCTTCATGTTCTCGCTCGGCTGCATCCAGTCGTTGAGCTGCCATACCGACAAGTGCCCGACCGGTGTCGCCACCCAGGATCCGACGCGCGCTCGCGCGCTGGTGGTTCCGCACAAGCTGGAGCGCGTCTACAACTATCACCACGCCACTTTGCATGCGCTCGCCGAGCTGCTTGCCGCTGCGGGCCTCGAACATCCGCAGGACCTGCGTCCCATCCACTTCTCGCAGCGGACCTCGACCACCGAAGTCTCGACCTTCGCCAAGCTCTATCCGCCGCTGCGGCCGGGCGAGCTGCTCGACGGGACCGAGGACATCCGCTACCGCGACGCCTGGGCGATGGCGCGTGCGGATACGTTTGCACCGGCGTGAGTTTGCTTCGCCATTGTTAGTTAGTTCGTACGCCGCGTCTCTGCCCTCGCTGTCATCCCCGCGTACGCGGGGATCCATAACCCCAGAAAGTAGTTTGTTGCGCGGAAGGTTCGACTTGCAGCCTGCCCCAAGCGAGATCACGCGGTATGGGTCCCGGGTCGGCGCCCGACGCCGCTCGCGCGTCGTCGGGCTTGCCCGGGACGACAGCGGGGGTGAGGCGGCGCTGCCTCAATGCGGGTTCTCCAGGCTGAACGTCTCGGACTGTTCGTCGTAGGCGAACAGCTCGGCGTAGCGACCCCATGACACGATGGTGTGCAGCGTCTCGTCGGCATAGTGCTCGGACATGTAGTCCTCGAGCTCGATGCGGAAGCGCGCGGCTGGTGCTGCGTGCGAAGGGCGGTCGTCGAGCACGCGGCGGATCAATCCCATCAGCGGCACGTTCTCGATCAGATGCTGCGCGAACAGCTTCTTGCGCTCGTCGGTCTCGAGATGGGCGAACCGCTGTCCGGCCTCGGTTAGGGTCAGATCGCCTTCGCTGAGTTGGGCGAAGCGCAGGAGTTGCAGCGCCTCGGCCAACGGAAAGATCTCGTCGACCTCAAGCTGCAGGTGGCCTGCCAGCACCGGCAGGTCGGCATGCCCGTTGTAGGGCTCGCCGGCGAGCGTCTCGATCAGGCCGGAGATCGAGTTCGAGGACACGTGGCTCAGCACCATGCCGACGCCGGCGCTCGCGGTGCTCGGCAGCTTCGGCTCCGGCCGCTGCGTCATGCGGGCATAGAGACTGTCGACCAGCTGGCGGAACGCGGCATCGAGCCGGTTGCGCGGATGCGGCAGGTCGACCTTGAACTCGGCGGCGACGCGGCCTGGGTTGGAGGAGAACACAAGGATGCGGTCGCACATCAGCACGGCCTCCTCGATGTTGTGCGTCACCATCAGCACCGACTTGATCGGCAGCCGTCCGTCGGTCCAGAGATCGACGAGGTCGGTGCGGAGTGTCTCTGCGGTCAGCACGTCCAGTGCGGAGAACGGCTCGTCCATCAGCAGGAGGTCTGGATGCACGACCAGCGCGCGGGCGAAGCCGACGCGCTGGCGCATGCCGCCGGACAACTCTTTGGGAAACGCGGATTCGAAGCCGTCGAGGCCGATCAGGTCGATCGCCGCGAGCGCGCGCTTGCGCCGCTCGCCCGCCTCGATGCCGAGCGCCTCCAGGCCGAGCTCGACGTTCTGCAGCACAGTGAGCCAGGGAAACAGCGCGAACGACTGGAACACCATGGCGACGCCGCGGGGCGGACCGGCGATGATCTCGCCGCGGCAGCGCGCTTCACCCGACGACGGCGACACGAGGCCGGCGATGATCCGCAGCAAGGTCGACTTGCCCGAGCCGGAGCGTCCGAGCAGGCCGACGATCTCGCCGGCGCGGATCGTGAGGTCGACCTTCTCGAGCACGACGAGATCCTCTCCGCTGCCCTTCGGAAACAGCCGGCTGACGCTCTTGATCTCGATCAGCGAAGTGTCCTTGACCTGGTCGCGCATGACAGATTCTCCCGATCAGCCGAGCCGCAGCCAGCGCTCGCCGAAGGCATAGAGCGGCCGCCACAGCAGCCGGTTGAACAGAGTGACGAGAATGCACATCACCGCAATGCCGAGCACGACGCGCGGAAAATCCCCGCGCTCGGTGGCCGCGGCGATGTAGGCGCCGAGGCCGCTCGCCGTGAGATGCGTATCACCCCAGCTCGCGACTTCGGCGACGATCGCCGCGTTCCATGAGCCGCCGGAGGCGGTGATGGCGCCGGTGATGTAATAGGGAAAGACGCCGGGCAGCACGACCTTGAACCACCAGCGCCAGCCGGTCAGCTGCAGGCTCGCGGCCGCTTCGCGCAGATCGGTGGGGAAGGCGCTGGCGCCGGCGACGACGTTGAACAGGATGTACCACTGCGTGCCCAGGATCATCAGCGGGCTCAGCCAGACATTGGCATCGAGGCCGTAGCGGACGATCAGGACGACGAATACCGGGAAGGCGAGATTGGCGGGGAACGCCGCGAGGAATTGTGCCAGCGGCTGGATGCGCTCGGCCAGCTTCGGCCGCAGCCCGATCCAGACGCCGACGGGCACCCAGATCAGCGACGCCAGCGCAATCAGCACGGCGACCCGCAGCAATGTGATCAGGCCGTAGCCGATCGCGGTGAGAACATCGGCGGGCGCCAGCGTCGCCGAGAGATAGAGATAGGTCTTCCAGCCTGCATAGGCGCAGCCGAGGATGACGACGGCGAGCCAGAGGCCGTCCACGAGCTGTGACGGCGGCGCGCGACGCACGGGGCCGCTCCAGGCGCGCGGCCAGTTGATCCGCAGGTTCGAGAAGGTGCGATTGATCGCGGCGAAGGGAACGGACAGCGAGCGCAGCGCGCGGGTGCGCCGGAACAGATCGAGCATCCAGGAGGTCGGCGGATTGCCGGAGGCGGTCTGCTCGAAGCGGAATTTGTCGGCCCAGGCGACGATTGGACGGAACAGCAACTGGTCATAGGCGGTGATGACGAGCAGCATCGTCAGCAGCGCGGCGGCGATCGCCGTGAGATCCTTCTGCTGGATTGCGAGCGCGACGTAGGAGCCGATGCCCGGCAGGGTCACGGTGGTGTTGCCGACGGTGATCGCTTCGGACGCGACGACGAAGAACCAGCCGCCGGACATCGACATCATCGCATTCCAGATCAGGCCGGGCATCGCGTAGGGCACGTCGAGCCGCCAGAAGCGCTGCCAGCCGGAGAGGTGGAAGCTGCGCGTCGCTTCCTCCAGGTCCTTCGGCACGTTGCGCATCGACTGGTACATGCTGAAGGTCATGTTCCAGGCCTGGCTGGTGAAGATCGCGAACACGCAGGCGAGCTCGGCGCCCAGCACCTTGCCGGGGAACAGGTTCATGAAGAACACGACGGTGAAGGTCAGGAAGCCGAGGATCGGCACCGATTGCAGGATGTCGAGCAGCGGGATCAGCACGATCTCGGCGCGCCGGCTCTTCGCCGCCAGCGCCGCGTAGACGAAGGTGAAGACCAGCGAGCACACGATCGCGAGCAGCATGCGGAGCGTGGTGCGCAGCGCGTACAGCGGCAGGTTGGCCGGGTCGAGCGAGACCGGGGCGGTGTCCAGCGCCGACAGCGGCAGCGTGGTCTGCTCGCCGCCATAGACGATCAGCACCATCGCGCCGACCACGATGATCAGCGCGACCACGTCCCAGATGTTGGGACGCACGGTTTCCCGCAGCACGGTCGTCCGGAGGTCCTGAAGCAGCATCGGCGTGTCTCGTCTCGTCGCCCGCAGCCATGCCAGTTGGCTTCGGACGTGTCTTTGTCATGGCACATGGGGCGGGTTCAAGCTGCAGGGCTGCCGGCCGAATTCGCACCGTAAGGGCGCCGTGTGATGGTTTGATATCAGGTGAGGGCCGCTTGGCCCGGCCCGCGGTCCGGCCTATCAAAGGATGCGCCGTGCACGTCTTCACGTTCCCGCGACATCCGATGTCCGGGGTATGCCTGTCGTTTGGCCCTCGTGCAACGTGAGGGCGCAGGGAAGGCCGGACCTCGACTGAGGCCCGTGGCCCGCCTGCGGAAAAAATGCAGGCGGCAGGAACCACAGGTTCAGCCGGATGACCCGGCCCTCCCTGCGCGACAGTGTTACGGCTTATACGTGCTCTCCTCGGTGCGCCGGGCTTTCTGGCCACCGTGGCGACAAGGCGCGCATCACGCACCTTGCGCGGACCTCAGCGTCGGGAGGTCAGGACCACACGATTTCGCCGTCCGTGACATCAGCGCTCGTCCGGCGCCGCCATCACGTCCATCGCATTGCCGGCCCAACGTTCGTGACGACGCGTACGCCCCTCATCAGGACCGGAACGGAGGGAGCATAGAACAGAATTTATGATTTTCGGAAGAGGTTTATTTTTGGTGGGGGCTCTTGAAACGGGGCTTCATGTTGAGCTCGCTGGGGAAACGAGTGTTTTGGCGCGCATCGAAGGCGCGACGCATCTGAGGTCCTCGAGGGTGCGGGAGCGTCGCACTCCGCCCGTCGGGCGAATCGCGCCAGGAAACAGTTGATTGGGGTACGCCCGTGCGACTCGCTCAGTACACCTCGCCCCGCTTGCGGGGAGAGGTCGGATTGCATCGAAGATGCAATCCGGGTGAGGGGGGACAGGTCTCACCGCGAACACTTCTCGTGCGGCTGCCCCTCACCCCAACCCTCTCCCCGTAAGAACGGGGCGAGGGAGCGCACTGCCCGTGCGGCTGGAGCGGTGATCCCCATCGAGCGACAATCACTACCCCACGTTCGGCTCGCTGCCCTCCGGATCGAGCTTCGTCGCCAGGATCTTGTCGATGCGGCGGCCGTCGAGGTCGATGATTTCGAAGCGCCAGCCTTGCAGCTCGAAGCTCTGGCCGACCTCGGGCACGCTGCCGAAGTGCTGCAGCACGAGGCCGGCGACGGTGTGGTAGCCCCGATGCGGCGGCACCTCGATCGCGAGCAGGTCGGCGAATTCGTCGATCTGCATCCAGCCGGAGACCAGCAGCGAGCCGTCGTCGCGGCGGACGCAGGCCGGCTCGGGCGGACCGTCCTCGGAGGAGAACGCGCCGACGATCGACTCCAGGATATCAGCCGCCGTCACGACGCCTTCGAACGCGCCGTATTCGTCATGCACCAGCCCCATATGCACCGGCGCCACTTTGAGGATCGCGATCACGTCGCGCGCGTCGACCGTCGACGGCACGATCGGCACCTCGCGCACCAGGCTGCGCAAATCCGGCGTCTCGTCGCGCAAATAGGCGGCGAGCAGGTCCTTGGCCTGCAGCACGCCGATCGGACGGTCGCGCTCGCCGTCCGACACCGGCAGGCGCGAATGCGGGCTCTTGGCGAGCAGCTCGCGAATCGTCTTGGGGTCGTCGTTGAGATCGACGACATCGACCTCGGGGCGCGGCGTCATGATGGCGCCGACCGGACGGTCGCCGAGCCGCATCACACCCGCAATCATCTCTTTCTCGCCGGGCTCGAGCACGCCGGCGGTCTCGGCCTCGCGCACCAGATGGTGGATCTCCGCCTCCGACACCTTTTCCTCGGCTTCGCCGGAGCGGCCCAGCAGCGCCAGGATCAGCTTGCCGGAGAGGTCGAGCAGCACCACCAGCGGCAGCGACACCTTTGCGAGCACCTGCATCGCCGGAGCGACGCGGACGGCAACCGCCTCGGGATCGCGCAAGGCGAGCTGCTTCGGCACCAGCTCGCCGACGATCAGGGTCGCATAGGTGATGGTGGTGACGACCAGGCCGACGCCGACGATGTCGGCGACGGAGGCGGACATGCCGGCCTCCAGCAGCCATTGCGTCAGGCGCTGGCCGAGCGTGGCGCCGGAAAAGGCGCCGGAGAGCACGCCGACCAGGGTGATGCCGATCTGGACCGTCGACAGGAACCGGCCGGGATCGGACGCCAGCGTCAGCGCGCGGCGCGCGCCGGAGATGCCCTTTTCGGCGAGCATCGCCAGGCGCGCCGGCCGCGACGACACGATCGCGAGTTCGGACATCGACAACAGGCCGTTGACGACGATGAGGACGACGATGATGGCGAGTTCGATTGAGAGCATTTCGACCTGTGAGCGCCCGAAGGGGCGGGATGGGGACAGGTCCTAGCATATGGGGACGGCAAGCGCCCATTGCCGCGTTGCGGTGGGTGAATGGCTGGTGCGGGTGGGGGAGGGCGATCAGGTTGGGGCACTTGCAGCGCCTGGACCTCCGCCGTCGTCCCGGCCTTGAGCCGGGACCCATAGCCACCGTCCGCGATGAGGCAGGCAACTGCCAGCAACGTTCCTCGAGAGCGTCCGCGGTATGGGTCCCCGCGTTCGCGGGGACGACACTGTACTTTGACGAGGCGTCACTGGCTCCTCAGCGTCATTGCGAGCGTAGCGAAGCAATCCAGAGTCGTGAGCGGGACTCTGGATTGCTTCGTCGCTTCGCTCCTCGCAATGACGGCCGTGGAGAGGATCGCGCCGAATCCGCGGCGAACCGCACTTGCTTCGGCAGTTGCTCCCGCAGCAGCGACGCCGGTCTCAGAAATCCCCGTGCAGCCGCCCGGAGAAGATCGACACCGGGCCGCGGTCGGCGTTGTAGGCGGGGTTGCTGACGAACTGATAGTCGGCGGTGAAGGTCAGGTATTTGTTGATCGAGTAGGCGTAGTAGGCCTCGACGATAGCCTCGCGGCGATAGTTCAGCGCGCCGTCGCCGATCAAGGGACCGAAGCCGCCGGCGGCGAGGAAGGCGCGGTGGTCGCGTGACAGGCCGTTGCTGACGCCGGCGATGCCGATGGTGTCGTCGGGGCGGCCCCAGCGCGTGCCCCTGATGGAGGTGCCGAGCGACAGGCTGCTGTCGATGTCAGTGAACGCCATGATTTCGGTCTTGCCGTCGTTCCAGCTCCAGCGCCCGAACAGGCCGACGTCGTCGGACAGCGCCTGGTCGAAGCTTATGACATAGCCGAACTTGGATCGGCCCCGGCGGGTCTGGCTGATGTCGAGGTTGAGCGCGAGATTGTCGAGAGTCTCGCGATAGCTGCCGGCGAACACGCTGTTGAACCAGCCGATGGTGCGCAGATGGCCCGGCTGCGAGAACAGCTGATAGCGCGTCTCCAGCTCGACGACGTATTGGCCGCGCCGGAATACGTTCGTGTCGAAATTGTTGGAGTTCGACACGGCGTCCATCAGGAAATAGCCGGCGCGCAGCGCCCAGTTCTTCTGGTTGAGCTCGGCCGTGGCGCCATACGTTAGGCCGAGCTTGTCGGCCGCATAGTCGAACGCGCCGGGCGCCCACACCGACCAGTTCATGAAGTCCTTGCGGGTGTCCTTGGCGTAGGCGTTGCCGTCGAACACGTCGAGCACGGCGAACTTGCCGATCTGAAACGTGAGTCGAGAGACGTCCTGCTTGCCGGCGAGCTGCAGCTGGCCGCTGCCCAGCGTTTCCTGCTCGCCGCCGAAGCCGAAGGTCTGGCGCAGGAACAGCCGCGACGTGTTGTAGTGCGGATAGGGGAAATCGGACTTCTGCGCTTCGCCGTTGGGGAAGCCGCCGACACCGACGGTGTTGCTGAGGCCGAAGCCCTGCAGCAGCTCCGGATTGTAATAGACCTCGCCGCCGTCCCACAGCCGCGCATTGAGATACAGGCTGTTGCTCCAGGTCTCCTGGAACTGGCGCGCCGGGGTCAGGCTGTTGGTGCCGGTGTAGGCGGCGCGGAACGCCGGATAGCCCTGGCCGATGACGGTCGCCTGGCCATGAATTTCCCAGCGATCGGATTCGGGATCGGACGGATCGCTCTTGAGCTTGATGTCGGGACCATCGGCGAAATCGAGCTTGCGGTTGAGGCCGACGCGCAGGGTCTGGAATTCGAGCGCAGAATTGTAGCTGGCGCCGTTGGAGAAACGGACGCCGCCGTTCTCGAAGTGGCTGTAGAGATATTCGAGGCGCCAGCTCCAATGCGGCGCAAAGCCGCGCTCGATGCCGGCGCCCGCGACCCAGCCGAGCCGGGTGGCCAGCAGCTTCTCGTCCTCGCCGGCGGCATTGGTGTTGATGAAGCGGCCGCCGGTCCAGGCGAGCCCGCCGGTGGCATAGACCAGCCAGTCACCGCTGACGTAGCCGACACGGCCGCGCGCGGTGGCGACGTAGTCCCACAGCTCCTGGGCGCTCGACTGCGCCGTGGCCAGCCTGGCGACGGTGTGATTCGAGGTGAGGTAGTTCGGAAAGCTGAAATCGCCCTCGAGCCCGAGCAGCAGCCCGGAGCGGGTGACCCAGTTGTAGCCGGCCTGCGCGCCGCCCGTGAGCCCGCTGAACGGGCTGCCTGAGCTGACCACGCCGCTCGGGTCGGTGAGGGTCGCCTGGGCATGGTCACGGGTGTAGCCGGCGTGGACACCGACATAGAGCCCGGTCCAGTCGAACACCGTCTGCGCCATCCGCGCCTTGAGCGGCAGGTCGGCGGCAGCGGCTGGCACGGCGAGCGGGCCGAACAGGGCGATCATGGCGCCGGCCACGATCGTCTCCCTGGTGCAGTTCGAGCGGATCATGGCGGCAGATTCCCAAGGCAAGGCACACGACACAGGCAACGTCACAACTGATTGCCCGCGCACAGTCACGAGAAGATTACGGAGTAGCCGATGTTCAATCGGAAATGTGGACCAGCTGCGGCGATTTGTGGATGATTTCTATTGCGATTAATTTGCATCTGCAAGATAGGCGAGGCTTGATGTCAATTCCGTTCGGTGGCTGTGACATCCATGCAACAAAAAGCCCGCCCGGGGCGCCCGGGCGGGCTGATGAGACGCGGATGAGAGGAGGCGGGACACCCGCGTCAAAGAGCGGGGAGCAAGGCGGTGCCGGACAAGCGAGGTGGGGAGCGGGCCTCGGACTGGGCCTTGGCCCGGCGGTTCGGCGAGGCGAACGCCGGAGCATCAATAGCCGCAGGCCCTGACGCGGCCGACATACTGGCCGTAGACATTGTATTGCGGCACCCAGCGGCAGTAGCGGTAGCCGCCGCCGTAATACGGGCCCTCGTTGCTGGCGGCGATGGCGCTGCCGACGACGGCGGCTCCGACGAGGCCGGCTCCGACTCCCCAGCCCCAGCCGTGATGGAAACCGTGGGCGGCGGCAGGCGTGGAGGTCGCGGCGATGGTGCCGGTGACGGCGAGCGCGGCAAGCGCGAGGGCGGCAATCCTGGTCTTGATCGACATGATGGAGGCTCCTGTTCTCAGTTGGGGCGGCCGTTCCTGGCCGCTTGCCAATTGGACGAGGGCTTCTCGAAAGCGGTTCGAATCGACTGATTGGAACTCGGGTGGGGTCAAAATTATCTAGTAATTGGAGAGGCTTGGGGTCGATCTAGCGGCCCGCGAGAGGGCCTGCGCCGAGTGTGTTCACGTCGAAGTTATCGATATCCTCGAGCAGCGCACAGAAGGCGCGCGCGCCGTGGTCGAGCACGCGCTCGCCCTTCTCGGCCGAGGCCTGGGTGGCATCGCCGACCGCGCCGCTGGGATTGAGATCCTGCGTCTGCCAGGCCATCGGTGCCGGCCGCTGCGTCGACAGCACGCGGTTGTTGGCTTCCATCGCCGCGCCTGACGATGCGAAATTCGCGATCGCGTCGCTGCGCACCAGCGCCGGATGGCAGGCCTGCATGATCGAGGTTTCGACGGCGCCGCCATGGATGCCGTGGCGCAGCTCGTCCGCTGAGAACAGGCCATTGGGCGTGCCGAAGCGCGACCAGGACGTCGTCACCACCAGCATGCGATGGGCCGCGCGCAGGTCCTGCGCCACCAGCGTCATCGCGGCGCTGTTGCCGCCGTGGCTGGTGACGATGACGAGCTTCCTGATCCCGGCGCGGGCGACGCTGTCGCCGATCGCGCGCCAGCTCTTCAAGGCAACGCTGGTCGGCAAGGTCAGCGTGCCCGGATAATCGACATGCTCGGTCGAGATTCCGATCGGCTGCACCGGCAGGACCGTCACCGGCAGTGCCGGCGGCAGCAGCGCGCGGACGCGGGCGAGATAGGCCTCCGCGATGTAGACGTCGGTGCCGAGCGGCAGATGCGGCCCGTGCTGCTCGGTCGCGGCGAGCGGCAGCACCGCGATCCAGCTGGTGGCGTCAGACGTTCCCAAAGCGGGCCAGTACAGCTCGGTCCAGTCGCGGGGCGGCAGGGTCATCGCGCGGGCCATTTCCTTCGTCGGTCGGGCAGGGTAGTTATCGCTCGATCGATCTTAACATGTTCAGCCAGAAACAACCGGGGAGACCAGACATGGCGCAGGCGCTTCTGTCGCGAACGTTAATGGCGGCGCTGCTGGTCGCGGCTGGGATGGTCTCGGCGGCCACGGCCCAGACCCTGGACAAGGTGTCGTTCGGCACCAACTGGGTCGCGGAGGCCGAGCATGGCGGCTTCTTCCAGGCGGTCGCCGACGGCACCTACAAGCGCTACGGGCTGGACGTGACGATCGTGCCGGGCGGTCCCAACGAGAACAACCGCATGCTGCTGATCTCCGGCAAGCTCGAGTTCTTCATGGCGGCGAACACGCTGATGTCGTTCGATGCGGTCGCCAACAACGTGCCGGTGGTGTCGATCGCGGCGATGTTCCAGAAGGACCCGCAGGTGTTCCTGACGCATCCGGAGTCCAGGATCACCAAGCTTGAAGAGCTGAAGCCGCTCACCCTGTTCGTCTCCAAGGAAGGCATCTCCAGCTACTATCAATGGCTGAAATCGGAATACGGCTTCTCCGAGAAGAACGTCCGGCCCTACACCTTCAATCCGCAACCTTTCATCGCCACCGCGCAGAGCGCGATGCAGGGCTACGTCACGTCGGAGCCGTTCGCAGTCGAGCGCGCCGCCGGTTTCAAGCCCGGCGTGATCCTGCTCGCGGACAACGGCTTCAACACCTATTCGACGCTGATCGAGACGCGGCGCGACCTGATCGAGAGCAAGCCGGACCTGGTGCAGCGCTTCGTCGATGCCTCGATCATCGGCTGGTACACCTACATCTACGGCAACAATTCCGCCGGCAATGCGCTGATCAAGAAGATGAACCCGGAGATGACCGACGACCTGCTGGCCTATTCGGTCGCCAAGATGAAGGAGTACGGCATCGTCGATTCCGGCGACAGCGTCGACAAGGGCATCGGCGCCATGACCGACGAGCGCGTCACCAGCTTCTTCGACAAGATGGTGCGCGCCGGCGTGGTCAAGCCGACGATCGACTATCGCAAGTCCTACACGCTGCGCTTCGTCAACAAGGGCGTCGGCGTCGATCTCAGGCCGAAGCAATAGGTCGCATTGCATCGACGCCGTCGGCAGATGAGCTCGTCCCCTTCATCCGAGACCGTGACCGACATTGCGGTGCGCCTGCGCGGCGTCACCAAGGTGTATGAGTCCGGCGTCGCGGCGCTCGGGCCGATCGATCTCGCGATCGCCAAGGGCGAGTTCGTGTCGCTGCTCGGCCCCTCCGGCTGCGGCAAATCGACCGCGCTGCGCCTGATTGCGGGCCTGGTGGCGCCAAGCGCCGGGACGGTCGATGTCGCCGCCTCGTCAGAGGCGCATCCCGGCGATCGCGTCGGCTTCGTGTTCCAGGAGCCGACCCTGATGCCCTGGACCAGCGTGCGCGACAATGTCGGCCTGCCGTTGAAGCTCGCGCGGGTGCCGGCCAGCCAGGCGCGTCCGAGGATCGATGCGGCGCTCGAGCAGGTCGGCCTCGCTGATTTTGCCGACGCCTTTCCGCGCGAATTATCCGGCGGCATGAAGATGCGCGCCTCGCTGGCGCGCGCGCTCGTCACGCACCCCGGCATCCTGCTGATGGACGAGCCGTTCGCAGCGCTCGACGAGATCACGCGCTTCCGCCTCAACAATGATCTGCTGGAGCTGTGGCGCAGGCTGAACATGACGGTCGTGTTCGTCACCCATTCGGTGTTCGAGTCGGTCTATCTGTCGCAGCGCGTGCTGGTGATGACGGCGCGGCCCGGCCGGCTCAGCGCCGAGATCAGGATCGACACCGACCAGCGCGATGATGCGTTTCGTGCCTCGCCGGTCTATGCCGATTGCTGCCGCCGTGTCTCGGATGCGCTGGCACCGGCCTATACCGGAGTGCATGCGCTGTGAGCATGCAGGGTCGAGAATCGTCCGTCTCGGGCGCGCGGCTCGCGAGCCTCGCCTTTCCCGCGATCGTGTTCGTCGCTGCGATGACGGCGTGGGAGCTGGTGGTGCGCCTCAACGGCATCCAGCCCTATGTGCTGCCCGGGCCGCTGCTGGTGCTGAAGACGCTGGTTGCCGATTGGGACATTCTCGCGCAATCGCTGCTGACGACCCTGATCACGACATTCGAAGGCTTCATCGCCGCAGCGCTCGGCGGCATCGCGCTGGCGCTGTTGTTCAACCAGTCGCGATGGCTGGAATGGGCGTTGTTTCCCTATGCCGTGGTGCTGCAGGTCACGCCTGTCATCGCGATCGCGCCGATGCTCCTGATCTATCTGCCGCAGCAGACGGCGGTGGTCGTGTGCGCCTGGATCGTCGGCTTCTTCCCGGTGCTGTCCAACACCGCGCTCGGCCTCAACTCGGTCGATCGCAATCTCGCCGGGCTGTTCCAGCTCTATGGCGCCTCGCGCTGGCAGACCTTGCGCTATCTGAAGCTGCCGGCAGCGCTGCCCTACATTCTTGGCGGCCTGCGCATCGCAGGCGGCCTATCGCTGATCGGTGCCGTCGTTGCCGAGATCGCGGCGGGCAGTGCCGGCGCCGGATCGGGTCTCGCCTATCGCATCGCGGAATCCGGCTATCGACTCAACATACCCCGCATGTTCGCAGCGCTGGTGCTGCTGTCGGTCGCCGGGATTGTCATCTATGGTTTGCTGGCGCTAGTTTCGCACCTCGTTTTACGGCGCTGGCATGAGAGCGCGCTTGGAAAGGATAACTGATGGCGGCGACTTCGTCCGACAAGATCGATGTTCTGGTCTATGGGCCGCTGCGGCCGATCCTGGAGAAAGGGTTCCCGGACAGCTTCAACGTGCACCATGCGACGACGCAGGCCGATCTCGAAGCGCTGCCGGCGGACGTGAAGGGTCGCATCCGCGGCATCGCCGTGACCTTCCACACCGTCAAGACCGATGCCGCCGTGATGGCGATGCTGCCGAAGCTGGAGATGATCGCAAGCTTCGGCGTCGGTTATGACCACATCGCGGCCAGCCACGCCGGCCAGCACGGCATCATCGTCACCAACACGCCGGACGTGCTCACCGAGGAGGTCGCCGACGTCGCGCTCGGCCTCCTGATCGCGACCTGCCGCGAGTTCATCAAGGCCGATCGCTTCGTTCGTTCGGGCGAGTGGAGCGAGAAGCCCTATCCGCTCAGCGTCGGCTCGCTGCGCGACCGCACCGTCGGCATGGTCGGCATGGGCCGCATCGGCCAGGCGATCGCACGCCGGCTCGAAGCGTCGCTTGTTCCGGTGGTCTATCACTCGCGCAACCCTGCCGCCGGCGTCGCCAACAGGCATTATCCCGACCTGCTGCAGATGGCCAAGGACGTCGACACGCTGGTCGTCATCGTGCCCGGCGGCGCCGGCACCAACAGAATCGTCAACGCCGAGGTGCTGAAGGCGCTCGGACCGCGCGGCGTCGTCGTCAACGTTGCCCGCGGCTCGGTGATCGACGAACAGGCTTTGGTCGAAGCGCTGAAGTCCGGCACCATTCTCGGCGCCGGCCTCGACGTGTTCGAGAAGGAGCCGGCGGTGCCCGACGAGCTCAAGGCGATGGATAACGTCGTGCTGCTGCCACACATCGGCTCGGCTGCCATCGTAACCCGCAACGCGATGGATCAGCTGGTGGTCGACAACCTCAAGGTCTGGTTTGCCGGGAAGCCGCCGCTGACGCCCGTTCCGGAAACGCCGGTGAAAGGCCGCTGATGACACGTGCTCTCCCGCTCCTGATCGCGCTGCTCGCAACGGTGGCGAGCGTCCCTGCCGTTGCGCAGGATGCGACCAGCCTGAAGAAGGCGATGATCGGGCAGTGGGAGCTCGCGACCACCGAGCGCAGCAAGACCTGCGTCGTGACCTTGAAGCCGGACGCCGCGCCGCGTGGGCAGAAGCTCGAACTGGAGCCGAGCTGTGCCGCGGCGCTGCCCTTCACCAAGGACATCGCGGGCTGGAACGTGAAGGGCCTCGACATCGTCAGCCTCCAGGCCGCCAATGGCGAGGCGGTGATCGACTTCACCGAGGTCGAGGCCGGCATCTTCGAAGGCCTGCGCCAGGGCGAGGGCGTCTACATCCTGCAGAACCTGGCGGCGGCGCGATCGCTGGCCAAGTCGATGGACCAGATGATCGGCGACTGGGCCATGGTCCGCGGCAACGGCGCCACGATCTGCAGCCTGGTGCTGACCAACAACGACGCCGGCAATGACAACTTCCAGGTGTTCGTGAAGCCGAAATGCGATGCCACGATCGCGGCCTTCGCGCCGACGATGTGGCGGCTCGAGCACGGCCAGATGATGCTGATGTCGGCCCGCGGCGAGACCTGGCGCTTCGAGGCCGACGACAATGCGCAATGGCGGCTGGTGCCGGACAGCGCCAACCCGCTGATCATGCTCCGGCAGTGAGAGGCGGCGGCCTGGATCGGCGGCGGCTCGCTCCGAAACAGGGTTAATACGGTGTTGCCGTCAAGATCCTGCTAGTGGAACTTGTTGTTTACGCATCTTTCGTCTGATGGTTGCGCTCATCCAGGGGAGCCAGCCATGCGGGAGTTGTTGCGCGGGTTCGCGAAGTCGCTGCCGTCGTTCAGCCTGAACGACAAGATCTCGGCCGCGGCTGCCGCGTTTGCCGCCCTCGTGCTGCTGTCGACCGTGGTGTCGCTCACGGCCTTTCGCGAGCAGCGCGCGCTCTACGGTCGGCTCGAAGCCCTCTCCGCCGCCTCCCGCAACATCGAGCGCATCAATGGGCTGATCTATGCCGTCGTGATGGAATCGCGCGGCATCTATATGTCAGCGGACCGGACGACGGCGCGGCGCTACGCCGATTCGCAGCTCGCCAAGCTGCAACAGCTGACCAAAATCGCCGACGAATGGCAGAACCAGATCACCCCTGACGACGGGGCCCGGTTTGCCCAGGCCAAGCAGCGCCTCGACCAGTTCATCGCGTTCCGCACCGACATGGCGCGCCAGACCATCTCGGTCGGCTCGACCGCGGCGCGCGAGCTCGGCGACAATGACGAGAATCGCGCGGCGCGAACCGCCCTCAACGACGAGCTCGATCAGGTGTCGCGCGCCTATGCCGAGTGGATGAGCGAGCTGGACCAACTCGCCGACGCCCGCGGCGCGGCCTACTTCTTTCTCGGCACGCTCGGCGCAGTCAAGATCATGCTGCTCGCGACGGCGGTGCTGGCGCTCCGCCACGGTGTGCTGCGGCCGCTTCTCGATATCGCAAAGGTCACCGACCGGATCACCGCCGGCCGCATCAAGCTGCGGATCCCGCATTCGAAGCGCCAGGACGAGATCGGGCGCGTGGCGCGGGCGGTCGAGGCCTTCCAAAACGGCGTGTTCCGCATCCAGGAGCTCGAGCAGCACGAAATCGAATTCGAGCGCCAGCACGCCGATATCCTGCGCGAGCACGTGCGGCTGGAGCAGGGCGCGTTGAGCACCCAGCAGCGCCTTGATGCTGCGATCGCCAGCATGGCGCAGGGTCTGATCATGCTGGACAGCTTCTGCTACGTGCTGATGGTCAACGATCAGTATCGCGCGCTCTATAACCTGCCGGCCTCGATCGCCCGGCCCGGTGCCCATGCGCGCGACATCCTCGCGCATCGTGCCAAGATGGGCCTGCTGCGCGAGAAGCCGTCCGAATATCTTGCCGCGCTCAGGCAGCGCATGAAGGAGGGTCGGCCGTCCACCGTCGAGGTCGATCTCGGTGATGGACGCGTCATCCGGGTGTGCGAACGTCCCGTACAGGGCGGTGGCTGGATGGCGACGCACGAGGACTTCACGGCGCAGCGTCGCAACGAGCGAATCCTGGCGCGCGCTGAATACTTCCTCGCGGCGCTGCTGGAGAACATTCCCCAGGCGGTGGTGGCAAAGGATGCCGAGTCGCTGCGCTATGTGTTCGTCAATCGCGCCACCGAAGTCCTGTTCGGCCTGCCGCGGTCCGAGATCATCGGCCGCGCCGCGCGCGACTTGTTTCCGGAGCCGACATGCACGCTGATCGAGAACTTCGATCGCCAGCTGCTTAGCGACGAGACCGATCAAACTCCGAAGTCGCACAGTGTCGAGATGCCCGGCAACCGAATCCGTGAGGTGGTGGTGCGCAGACTGCGGGTCTCGATCGGCGAGGGCGAACCGAAGTTTCTGCTCAACATCATCGAGGATCGCACGGCAGATCAGCGCGCTGCGGCATGACGCCGGACCGCAGGAGTCCGGGATGTCCCTGCCTTGACGTCGCCTTGATCTGCATCAAGAACGGCCGGACCGGGTCAGATAACAAGCTCGGAACGGAGGCCTATCCATGACCCGACGCCTGGGGATTCCCTTTGCCGCCCGCCTGAGTGCCGCAGCTCTGCTGGTGCTCGCAACCGTCGCGCCGCTGCATCAGGCGGCTGCGCAGGACGTGCTCGGTGGCGCGATCCTCGGTGGCGCCGGCGGTGCCATTCTCGGCGGCGCGATCGGCGGTGGACGCGGCGCTGCGATTGGCGCCGTGATCGGCGCCGGCACCGGAGCCGCGATCGCAGCCGACGGCGAGCGGCGCCGGGGCGGCTACTACGCCTATCGCAATGGTTGCTACCTGCAGCGCGGTGACGGCGCCTATGTCCGCGTCCATCCGCGCTACTGCTACTGAGCCGTTCCCGATCAGCCTCTTCGGATCAGCCTGAGTATCATCGGACTGCGCGGCGAGCTGCGCAGCCGATCATTTGAGCGCGCGCTCCAGCGCGGCCATGACGCGCTGGTCGTCGCAATGCGCCACGTTGAAGCGCATCATCGCGGCAGCTGATTGCGCTGCGCTGAACACGTCGCCGGGCGCCAGCACGACGTCGTGCTCCATCGCCGACCGGGCGACCTCGATCGCCGTGCATCCCTCCGGCAGCCTGCACCACAGATGAAAGCCGCCGCGCGGCATCAGCCACGGCGTGATGCCGAGGCGTTGCAGCCGGGCGGCCACGCGCGGCCGCGCCCGTGCCAGCCGCGAGCGCAGCTCCTCGATGTGCTTGCGATAGGAGCCGCCGGTCAGCACCTGGGCCAGGGTCTCGGCGGCGAACTGGCCGGGGCCGCCGAAGCCGGTTGCGATCTGCAGATCGATCAGCGGCTCTATCCAGTCCGGCTGCGCGGCGATGTAGCCCGACCGCACCGAGGCCGACAGCGTCTTGGAGAAGCTGCCGATCAGGATCACCCGCGCCAGTCCGTCGAGCGCGGCGAGCCGCGGCGACGGCTCCGGTTCGAAATCGCCGTAGATGTCGTCCTCGATGACGATCATGTCGTGCGCGGCGGCGGCATTGAGCAGCCGATGCGCGGTCTGCAGCGACAGTGTCGCGCCGGTTGGATTGTGCAGGCCGGAATTGGTGATGTAGAGCCGCGGGCGTTCGGCTGCGAGCACCGCCTCGAAACGGGCGATGTCGGGCCCGGCGGGCGTCATCGGCACGCCGACGATCCGCGCCTGGTGCGCGCGCAGCAGCGCCAGGAAATTGAAGTAGCAGGGATCGTCGACCAGCACCGCGTCGCCCGGGCGCAGCAGCATCCGGCAGATCAGGTCGATCGCCTGCGTGCCCGACGACGTCAGCAGGATCTGCTCGCTCGACGTGTCGATGCCAAGGCTGGCGAGCCGGGCCTGCAGCACCCGCCGCAATGCAGCCGATCCGCGCGCGGCGCTGTAGTCGGTCAGCACGGCGCCATCGCTGCGTGCCAGCGCGCGGACCGCGCGCCGCAGCGCGTCCTGCGGCATCCAATCCGCCGGCAGCCAGCCGCAGCCCGGCGTCAGTGTCGCGGCATCGGCATCGAGCGATTGCCGCGACACCCAGAACGGATCCACGGCGCGCGGCCGGCGTGGCTCGCCCGCGGCCAAGGCGAGCGGCGGCAGCGCGGTGTCGGCGACATAGAAGCCGGATCCGCGGCGGGCGCGGATCACGCCCTCGGCCGCAAGCCGGTCATAGGCCTCGACGACCGTGGCCGGCGAGACGCGCATCGCCGCGGCAAAGGCGCGGATCGAGGGCAGACGCTGGCCGGGACCGAGCGTGCGCGCCACCAGCCGCTGCCTGATGGCCTCGACGATGGCAGCGGTTCGGGCGCCGCCCCGGCGCAGATCTGGTGTTGCGGAGCTCAACTGTGTCGGTCCAATGTCAGTACAGTTTGGGCAGATTGTATCGATCTGTGGCTCCCGCAACAAGGCGCGTCCCGATAAGACGGAGGCCGGAGGATTGCAGGATGAAGGGATCGGTCGAGGGCTGGGGCAGCGGCGCGCTGGGGATGACGATCTTCAGCGGCTCGTTGCCGGCGACGCGCGCGGCGCTCGAAGGCTTCGCGCCGCTGTTCCTGACCGGGGCCCGCGCGACGCTGGCGGCGGTGCTGGCCGCGCTCTGTCTCACATTGTTCCGGCAGCCGCTTCCCGGCCGGCGCGATCTCCCGTCGCTCGGCATCGTGTCGCTCGGCGTGGTCATCGGGTTTCCGCTGCTGACGGCGCTCGCGCTGCGGCACATCACCTCGGCGCATGCGATCGTCTTCATCGGCCTGCTGCCGCTCTCGACCGCCATGTTCGGCGTGCTGCGCGGCGGCGAGAGGCCACGGCCGCTGTTCTGGCTGTTCGCTGTGCTCGGCGCTGCAGCCGTCTCCGGCTTTGCGTTGTCGCAGGATGACGCCGCATCCCCGCTGGGTGACCTTGCAATGATCGCAGCCGTGATCGTCTGCGGGCTCGGCTATGCCGAAGGCGCGATGCTGACGCGGCGGCTCGGCGGCTGGCAGGTGATCTCCTGGGCGCTGGTGCTGTCGGCCCCCGTGATGCTGCTGCTATCGCTGATGACCCTGCCGGCCGGGCCGCAGGCCATCACGGCTGCGGCCTGGCTCGGCCTCGCCTATGTCTCCGTCTTCAGCATGTTCATCGGCTTTGCCTTCTGGTACCGCGGCCTCGCGCGCGGCGGCACCGCGACGGTGGGGCAGCTGCAACTGCTGCAGCCCTTTCTCGGCCTCGCCTTCGCCAGCCTGCTGCTGCATGAGCCGGTGTCTGCAACGATGCTCGGTGCAGCCGGGGCCGTCGTGCTCTGTGTCGCGTTGGCGCGGCGATGGGCGTGAGCCGAAGATCATTTCCGGCGATAGAGGCCGGTGAAGCTGACACCGGCGCCGCCGCAATCATTGTTGTCCTCGACCAGCAGCCATGCTTCGACGCGCTGCAGACGAACGCGGCACTCGTCGCCGGCGTTCGGCCGCTCGAACGGCGTGCTGCCGTCGTCGACGAAGGCGATCAGGCCTCCCTTGGGCTCTGCGGTGGCGCCGAGTGATCCGTTGCGCAGCTCGCGTCCGGCCGGCAGCACCTGATCGCCTTCGATCCGGAGCGCGCCGCCGGCGCCTTTCCTGATCGTCAGTCCCCCTCCAGGATGCTCCCAGCTGCCGATCCACTCGGACATCGCAGGCGCGGCCATCGGCGCAATGGCGGCGAGTGCCGCGCGCGGCAGCCAGCCGGTGGTCCAGATCTGCGCTTTGGCACGCGGAGCCTGGTAGCTGACGCAGGTGAAGTCACCGCGGGTCCTGCCGACCAGCACGAGGTCGCCGCTGACGAGATAGGCCTTCTTCCGGCAGGCGTCGGTCGAAGCGGGGCATGCGGCAGCCTTGAAGTCGTCGTCGTACGGACTCTTCACGAAGTTGACGCGTGGTGTCCCGTTCACCTTGGCGACGGTGAGCGGCCGCGCGTCGTCCCAGCCGATGCCGTTGCAATTGGCCGGATCGTTGGCATCGTAGGCGGACGCTGCCGTCGGGCCGAGAAGCCCGAACACAAGCCCGATCAAAGCCGCGCGCATCTGGCAGATCCCTGTTCATGCATCACCACAGTCTAGGTGATCGCCAGGGGGCAGTCGGTTCAAGCTGGCGGCGACGCCGGCTGATCCGGGGCAGTAACCTACATCAACCCCGAGCCCTTGAGGCTGGTATGCCCGTTCTTGCCGACGATGATGTGGTCGTGGACGGTGATGCCGAGCGGCTTGGCGATGTCGACGATCGTCTTGGTCATGCGGATGTCGGCCTGCGACGGCGTCGGGTCGCCGGACGGATGGTTGTGCATGAGCGTAGCGCCGCAGCTATGTAATTGAAGAATAACGGATTTAGCAGGCCGACCATCAAGCGGGGGACGGAGAGTGGGGACGGTAGTGCACGCCAAATCGTGATCATCACGCCTGATCAGGCCCAGTCATCGGTGATCGTCCTGGCGCACGGCAGGACACCATGTTTCTCTTGTCCCAAGCATCGAGTTCGCCAACCGGATATAGGACCGCTTTCCCGATTTTGACGAAGGCGGGTCCGACGCGCATCGCTCGCCAGTTGCGAAGGGTCCCGACGCTGACCGCGCCACGGTAGCGCTCCGAGACTTCCTCTGGCGTCAGATATTTTCGATCGTCCATTGCCGCACTCCCGATCACGCGACCATGAATTCAGTAATTCACGGTCCTGACCGCTCTCGGAAGCTGGATGCATTGTCGATAGTGAAAGAGAAGGCTAACGGCCACGCAAAGGCGTATCGTCCACGTCAACCCGAGATCGAGCCGAATATTTCGACGAGATCGAGCACGTGAAAATCACGAAGGACATGCTCGAGCCGAAGGACCTCCGGAAGATCCTTCTCGTCAGCCCGGATCGAGCTCGGAACTCGGACCCGCGGCGTTTTCACAGAGTTAGGGTCAAAAGCGACCGTCACAGCGCAATCGCGTTTTGGTCCGCTTTCCCTCCAACACCGGACGCAGCCGGCGTCGGTGGCAAGGTCAGAGATGGACCAGAAGCGGAAGTATCCGCGAGAGTAGCGGATGCCCGAGGCATTTGCCGCGCTCCAGAAGTCGAGTAAAAATCCAATCAGAACTCGTAGCCCTTCTGACCGATGGCTTGCCAGTTGCACCAACTTGTGCTCGGGGGCATGTTTTTAGAGTCCTACGCCACTTGTACGGTTCTCTATCTGAGCCAACAATCGGGAGGCACGAACAAGGTCTTGCGTACCAAACCCTTCGGTGAATTCGCCAAAAATCGGAGCGAGCAATTGAACCGCGTCTATCTCGCGGTTTGTCGCCGCCCAATGAGCGGCGAGGTCGGTGGCGATCCGAAGCGCGAAAGTTAACGCGCCGATAGCGCGAGCTTCAGCCAGCGCCTCCTTTAATAGCTTTTCAGCGCGGACTGTTTCGCCATCCTCAAGAAGGATAGATGCATTGACTCGCTGAAGTTCCGAGCGGCACCAGCGCTCGCCCTGCCTTTCCTGATAGTCGATGGCGCGCGTGACGGCGTCACGCGCTTGCGCGATCCGCCCTTGCCGCAGATAAGCACGAGCGAGGAAAGCCAGATAGCTGCCGATCCGCATCAGAAAGCGGCATTCGATCAGTTCGTCAATCGCGGCCCGAATATCCTCCACCGCGCGCGGATCGCTGCGCAATTCGCGCAGGCAGGCGGAGAAATAGCGCTCGACCGAAACCCAGCGCCAGATGCGCTCGCGTTCCAGATTGCGACGCAGGCGTTCCGTGAACATATCGAGCGCGTCAAGATCGCCGATTTCAAGCGAGATAGGAAGTGCGGCGAGCCCAAGTGCGTTCGACTGCGACACCCAATGGCCACCGCGGTCCGCAGCATCAACGGCCTCACGCGCCAGTCGAGCGGCGTAGTCGGCCTGCCCCTGCATCCACACTACAAAAGGCATGTTGGTGCGGACGGTGATGAAGCGGTAGACCTCATTCGCATCCTTGCGCGAACGCCCCCGGACTAGCGAATGGGTTGACGCGAGACGATCGAGAACCGGGCGGCTTTTGCTTAATTCGCCGGCGAAGGCGTGGGCCCAGGCCAGGGCCTTGTCGGCTTCGGATGTCGCCGTCGAATCGGGGTCTCGGTCGGCCAGCGAGGTGGCCTCCTCGAGATAAGTGATGGCACGTGCGATCTCGCCGATCTGGAGCAGATAGAACGCAAAACCCGTCAGCGCGCGCTGCTGAAGGTCGACACTGTCAGCACGCCTTGCGAATGCGATTGCGTCAAGCCAGGTGACTTCGTTCTCGTTCGAACTCTTGCGGGCGTAGAAGAGGCTCCATCCGAGGGCACAGGCGAGCTTTGCCTTGGACAGATCGTCGCATGGAACGCGCTTGGCCAACGCGAGTGCGACCTCCAACCGCGCTTGCGCCTCCGACAGGATGGAGGTCTCCGACCACAGGGTGATCGCAGCAACCGCAAGCCTGATTCCGAGGATGTCATCGCCCTGCTCGCCGAACGACCATGAAAGCGCACTTCTCAAATCGGCAATGCGGCCAAGGTAGCGCTCGGTCCAATCGGTCGGCTCGCGCCATTTCCAATCCTCCTCGGATTGCTCGAACAGCGCAGCCATGCGCTCCGCATGGCGGCGCATCGCCCCGCTGCACGCCGGATCGCCCCGACGCCGCTCGGCGGCATAGCGACGCGTGCTATCGAGCAGCCGGTAGCGCAGGCTCGCGCCCCGCGCTACCGCGCTCAACAGTGATTTGGCGACGAGACTGCCGAGTGCGGTCGCGACGTCGATCGGCGTGAGACCTGCCGCTTCCGCGACGAAGACCGCATCCTCGTGCTCGAACCCGTCACTGAACACTGACAGCAGGGCGAAGAGCCTGGCTTCCGTCTGCGACAGCAGCCGGTAGCTCCAATCGATCGTTGCCATCAGGGTTTCATGGCGCGGCGGCCCGGCGGCGGCCCCGGTCGCGCTAAAGCCAAGCCTCTGATCGAGGACGACCAACAGCTCCCGCGGGGTGAACCTGCCGATCTGGGCGGCAGCCAATTCGATGGCTAGGGGAAGCCCGTCCAGCGAATGACAGACCGCTGCGATGGCGTCGCAATCCTCGTCGACGAACTCGTAATCCGACCATTCGGCGGCGCGTCGAACGAACAACTCCACCGCCGGGAATCTGACGGCCTGATCCACCGACAGCCCAAGGCCTGAACTCGGAGCAGATAGAGAGCCAAGCCGCACGACGTGCTCAGTGGTGGTGCCGAGCGGCTCGCGACTCGTGGCAAGCAGCCGGGATGGCGATGTGTCCGTCATGAACTTGCTGGCAAAGATCGTGGCGGCTGGCAGCACATGCTCGCAATTGTCGAGGATGAGCAGCATCTGCCGCGGCCTCAGATAGTCGAGGACAGCAGCCAGCCCCATGTCCGTATTGCCTCGGATACCGAGTGCCGTCACGAGCGCCGCGCCGAACAGAGTAGGATCGGAGATTGTCGCGAGATCGATGAAGCAGACGCCGTCGCGATACCTTGACACGAACGCCTGGGCGACGGCCAGGGCTACGGTCGTCTTACCGATCCCTCCTGCGCCGGTCAGGGTCACGTGCCTGTCCTCGGCGAGCAGATCGGCGATTTCAACGATATCGGCTTCGCGGCCGACGATGCCGCGCGGCGATGGCGCATGCGAAAGCGGGAGCGGATCGGCCAGCGCAGGCTCCCCCTCGATCTCGCCGATGCCGACCCGGACATCGGCGATGAACTTGTACCCACGCCGCGCCACGGTCGCGATGTAGATGGGCTCGATCTGGGTATCTCCCAGCGAGCGCCGCAAGCTCCACATATTGACCTTAAGATTGCTGTCGTGGACGAACGTGCCCGGCCAGGCTGCCGCCATCAGCTCGTTCTTGCTGACCAGCTCGCCGCGGCGCTGCACCAGCAGCCGCAAGAGCTCGAAGGCGCGTCCGCCAATCTTGACGGGGCGCTCGTCTAGAAGAAGCAACTGACGGCCGGGGACCAGTCGAAACGGGCCGAAGCTGAATGTCAGCTTCTGTCGAGGTGCGCCCCGTTGCCGTCTGGCCGTCCGCATTTCGCATTGCCAATCGATCGAAGAGATCGCTTGGTATTATCATGCACTGCAAACTTGTTGAAGTGAGCCGTTCTGACTTTCACGACCGCTGCGCAAAACCACGCGGGTGTGGCTATTTTTTTGGCTTGCGAAGAACCGCTGTGCTCACAATCTCGACGCTTCATTGGTCGGAACCTCGGCGAACCACCCTCTCACACCCACTTCAACCGGGGAGCGGAGCTGCGGAGTTGACGAGCGCCTGCGAGCGCAGCTCGCGCCAGAAATCGACGGGGACGACTTCCTCGAGCGCGGCGCGATCCTCGGCAATGCGGCCTGGACGGCTCGCGCCGGGAATGACGGCAGCCACCACCGGGTTAGCCAGCACGAACTGGAGGCCCGCCGCCTTCATGCTGATGCCGTAGCGGTCGGCGATTGCCTTGATCCTCCCCACCTTGTCGATGATTTCCGGGGGCGCCGGCGCATATTCAAAATTCGGGCCGCCGACGAGCGCGCCCGAACTGTAGGGGCCGCCGACGACGATCGCGAGCTCATGCTCCGCAACCATCGGGATCACACGCTGAAGCGCCCTCGCATGGTCGAGCAGCGTGTAGCGGCCCGCGAGAAGGAAGCCGTCGGGGCGCGGCTCTTCCAGCGCCAGCAGCAGTTCGATCGGCTCGACCCGGTTGACGCCGAGGCCCCACGCCTTGATCACGCCTTCGTCGCGTAGCCGGTCGAGCGCCTTGAACGCCCCCTTGCGTGCGCTTTCGAACACCGAAAGCCATTCGTCGCCGTAGAAGTCCTGCGCCACGTCATGCACGAAGGCGATGTCGATGTGGGAGGTCGCGAGCCGCTTCAGACTGTCTTCGATCGAGCGCAGCGTCGCGTCTTCGGAATAGTCGTTCACAATCTTGTTCGGACGCCCGTATTTGAACACATCCCCCTTCTCGCCGAGGTCGCGGGCGCCGACATCCTCGATCTCGTCCAGGATCAATCTTCCGACCTTGGTGCTGACGACATAATCGCTTCGCGGCCGGTCGGCGAGCGCGGCGCCCATGCGGATCTCGGCAAGACCCGCGCCATAGAAGGGCGCGGTGTCGAAATAGCGGATGCCGTCGTCCCAGGCCGCACTCACCGTCGCGAGCGCTTCCTGCTCCGGGATGTCGCGAAACATGTTGCCGAGCGGCGCCGCGCCGAAGCCCAATCTTCCCGGCAGAATATTCTTGAGGGCCATGTTGCGTGTCCTCGTCTGCGACAGGCAAGTCCGCCCGTGCGCGGCGCCGCCCGTCTCATTCGGTCGCGGAGGTATCCGCGCTTCTGATGAAGGCCGCGACCTCGCGCGGATGCGACAGCATCACCGCGTGGCCGCTTTTGATCTCCGTCACCTTCGCGCCCGAGCGCTTGGCCATGGTGCGCAGCCAGGTCGGCGGGATAATGTGATCCTCCATCGTGACCATGTAATAGGTCGGCTTGGTCTTCCAGGCCACGCGGTCGACCTTGGACTGCACCGCCTGCAATCCAAACGGCAATTGCGCCGCAGCCATGAAGCGCGCGGTCGCAGCGTCGACGCCGCCGGCGAAAGAGGTCGGGAATTTGTCGCGGTCGACGAAGATAAAGTTGCCTTCGACGACGAGCGGACCCTTTTGCTCGCCGGCGGGCACTGAGCCTTCCGACAGCGTGCTGACAGACTCTCCGGCGTCGGGAGCATATGCCGCGAGATAGACAAGGCTCTGAACCTTCGGATTGTCGCCGGCCTCCGTGATGACCATGCCACCATAGGAATGTCCGACGAGGATGACCGGATGCCGCGCCTTGGCGATCACGCGTTCGGTCTCCGCGACATCGTCACGAAGCGAGATCGTCGGCTGCTGGACGACGAGCACTTCATAGCCCGCATTCGAGAGAATGTCGTAGGTGTCCTTCCAGCCCGAGCCGTCGACGAAAGCGCCGTGGACAAGGACGATGGAAACGGTCTTCTCGGCGGCCACCGCGGGGACGGCCGTTGCGATCGACATTGCAACAAGCGCGGAAATAAGCGGCTTCATAGCAGGCTCCGATCCTTGATACGGCGACATTGCCGTTTGATGAGCTTCATTAGCGCAGCTGAGAAGTTGCGGTATTCCCGATTCCTGCGCGACGATGGACGCATCTTGCTCATCTTCGATGAGAGCAGCTTTCGAAGCGGCGGTGCGCGTGCTCCAACCTTTTGCTTTGCTTGCCTTTTACTTCTTTTAACCGTGCCGCCTCTGGACTTCGCTATCGGTCCTTGTGAGAAATTCAGGATCGGCGTGGCAGCGGGCCGGGGCTGCACTCATTTACCGGATGGAATGATCGCTCTCTTGCGATACGGGGCCGGGATTCGCCGCAACTTGCGGAGGTCGTGATGGCGCTCGTGACTCATGGAGATCAGAAGTACCAGAACAGCGAGAAGCTCGCGGCGGCCAACGATTGGCCAGGGCTGAGCATCGAACATCGCAAGTTCGAAGCGGGGCGCCAGGCGACGCCGGTGCCTATCTGCACCGAACTGGTGATGCTACTGTCCGGCGGCGGGATGGTGTGTCGCACCGGCAACGGTGAAGTCCAGAAAAGCCTCGCGCGCCCCGGCATGAGCTACCTCGTTCCGGTCGGGACGCAGGAGAGCCATCTCGAGCTTTCGGACCGGATGGAGTGTCTTCACCTCTACCTCCCGCCGGCGCTGCTGGACCAGAGCGCGCTTGCGGACTTCAATATCGATCCGGCAAGGATCGAGATCGCCTACGCCCACGGTCTGACGGACCAGGTGCTCTTCCACATCTGCTCGCCGCTTCGGGATCTGCTTCATCGTCCGCGCCAGTCGACTGACGCGCTGTTCGTGGAGGGAATTCAAGTCGCGCTTGCAGCGCATCTTCTGGGCAACTATACGATCGACCGCTGGCGTGCGCCCGACAGGTCTCCGTCGCTCGATCCACGGCGCCTGCAGCGCGTGCTCGATTATATCGAGTCGTCTCTGGGAGACGAAATCAGACTCGAGGATCTGGCGGCTCAGGCCTGTCTCAGCCCCTATCATTTCTCCCGGCTGTTTCGCGAGGCGACGGGATTGTCACCGCACCGATACGTGACCGATCGGCGCGTCCAGGCTGCGCGGCACGAGCTCGCGCGCAACCGACTGTCGCTGGTCGAAATCGCCCTGGAGTTCGGTTTTGGCTCGCAAGCAAACTTCACGCGCGTCTTCCGCAAGGCCGCAAGCCTTACGCCGGGGCAGTATCGCGAGTTGTGCTGCGGCCAGATCGAGGTGAATGCCGATCGTTCCGATGCGGAGTACCGCAGGGATTGCTCATGATCCCGCAGGATTCGGAAATACGGTTCTGGGCCGCGCGGGTAGTGTCGTTGCGGCGCTCTTCGACTTTATGGATACCTCCAGGAAACGAATCATGACTCAACACGTCCTGTTTATCGTCAGCAACGCAGCGGTGATCGGCCCGCAAAATCGTAAGACGGGCTTCTTTTTCGCCGAGGTCGCGCATCCGTTCGATGTTCTTGACAAGGCAGGCATCGCCGTTGAGTTCGCTTCCTTGAGAGGCGGATGGACGCCCTACGATGCCTACGACGAGAAAGATCCTGCGGAAAAGGCCTTTCTTGAAAGCAAGGCTTTTCGCCGCCTCAATCGCAGCCGCAAACTTGCCGAGGTGGATGCTGCGGATTTTGATGCCATTCTCGTGCCCGGCGGGCTCGGGCCGATGGTCGACATCCAGCGTAACCCCATCGTTCAAAATGCAGTCGTGCGCGCCTGGAGCACGGGAAAATTCGTGACGGCCGTTTGTCACGGTCCGTGCGCGCTTCTCGGGGTGGACCTTGGCGATGGCAAGCCATTCGTGCAGGGCAAGAAGCTGACTTCGTTCTCGAAGAAGGAAGAGTACGACTACGCGCGCGAAGATGTTCCCTACGAACTTGAGGACGCCCTGCGGGCAGAGGGCGCCGAATATACGTCCGTGGCAAACTGGGAACCTCACGTTGTCGTCGATGGACGTCTCATCACCGGCCAGAATCCCGCCTCAGCCGGGCGCCTGGCAAAAGAGCTGCTGGCAGCACTGAGAAAATTATAAGACAGGCAGCCGAACATCGCCTGGCTGAACTGAAGCCAGCAGTCACTCTGAAAAGTTTTGGTCGATCGCGATGCCGTCGAAGATTACTGCTCTTCTGGTTGCTCACCCCGGCAAAAGCGATGAGCTGAGAGAACTTCTGGTCGGCCTTGCGCCGCATTGCAGGGCAGAGCCCGGTAATCTGCGTTGGGACGTTTGGCGCGACACTTCGAACGATCATCATTACGTCCTTGATGAGCTCTACCGAGATATCACTGCGGTCGAAGCACATCGCGCCTCGCAACATTACCAGGCCTACTTGGCCAGGGTTCCCGAACTGGCCGAACGTACGGCAGTAATCGCGGAATCCGTAGACGTGAGATAATCGGGTTTGAGGAACGACGTACCGTATAAAGGAGTTGCCATGCGCCTTTCTTGCGCGACTCTCATCGCCTTAACCATTGTAAGCGCACATCCATCGCTCGGGAGGTCCACGGCTTCTGCATGTGGACCGGGGGCAACGCCCGCTCATCGTTGCGGGCCAATGCCCGGCGGCAGCGTAGGCGATTTAACCGTTCATTACCGCACGGCCGCCATCAGCGGCGTGAACGTGTTCTACCGCGAAGCTGGGCCAGCAGATGGGCCCGTCGTTCTCCTTCTGCACGGCTTTCCGACGTCCTCACACATGTTCCGCAATCTGATTCCGAATCTAGCCCACCGATACCGTATCATCGCGCCGGATTACCCCGGCTTCGGGCAAAGCGATGCGCCGGATCGCAACCGCTTTTCCTATAGTTTTGCGAACTATGCCGAGATGATCGACGCCTTGCTGAATCAACTCGGAGCGAAACGCTACACCATGTACGTCATGGATTACGGCGCACCGGTCGGCTATCGCCTCGCCCTCAAGCATCCGGAGCGCGTGACTGCCCTCATCATCCAGAACGGCAACGCTTACGAAGAAGGATTGCGGGAAGCTTGGGACCCGATCAAGGCGTATTGGAGGGAAGGAACGGAGGAGCGGAGGAATGCGCTTTCATCCCTCGTCTCTCTCCGCGCGACCAAATTCCTATACACCGATGGCGTCCGCGATCTGACGCGCATAAGTCCTGACAATTGGGTGCAAGACCAAGCGCTGCTGGATCGTCCCGGCAATAAGGACATTCAGCTGGACCTGCTCTACGACCACGCGACCAATATCCCGCTTTATCCGGCGTTCCAAGCGTTTTTCCGCGAAAGGAAGCCGCCCGCTCTAATCCTCTGGGGCAAGAACGACAAGGTCTTCGCTGAAGCCGGCGCACATTCCTATTTGCGCGACTTGCCAGACGCCGAGTTACACATCCTCGACACCGGTCACTTCGCACTTGAGGACCAACTCGACGTGATGGCGCCGCTGATCAGCGACTTCCTCGACCGAACGAATGAACGGCCCTGACGCAAGACTTTCGCACGAACTTAAAGGTAGCCGATCTATCACGACGCCCCACAACACGAAAGGAATTCCTGTGAACTATTTGGCATCTCTGCTGGCAATGTGCGCGCTCGCTATCACGTCGAACTCCGCGGGAGCTCAGCAACAGAAAACGACATCGGTCGTCCTTGTGCACGGCGCGTTTGTCGATGGCTCAGGCTGGCAAGCGGTATACGATCTCCTTAAAAAGGGCGGATACGAAGTGCTGGTGGTCCAGAATCCGACCATCACGCTCGAGGGTGACGTCGCCGCCACGGAAGCCGTGATCGCAGCAGCCAAATACCCTGTTGTGCTGGTTGGCCACTCGTATGGCGGCATGGTGATCACACAGGCTGGCGACAATCCGAAGGTCAAGAGCCTGGCTTACATCGCGGCCTTTGCGCCGGACGCTGGCGAATCTGCCGCATCCCTGAATGACTGGCCGGCAGAGCCTGGCGAGGCGAAGGCGCCCCTGCTGCCGCCGCAAGACGGTTACCTGCTGGTCGATCCCGTGAAGTTCCCGACTTCCTTTGCGGCGGATTCCCCTGCGGCGCTGACTGAGTTCATGGCGGCCGCGCAAGTGCCATGGGGACTGAAAGCCGTCGAAGCCAAGACCACAAAAGTGGGCTGGAAGGCAAAGCCGAGTTCCTTCCTGATCCCGTCTCAGGACCGCATGATAACCCCCAGTTCACAGAGAAAGATGGCTAAGCGAAGCGGTGCGCGAGTGGAAGAAATAAATAGCAGCCACGCAGTGATGCTGTCTCATCCGCGGGAGGTGGCCGCGTTCATCGAGTCTGCCGACCGGTAATCGACGCAAAACGGATCAACTTATTCGAGGCCTAGCGACGCTAATGAAGACGGCGGGTTGTGTGCCGATGGGTCAGCGCAGGATGCATCAACCTCGGGGCGCGCGAAGGATTATGGCCTTCGTACGCCAAGCCCGTCGTAAAACAGCTCGTCTATCCTCAACCAACGAAGCGCGGGCGCAGGTTGTTTGTCCTCTCAGCGATGCCCAGACAGATCGCAATTCTGATCGCGCATATGCTCGGCCCAGCGCTGCAAATACATTCAGCAACTGGATTGATTAGAACAGGCTGGGGTGCGTCATTCGCTGGCAGAGTGCCTTCGCGAGTTGCGGCTATAGCGCGTGGAAGCAGCTGCTCAGTATCGTCTGGTGATAGTAACCGATTGCTGGTCTAATTCGCCAAAATTTCTCTATACCGTCCGCGTGGGCTAAGGAGCCGTTGAACAAAGTGCGGATGTCTCTGGACCAAAACCAGTCTTTCGCCGGGGATGCTGCCGCTGATCGGCTTTGGGTCGATTCCGTTGAAAAAGTCGGCAGTAGTTTCGTCGTGAACGCCATCTGTTTCGAGGACGAATTGGCGCGTTGTGGTTCACGCGGGCGTCAGCGCGGGCATCGGGATCAGCTTGGCCATCTTACGAAGGTTCTGAGCGGCTGCAGCGAGGGTGAACTCGTCGCGTGCGCCGTTCGGCCCTCTTAGTCGCAGCCGATCTAGCTTGAGGATGCGCTTGAGATGCGCGAACAGCATCTCAATCTTCTTGCGGAGCCGGCGTGAAGTGCGGCCTTCCCATGAGCTTGCGATCTCGCGTGCCATGTCGCGAGCGCCCTCGTAGATCGAGCGCGGCACTTTTCGAGCCGGGGTGTTGGGGCAACACCTGCTTCTTAGAGAGCATGCTTGACAATCGCGCTTGCTCGCACGGTAGAGGACCGTCGTGTCGTTGTTCACCAGCGTCCCTGTAGTGGTGAGGGGGTTGCCAGCGGGGCAGCGATAGACGTCCCTGGTATGGTCGTAGGTGAAGGCCTCACGCGAGAAGGTCCCGTCGGTGCGGGCCGACTTGTCGAAGACGGTCACGTGCGGCTCGATCCCGTGCTCGTAGACCAGCCACCCGAGCATCTCAGCGGAGCCATAGGCGCTGTCGCCGAGAAGCCGGCTTGGATAAAGATCGAACCTTTCGATTGAACGCTCAATCATGCGCTTGGCGGCCAATACTTCTGCCTGGCGGATCGCCGTGGTCGCCTCGACATCAACGATGATCGCATTCTCGACGTCGACCAGATAATTCGTCGAGTAAGCGAAGAAGGCCTGGCCGCCGTGCGCTCCCGTCCAGCGCGCCGCCGGGTCGGAGGGCGACACGAACTTGGGCGTGACCTCCGTCGCGGCACCGAACGCGGCATCATCAAGAACGGCAAGATACTCGTCGATCGCTCGACCCGCAGCCTCCGGCGGAAGCCTCTTATCGCCTTCGATTCCCTTCTGCCGATTGGCATCCGCCTTGATCAGGCTCGCGTCGACTGCGAACCCTTCGCCGCCGATCAGGCGCTCCCGGATGCAGCGGCGCAAGACGGTCTCGAACACGCGACGGAAGAGATCGCTCTCACGGAAGCGGCCGTGCCTGTTCTTCGAGAACGTCGAGTGATCGGGGACGCCTCCATCTAGACCCAGCCGGCAAAACCAGCGGTATGCCAGATTGAGATGGACTTCATCGCAGAGGCGCCGTTCCGATCGGATGCCGAAGCAATAGCCGATCAAGAGCATCCTGATCATCAGCTCCGGATCGATCGAGGGCCGCCCGATGTTGCTGTAGAACGGCGCCAGCTCCCGCCGTAAGTCGTCAAGGTCGACGAACCTATCGATCGACCGCACGAGGTGGTCGGCTGGGATGTGCCTTTCCAGCGAGAACTCATAGAACAACGCAGCCTGTTCGACTTGCCGATGCCCCATCATGACCTTCAGTCCTGCCCACTAGACAGACTGAATCACCGATATCTCTGCGTCGCAACTGCTGACTTTTTCAACGAAATCGGTCAAAAGCGGATAATCCGCTGATGCGGCCGCAAACGTCGGCTTTGGGTTAATCGTGTCGCCTCGGATCGACCTGGATCGTTTCTGTTCTTCATGGGAAAGCTGACCCGCGGGACTGCTTCGCGTTGTGATCAGTGCAGCCCCGCTCACAAGAAGCCATTGGCGCCTCGAAGGAAAAGGTCCGGGCCAGCCGCAATCCGGTCAAGGCCCGTCAGCGGCTTCGCCGCGCGCTTAGGGCGAGCCTTGACGGGCTCCGTTAGCCCTGTAGCAGCCTTCCATGCGCGCATGGCTAGGTATGTCCCAATTCTGCGACCTAGTTCGCTAAGCTGCGATTAGTGCCATTCGGGACATTGATCTCTCAGGTCTTTCTTCCTCTAGCAACACTATGAGTGTTGGAGCAGTGCCGTGCTGCGATAAGTAACCTCAAAAACTTACGACCGCCGAGTCTACGCCGCGGAGAGGCGATTTTATCTTGCCGTCGAACCCGCCCTCTGCTCGCTCCTCTCCAATCTCAGGCTGAACTGTGCTCAGACACCGCGCGGTAGCTACACGGGTAGTGAGTCTCAGACAGCATCTTTGCCACGGCTCCGGTCAGACCATTGGCATCCGAGCGCGGGGTCTTAGAGATCTATCAACAGAAACCAGAGTGATCGAACTGCATCGGCGATGCTATTCGTCTGGAGATCCGAGATGGAAAGTCGGACTGCCCGCCGGCATCAATTCGACACGGACCGGTCCAACGTCGAGGAAGATCGGTGTTAAAGCCGCGCGCAAGTCGCCAATACGGATGGCTCAGATCGAGTGTCGATCGGCGGCAGTTCGGCAGCAACCGCGCATAGTGGCCGTTAAGCGGAGGGCCGTAGCGTGCGACGTCGCGCAATTCGGCCGTTCCGCTCTGACTTCGAAAATGCCACCTTTGCGGGACACCTGCACGCAGGGCAGGGCTCGCGAGGCTTGATCCGCTTTCGCCAAGCGGCGGCAGAAAATCGCCCGCAATCCGCACCGCAACGCGCAGGGCCCTCCGTATTCTTTCCACGGGGCGAGCAGGAGGGATGACCGATTCCGGTCTGGGGCCGGCAGCTCCCCGTTCCGGCCAATGAGGTCAGCGTCATCGTTCTGGAGCAGCCGGCCTTTCGCGCGCCTCCGATCTCGCGGGGCGGAGACGCAAGGAGCAACATCTGATCATGACTGAGCCCGTTCCGCCCCATCCATTTGATGACAGGGAGGCGCTGGCTTGGCTGCGCTCCCAGCCCGAGGGACACGTGACGGTCAGCGCTGCTGAGCTCGGACGCCAATGGGGCTGGAATAGGATGCGGACCAGTCGTCGCCTGAAAGCCTGGGAGCGCGCGGGCCTGATCAGCCGTAACGCTGAAGCGATCATTGTAACGGAGACCGTAACACCGACCGTTACGGATGGTACCGCCAGCGTTACGGACGCGGCCGGCGTCACAGGAGTGTCTGTAACGGAGAAAGCCCATGGTTCTCCGACACGCGTCAAGCTCGCTGCTTTGATTGTCGCTCTGGCGTTGGCTTGTGTATCGGCTGCCTTTTCCATCGACGGCCTGACCGCGATCTTTGCCGGAGCCTTCTGGCCTGTCATCATCATGGGCGCCGTGCTGGAGGCCGGAAAGCTCGTGGCGGCGGCCTGGCTGACTGAGCATTGGACGTCTGCGCCGTCCTTCCTGAGGTTCGTCCTGGTCCTGATGATTGGCGTGTTGATGGGCCTGAACGCCGTTGGCGTATTCGGCTTTCTCACCCGCGCTCACCTCGACCATATGGCATCCATAGATCTCGCTCTTGCCGACAAAACCGCAGACGTCGAGGCCCGCCTCGGGATGCAGAGCCGAGTGGTCACCGACATTGACCGGCGCATTGCCCAGATCGACGCGGCCATCGACGAGGCGACGCGCCTTGGCCGGCCGGTCGGTGCGATGACGATTTCTGACCAGAGGCGTCGCGAACGTGCCGACATCGCGGCGGAACGCCAACGTGAGTCCCAGGCTCTCGCTAATCTACAGATCGAAAAAGCCAAGATTGACGCGCAACGCAGGCGTGCCGAGGCCGAGGTCGGACCGATACGATATCTCGCCGAGCTGATTGGCATACCTGCCACGGACTTCGAGAGAGCGGTCCGGCTGCTCACGCTGGCGCTCGTTGCCGTCCTTGATCCGATGGCTGTGGCGCTGCTGCTCGCTGCCGGAGTTCACAGCAGGCGCGCTGGTTCATTCTGACTTTGCCGTTTCGTCTCTAAGCAAGCTCATTGCGCGATACGGGTCTTGGCCAAATCGGTGACCAGCAAACCTGCTTCCGCGCAAACTTGCAGCCGAAGGCCAGAAGAATGAAGCAAGGGGTTTCTCACACCCTATGCACCTCCGGTGCTGACGCTTCGCGGGCCGCCCGCGGCTATCTCATTGGGGTGAAACAGAAAGCTCCCGTCGATTGGTGTTTACAAAAGTCGGTCCGCGTGAATACAGCGGACCTGCGAAAGGCACGACAAAACACGGCTCGTCAACAACTTGCTAGCGTTTGAGCGCGCATACGAACGGAATTGCCGGTCTCGCTCTCGGTCCATGGTGAGCTTGCTTCGGTTTAGGGGGCCCAAAGCTGTCGGCTCTAGCGTTCTGGATTGAAGTTCGCAGATCGCCTCCGGAGGGCTGCAGATCGATAGCGAACCGCGCAGTTCCGTTGCGCGAGCGAACGGCCGCTGCAGGCCGGAAAGCAATCCAATTGTTCTCCGGGCTCTCGGTCAATCGCGCTCGTACTCGCGGTAGCGGAGCTTGATTCTAACGCCAGACATGCCGGTCGGCTGATCCATCGTGCGGAGCACGTGGCCGAGACGAGAACCAAGTTGGGCGGCGCTTTGATGCGGAGTCGGTTGGGTAGCTGCCCCAACCTGGCAGGTGTTGATGTCAGGCCTGCGCCGCTTAATGGACGAGTATTGGCGTCACTGAGCTGCGTCTCCTGTTTCGAACTCTACTCGACCAGCTTGTCGGAGAGGATGATTACCGAACCCAATGAGTTTAGTCGGAGGTTGAATTTGAAAGAAGATTGTTGCAGTGCTCATTCTTGATTCGTTCTCGCATTTGGTCTTGACTTCTAGTGCTGCCATAAATTGCTCTGGTGTTAACGCACGGCTCATAGAGGCCCCGTAAGGGAGCCTGCAAAAATAGAGGTTTCTGGCAAGATTTGACAAACGGTCGCGTCGTTTGTCAGACCTATCTGTGCAGAGTGCGTTGCGAGTGAGCGCACGGTGGCGCTCACTTATCGCCAAGCTGGTTCGAGTCACTATGTAACGAGCCAGTCCGTGGTGCGTTGTTGATTGCAAGTCCACCGTACTAGACCTTTTCGCAGGAGCCGAGGGCATCCCTTGGCACAACGGGCTTTGGCCCGGAGGGCGGAGCCATGTCTAAAGACCGGTCACTATCGGAGGTGATCGACAGTATCGGGCGACTTCAGGTAGGAGCCGCAAACAAAACCGTCCTCGCTGGGTTAGCGATCCTGCGGGACGGCAGGAGTCCGGTCGAGCGTTGCGTTCGCTGGGCCGTCTTGTCGGCTGCTGGGGCAATATTTGCTTGGTGGAGGGGATTCTTGGGATAACCAAAGGAGGCGAAGACCCTGAATAATCTCGATTCTCTACCGATTTTCAGCTATTTAGGCCTTCTGAGCCGTCCGGGGCGTGGCCATGACCAATTCGATCGACCAGGCGTACGAGCGCCTGCTGAAACTGAAGGCCGATATTGAAGCCGCCTTGGCAGCGAAGCTGAATGAGGCCGATACGCGGCTGAAGGTTTTGGACCGGTTTCTGTTCGAGGTTCTGGAGTGGAAGCACGAGGCCGTCTTCACCGAACCGCCTACTGACTCAGGCTATATCGACTACCTTTTGACGATTGCCGATCGCCGCGGAGCCATGGTGCTGGAGGCTAAGAAGGCTGGACTTCTCCAACCCGCGACCAAGAGCAAAGATTTGATGGTCGTCACCTTGTCAGGACCGGTGGTCAAGCCGCTGTTGGCCGGCATCAGGCAGGCGATGGGATATGCTCTAGAAAATGGCGTTGCAGTCGCTGCGGTCACCGATGGCAACACCTGGCTCTTCTTCCGGGCATCCCGGACGGACGGTCTGAAGCCGCTCGAAGGCAAGGGTATCCTCTTTCCGTGCTTGGAGACGGTAATCGCGAACTTCGCAAAGTTCGTCGAATTGCTGAACTTTTCAGCGATCATGAAGCGGCTGCATCTGGCGCATCTCGCCGACGCTGACGGGCTGGCCGTGCCGGAGGCAGAGCAGCAGCTCTTCGTGCTTGATCCGGGCGAAGCCAGCATGAAGCAACGCGACCCGCTCGCCAGCGACGCGGCGCTTCTGTTCCAACAATTCTTCTCGCGATTGTCGAACGAGAAAGACCGCGAGATGCTTCGGGATTGCTTCGTTGAGACTTCAGAAAGCCAAAGAGCCGACTTCGAGTTGGAGAAGATCGTCCAGCGGGTGTTGAACAACATCTCATCGCTCGACACCGCCCAAAGCGAGGAGCTACAGAGCCAGATCCAGCGCGTGATCACCACGCGCCGTTCCGAGACCGTCTTACTTGTGGGCAACAAGGGTGCAGGTAAATCGACCTTTGTTGACAGGTTCTTTGAGCAGGTTCTCGCAAAGCAGTTGCGGGAAAAGTGCATCGTGGCGCGCGTTGATCTTGAGGATTATCACGCAGATCCCAGGGGCATCGTGCCTTGGGCGATGCTCCAGTTGCGCGACAAGCTCGAAGCGGTGGTGTGCGCGACTAATCCGCCAAGCTACGACGAGTTGCGCGGCATTTTCTTCTCTGAATACCAACGGTGGTCAACCGGTCCGCGAAAGCACCTGTACGAGACCAACAGGAACGAGTTTCGCGACCAGTTCGGCAAGCACATTGAGGAGCGGCGCGAAAACCATCCCGACGAATACGTGCGGCTGCTGCTCGCCTGGGCCGCCTCAGGTCACCAGAAGCTATCGTGCCTGGTATTCGACAACACGGACCAGTTCCCGACCGATGTCCAGGATATGGTGTATCAGCTCGCGCATTCCCTCGAAAGCGCCGCGCCCGTCTTCACCATTGTGCCGATCACTGACAGGACCGTGTGGCGGCTGTCGAAAGCAGGGGCGTTGCAGAGCTATTCGGCAAAGAGCTTCTATTTGCCTGTGCCCGACGCGAAAGAGATCATCTCGCGCCGTGTCAACTTCCTGAAGAGCAAGGTCCATGGAGAACCCAAGGCCACCGAATCCTATTTCTCGCGGCGAGGTTTTCATGTGAAGGTGAACGATCTTGCGATTCTTGCCGAGGCTGTCGGCAAGGTTTTCGTCGAGAACGACTATGTTTCTGGCTTCATCGGGCGTCTTGGAAATTTTGATATCCGCCGAATGCTGAAAATTGCCGAGCGGATATTCATCTCTCCCGAGCTCGCGATTGACGACATCATCAAGTCGAAGTTCTCGGGCGAGGACGTGACCACCGACCGCGTCAGAACGCATCGGGCCCTAATAAGAGGTGAGTACGACCGGTTTAGCGAGCGGGAGAACGAGTACATATCGAACTTGTTCCAGACCAATCCGCAGAAGCCTGGGCCACCGCTGTTGAGCTATTACATTCTGTGGATTCTCCGCCGTCAAATGCACAATGCGCGCAATAACCAAGATGAGAACGTTGAAGCTGCGCACTGGTCGGTCTCGAACCTCGTGCAGTTCTTTGAGGGATGTGGCGTCGCCGAAGAATTGATCCTTACAGCTGTCAATCGGCTTTACGATCGTCGCCTCGTGGAGGCGCTTGACCCGAACGTTCAATACGTGACGCTCGCTGACAAGGTGGCGATCAAGGAGAGCGGCATTGCTCATCTGGAGCTGCTACTTACGTCGCCCGTATACATTGATCAGATGGCATTGGTCACCGGGATCAACGAGCCGTTCGCTCGTGATGAAATCAAGAAGTCGCTTACAAACAGCCGATTCGACGATATTCGAATTCAGTTTCTCCGCTACATCCTCAAGATTGACGCAGGCCGCATCACTATTCCGCCCAACGAGCTGTACGAGCAGATGCAGTTGGCCCGCAAACAGATTGAGCGCCTAACGCTACAGCCTGTTCGTCCGTCGCGTAGACCGGACAAGCCAACCTGGGCGCCCGGCAAAGGAAACCATTTCAGAAGGGGCGGGAGTCCGAAGCGTTAGCTAACCGGCTGGCGCTTGAACCGCCTGAGACGCTCGAACGCTGCTTCCTTTCAGCCGGCCGTGAAGTTCCAACAACAGCGGGCCTCATGGAAAGGGCTTGCGGCAATCGAAGCAAGCCGCAGTCTCTCGCTCGTTACTTGCTCAGGAATCTCCGGAGCAGAACAACAGGACGTAGTGTAGCATGCCACAAGCGCAGCAATGCTTGGTCATGAATTCTTCGTGCAATGAATCCGCCGAATCAGCAGGAGTTGACGCCTCTCATGCGTAACGGAACGATGGCGAGCGTGGGGGCTAGCTCTTCTTGATGAGCGGATGGCTCGAATAAAGTGGCACAGCTGAGCCTTCGTTCCACTCGGTCGCCCACTCCTCATTCTTGGAGAACCCGGGTGCCCGCGGATCGGGCCGGCCGATCTGCCCGTTCAAGCCGCTGCCTCAAATAGCAATTTGAGGTCGTTGCAGGTCCCTGATAGTACCCACAGCCGCGAGTGTGCGCGCTTACCGCTGGCCTCGTCATCGCCAACAGCACGGGACTTTGGTCTCATCACTGAGGCGATTGACTTCAAAGGGGCCTAAAGTAGATTTTTGACTGCTTGAACTGCTGTTTGCCATACGACAGCGAGAAGACGTCATGGCTAGTCGCCGAAAGTTCTTGAGGAATTTAGCTCTTCTCTGTGGGCTTGTTCTCCCTTCGTCGCTCGCTTATGGGGGCGATATTCAGGAGCTTTTTCCAGATTCAAGCCCCTCCTGGGCGCCGTTTGTCGAATTTAGGGGCAGAGGCCCCGCGGGTATTGGACATTCAGGTCATGCGTTCGTTGCGCTTGGGGTCGAGGGCAACGGTCTCCGTATTTATCGTGCCATCGGCGGATTCTACCCCGATCCGAAAACGCAAAGCGAAGCCATCAGAAAGCTAGTCGCCGGCGTCGATGGCAAAGTGGATTACGATTTTGAAGACATGCACAGCGATGTGCACTTTCGGACGACCGTTACTGCCTCCCAGTTCTATAATGTGCTGTTTGTGATGCAGCAGTGGAACGAAAAGGAATACTCGCTTCCCTCCCAAAACTGCGTGTCCTTGGCGACTGATGTCGCTCGGACGCTCGACCTGAAAGTACCAGAAACCGTCGAGAACGTCATCGAACCGTGGTTGCAATGGCCGGTGCCGTTCGTGAGATACCTCGCCCAAAATAATTCGAATAGTCAAACGTCGAGTGAGACGGCTCGCGCGCAAACGGTGAAAGACTCTCAATGGCACAAGTTGGCAGAAACGATGAGATCAATCCAGCCACCTCGACGACCGCCCCCTGCGTCTCCGTTTCGGAATTCTCCCATTCGACCGCCAATACGGCAAGAACCGAACTTCGAATATTATCTGGGGCCTACAAGATGATCACTAATCGCGGGCGGTATTGTCGTATATTGATCTCATGTTTTGCGGTGTGTGCCCTCGCTTCAACGGAGCGAGCGTCGGCCGTCAACCCAATAATGGCTGACGGAAACTGTCCGACGAAAGAAAACAAGCATACCTGGTCGCAGTATTTCCTCGGCAAGTATCCGGGGGGAAGACCCTTTCCAATCGCCGGAGTTGACTTCGCACATGCCGCGCACGCTCTAAAGGCTGAGGCTGAGGCCAAGTCGCCCGGGAAGAAAAAAGCTATCAAAGACTCTATCGACATCGGATTCAATGATGTCACCTCATGCTACAGAATACTTTATCGGCCTGCCGCTGGGGCGGCCGGTCCAAAAGGATGGCATTCTCATCGCGATACGAAATCCCCTCACTATTCCAGCTCTCGTGGGCCGACCGCAGCCGAGCAGGCAGCCCTGAACGCAGACCTGCAGTTGATGGAAGGTGGGCCAGGCGATCCGGGTCTTAGACAGATCAGCGTATCCGGCACCCTGTTTTCTTTCGACGACCAAACAGGCGAACTGAGAGATAAGCACGGCCACAAAGTCGCTCAGCTTGAGTGTGCCTGGAGATACACTCCCTGCGGCCAGTAGCGTAGGTTGGACTGCCTCACCGCCGTACTAAGTGGCGCTGATCCGAGCGGAATCGTCGCATACTGGCTCCGATGGCATCTTCCAAATGTTTTCTTTTCCAGTGCCGAGGGAGCAACGATCCTCCCTGGGGTGTTCGAGTTACCGGAGCGATTGAGCCTGTGCTTTGGAGCATCCCATCCAGTTCAAATGGCGCGTCTGCGATAGCCTTGCGGTCGACTTTCAACTCCACAACACATTCTGCTGACATCAAATTTTTCTCGGTCCTCTTCCGGAGCGAAAAGCTTCAAGCATGCTCGGAGATGCAAGCTATTCAGAACGCTAAAGAAATAACAAACGGCGGCAGTCTTTGGGGGGGGCGGCTGTTGCGCATCCCGCAACCAGATTGTCCAATGGCTTAGGCCCCTTCTCGCCGGCGGGGGGCTGATTGTGGGCATGGCTGAACTAAAGCGCTGCAGCGGTCTGCCAGATGGCACCGTATGCGCTGACCTTTAAGGCGGCGGTTTCGGCATCGACCTTAACGATGGTAGCTGGCGAGCGAGCCGCAAAGTCCTTCAGCGATTGGGTAAGCGTCCAGGCGTCCAGGCGCCCGCGTCGTCTATGGTGATTATACGATCGTGCAGGCTCCTCGCAGGGGCCAGGCCTTGCCTGAACGTTTTGAGTATGTAAGCCAGTACCAAGGTTGTTACTGGCCACGTTGAAAGCGGCGATATCAGCGCTGTTCGCCCCCAATGCCTGGACAAGCACAGCGGCACGTCCAAGCCAACGCTGGCCCTCGGGTGTTTTCCAGTCGCCGCCGTTGAGATTTGGCATGGTGGCCACCAGGTGGCCAAGCTGATGGTACAGAGCTTCAGGGTCCATTCTCATAGGGCCATAGGAGCGGTAATTCTCAATAGCGACGGCTTCTTTCAGCCTTCTTGCGCTCTTCCTCGGCCCGTTTGTGCTCTGCGTCCTTTGCGATGAACTCGTCTTTGCGCTCCAGTAGCGCCTCCCAAACAAAGTCGTGAAAGCTGAACGGGTAATAGTCTTGGTGGTGAGTGCCGCCAGGCGACCACACCAACCCTTTTCCCTGCATGACGCCAACGGGCGGGCTAAACACGTAGGTGTAGAAGGTTGGCGAGCCGTCGCGGAGAGCCTTCGCCACCACGTCGATTTCTTCCTTTGATAGGTGGTTCAGCCTGCCAAGGACGCTAACCCTCCTTTGTTCTTGCCGCTCATCTTCCTCTTTTTTTCGAATTGCGCGTCGCTGTTCCAGCGCGGATTGCTTCCGCTTCTCACGAAGTGGGGCGGACAAGGCAACGACGATTCCAACAACGGACATTGCCGTGGAAACGACCGCTGCAATGATGAGAACGGGAAGGGCGAACAGGCCAATCGGCCCCAGGTCCAGAATCTGAGTAAAGACCAATGCCAGCAAAACGCAGCTGGCGATAGCGACGGCAAGGGCCGTCCTTAGCGGCAGTTTGAATAGCTCAAGCCATTTCGGGTCAACTACCATCCCTGGTTGATACATTGTCGTGCCGGTTGAGACCAGTCCAGGAGCTGCGCTGTCAACCGTTTTTCCCCTGCTTGCGCCGGCACGATTCAGGCGAATGACTGGATAGAGTATCTTATGTATGGTTGGTGTGGTGAAAGGCGGTAGCGTTCCCCCGCTACCAAAAAATCCTCAAGCAATTGATGCAGCTTAACAAAAGCCGCGCTTTGATAGGGTAGGCACTCTCTCCGGCTCGAACCGCCCATCGGACAAAACCAGCGGAGTGGCTGGTGTCGGATCCCATCACGGCTTAGCTTGCCTTCCTCCCTTGCCGACGACAACAATCGGAATCCAGTTCGTGTCTGCCTTCATACCGCGGAATTCAGCGGCGATCTCTTTCGGATTAACAAGCGTATCGGTCGTGTAGATCACTGCGAAGAATGTTCGCCAGTCGTAATGGCCGATGTAGCCCTTCATGTCGGTGTAAAGTCCATCAAGGGCCGTAACGACCTCGGCCTTAGTGTCACAGAACTTGTACTCGACCGCCGCCATCAAGGACCGGATGCCGAAATCGGGATGATAGTGCTTAAACACCTGGCTGATCGACGGCTCACGTTCGGTGTCAGGAAACGCGATCTTCAAAACCTTCAGGACCTCGCGCTGGACATCGGACTCCTTTTTCGGATCGGCTCGCGTAAGCTCGATAATTTGAGGCGTGTTCTCGAGGATCGTTTCCAACACGCTCAGACCAGTTATCTCGGTCCCCTGCGTCATCGTCGCAATTGAGCTAAATGCGCCCCGAGCGCTCGTGAGATGGGGGCTTGTAAAGAAAATGTCTCCGGCAGGCGGATGAACCTCCGATATGTTTTTGATGCTCTTGAATTCAGCGGCCATGCTGGCGGCGAGTTGCGCTAGGCCCATGCGCTCTGCAAGTATACCGACATCACGGTAGATCTTTGTGACGCACCAGCTCAACTGCTCGTTGGCTTCATCCAATTCTGGATTATCGCGGTCGGCGTCGTCCGAGTCTCGGAAGCCTGAAATTATGTACGAAATCTTCTGCACGACTGCGTCGGCCTTATGGATCGTGTCGGCGATAGATAGCGATAGCAGTTGCTCTTCCTTGCCCATATCTAGTCCGATTTGCTTTGGTCATCTTCTTTTGGGGGAACGCAAGTAATCGATTGGCAGCTTATCACCGAAACGGAGTCCGAGTTTGCTTGTCTGATACACTAACGTGTCCCGCTACGAAAAAATCTTCGGCCGCTCTAATGGTAAATGCAAAATCAGCACGCTGCCAGCAGGCGACTTGCCGCCGAATTTCCGAAGGAGTTATTTCGCGGACGTTTCCGCTTCAATGACTAGCTTGCCTTGGATGCGGCATATCGACCCCGAGCCACACTTCTCTACAAAGAAGCTGGCTTTTCCTAAGCCGTTGACCACTGGTTTCACAAACTTGCTTGATCCGGAGGCGGACATTGGGTCAAGACATTCACCTGAATAGTTCAAGACAGAGAACGGCTTTTCGTCCGGTCCTTTCATTTGAACGTCGTACCAGCAGTCGCCCGTTCCTGCAGCCCGAGATATTTTCACGTCTAACGGTTGAACACTAATCAGGGCGCCCCCGGGCATCTTACGGCACGCATATTCTTTGGAATTTGCTCCTTTCGTAACAACGTCATTTACCTCAAATTCACACCGAAGGCACACGTCTGCGGAAGGTTGCAAAACACAGTTTTCGATCTTAATTGGAGGCGGAGGAGGGAGAGAGGCGATTTTGATTACTTCCGAAGCAACGCCATTGTAGGTGGCGGCCACGATAATGCCGCCGGTTTTGGGGCGCGCTACGGAAACAAAATTATCGCCAGGATCAATCTCTGTTGGGAGCGGCTCTCCATTTACAGTCGGAACGGTCCATTTGATTTTGATCGCGGTGTTCGCTCCTGGAAATGTCCAGCGAACCTTCAAAAGTACAGCGTCTTCGCTCCCTTCCACCACAGCGATATGAAGGCCGAGCTGATTGAAGACGTTCAACTCCAAACATTTTTGGTATGCATCGGCGGCACTCTTATCCAATCCGGTCCAGAAGATTTGTTGAGCTTGATCTTGGCTGAGCGATTCGCTTAGCTGCTGCTCCATTGCGTTGTAAGCCTTTTTGAACTCACCATAGCTGCCGCTAACAGGGACACCATATATTTTTCCGCTGGCTCCAGCGTTTTTAGACAGTTCGTTCCAATCTTCTTCTTTGACGAATTTGGCTAGACGGTAATCTGAATGATAGCTAGAGGTGCGCTCGTAAGTGGCCATCACGATCTTTAACTCGCAATTCTCTGCGGCTGCCTCTTGCGCCGCAAGCGGTAGCGCGAAAAATCCAATCAAAGCCAACGTTCGCATCGCATATGCTTGCATGACTTAGTCCCCCTGAGGATACTTTTAGGTCAACCACCCCGATGTCGCAGCGACGCTTGTTGTAATCGCTTCGTGAGGGCTTCCCTTCAAGGTAGAGAACATTTGGTTGCCGAAATGTTCTCGGGTGGCCGTCAGAACGAATCGAGTTGGATTTGCTCGCTAGTCTGGATGGAAGTCTTGTCTTGCACAATGAAGTCTCTGGCGTCGCAATCGGCCAAGGACGAAGTAGTAAAACTAAGAGCGCAAGCGAGCGTGGTAGGAAAAAATACTAGGCGCATAGCGAACCCCTGAACGCAAAAGTTGCAATTCCTGGATTTTGCACGAGGATCCTCAGCCGCGCTAGTCATTATCCGCACTTGGGTCTTTTCCAATTACCCGGCACGAGCCGAACCGCGTCGTGTCGGGAGGTGTGCCTTGACGCACCAAAGTGACCGAACTCGGCAGCAAAAGTACTGCGCGCGTTGATAGATTGTGTTGCCTTTTGAAGGAGATACTCGGTGAAGAGGCCCAGCGCGCTTGATGACATGAGAGCCAATTTCGGCCCTAGGGCACGTCTAACGTTGGATCTGTCGAAAGAGGCTGCGGACACTCTAGACGAGCTAGCCCAACAGCGAGCGCTCGAAAGAAAATTCTGAAGCGTATGGAAAAAGGCCACTAATTCGCACGCTTGTCCCGCACCAGACCCATAAGCATGTAGGCGTTGATTGCTGTAACCTTGTATATGATTGTGGTTGCAGGTTTGAGGGCATGAGCGGACCGAAAGCGGGTTTGCTGGCTCAATGCCTAAGCTGTCTTTGCCGCGAATACCGAAAATGGCAGGTATTTCCCGGGGGGACTTTGATGGAAACGCTCCAGCGCATTGAACCCTCGACTGAGTGAGGAGCCGCTCAATCGTCACGCTCACCCGTTGGGATCTCTATGGCCACCTTCCGTCTGCTGTTTTCCGACTTGTGGCTTTCGGATGCTTAAGGGCGTGCTTGCGACGTTGCATATCGCTTCAACGAGCAGACGCACCGCTCGTCCTTCCCAACCTATTTGATCGATTGGGGCTTCCCAGTACTCCGACAGAACGTAGGCCAAGTGACGGGCCTTCACACTCAAGCCCGTCATCGTATAGGCGGGGGTCCCCATGATGGCTCGTTCAACGGGATCAAGGCGGGCCAGGAGGGCCTCATCCCGCGCCGTCAGGTACTCGTCGGACTGCTTTAGGTTTTCACCGTCACGATCGAGTTCAGCTACCAACGCCAAGAACTGGTTTTCGAAGGCGACCAAAGGAGCGTCTAGGTCTCCGGCAGCTTCCTCGGGGGTGGTGCCTTTGGCGCAATCACGCATTTTTTCAACTCGGTACACGGAAACCGATAATTTTACACGGTTAGCGTTTATAATCGCGGATGTCAACGCTTTTCGTGGCTGTTAAACGAAAATCGTGTTCCCATGAAATGGCGGTTGAATGACTCCCGATCAATCTCGGGCGGCTCGTGGTTTGCTCGACTGGTCTCAGGCTGAATTGGCTGCTCGGTCCAATTTGAGCGAGAGTACAATTCGTGATTTCGAAAAAGGCCGTCGTATTCCGTCAATCAACAATCTGGCGGCTGTCAGGCGCGCTCTTGAGGCCGCCGGCGTGCAATTCATCGACGGCGATCATCCTGGAGTTCGCTTAGTACGATGACAGACTGCTTCACGCGTTGGCACTCACTTCCAGTTCAGGACGATTGCCGCGCCACCACGGGCCGCCTCTGGAGCCGAGCCTGAATTAAGGCGGTTGACGACTTCGGCTGCTTCGTTCTGAATCGTGTCTAACCTGTTGAAGTTCAGAACCGGCGACTTCTGGCATACGTCAAATAGCCCAAGATCGCGGCTCCTAACTGTTGGGTCGCACGCGCGACGACCTGCAGCATGTTTTCAGCAGAGTGACTATCTCCAGCCCGCGGGTGAGGAGCGATCTTCGGGCCGCTATAATTCGGACAATCTAGAAAAGCTATTTCAGTTCAATCGCGCCTGGAGCTAAATTTGTCCGAACGCGCCTTGAAAGTATTCAATGTCGAAACCCTTCCAAGCTGGATCCGATGGCTGCCTTACAGTCTTTCACCGTATGCTGCGGAAGCTCATTCGCGTCCCTGGAGCGAATGGCCGCGATCGCCAGCGACCTCGGTGTGGCAGGCCCTGCGCTGGTTTCGATTTCCCTCGATGGAGTTGAAGACGTTGAGTTGTCTGCCGCACGGCCCGGCGGAAGACGAGTGCGGCAACCGGAGGTCATCTTGCCTGTGGCCAAACTGGCCGAGATGAACGGTGAACTCGCCCCGAAGGTTCAAGAGCAATTGGATATCCTGTGGCAGACAGCCGGGTGGATTGACGGTTCACCCTCTTTCACCTCTGAAGCCTGGGCAGGCTATAGCGACAAGCAGAACTACAGCATCGAATAGAAGGCGGAACTTGGCGAGGCATCCCTTGGGGGATCACCTAGCAATTCGTTGATGGGGGATGCGGGGAGCGGGGTGATGATTCGTCGAACTGTTGTCGTTGAAGGGCCGCTCGCCTTTCGCATGAGGCGGATCGCCGCCGCACGACAAAATGAAGGCGGCGTGCAGATCATAACCTTGCCGCAGCTTGCGGCACGGCTAGCCGGCGGCTTCACGCGCCCCGCCCAATCGGAGGAGCTTGACCGGGCGATCCGGTCGGCGCTCGAAGCCGGCGGTTTCGCCGAACTCGAGAGCATCCGAAGCCTTCCCGGCATGACGCGTTCTGCGGCTTGGACGCTGAACCGGCTGTGGAACGCCGACTTCGCGTTGGCCGACCGCGCCCGTGAGCGCGCGCGGCTCCAGGATCTTATGACAATCGATGCGCATGTGCGTGCGAGCCTGCCTGCGGGTGTCCTGTCGCCGCGCGATCTGCGCGATGCAGCCCTACAGCGTGTAGCGTACGCGCCCACGGTCCTCGGCGCGGTCGAGCTCGATCGCGTCGTTTGGGTCGCCCCCGTTTGGCGCCCGCTGCTCATTGCCCTCGCGCAACAGGTGCCGCTCATCTGGCGCAATCCCGGCGATCCCGATGTCGCCTGGTTCGCCGGCGAGCTTGGCTCCGATCCGCGGCCCACACCGGCGCCACCCGAGATCGTCTCCTGCGCTTCGCCGCGCGCCGAGGCCGTCGAAGCCCTGCGGTGGATCCGCGAACTCATCGCGTCAGGCCGCGCACGGCCGGACGAGATCGCCGTCTGCGCCACGGCGACCGAGGGCTGGGACGACCACATGCTGGTGCTGACGGCTGACTCCGGTCTGCCGGTGCATTTCTCGCACGGCGTGCCGGCGCTGGCGTCGCGGGAAGGCCAGACCTGCGCCGCCTTAGCCGACGTCTTGCTCAATGGGTTGAGCCAGGATCGCGTGCGCCGCCTCCTCGGCCGCGCCGTTGGACGCAGCCGCGGCCTCGATGCGCTGCCTCCGACCTGGGCGCAGGGCCTGAGGCCTGGCGCTGCGCTCTTCGAGCTTGAGCAATGGCGCCGCGCACTCGATGAAGCCCATGCTCGTCGCACGGATGGCGTCGACGTGCGGCCGCTGCTCATGCCTGTTCTCGAGGTGCTTGCCAGAGGAGCCGGCGCCGCAGATGCAGCCTGCGGTCTGTTGCTCGGGCGCGCGGCACAGGCGCTCTGGGTCGAGGCGCTTCGCCGTGCGCCGCCGGATGCGCTCGAATTTTCGCTGCAGGAGCTTCGTCTTCCCGATGGCCGCGACCCGGGCGCCTGCGCGGTCTGGTGTCCGGCGAATCATCTCGCGGCCGCGCCACGTCGCTTCGTCCGTCTGCTTGGTCTGACGACGCAATCGTGGCCGCGGCGAACCGGCGAAGATCCGCTGGTTCCGAGCCACATCCTGTCGCGTGACTTACTGGATTCCGTGTCGGTCAGCGAACAGGACCGGCGGGCGTATGCGATCATCACCGCGCAGGCCGCCGGCGCTTTGGTGCTGTCGCGAAGTCGCCGCAACGCCCAAGGCGGGCTGCAGGCGCCCAGTCCGCTCCTGCCGCACGGCCCATGCACCACGGCATTGAAACGCGCGCGCATCCCGAGCCATGCTTTCAGCGAGGCCGACCGCCTGCTGGCTCGGCCCGAAGAGGCGGCGATCTCGGCGGCGCTGCGAGCCGCTGACGCCTGCTGGCGCAATCGCCGAAACCCTGCAGTGACCGCTCATGACGGTCGCGTGAGCCACGACCATCCCGTCATCACGCGGGCCATCGAGCAGGTGCAGTCGGCTACATCGCTTCGCCTCATGCTGCGCGACCCGCTCGCCTTTGTGTGGCGCTACGCCTTGGGCTGGCGCTCGCCGGTCGAAGACGAGCAACCTTTGTCGCTCGACGCGCGCGCCTTCGGCGAGCTCGTCCACGAGATGCTGAAGCGCACGGTCGACGCGCTCGAGCCCAATCCCGGCTATGTGCGCGCGGCCCGCCATGAGATCGAAAACGCCCTCGATGCGGCATCTGCCGCCATCGGGGCGCAGTGGCCGGTCGAGCGTTCGACCCCACCCCTTCTTTTGTGGCGCCACACGCTAGCCGCCGCGCGCGATCTTGCGCTCAAGGCGTTGACGCTCGATGAGGCGTTTCAGGCTGTCACGCGCAGCTGGACCGAACTCGCGTTCGGCCGCGAGGAAAATGCCACGGACGCCGCTGGCGATCTCCTGTGGCCGCCGACGGGACAGGTGATCATTCCCGGTGCCGGGGTGCGCATTCGCGGCAGCATCGATCGGGTGGACTTCAACAGCGCCTATAAAGCCGTCCGCGTCTCCGATTATAAGACCGGCGCCGAACCGGCGAAGGCCAGCGAGATCGTTCTCGGGCGCGGCGCCGAGCTGCAGCGTGTGCTCTACGCGCTAGCCGCGCGCCAACTCGTGGCGGACAATCCGCGGGTCATCGCGCGCCTGGTCTTTCTGGGGGCTGATCGGCCCAGGCCGTACAGTCTGCCGGATGTCGATCAGGCGATCGCTGACATTGGCGCGCATATCAGCGCGGCCATCGATCTTCTGCGTCGCGGCAACGCCTTGCCGGGTCCTGATGCACGCGAGGCCTGGAACGACTTCGCATTGGCGCTGCCAGCGAACCCCGCGGTCTATTTCCAGAGCAAACAAGCAGCTTTGGGCCGCGCCTTTGGCGACTTTGCCCGAATCTGGAGCGTGCGATGACGAAACTCGTCGACGAATCCGCGCGGCTGAGGGCGCTCACACAACTCCATTTGACGCTGCTGGTGGAGGCGGCGGCAGGGACGGGCAAGACCGCTCTCATGGCGGGCCGACTGACGATGCTGTTAGCGCGCGGCGCCGAACCACGCTCGATAGCGGCCATCACCTTCACGGAGCTCGCGGCGAGCGCGCTCGGCGCCCGCGTCCACCGTTATGTCGACGATCTGCTCGCGGGACGTGTTCCGAATCCGTTGCGGGAAGCTCTGCCCGACGGCTTGACCGACGCGCAGCGGCGCGCCCTTTCGGCGGCTGCCGGCAAGCTTGATGAGCTCACCGCCACGACAATCCACGCGTTTTGCCAGACCATCATCTGCAGTTACGCGGTCGAAGCCGATATCGATCCCGGCGCACGCATCCTCGATGCGACGCAGGCCGAGGCCGCTTTTGAGGCCGTGTTTGAGCAATGGTTCAGAAGGCGGCTGAACGGACCGGCACGGGCCAATGATCCGATCGCCTCCCTATCGGAGTATGATCCGCGTCACGTGGCCGCCACCTTGCAGGGGCTTGCTCGGTTTCGCCTGAAGCATCGCGGTGCGCGGGCGCCCGCGGCCGATCTCAGCGGCCGGCCGGATATCGATATCGTCGAGGCCGTCGCGGATTTCCGCCGCTGGCTGTCGGCGCAGCCCGTCGAGCCCAAGACGCTCGAAGTGGTCAGACAGCTGGAGACACTGGCCAGTCATTTCGAGGGCAGCTTCACGACGCCGCCTGTTTTCGACACGCTCTGGCGGCTCGCTCATCCGGCGCGTCTGCCTTGTATGCGGCGCTACACCTTCGATTTGCTAACCCCAAGGATGAAGACGGCATGGGACAAGGCCGCCGGCAAGGATCGCGGCGCCGAACTCAACGCGGAGGCCGGTCGCCATTTTGCGCGGGTCGACCACTGTTACCGCGTCATTCTCGGCCGTGTCGCGACCGCGCTGGTCGCCAAGTTGTCCGATGAGCTCGATGAGGTACTCGCCGACTACGCTGCCTTCAAACGCGCCGCCGCCGTTCTTGACTTCGACGATCTGTTGGAGCGGGCGCACGCGCTCGTGCGGGAGCACGATGCAGTTCGACGCGCGCTTGGACAGCGATATCGCCACATCTTCGTCGACGAATTCCAGGATACCGACCCGATCCAGGCGGAGATCCTGTTTCGGATCGCCGCCGACGACGGTGCGCCCCGATGGCAGGACAGCGTTCTGCGCGAGGGCGCTCTCTTTATGGTCGGCGACCCTAAGCAGGCGATCTACCGCTTCCGAGGCGCCGACGTGGGCTCCTACGCAGAAGCACGGGGCGCCGTCGCCCGGCGCTGGCCCGACAACATCGTCCAGATCACGGCGAACTTCCGCTCGCGGCCGGCGGTCCTGACCCATATCAACCGGTGTTTCGCGGCGCCGCTCTCCGGCCGGAATCAGCCGGGTTACGTGGAGCTCGCGCCAACGCTCGATCCGCCGGATCACGAGCTGCCGTGCGCCGCCAAGATCACGATCGATCTGCCGCCGGACTCGCGGGCGGCGCAGATCCGCGACGCCGAGGCCGAAGCCGTCGCCGATCTCTGCACACGGCTAATCGGCAACTTGAAGATCCGCGACGAGGACGGCGAGCTTGCGCCGCTCACGCCGGGCGGCATCGCGCTGCTCGCCCCGACGGGCTCCGAGCTCTGGCGATACGAGCGCGCGTTTGAAGCGCGCGGGCTCCCGATCGCTTCGCAGGCTGGGAAAGGACTGTTCCGTCGCCAGGAGGTGCAGGACCTTGTCGCACTCGCGCGCGTGCTGGCGGACGCCGGTGACACCTTGGCGTTCGGCGCCTTGATGCGCGGTCCGCTGGTTGGCCTCAGCGAGGAGGAGTTGCTCGACATCACCGCTGGTTTGCCGGCGCTTGCGGATCGGCCCGACGCAATTCCTCAATTCTCGCTGGCGATGGATCCCGATCACGTCGCTCATCCAGTCGCGCGGCGGATCCTCACGATCCTCCAGGACCTACGCCGCCGGACACGGGCGACGACGCCTGCGTTGCTGCTTGCCGAAGCTGTCGAGCGGCTGGCCGTGCGGCCGATCTTGAGCGCGCGCGAAGGCGACCGCAGCGCGCGAGCCGCCGCCAACGTCGAGGCGCTGCTCGAACGGGCACGATCCTACAGCGTCAAAGGCATGAAGCGCTTTGCCCGCGACGTGAGCCGCGACTGGCGCGACGGCGCCGCCTACAACGAGGGCCGTGTCGATGCCGACGGAGACGCCATCGAGATCATCACCATCCACAGCGCCAAGGGGCTCGAATGGCCGGTGGTGATCCCGATCAACACCGCGACCTTGCTGCGCTCCCACGAGCCGTTTGTGCACCGGGCTGACGACGACACGCTACATTGGGTGATCGGCGATGTCGTGCCGCCCGAGCTGCGCGCTGCGCTGGAGACCGATGACGAGAGCCTGATGCGCGAACGGGAACGGCTCTGGTACGTGGCGTGTACGCGAGCCCGTGAGCTGCTGATCGTGCCGGAACTAGCGCAGGCCGAGCAGAGGTCCTGGGCTCGTGTCGTCAACCTGGGCCAGGACGCATTGCCGGAGCTGGACGTCTCCCGCATGGCGCCGGTGCCGACGTCGATGAGCGCCGACCCGCCGAATACCCAGACCGCTGAGCTCTTTGCAGCCGAGCGCGGGGTCATCGAGGAAGCGGCCGTTCCGCTGACCTGGGTGCGGCCGAGCGATCATGATCCGGACCGCTTGCAGTCGATCGAGGCCATCACGCTCGATGCCGGCGATGCGCCCGAGGTCAACCAGCCTGTCGGTGCGGGGCGCGTGCGCGGTCTTCTCCTGCACAAGCTGATGGAAGAGGTGCTGACGGGCGAACTCGTCGAGGAGGTGGAGCGCTTTGCCAGCCGCGCGTGCCAGTTGGCGGCTGAACTGGTCCTCGATCCCGACGACGGCGACGGCCTTCCGGACGCCGGCGAGATAGCGGCTACCGCTTGGCGTACGTTGCAGCTGCCGGACATCGTGGCGCTTCGCGAGCGGCTGACCCCTGAGTGGCCGGTGTATGCGCTGCTCGAGGATAGCTCGAAGCCAAGCGCGCTCTCCGGGCGCATCGACGCCATCGCCTACGCTGGGGATCGCGCCGAAGTGGTCGTCGACTGGAAGAGCGACGTCGATCCGTCCGACGCTGATATTCGCCTCCATGCCGGTCAGCTCGAAGACTATGTACGGGCGACGGGCGCTCACCGGGGCGCGCTGGTCTACATGACGCCGGGTGTCGTTCAGTGGGTTAGGGGCGGCTCGGCGGCGTGAGCGGTAACCGGGAGGGAGGGATTGAGGTGCCGGTGGGGTCGAAACCGCCCTTACCAGCCAGCCGCCGGAAGGGAAAGACGTCAGAAATTTGTAATCGTTTTTCTGACAGCCTCGACTCTCCGGTCGGAAATGGGGATACATTTCTGACAGGGCGGGCCGACGTGTTGAGCGAGACGTTTGACTGAGATCCGGAGCCGAACTTCGATCCATTCGGAGGGGTCGACTGTACCGGCGAAAAGGGCTGTCTCTATCACCAACGTGGCGGGTGCCTCCGGAAAAGTAGAGGCCTGCCTAGCTCGTCAGTGATACTTGGCATGGGTCGGCGTGGGCACAAGCCATGGAGCCGAACACGGCGGGCGTGCCAACCACGATAAGCGAGCGGCAACTCACGCGGCCTGCTCCAATGCGCGGTTGGCCTTCTTCTCCTTGAGCAGGGTCCGAACGAACCTGTCCCATTTGGCCATCCCGGCGCGCTTCTCGGGCATATAGTGCCACCGATCGTAATTCTTGGAGCTCACATCCTGGAGCGCGTGGTTTTGGAGGCGGTCGCGGATCTCTTTTGAAACGCCGGCCTTGCCTGCCAACGTCTTGAACGTCCGTCGGAGATCCCGATTGGTTGCGTAAGGTATGACGCCGCGGTCGCGCTGCCGCCACACGAAGCTATAGAGCGTTCCGTGGCTGACGGGCTTCCTCGGGTCTTTGGCCGATGGGAAGTACCAGCCATATTCGTTCGGCTTAATCGACTCGATCAGCTCAGCAGCGAGCAATGGGACTGGGACGGCGTGGGGTTGGTCGTTCTTGGTCTTGGACCAGTCAATGATCCGCTCCTTGGCGTCCCATTGATCGATACGGAGCCGCGCGATTTCCTCGACGCGCTGGCCGGTCAGCATGATGAGCTGCACGGCGCGCGGATAAGAGGGATGAACCGGCGTGTCGGGGTGCTCCAGCCAGCGATAGAGCTGCACGAACTCGTTTTCGTCGAGCCAGCGACTGCCTTGGACCTTGGGTTCGGTGGGGATGCCCGTTGCCGGATTAAAGGGAATCCGGAAGCGGCGAGAGGATTGCTGACGATAGTCGTTGTCGGACTTCATGCCCCAACTAAAGGCGGCATGGAGATAGGAGCGCACATGGTCGGCCATCGACTTGGCACCGCGCTCGTAGATCGGGCGGATCAGCTCGATGATTTCCTCGGCCTCAATCTCGCGGGCGAGGCGATTACGCCCGAGCGTGTCGGCGATCTTGTTGAGGCCTTTTTCAGTTTCCTTCCAGGACGGTTTGCCTCCGTCCTTGAGCGCAGCGACATAACCCTCGAATAGATCGGCGACCGTGCCGGGGCGAGTGTCGGTGGCGATCTTGATGCTTCGGCCCTTCTGGATGACGTCAGCAAAGTCGCGCTTGTAGATCTCGCGAGCTTGCGTGAGCGACATCGAGGGATAGGCGCCGATCTTTTTCTTAGTGCGTCTTCCGTCGCGCCACTGCTGCGCCATCCAGTCGGCGGTGACCCGCTTGGGCATGGGCTTGAGGACGAGAACGAGACGGCCGGTGCCGCGCCCCTCGCCATCGGCGAGGTTCTCCTGCTTGCGACTGATCTCGACGCGCTTCAGCGCATGTCGGATCGCGGTGTCAGTTAGGGCGGGCATAGCGTTTCCTCCTTTCCGGAACTGGGATCGGTCGAGGAGAAGCAGGGATCGCTAGCTGGGAGCGGAAGGCCGTTTTCTACCCCTTTTACAGCCCCCAATTTGCCAAAACCGCCCCCACTACGCAATGTCGGAAAAATGATATTTTATAAGTGTTTCAATGAGCTTGAGCGTGATCAGGCGTGAGCGAAAAGTGGCGAGTGGGGTGGTTGTGCACCAGGATGATCGCGGTAGCCGACAGCTCCAGTGCGCGCTTGATCACCTCGCGTGGATACACCGGCGTGTGATCGACGGTGCCGGTCTGCTGCACTTCATCGGCGATCAGCTGGTTGCGCTTGTCGAGAAACAGCAACCTGAACTGCTCCTTGTCGGCGAACGCCATGCTGGTGCGGCAATAGGTGATGACGTCCTGCCATGACGCCAGCGCGTGCTTCTGCCGGACCTCGCCCTTGGCGATGCGCTGCGCGGCCGCCGCGATCAGCTTGAGCTGCGTGATCGAGGCATCGCCGATGCCGTCGATCTCGCGCAGCCGCGGCTCCGGTGCGTGGATCACCTCGGCGAACGAGCCAAAAGTCTTCAGCAGCGCCTTCGCCAGCGGCTTGACGTCCCGCCGCGGCAGCGCCGGAAACAGCACCATCTCCAGCAGCTCGTAGTCGTTGAGCGCATCCGGGCCGGCGCTGTGGAAGCGCTCGCGCAGGCGCTGCCGATGGCCGTGGTAATGCGGCGTCTCGGGCGGCGTGTCGTCGGGCGAAAGGGCTTTCTCAGGCATCGGCGTCAGCATGCCGCGATGCCGCGTTTTTGCAACCTCGAAGTGTTCGCGGTGAGCCTCGGAAGCTGCACGCCTGGTCACGATGGCCGATCGTGCTCACGCCGTGAGACCGCTGATGAATGATTCGATGCTGGCGAGGACCTGCCGCTGATCCCCGGCGAAGGCCCAATGATCGGCGCCGTCGAGCTCGACGAACCGCGCCTGCGGGATGCGGCTGGCGAGATGCCGGCCGGCACCGATGCGGACGGCGCGGTCATCGCGACGGTGGAGCACCAGCGTCGGTGCCGACACCCGGCCCAGCAGATGCCGGACATCCGCATCCCTGAGCGCCTCGAGCAGGCCCTTGATGGCGCCCGGGCTCGAAGCGGCGCGGAGCAGGCCGGCCCACCAGGCGCGCGCCTGGGGATCGCCTGCGAGGCTTGGCGCGAACGTCTCGATGCCGGCTGGTCCACCCCATCCGGCCACGAGCTGCTGCAGCCATAGGCCGTACTGCTCGGCCTGCAGCGCATGCGGATAATCGGCCGTTGCGCTGCCCTTGGCCAGCGAAGCAAACAGGATCAGCCCCGACACGCGATCGGGATGATCGGCCGCGAATCGGATGCAGGCCGGCCCGCCCTCGGAGGCGCCGAACAATACGGTACGGCGGCTGCCGGCGGCGTCGAGCACCGTCTCGATGTCCCGCGCCGTCGCATCGACGCCAGGGTTGAAACCGAGCCGATCGGAGAGCCCGATGCCGCGGCGATCGAACAGGATGAGGCGCCCCATCCCGGCGAGTGCGGACAGGAAGGCGCGGCAGTGCGGCTCCTCCCAGATGCGCTCGACGTGAGAGACGAAGCCGGGCAGCAGCAGGATGTCGACGGGGCCGCTGCCATAGGTCTGAAACGCGAGATGAACGCCGCCGCCGCCGACATAGCGCGTCTGCGGCGTGGTTTCGCTTGCCGTCGCTGCGCCCTGTCGCATGAGCGCCAGCGTGTCCGCCTCGGGCGCCACGCCGAGCTCGTCGCGAAGGCGCTTGGTGAGCGCCTCGAGCTCGCGCCCGGCGGCCGCGCGATCTCCGGCCAGCATCAGGCTGCGGATGAGGGCACGAGCATAGACTTCGCTGAGCGGATCGAGCGCGACGAGGCGTCGGGCATGGGCCGCGGCGGCGGCGTGATCGCCGCAGCCGCTTCTCGCCTGCACCACGCGCTCCAGCGCCTGGACCGCCCGGCCGCGCAAGGCTTCGCGCCGGAAGAAGGCCCATTCGTCGAATTGCGGGCAGTCGCCGGGCGTGAACCCGTCCAGGAAATCGCCCGGATAGAGCCGGCAGGCCTGCTCGAACTCGCCGCGATCGCCCGCCGCTTCGAACAGGGCGGAATCGACTTCCAGTGCAATTGCCGGCGACCAGCGGATCGTGGCGCGGTCGGTGGTGAGCACGCCGTCGCCGAGCGTGGCCTGGAGACGGTGCAGCAGGCGGCGCAGGCGCGCCCGCGCCACCTCTTCGGAGCTGTCCGGCCAGAACATCGTCGCGACGACGTCGCGCGCGACGGCGCCTCTGGCCTCGGCCAGATAGACCAGCAGCGCGAGACCCTTGCGCAGCGACAGCCGGCACGCCTGGTCGTCCCGGCGGATCTCCGGAAAGCCAAATGTCCGAATGCTGAACCGAGCCATCGTGATGCGACCTGCCATGACGGCGTCCGGGGGGGACGCTCAGGGGACGGTGGGATGATAGCGCTCGAATGCGATCGCGGCGCGCGTCCTCCGGATCATTTGATCCCTCGCGCCGACAACGCCGCCATCGGCACAAAACCGGGAAACAGTCATGTTCGCACGTCTTCTCATCATGTTCTACGCCGCCACGGGCTACGCCGCCTTTCTCGCGTCCTTCGTGTGGGCGCTCGGCTTCGTCGGCAATTACAACCAGCTCGCATCCAAGTCGATCGACAGTGGCGCAGCGGGGAACCTGGTCGACGCGGTCGTCGTCGACGTGCTGCTGCTCGCGCTGTTTGCGCTCCAGCACAGCGTCATGGCGCGTCCGGCGTTCAAGCGATGGTGGACGCGCATCATTCCGGCGGCAGCCGAGCGCAGCACCTATGTGCTGCTGTCGAGCCTGATCCTGCTGCTGCTGTTCTGGCAGTGGCGCTCGATCCCGATCCCGGTCTGGCGGGTCGACGGGATCGCTGCAAACGTGCTGACCGGAATCCACTGGCTCGGCTGGCTGATCGTGCTCTCCTCGACCTACATGATCGATCATTTCGATCTGTCCGGGCTGCGCCAGGCCTTCTTCGCCCTGCGCGGCAAGGCGGCGCCAGCGCAGCCGTTCAAGACGCCGCTGCTCTATCGCCTGGTGCGTCATCCGCTGATGCTCGGCTTCCTGCTCGCCTTCTGGGCGACACCGGAGATGACGGTCGGCCACCTGCTGTTTGCTGCGCTCAACACGGCCTATATCCTGGTCGGGCTGCAGTTCGAGGAACGTGACCTGATCGCCGCGTTCGGCGACAGCTATCAGCGCTACCGGCAGCGGGTTCCGATGCTGCTGCCGCGCCTGTTCGGCCGCCAAGCATGAACGCCGTCGCCCAGCCGTCACCCACGTGGGGCCGGCATTTTTGGTGCCGGCCTGCTCATCGGCGCGCCCACGCAGACGTGAGTTTGTATAGGAAGCGATCGTTTCCTATATCTGGGTCCTGACCAGATGCGCTCCTCGCGTTGTCTGGCCAACCCGCCTCTGCCATCTCGGAGTTTCCAGCAGCCTTGGGCGCGTGCGTCGCGCCGAGGCTGGCTGGAGGATGGCATGGCGGGACGAGTCCGACCCTGGGAGACATCTGCATTGACCACCGTGACGTCCGATTCCGCCGACTCGCTGTCGGCCTGGATCACTCTGCTATTGGCCTTTTCCTGCGGGTTGATCGTCGCCAACATCTATTACGCGCAGCCGCTGATTGGGCCGATCAGCGCCGACCTCGGCCTGCCGCCGCAACTGGCGGGCCTGCTCGTGACCATGAGCCAGATCGGCTACGGCGCGGGGCTGCTGCTGGTCGTGCCGCTCGGCGATCTCATCGAGAACCGCAAGCTCGTCATCACCACGATCGTCATCGGCGCCGCCGCGCTGGCTTGTGCCGCGCTCGCAACGCAGCCGTCGACCTTCCTGATCTCGGCGCTGCTGATCGGCTTCGGCTCGGTCGCGGTGCAGATCCTGATTCCCTATGCCGGGCACATGGCGCCGGAGGCGATCCGCGGCCGCGCCGTCGGCAACGTCACCACCGGCCTGATGCTCGGCATCATGCTGGCGCGCCCGGTGGCAAGCTTCGTCGCCGCGCACGCGTCCTGGCACGTCATCTATGCAGCCTCGGCGCTCGCCATGGTGATACTGGCCGTCGTGCTGCGCGTGGCGCTGCCGCCGCGTGAGCCCGAGGCGCGGCTGAGCTATGGCCAGCTGCTCGGCTCGATGGTCCAGCTCTATCGCGACACCCCGGCGCTGCGCCGACGCGCGCTCTACCAGGCCGCGCTGTTCAGCTGCTTCAGCGTGTTCTGGACGACGTCGCCGCTGCTGCTGGCGGGACCCGATTTCCACATGTCGCAGACGGGCATCGCGCTGTTCGCGCTTGCCGGCGTCGCCGGTGCGATCATGGCGCCGGTTGCCGGCCGCATTGCCGATCGCGGCTGGACCAGGCCGGCGACGATCGCTGCGATGCTGCTGTGCGCGATCGGATTCGCGCTGACGCTGCTGGCGCCGCTCGGGACCAACTGGTCATTGGCCATGCTCGTGGTCGCCGCCATCGCGATCGATTGCGGCGCGCAGCTCAGCCTCATCCTCGGCTACCGCGTGCTATTCGTGCTCGGCGCCGGACAGCGCAGCCGGCTCAACGGGCTCTTCATGACGACGTTCTTCGTTGCCGGCGCGGCCGGCTCGGGCATCGGTGCCTTCGCCTATGCCCATGGCGGCTGGACGCTGGCGGCGGCGCTCGGCACCGCGCTGCCGCTCGCGGCGCTGGCTTATTCGTTCACCGAGCAGAGCTGATCAGAACGGGCTGCGCTTCAATCCAGGCACCAGCGCCGCCAGGCGGTCCTTGATCCAGGGCGCCGGCGGCAGCTTTCCGGTCGGCATCTCCACCGGTGCGGCCGGCTTGCGGCTTATGGCCAGCGTGAGGGTCGCGAGGTAACGGTCGCGCTCTTCCTTGATCGCGCAATACGCGCGGTGATCCGGATCGGCGTCGGTGGCGACGCGGTCATTGGCATTGATGACGAGCCGCTGCTTCGGCCGTCCCGTGTAGTCCGGCACGTTGGTGTAGATAAATTCGTTCAGCGCCTCGGGAAAGAAGGTCTGTCCGGTCAGCACCGTCGCGTCGTCGACAAACACCCTGAAGTGGATGTGGGTCGCGCGGCCGGCGTACCAGCCGGGATAGATCGTCCTGAACCCGGCCCAGCCGGACGTATCGGCCATCTGGGTGCCGCGCAGAAACGTCTTGCCGGTCTGGTCCACCTTGTGATTGTCGCTCTGGCCCGGATAGCCCGAATAGATGCCGCGCGCGTCGCAATGCCAGATGTCGACCCGCGCGCCCGGGATCGGGGTGCAGGGGCCGGCCTCGATGACGCGAAGGCGCAGCTGAAGCGGCACGCCCGGCCGGTCCTCGGCGATATCGGCGCGCACCAGCCGGGGGTCGAGATAGTACGGACCGGATTCGGACTGCGGCGTGAGGATGCAGGCGTCGTCGGCGCCCGATGACCCCGTGGCATCCGATGCGGCGCGCGCCGCCGGTGCGAGCAGCGCGGCGCCCGCGGAGACGAACCCAAGAAAGCCGCGGCGTGTTGCCTTCGCCAAGAGTGCCTCCAAGCGCTGTTGATGCTGCAGTCAAATCACCGGGGCGTGGCAATAATCGGACCTTCGCCGATGGGGGAGCGGGAACCGATCTGCGGCAGACGGCGCCATTGCGGCCCGCCGGCGCCCGTGCAACCGTGAGATGTTTCAGCACGCGCTCATTGACGGGAGACGATCGAATGCGATTGGCATGCCTGATCCTCACTGCGCTGATGGTCCTCGACGGCGGCACATCATGGGTGGCCGCGCAGTCCGGTACGATCCCGCTCACCAGGCTCGACATATCCGGCACCTTCCTGAAGGAGCCTGACAAGACCGCAAAGGACCTCAGCGGCATCGCATGCCTGGCGCCGCAACAGGGCAGGCGCAACTGCCTCCTGATCAATGACGAGAGCAGGGCCGCGCAGCGCGCGGTCATCGAGAACGACCGGATCACCGCTGGCGCTATCGTCGAACTGATCGGCGAGCAGCCGAGCGCGAAGACACTCGGCACCGCGCCGGACGCGACCTGCAAGAAGAAGGATGATTTCGAGGACCTCGACGGCGAAGGCGTGGCGTATGCCGATCCCTATTTCTACATCGTCGGTTCGCATGGCTGCTCGCGCAAGAAGGACAAGTTCCGCCTGTCGTCCTTCATCCTGGCGCGCGTGAACGCCGATCCTGCGGCGTCAGGCCAAGCCGAGACCACCTACCGGGTGTCCGACCTCCTGCGCCGGGCTACGCCGGTCGATACGTATTTCGCGAAGGATCTCGAATCCGAGAACGGGCTGAACATCGAAGGCGTCGCCGCGCAGGGTGACAGGCTGTGGTTCGGCCTGCGCGCACCCGTGGTCGGCGACAACGCCTATCTCGTATCGGCTGTGGTCTCCGACCTGTTCGCAGCGGGGCACGAGCCGGGCAGCGCGAAGGCGGATGCCGTTCCCGTCAGGCTCGACGGACGTGGAATTCGCGATCTCGCGGCGCTGCCGGACGGCCGGCTGCTGGTGCTCGCCGGCGCGCCACATGGACCGGAGGTCCCGTTCAAGCTGTTCGCCGTCGAGCCCGCGAGCGGGGCGTCGGAAGAATTGGGCACGCTGGCGCCAGTCGCAGAAACCATCAAGGGCGAGACGGTGGTTGGAAAGGCGGAAGCACTTGCCGTGCTCGAGGCGAGCGCGGATCGCGTGACGTTCGTCGTGCTGTTCGATTCTCTGCCGAACGGCGCGCCGCATCGCGGGCAGGTGGATCTGCCGAAGCGCAACCGCAACTGAGCTCCGCGGTTGCTCGACGGGGACTCGCGGCCGCGAGTCGCGGCTCACACCTGCGTCAGCGGCTTCTCGCCATGGCGCTCAGACAGCGTGAAGATCTCGCAGCCGTCGGCTGTGACGCCGATCGAATGCTCGAACTGTGCCGACATCGAGCGGTCGCGCGTCACGGCGGTCCAGCCGTCGGACAGGATCTTCACATGCGGCTTGCCGAGATTGATCATCGGCTCGATCGTGAAGAACATGCCGGGCTTCAGCAGCACGCCCTCGCCGGGGCGGCCGACATGGATGATGTTCGGCTCGTCGTGGAACAGCCGGCCGAGGCCGTGGCCGCAGAAGTCGCGCACCACGCTCATGCCCTGCGGCTCGACGAAGCTCTGGATCGCGTGGCCGATGTCGCCGGTGGTGGCGCCGGGCTTCACCGCCGCGATGCCGCGCATCATCGATTCGTAGGTGACCTCGATCAGCCGCTCCGCCTTGCGCGAGATCGGGCCGATCGCATACATCCGGCTGGAATCGCCATACCAGCCGTCGACGATGAAGGTGACGTCGACATTGATGATGTCGCCTTCCTTCAGCGGCCGGTCGTTCGGCATGCCGTGGCAGACCACGTGGTTGATCGACGTGCAGGTCGAGTAGCGATAGCCGCGATACATCAGCGTCGCCGGATAGGCGCCATGGCTGAAGGCGAAGTCACGCACGAAATCGTCGATCCGCGAGGTCGGAACGCCCGGCTTGACGAGGTCGGTGAGCGCATCGAGACACTTCGACACCAGCGCGCCGGCCTTGCGCATGCCGGCAAAGCCGCTCGCGCCATGCAGCTTGATCTGGCCGTTCTTGCGCGCAGCGGTGTCAGTGGTTTCGGTATAGCTCATGGGCCTGTTTCGTTCTCGAAATGGTCGTGGGGTGATCGCCTAATTTAATGATCGTGCCGGCTGGTGCAAGCCGGGTTTGCGCGGCCGGTCAAGTCGTGCGTTCCATTGGCAAATCATCGAACGTTTTGCCGCGTGTCGAGACACATCTTGTAGGTGCATTTGCAAGTCCATGGTTCGTTCGTGAGGAGATGGCGCAGATGTTCTTGGCCCGCAGCATCATACCGGCTTTGTGCCATCAGCTGCGACGAAGCGCCCGACGGCACCGACCACGTTCTCGTCACGATTGCCGGTCAGATTTCGCCCAAAGGTTGTTCAATTCCCAGCATCATTTCAAGTGCAATCCGCCCGGTCCCTGCGCGCGCATGCGACGCAGGACCGCTGCCGCCGCTTTTGCAATTGGGAGTTTCCAATGTCGCGACGTGCGGTCGAAGTCGACATTCTGCCGGTTCCCTCCCTTGCGGCCGACATCGCCGAAGCGGCCACGGGCCAAACCCGCATTCTCATCGTCAGCGAAACCCGTTTCTTTCGTGAGGCTCTCGGCGCTCGGCTGGGACAGAACGACCGTTTCGAGGTGATCGACACCGTCGATCACCGTGGCGCGCTCCGCCTGGTCGCGCTCGGCCGTCCCGATCTGGTGCTGCTCGACGTCGGCGAATGGCACGGTCTCGATCGCGCAACCGCGCTGCTGCGCGAGCAGCCGGACCTGGAGATCCTCGCCATCGGCGTGCCCGAGATCGCAGCGGCGGCATTTTCCACCATCGGCCCCGGCATCGCCGGCTGTGTGCCGCGTGACGGATCGATCGACGATGTCATCGCCCAGGTCGACCGGCTGACGGCGGGACCCCGCAACGAACAGATCTCGATCGTGGCTGAACCCGGGGCACAGCTCGATCACCTGCAACCGACACCTGCGACGAAGTCGCGCTTCGGCGAGCTGACGCCGCGGGAATGCGAAATCCTGCAGATGATCGAGGTGGGATTGTCCAACAAGGAGATCGCGCGAAATCTCAGGATCGAGGTCGGCACGGTCAAGAACCACGTGCACAACATCCTCGAGAAGCTCAACGTGCGCCGGCGCAATCAGGCAGCGCATCGTCTGCGGGCTCATCACCAGCGCTGAGGACCGGCACTCCGCGATGCCGGCGGGCGCTGCGTTGTTGCACTTCAACCAGCTTCGAATCGACATCCGCCGGCGTTGACGCCGGCGGATCGTCTTGCTGTTGCCTTGTCTCGATCGTCAGACCAGTCCTGCGCTGCGCATCTGCAGGAAGCTCTGCAGCAGCGCCGGATGGATCATCTGGGCCGGCTGCAGATAGGCGTTGGCGAACGGCGAGCCTTGATACGGCACGCCGAAGCTCACAGTGCCGCCGAGCGGCGGTGCCGCCGATGCGGTCGCCATGTTTCCGCTCTGGGCGGCGGCACCGAGGCCGGCGACGCGCTGCAGGTCCGGGACGCCGACGCCTTCGCGCGTGGGATCGCCGAGATAGCGCACGCCTGCGCTGGCGAGCAGCGAGAACAGCTGCGCCACGCGCTGTTCGTTGCGAGCCTTCGCCGCATCACGGAACACCGGATGATGCGCGAGCAGCAGCGCGCCCATGCCGGTGATGTGCGGCGTCGCCATCGAGGTGCCGTCCCAGGCGGCATAGCCGCCGCCGGGCACGGTGGAGACGATCGCGACGCCCGGGCCGGCCACTGCGACCTGCGGTCCGAAACAGGTGAAGCGCGGCGAGAACATCGCGCCCGCGACCATGTTGGGCACGACCGTGCGGGCGTGATAGCTGTCGTCGGGAAATTCGCCGAGCTTGCCGATCGCCGACACCGTGAGCACCGACGGCTGGTTGCCCGGAAACTGCACCGGACCGCTGGCATTGCCGGCCGCCACGATGCAGGCCACGCCGTTCTGCCGCGCCTCGATCAGCTTGTGCGCGACCAGTTCGGACGCCTCGCTGCTGCCGAGGCTCATGTTGACGATGTCGACCTGCCGCGTGATGGCCTGGTCGAGCGCGTCGATCAGGTCGCTGAAGCGGCCGCCCGGGAACACTTTCAAGGCGTGCACCTCGGCCATCGGTGCGAAGCCGCGCACCGCCTTCAACTGGCCGGAGGTCGCGGCGGTGATGATGCCGGCGCAGTGCGTGCCGTGGGACATCGTGTCCCTGGTCCAGCTCGCCATGTCCTTGTTGTTGGTGAAGTCCATGCCGCGCGTGACATGGGTCAGCTGCGGATGGCCGCTGTCGCAGCCGGAGTCGATGATGGCGACCTTGACGCCCTGTCCGGTCAGCGATGGATCGATCTGATCCAGCTTCATCAGCTGCTGACCCCAGCCGACATAGGGCGACTCGGGGAAACCCTGGAAGGTCGCCGTGAACGGCTGCAGCTGCAGCGTGGTCATGCCATCGGACAGAGCGGGCCGCTCGAACATGCGGTCCCAGTAGTTTGCGACCGGCTTGACGTAGATCGCCTGGATCGTCTCCAGCGGTCCGCCGAACACGGTCACGGTGACCTCGCCCTTGTCGTCGGTCACGCCCTGGCCGGGGAAGCCGAGTCCATAGACATAGACCGTCGCCTTCGGCAGCGGCTGTCCGCCGGCTCCGACGACGCGCAGCTTCACGTCGATTCCGATGCCGGGCAGCATCGTCATGGCATTGTTGAACGCCATCGACAGGTCGTCGGCGTGTTGCAGCAGCGCGTCGTGCTCGACGATGACGTTAGGCGGCGCGCTCGCGCGCAGCGCAGCGCCGCGCGCCGGATCCATTTCTGCAACGACGATCTCCGGCATGCCGCCGCTGCCACCTCCGGCCGACAATGCGCCGAAGCCGCTCGGCTTGACCTGCTTGATGATCTGGACGTCCGGCATGTTGTTGAGGGTCGTCGCGATCGCGTCGACCGCCATCGGCTGGACGCCGGGCAGCGGGCGCGCTGCGACCAGGAAGCGCGAGCGTCTCGCCTTCACCGTGGGCTCCACCGTCGGCGCAGCCGCATCGGTTTTGCTCTGCGCGGCATTGCCGCGGCTGTTCGGGCCCTTGCCCTGGTTCGAACCTTGGCTCGAAGAATTATCGCTCGAATTGTCGGCCATCGCGTCTCTCTCCTTGGATCTCTGTCGCTTGTTGGATCGGCGCATGGCGTTGACGGATCAGAACGGGCTGAGCTTTGCGTTCCGTTCGATGATCAACGCTGCTCCGAAGCGTGATTTGAGTTGTTCGGCGTCTCGCGATGTCAGATTCACGACGAGGTGCGGCTGGTCTGGACTGCCGCCCCTGGCGACGATCGAGGCACCGGAAATGCCCTTCAACGCGTCTTCGAACGCGGTGAGGTGGGATGTGTCGGACGTGCTGCGTCCGGCGACGATGAACTGATCGCGGGATCCGTCCGTGGCGAAGCTGTCGGTCATGATGGTCGTCCTCACTGTCTGGATGTTGCCCCTGGGCCGACTATCGAGCCGCCCAGGGGAAACGTGCAATGTCCGAATGCAGCCTCACGCCGGCATGCCGGGGCTCAGTGATAGGTCACGCCCTGGTAGGGATAGGGATAGATCGAGGCGATCGGGACGTTGGCCCAGCCATTCTGCGCCAGTTGCGGACTGGCGTCGAAGGGCAGGATCGAGCCGAGGATGCCGCCCGCGGTGCTGCCGATCGTATGGCCGAGGTTGCGGTTGCCGAGCGCCTTGCCGACGAAGCCGCCGCCGAGACCGCCGAGCGTGCTGCCGAGGAAGCCGCCCAGGATGCCCTGCGGGGCAAACTCAGGCGCGGCTTCGAACGGCAGGACGTGCTGGCCAGGCTGGCTCATGATGCTGCCAAAGGTCGGGCTGAGACTCCGATTGCCGAAGCAGTTGGTCATGATGCCGCCGTACGGTGTGCCGGGCAGGTTGCTGAAGAAGCCCTGCGGAGCGAATTCCGGCGTGGCCTCGAACGGCAGGAAACGCTGGGCGAGCTGACCGGCGACGCCGCCGATGCTGTTGCCGAGGCCCTGATGGCCGAAGGCGCCACCGATGGCACTGCCGAGCGGAGCGCCGACCCGGCCGAGCAGGTTGCCGAAGAAGCCCTGCGGAGCGAATTCCGGCGCAGCTTCGAACGGCAGGAAGCGCTGGGCGAACTGGCCGGCGACGCCGCCGATCGTGTTGCCAAGGCCCTGGTTGCCGAACGCACCGCCGATGGCGCTGCCGATCGGAGCGCCGACCTGACCGAGCAGGTTGCCGAAGAAGCCTTGGGGGGCGAATTGCGGCGCGGCCTCGAACGGCAGGAAGCGCTGGGCGAGCTGGCCGGCGACGCCGCCGATCGTGTTGCCAAGGCCCTGGTTGCCGAACGCGCCGCCGATGGCGCCGCCAAGCGGTGCGCCGACCTGGCCGAGCAGGTTGCCGAAGAAGCCCTGCGGAGCGAACTGAGGCGCAGCTTCGAACGGCAGGAAGCGCTGACCGAGCTGGCCGGCGAGGCCGCCGATGCTCTGGCCGAGGCCCTGATTACCGAACGCATTGCCAATCATGCCGCCGAGCTGGCCACCGTACTGGCCGAGGAAGTTGCCGATCGCGCCCTGCGGCACGAATTGCGGCGCGGCTTCGAACGGCAGGAAGCGCTGACCGAGCTGGCCGGCGAGGCCGCCGATGCTCTGGCCGAGGCCCTGATTACCGAACGCATTGCCAATCATGCCGCCGAGCTGGCCACCGTACTGGCCGAGGAAATTGCCGATCGCGCCCTGCGGCACGAATTGCGGCGCGGCTTCGAACGGCAGGAAGCGCTGACCGAGCTGGCCGGCGAGGCCGCCGATGCTCTGGCCGAGGCCCTGATTACCGAACGCATTGCCAATCACGCCGCCAAGCTGGCCACCGTACTGGCCGAGGAAGTTGCCGATCGCGCCCTGCGGCGCAAATTGCGGTGCGGCCTCGAACGGCAGGAAGCGCTGGGCGAGCTGGCCGGCAACGCCGCCGATGCTGTTGCCGAGACCCTGATGGCCGAACGCGCCGCCGATGGCGCTACCGATCGGAGCGCCGACCTGGCCGAGCAGGTTGCCGAAGAAGCCCTGTGGGGCGAATTGCGGTGCGGCCTCGAACGGCAGGAAGCGCTGGGCGAGCTGGCCGGCGAGACCGCCGACGGTGTTGCCGAGACCTTGATTGCCGAATGCACCACCGATGACGCCACCGAGCGGCGCGCCGTACTGGCCGAGCAGATTGCCCACGAAACCTTGCGGTGCCAGCTGTTGAGCAGCCAGAAGACCATAAGGGGTCATTGTCTGTAGCGCACCGTTCACTTGCTGTCCGTCCATGTTCTTCCTCCTCGGTCGCGGATCTATCAATTGCTTTGCAATTGCTTGCGATCGCGATCCGTCGCGCGACAACGACGGGGATCGCTGAGCACGCCGACGATAGAAAGGGCAGGACAGGGGGTGAATGGATCATTCGGTACACGCGGGGGCACAGGGACCCTCACGTCGATACCGCGCAACAGGGAGAAGGCGTATGCACCTTCACTCTCGCGTGAACTATGAACTACTTCATACTTGGCGGTGCATGCGTCGATGCGACGCACGGCATTCAGATCAGGTCGGCACTTCGACCGTGGTCTCCACCGGCACGGCGCCGCCGCGAACGCGGATCTCGCGTACCGGATAGGGCACACGGATGCCCTCGCGCTTGAAGGCCTCCCACAGCGCCAGCATGACTTCGCTCTTGACGCTGTCCATGTAGCTGGGATCGGCGATCCAGCAGGTCAGCGAAAACTTCATTCCGGCCTCGGTGAACTCGGTCAGCAGGCAGTTCGGCGACTTCGATTTCAGCGTGCGCGGGATCTCGGCCGCCATCTCGGTGGCGAGCTTGCACACCAGCCGGGGATCGGCATCGTAGTTGGTGCCGAAATTGACCTTCACCAGCGTGTTCTTGTCGGTATAGGTCCAGTTGGTCACCTTCTGGGTGACGAGGTCCTCGTTCGGGATCAGGAACTCGCGGCCGTCGCCGGCGGCGACCGAGATGTAGCGCGTATTCATCGCGCTGATGCGCCCCGAGCTGTCGCCGATGGTGACGAGGTCGCCCGGCTTCACCGATTTGTCGGCGAGCAGGATGATGCCGGCGACGAAGTTGGCGACGATGCGCTGCAGGCCGAGACCGATACCGACACCGGCGGCGCCGGAGAAGATCGCGAGCGCCGAGAGGTTGATGCCGACCGCACTGATGGCGATCGCGATGCCGAGGATCATCAGGCCCATGCGGACCATCTTGATCAGCAGCACCTGGATCGACGGCGTCAAATCAGTCGAGCGCGTGATCCGGCTCTCGACGAAGTTGCTGGCGATGTTGGTCAGCCAGAGCACCCCGAGCAGCAGCACGCCGAGCTTGATCACCAGAAGCGGCGTCAGCCTGAGGCCGCCGAGCACGACCGAGACGGAATCGAGTGCGTCGACCACGTTGTCGAGCTGACCGATGATGCTGAGCGCCGCGACCAGCCAGGCCGAGATCGACACGATCTGCACGATGAAGGTGCTGCGGATCACCGAGGTGATCAGGCGGATGACGAGCCAGGCCAGCGCGAGCTTGAGCGCGACCGCGAGCAGATAGGAGCGGCTCGGCCAGGTCCACAGCACCATGCCGGTGCGCGCGATCCGCATCAGGATCACGAACACCACCGTGGTGACGCTCTCCAGCAGCACCCGCAGCAGCTGACGCAGCGGGCCCGGCCAGCCCATCGCCAACGAGGTCACGTCGATGCGCGCGCGCACCGTGGCGCTGGCGGCGAAGGCGAGGCCCGCGCCGCTCAGCACCAGTCCGAGCTGAAGGTAGAACCAGGGCGAGGTGACCTCGGCGCCGATCGAGCGCGCCACGGTCTGCAGGAAGTCGAGAATATCTTTTAAGTCGAGGTCCATCAGCAGGGTCTCGGAGAGGAACGGAGGCGCGGGCAGGTCCGACGCGTAGGATTTAGCTCGTTTTCGTGAAGCGCGATTGCCCCGAAATATACCCCGAACGCGGGCGAGGATGGAAAAATGGGCATATCGCCGCGATATGAGCAAATCCGGTTGGCGTGCAAGTGTGGCGACGATAAGGATGTAAAAGTCGGATTCATCAACGTTTTTTCATGACATCACTCGACGCCGTCAGCATTGCCATCCTCCTTGGCGCGGTCCTGGTCATGGCCGGCATCCTGTCGAGCCTGCTGGCCCTGCGCTTCGGCGCGCCGCTGCTGCTGGTGTTCCTCGTCATCGGCATGCTCGCAGGTGATTCCGGCCCCGGTCATATCGAATTCCAGGACGTCCGTACCACCTATCTGGTCGGCTCGGTCGCGCTGGCGCTGATCCTGTTCGACGGCGGCCTGCGCACGCGCTTCCAGAGCATCCGCACCGTGCTGGCGCCCTCGATGGTGCTCGCCACCGTGGGCGTGCTGATGACCGCGTTCATCACCGCGCCGGTCGCGAAATATGCCCTCGACCTCGGCTGGACCGAGGCCATGCTGGTCGGCGCCGTCATCGCTTCGACCGATGCCGCCGCCGTGTTCCTGCTGGTGCATGCCCAGGGCCTGCGGCTGCGCCCGCGCGTCGGCGCCACGCTGGAGGCGGAGTCCGGCAGCAACGATCCGTTCGCGGTGTTCCTGACCCTGATGCTGGTCGAACTGATCTCGGCCGGCCACGGCTCGTTCACGCATTTCGTGATCGAATTGGTTCGCGAGGCCGTGCTCGGCACGCTGTTCGGCATCGTCGGCGGTCGCCTGGTGGTGATCGGCCTCAACAAGGTGGCGTTGCCGCAGGGACTGCACGCGCCGTTCGTGGCGACGGCCGCGCTCGTCATCTTCGGCATGGCGCAGATCGCCCACGGCTCCGGGTTCCTCGCGGTCTATCTCGCCGGCATCATCATCGGCAACCGGCCGACGCGCGCGCATAATTCTGTCGTCGCCTTTCTCGATGCCGCGACCTGGCTGGCGCAGATCGTGATGTTCGTGCTGCTCGGCCTCTTGGTGTCGCCGCACCGGCTGCTCGACAGCCTCGTGCCCGCGATTGCCGTGGCGCTGGTGCTGATGCTGATCGCGCGGCCGGCCGCGGTGTTTCTCTGTCTCTATCCGTTCCGCTTCAACTGGCGGGAGAAGGCCTTCATCGCCTGGACCGGCCTGCGCGGCGCGGTCGCAATCTTCCTGGCGTCGATCCCGATGCTGGTCGGCCTGTCTAAGGCCTATCTGTATTTCGACGTCGCCTTCGTCGTCGTCATCATCTCGCTGCTGGCGCAAGGCTGGACGCTCGGTGTCGCCGCGCGCAAGCTGCACGTCGCGCTGCCGCGCACCGATCGCGGCCCGCGCCGCATCGAGCTCGATCTGCCGGGCCAGCTCGAGCAGCAACTGGTCGGCTACGCGATCCGCTCCAAGAGCCTGTATTTCCGCCGCGGCCTGATTCCGTCCTGGTCCAAGCCGACGCTGGTGATCCGCAACCAGCAGATCCTGTCGCCGGCCGAGGCCGAGCCGATCGCACCGGGCGATTATCTCTATCTGTTGGCGCCGCCGGAGAAGGCCGAGTCGCTCGACCGCTTCTTCGTCGACATGCCGCCATCGGCGGCGCCCGACCCGCATCTGCTCGGCGACTTCATGGTTTCGGCCGAGCATACGCTCGACGAGGTCGCCGGCATCTATGGCGTCAAGCTCGGCGAGGGCGAGGAGCGGCTGACGCTGGCCGACTATTTCGACATCCACCTCGACAACGCCCCGAAGGAAGGCGCCACCGTCGCGCTCGACACCATCGTGCTGGTCGCGCGCTCGATCTCCGGCGGCCGCGTCAACGTCGTCGGCCTGCGCCTGCCGGAAGACGAGGAGGACGTGCCGGTGCTGACCCGCAAGCAGCAGGTCAAGCGCAAGCTCGCCGATGTCTGGTCGTCGGTGGTCGGGGTGTGAGCGTCGTTCGCTCGGTTTTCCGAGAAGTCCGCAGCCTTCCGCGGTCGCGATTTCGCAGCGCGCAGCCTGGAGGTCAGCCCCGCTCTCACCCTCCCCTGGAGGGGGAGGGTCGGCTCAGATGCGCGAAGCGCATGTGAGCCGGGGTGGGGTGATCTCTCCACTTGCACCGGTTCCCGCGGCTTCACCCCACCCCGCTCGCTCGCTTCGCGCGCGACCCTCCCCCTCCAGGGGAGGGTGAGACCCTGGGTTAGATCGAGATCGCGGCGCGCCGGCAAGATGATCGGGACACTTACACAGGGCTGCGTCCCCGGTCACTCCGCCGGCAGGATCGCGAGCGAGATCGTATTCTCCGGTGCGCCGCTGACCTGCAGCACGAAAGGCTGCGATCCCAGCTCGTACTTCACGGTCTTGCGGATGCCGTCGCAATCGGTGGCGCCGCTGAAGCCGACCGGCTTGAGAACCTTGCCGTCCTGCACCACGTCGATCCAGGCCGCGGCCGACAGGCTGATGGTGTAGACGCCGGCCTTCGGCGCTGCGGTGATCCGCGTGATGCCGGCAAAGGTGCCGTCCTTCGGCGCGCGTTCCGGCGCCGTCGGCAGCTTGGCCTCGGCGGCCGGGCGCAGCTCCAGCACGATGCCGGTCGCAGGAATGGCGGCGATCTCGGCGCCCGAGGTGAGCCTCTCGCGGTCGGCCGCGGTCAGCGCGGCGCGCTCGCGCGCGATGTCCCATTTGAACTTGTCGCAGCCGCTCGGCTCGGCGGCGAGGGCGGCCGTGCTCGTCAGCATGAGGAGGAGGGCAATCGCGGCGGGACGAATCAGGATCATGACGGACTCGCTACGGTTACGCCGCGCAGCGGCGCGCGGCATTTCGATACCGCGATAACAGGAGGTGGAGGGACCGTCATCCCCTTCGATCGTCGCGATTACGGCGCGAGCCCTGTCATCCTAGAGCGGCCGCTTGGGCACCGCGACTCCCAATTGCGTCAGCATCGGCAGCATCAATTCTTGGCGTCCGGCGCATGCAGCACGGCGCGGCAGGCCGGCGGCAGCTGCGCCATCGTGATCGGCTGCGGCGGCTTGGGCGGCTCCTTCGGCGGCGGCGGATGCAGCACTGCGTCCGAGAACCAATAGTCGAGGTCGCCGCAGCCGTCGCCGCCCTCCTGGGCGGTCTGGCCGTGGCAGTCGGGGTTTCCGGGTGGGCACACCATGCGGATGTGGAAATGATAGTCGTGACCCCACCACGGCCGCACCTTGGTGAGCCAGCTGCGGTCTCCCCTGGCGTCGCGGCACAGCGCCTTCTTGATCGCGGCGTTGACGAAGATGCGCTGCACCGACGGCTCCAGCGCGGCAGCGCGGATCACCGCGAGGTGGCCCTTCGTGAACACGCGCGGATCGACGTCGAGCCGGTCTTCGCGCACCATCATGACCGCCGATGTCTCCTCGCGCTCGTTGCGCGACAGCCGGTGCTGGGGCATCGGCGTCAGCCAGATGTCGGCGTCGAGCCCGATCTGGTGGCTGGCGTGGCCGCTCAGCGCCGGACCGCCGCGCGGCTGTCCGATGTCGCCGACCAGGATGCCGGGCCAGCCGGCGTCCTTGTGCGCCCGGGCAGCGAGCCGCTTCAGCAGCGCGATCAAATTGGGATGGCCGAAATTGCGGTTGCGCGACAGCCGCATCACCTGCCAGTCGTCGCCATTGATCGGCATGCGCTCGGCGCCGGCGATGCAGCCGCGATTATAGGTCCCGATCACTTTGGTCGGCTGGGCCGAGGGCAGGAGCCGACGGGCGAACAGCTCCTTGGCGGGGGTATCTGGATCGTCCGGATGCGCCAGTGGCGGCAGGGCCTTGGGCTCGACGCTGCCCTTGTCCTGGGCACGGGCCGGAGGCGCCGCGGCCACGAGAGCCGAACTGAGGATGGCGACCAGAATCAGGCGGACATGCATGACGCCAGTGTAGCGGTTGCCGGCCGGCCGGGATGCCAATTCTGCGTCAACGGCGCGCTATCGTGGCCATTTTAAATGGGCTTTAACCCTGCTGCCGGATTGGCGGAACCGACTGAACATGGCTCAATTGCCTGAATGTGTTCGGTAAATGAACACCATGTCCTGGGCCGTTGCACGTTATGCGGGTCTTTTCTGACCCGCAGCAACCGACGTCACTTATCGCTGGTTGTACCGCAGCCCTCGGTTGATCCACTGCGCATGTCTCAACTCGCCAAATACGAGAGTGTATTTGCGTTTTCGCGTAACCAGCGGATGAAGTGTCCTGCATCAAGATACCATTTTTTCAGAAACGTGGCCGAAAACTGCTCTCCGAGAAGGAGAGTGCACGCGATGCGGCCCGTTCGGCCAACCAAGGCAAAAAAGCGCAATCGCGTGCCAAGCGCTCGCGATGCAATCCACCCGGTCAAGCCACGCCTAAGACTGCGCCGGCACAACCTGCGTCAGCGCGGCCCGATCGACGAGGACGCGGGCCAGTGCGCCGAGGTGGCGATGGCGGAGGCGAAGAAGGCGCATGATCGGCTGATCGAGGCGATCGACATTCTTCCCGAGGGGATCGTGTTCCTCGACGCCGACGGCCGCTACATCCTCTGGAACAAGAAATACGCCGAGATCTACAATCGCAGCTCGGACCTGTTCGCATCCGGTGCCCGGCTGCAGGATACGATCCGGATCGGCGTCGCCCGCGGCGACTATCCGGAAGCGGCGGGCCGCGAAGAGGAGTGGATCGCCGAACGGCTCGAAAGGCTGTTCCATCCGAGCGGCCGCCACGAGCAGAGGCTGTCGGACGGCCGCACCATCCTGATCGAGGAGCGCCTGACCGGCGACGGCGGCATCGTCGGCCTGCGCGTCGACATCACCGAGCTGAAGCAGCGCGAAGAGTCGTTCCGGCTGCTGTTCGATGGCAATCCGGTGCCGATGATCGTCTGCGCGACGGATGATGAGCGCGTGCTCGGCGTCAACGATGCGGCCGCCCAGCATTACGGCTACAGCCGCGCCGCCTTCGAGCAGCTCAGCATCCGCAATCTCCAGGCCTATGAGAGCGAGCCGCCCTGGGCCGGCGAGCAGTCCAGCGAGGAGCAGGCGGCGCGCACCTGGAAGCATGTCCGCGCCGACGGCACCCTGATCGACCTTGCGATCTATTCGCGCCATCTCGTCCACAACGATCGGCCGGCGGTGCTGCTGGCGCTGATGGACATCACCGAGCGCAAGCGCGCCGAGGCGCGGCTGGCGTTCCTGGCCCAGCACGATGCGTTGACGGGCCTGCCGAGCCGCAACCTGCTGCGCCAGAAGATCGACGACAAGCTCGCCCAGATGCGGCGCGGCTCCGAGAAGGTGGCCGTGCTGGTGCTCGGCCTCGACAATTTCAAGTCGATCAACGACACGCTGGGTCACGCCGTCGGCGACCGGCTGTTGCGCGGCGTCGGCAAGCGGCTGCGCTCGATCCTGCGCCAGGAGGACATCGTCGCGCGGTTGAACTCGGACGAGTTCGCGGTCGTGCAGGGTGGGCTGGCGCGGCCGGATGATGCGGTCCAGCTGTGCCGCCGGCTGCTGCAGGCGATCGCGGATCCCTATCTGATCGATGGCAGCTCCGTGACGATCGGTGCAACGATCGGCATCGCGATGGCGCCGAACGATGGTGACGACGCCGAGAAGCTCCTCAAGAACGCCGACATGGCGCTGTCGCGGGCGAAGAACGAGACCCGCGGCACCTTCAGCTATTTCGAGTCCGGCATGGATGCGCGTGCGCAGAGCCGGCGCAAGACCGAGATCGAGCTGCGCGACGCCATCCAGCGCGACGTCCTGCGGCCGCACTATCAGCCGTTGATCGACCTTTCGACCGGCCACATCACCGGCTTCGAGGCATTGGTGCGCTGGCCGCATCCGGAGCGCGGCATGATCCCGCCGTCCGAGTTCATTCCGATTGCCGAGGAGACCGGCCTGATCTCGGCGCTCGGCCGCTCGATGCTGCGGCAGGCCTGCAGCGATGCGGCGAAATGGCCGGACGAGGTCCGCGTCGCCGTGAACATGTCGCCGCTGCAGTTCCGTGTCGGCAACGTGCTGTCGCTGGTGATGGATGCGCTGAAGCAGTCCGGCCTGTCGCCGAGCCGGCTCGAGCTCGAGATCACCGAGACGCTGGTGCTGGAGAAGAGCGGCCAGGTGCTCGCGACCCTGCATGCGCTGCGCGCGCTCGGCGTCCGCATCTCGATGGATGATTTCGGCACCGGCTATTCCAGCCTGAGCTATCTGCGCAGCTTTCCGTTCGACAAGATCAAGATCGATCAGTCGTTCATCCGCGATCTTGCCGCCAACCGCGAGGCCCAGGCGATCGTCCGTTCGATCGTCAGCCTCGGCAAGGGTCTCGGCGTCATCATCACCGCCGAGGGCGTCGAGACCGAGGCGGAGCTGCGCTGCCTGCGCGCCGAAGGCTGCCACGAGGGGCAAGGCTACCTGTTCAGCCGCCCCCGGCCCAATGTGGACATCGTCGGACTGCTGCAGGCGCAAAAGGATGCTGCGGAAGGGCCGTCTGCGGGCAAGGCCATGGTGGCCTGAGCGACGCTCTATCAAGCAGGCAATCGCATGTGGAAATCTGGGCTTGTGGCCAGATATCTCTCCTCAGTCATGGCCGACAAGCTCGGGCATGACGCGTAACTCGTTGGCGTGTTCGCTCGTCGCCACCACCTGTCCAGGGTCATATATGAACGTTTTGTCCTAGGATGCCCCGGTCCTGAACCGCGAACGGTAGGCGGCCGGCGACGTTCCGACGCTGCGCCGGAAGGCGACGCGGAAGGTTTCGAGCGACTGGTAGCCGCATTGCGCCGACACGTCGGCGAGCGACAGCGTCGCGTTCTCCAGCAGTTCGCGCGCACGCGCCATGCGCTCCTGCTGCAGCCAGGCCGCGGGGCTCGATCCCGTGCCGTCGCTGAAGCGCCGCAGGAAGGTGCGCTCGCTCATCCGGGCCCGCTTGGCCATCGCGCTGATCGCGATGGGATGCGACAGCCGCGCGCGAGCCCAGTCCATGACCTCACCGATCGTTCGTCCCGGCCGCGCCTGGACCGGCGCAACGACATATTGCGCCTGTCCACCGTCGCGATGCGGCGGCATCACCAGCCGGCGCGCAACGGCGTTCGCGACCCTGCTGCCGAAGTCGCGCCGGACGAGATGCAGGCAGGCGTCGATGCCTGCCGCGCTGCCCGCGGAGGTGATGACATTGCCCTCGTCGACATAGAGCGTGTCCTCCTCGACGGAAATGTCCGGATAGAGCCGCTTCAGGTCGGGAATGTGCCGCCAATGCGTGGTGGCGCGCTTGCCGTCGAGCAGGCCGGCCGCGGCCAGAACGAACACGCCCGAACAGATCGACACGCATCGCGCTCCGCGCGCCGCGGCCTGCGAGATGGCGCGCAGCAGCCGCTCCGGCGGGCGCTCGTTGCGATCGCGCCATCCCGGCACGATGATCGTGCTGGCGGCCTTCAGGCGTGCGAGCGAAGCACCGGCTTCGATCACGACGCCGCCGATCGCGCGTGATCGCCGTCCCTCCGCCGCGACGACCGTGAACTGATACCAGGAAAAATCGAACTCCGGCCGCGGCAGTCCGAACACTTCGACGGCAATGCCGAATTCGAACGTGCACAGCCCGTCATAGGCGATGACGGCGACGAGGCCCGGATCCCGGGGACGGGTGTTGGCGGCGGCTGGCGGCATTGGCGGAAACTTACCGGACTTTGTCGGATCCGTCACTTGGGGCGGCGGCCACTTCGAGTGAAGTTGGGCCGTTCACGCCAGCCGGATGGAGGTCCAATGACCACGCATGTCACCGAAGTGCCCGCCCCTCCCTCAGCGCTGGCGCTCCAGCATTTCGAGGCGATGCTCGGATTCGAGACCGATTGCTGGGACGTTCACGAAAGCCTGGGTGCCGCCGATCCGGATTTCATCCTGGTGGATGTCCGCGGCCCGGCCTCGTTTGCGAAGGGGCACATCGCCGGCGCCATCAACATTCCGCACCGGACCATGACTGCGGAGCGGATGGCCGAGTATCCCAAGGACAAGCTCTTCGTGGTCTACTGCGCCGGTCCGCACTGCAACGGCGCCAACCGGGCCGCCATCCGCCTCGCGCGGCTCGGGCTTCCGGTCAAGATGATGATCGGTGGCATCACCGGCTGGCTCGACGAGGGATTTGCGCTCACCGCCGGCGATTGAAGTGGGAGCCCGGCTCTTGCCTCATCTCCACCGTCGTCCCCGCGAATGCGGGGACCCATAATCCGCGGCGCCAGCCGTGAGGCATTGCTGTCGCTCCAGCTCGCTCTCACCTCTCGCTTCGGTGGTTATGGGTCCCCTCGTTCGCCGGGACGACACCGATTTTGGAGCTCGCAGCGTTGGAATGCTGCGAGCAAAGAGTGCGGGATGGTGAAAGTCGCGCGCTACGCCGCCTTGCGCAGGCCGGCGAGGAACGTGTCGACGCTCCTGAACAGGTGGTTGGCGTGCTTGCCGAGGTCGCGCGTGGCGACCATGACGTGGTCGGCGAGCTGGCGCGACTGCTCGGCGGCGTCGCTGGCGCCGACGACGTTCTGCGACACCTCATTGGTGCCGGAGGCCGCCTGCTGGACGCTGCGCGCGATCTCGCGCGTCGCCGAGCCCTGCTGCTCGACGGCGGCGGCGATGGTCGCGGCAATGCCGCTGATCTCCTGGATCGTGGTGCTGATGCCGCCGATGGCGGTGACGCAGTCGGACGTCGCGGCCTGGATCGAGCTGACCTGGCCGGCGATCTCCTCCGTCGCCTTCGCGGTCTGGCCGGCCAGCTCCTTGACCTCGGCGGCGACGACGGCGAAGCCGCGACCAGCCTCGCCGGCGCGGGCCGCTTCGATCGTGGCGTTGAGCGCGAGCAGGTTGGTCTGGCTCGCGATTGCGTCGATCAGGCGCAGCACGTCGCCGATCTTCTCGGCGGCGGCGGCGAGGCTGCTGACCATCTCCGTCGTCTGCCGGGCCTTGATGACGGCGCCATCGGCCACCTTGCTCGAATGCGCGACTTGACGGCCGATCTCCGTCACCGAGGAGGCGAGCTCTTCCGACGCGGCCGCGACCGTCGAGACGCCGCTCGAAGCTTCCTCGGATGCCGCCGCTGCCGCAGCGGCGCGCTGCGAGGTGCCGTTCACGCTCGTCGTGATCTGGTGGACGACGCGCTCCATGTCCTCGGTGGCCTTGGCGACTGAAGAGACCACGCCCTTGACGTCGGCCTCGAAGCGGTCGGCCATCTGCCGCTGCAGGGTCTGCTTGTCATGCTCGGCCTGCTGCTGCGAGGCCTCCTGCGCCTCGCGAAGCGAGCTCGTCTCGATCATGGTACGGCGGAAAACGTCGACCGCCTGCGCCATGGTGCCGAGCTCGTCCTTGCGCTGGCCGCCGGGGATCGTGACCTCGGTGTCGCCGCTCGACAGCCGGTGCATCACGGCGGTGATCGCGATTAGCGGACGCGAGATGCCGCGGGCGACGAACAGCGCGACGATGACGGCGAGCAGCAGGATCACGACCGTGCCGATGATCAGCTGCTGCTGCGCGCCGGCGGCGGCGGCCTCATAGGCGGTGGTGTCCTTGATCACCTCGAGCACGGCGACCGGATCGCCGGCATAGTTCCTGATCTGGCCGACATAGACCGCGGCGGGCCGGCCGGACAGCGTGGCGTCACGCTGCAGCGGCGCGCCCTTGAACACTGCGAGCACCTCGTCGGGCGTGGCGACGACATCGTCGCCGAAGGTCGACGACAGCCGCTTCGGCTGCCCGTCGTTGATCCAGTAGACGGCGAGATCGATGCCGAAGCGCTGCTTGGCACGCTCGACGAATTCCTTGCCGAAGGCGGCGCCGACATCGACGGTCGCGATCACCTTGCCGTCGCGCACGATCGGCGTCATGCCGAAGATGCCGAGCGACAGCCGGCTCTGCTCGACTCCGGCGATCAGGCGGCCGGTCTGGTTGGCCTGCACCACGGTGATGCGCCGCTTGGAGGTGTCGTCGCCGAACACTTTCGGCTCGTGCACGCGATAGAAATTGGTGGCCGGCGGCGCCCACACGTTGACCAGCGGAATCCCTTGCGCCTTCAGCAGCGGCATGGCGCCGCCGAGCAGCGCGCCGAGCGCATCGCGGTCGCCCTTGAGATAGGCGTCGGCGATCGGCGGCAGCGCCGCCAATGTCGAGCTCACCGCCAGCGCCGCGCGGCCCTCGTAATCGATGCCGGCCGAGACGCTGTCGAACTGCAGCTTGAGCTGCTGCTCCAGCGCCAGCCGGGTCAAGGCGCGCTGCTGGATCACGGAAAAGGTGCCGAGCACGGCACAGGCGATGGCAACGGTGAGCGAGAGCGCGATGATGAGGCGGGCGGAGATCGACCGGAGGCGGGACATTGGGGGGCATTCCTTGCTACGCAGCAAAGGTCCCAAAATACCATTAAGGAACATATACCGTGGTTTCACGGGACCTAAACGGGCCAGGCGTCGGAGCTGCACAGGGGCCATGACTCCCGTCTGTGGGTGGACCTCGCCGGTGGAGCGCTTCGCGAGGGATGTCAGGGGCGCGGCAGGCACGATCCCCCAGGAGGTGCACGCCGGGAGGATCTCAGGCCACGAACATGGGCCGGAAGCCGGCGACCAGCTTGACCAGGTCCGCCTGGCGGGCGGATCCGGTTTTTGCGAACAGCCGACCGACATGGGTCTTGATCGTCGACACCGAGACGCCGAGCGATGCCGCCACTTCGGAAATGCCGCCGACATTGACAAGGGCAAGCAGCACCCGCAGCTCGGTCGGCGTGAGCTGGTAGGCGCGGCCGATGATATCTGGCGCGAGAGGGAGCTCGAGCCGTGTCTTGCAGACGACGACCGCGGCGGTGACGGCCCCGGACCTTGCCGTTCCTGGACCGGCTGCCAGCCGTTGCGGCAGCACGTGGACCACGTGACAGTCGCGATCCTCCGCTGTCAGCGAAAGGGCAATGCCCTTCGCATCCATCTCGAGAGCGCCCTTTCGGGCGAAGGCGGCCTGCATGGCGCGATTGGCGTCCGTGTCGCGTGCGACCAGCCGTCCGTTGATCGCACGCAGGAAGTCGTCGGTGCCGAGGATTCTTCGTCCGGTCGTATTGGCGTGAATGATCCGACCGTCACGATCGATCAGGAACAGGCCGGCGTTCAACTGGTCCAGGATGGAGGCGAAGATCGCCGCTTCGCCGAATTTGCGGCCGAACACCTTGCCGATGAGAATGGCTCGGCGAATGTGAGGCGCCACCAGCGATATGCGTCGCCTCATCGCATCGTCGATCACCTCGTCGGGCGCGCCACGATGCAGGCCGAGCAGCCCGTCATCGTCCTCGCGCGTTCCGATCGCGGCTTTCGTGGCATGACCTCGGGGTGTCCGGTGTTCCTGGTAGAAGAGCCGAGCGCAGTCTTCGCGATGGGGAACGAGCTCGAGGAGGCTCACGACCTCCTCGACCTCCAATTGCGATACGGCGGTGAGCGGGTCGAAGTAGTCCCCGTACAGTTCAGAATGGATCTGCATGTATTCGAGATCGGAACCGATATCGTGACCGGCGCTGACGAACTTGGCGGTCAGATCCTCGAGGCACAGCGTTCCGGCCTCGCCGCTCACGAATCGCGCGAGTCGTTCCAGCGCCGCGCCCCAGAGCCCGGGATTGAGCACGGCATCATAGATGTGGCTGACAACGGAGTTCAGCTTATCGTCTTCACTCATACTGCCGACCGGCCTGCTGATCGAGATTTCGACAAACGCTGCACAGCCGGCGTCGGCTTCTTTTGTCCCGTCATCCTTCGTTCGGGCGATGCTACCTGATGCCGCCGACGGAGACTCTTACGACCTGTGCGCGAGCAGCAACTTGAAACGTTCTCGCCGACAAGGCAAATTTGTTATGCCAATCCTTTTGATAAGGAGAACTTTGATTGCGCGGTCTCAACCTCGATCAGCTGAGGGCCCTCCTCGAGGTCGTCGAGCAGGGCAGCTTCTCCGCAGCCGCGCGGCGGCTCAACCTCACGCAGCCTGCGGTGAGCCTGCAGATCCGTGAGCTCGAGCGGCGCTTCGGCCTGCGGCTGATCGAGCGCCTGGGCAAGCAGGCGCATGCAACGGCGCCCGGTTGCGAGCTGGTCGAGGCGACGAGGCGGATTTTCCACGAGTGCGAGCAGGCTGACGCGGCGATGCGGCGCTTTCACGACGGCTGGGTGGGCCGTGTCCAGGTTGCCACGACGCTGACCGCCATGATCTATCGATTGCCGCCGATCCTGCGCAAAGTTCGTCTCGATCATCCCCGCATCGATCTGGTCGTGACCAACATGCCGACCGACAAGGGCGTTCAGGACGTCGTCGAGAACAGGGTCGATCTCGCACTCGTGCATCTGCCGATCAACAAGCGGCAACTCGACGTCACGCCGCTGCTGTCGGAAGCCATGGTGGCGATCTTTCCCGCAGGCCTCCCGGATGTTCCCGACGAGGTCACGCCCGACTACGTCGCCGGACACAATCTGCTGATCGAGCAAACCAGCAGCGCGGCCTATTCGCTCGTTCTCGGCTGGCTCTCGGGCCATTCCCCCGCGCAAGGGCCGACCCCGCTCGGGACTGTCGAGGCGTTGAAGAGCGCCGTTGCGTCCAGCTTGGGCATGGCGATCGTGCCGGACATTGCCGTCGGCATCCACAACCCCGATTTCATCGTCCGGCCGCTGCGTCCGCCGCTCACGCGCACGCTTGCGCTGATCGAGCACCGCAACAAGCCGAACGAGCCGGCGCTCGAAATCGTCCGCAATGCGCTGCTGGGCTTGCAGACCGACCGGGCAGATGACTCAAAGGCGAGCAGGCGCAGTCGAAGAAAACCCGCCGAGCGCAGCCTGACCGCCCGGCGCTCGTAGCTGCAGGAGCTCGATCAGCCCCTATCGTGCGTGATGCGTCCTTGTTGAATCAAACTGGTTGAATCAAAGCGCCTGCCGCGATTTCAGTTCACCTCTCGCTTTGGGAGAGGGGAACAGAGATCGCGGCGGGCTATTCGATCGAACCAAAACTCATCGGGCTCTAGCGTCGCATGCGGAGCGGCGGTGGCTCAGCTATCGACCTTGAGCGCGGCGATGAAGGCTTCCTGCGGGATGTCGACCTTGCCGAACTGCCGCATCTTCTTCTTGCCTTCCTTCTGCTTCTCCAGAAGCTTGCGCTTGCGCGTGATGTCGCCGCCGTAGCACTTGGCGGTGACGTCCTTGCGCAGCGCGCGCACGGTCTCGCGCGCGATCACCTTGCCGCCGATCGCCGCCTGGATCGGGATCTGGAACATGTGCGGCGGGATCAGGTCCTTCATCTTCTCGACCATGGCGCGGCCGCGCCCTTCGGCACGGGTCCGGTGCACCAGCATCGACAGCGCGTCGACCGGCTCGTTGTTGACGAGGATCTGCATCTTCACCAGATCGGCCGGCTTGTAGTCGGTCAGATGATAGTCGAACGAGGCGTAGCCCTTGGAGACCGATTTCAGCCGGTCGTAGAAGTCGAGCACCACCTCGTTGAGCGGCAGCTCGTACTTCACCATGGCGCGGGCGCCGACATAGGTGAGCTCCTTCTGATTGCCGCGGCGGTCCTGGCACAGCTTGAGCACGCTGCCGAGATATTCGTCCGGCGTCAGGATCGTGGCCTCGATCCACGGCTCCTGGATCTCGGCGATCTTGACCACGTCCGGCATGTCGACGGGGTTGTGGATCTCGATCTCCTCGCCGTCGGTCAGCTTCATCTTGTAGATGACGCTTGGCGCGGTCGCGATCAAATTGAGGTCGAACTCGCGGGAGAGCCGCTCCTGGATGATCTCCAGATGCAGCAGGCCGAGGAAGCCGCAGCGGAAGCCGAAGCCGAGTGCGGCCGAGGTCTCCATCTCGAACGAGAAGCTGGCGTCGTTGAGCCGGAGCTTGCCCATCGCCGCGCGCAGCGTCTCGAAATCGTCGGCGTCGACCGGGAACAGGCCGCAGAACACGACCGGAATCGCCGGCTTGAAGCCCGGCAGCATCTCGGTCACCGGCTTGCGGTCGTCGGTGATGGTGTCGCCGACGCGGGTGTCGGCGACTTCCTTGATCGCGGCGGTGATGAAGCCGATCTCGCCGGGGCCGAGCTCGTCGACCTGGGTCATCTTCGGGGTGAAGAAGCCGACGCGCTCGACGTCATAGGCCGCGCCCGTGCCCATCATCCGGACCCGCTGGCCCTTCTTCATGACGCCGTCGACGATGCGCACCAAGACAACGACGCCGAGATAGACGTCGTACCAGCTGTCGACCAGCAGCGCCTTCAAGGTCGCGTCGCGGTCGCCCTTGGGCGGCGGCAGGCGGGTGACGATGGCTTCGAGCACGTCGGGAACCCCGAGGCCGGTCTTGGCCGAGATCATCACCGCGTCGGACGCGTCGATGCCGATCACGTCCTCGATCTGCTGCTTGATCTTGTCCGGCTCGGCCGCCGGCAGGTCGATCTTGTTGAGGACCGGAACGATCTCGTGATTGTTGTCGAGCGCCTGGTAGACGTTGGCGAGCGTCTGCGCCTCGACGCCCTGGCTGGCGTCGACCACCAGCAGCGAGCCTTCGCAGGCTGCCAGCGACCGCGACACTTCGTAGGCGAAGTCGACGTGGCCGGGCGTGTCCATCAGATTGAAGATGTAATCCTTGCCGTCCTTGGCGCGGTACTGCAGGCGCACGGTCTGCGCCTTGATGGTGATGCCGCGCTCGCGCTCGATATCCATCGAATCGAGCACCTGCTCCTTGCCCGCCATCTCGCGGTCCGACAGGCCCCCCGTCATCTGGATCAGGCGATCGGCCAGCGTGGACTTTCCATGGTCGATATGGGCGACGATGGAGAAGTTGCGGATGTTGGGAATGGGGACGGTCGTCATGGGTCGCGCAGATAGCACCCCGAGCCCCCAACCAGCAACCATATTGCTGAATTTCCAGGGCCTTTCTTCACGCCAAGCTGATTCCCCGCGGCTCGAAAACAGGCTACCGAGAGCGCATGTCGAGTACCTCTCTGCCGCATTCGGTCGCCAGCCCGCGCAGCCGCCTCGGACCCCGGCGTTTGGCCGCATGGCTGGTGGCGCGCGCCACGGCGCCCGCGACCTCGTCCTGGGTCGTGATCGCCTTCGTTCTCGTCCATGTCATGTTGTGGACGGCGATCCTGACCAATCTGAAGGCGGCGCAGGACGTCCACATGGACGTCGCCGAGGCCTATGCCTGGGGCAGCCGGCTTCTGCTCGGCTACGGCAAGCATCCGCCGCTGTCGGGCTGGATCGCGGGCCTCTGGTTCACGGTGTTTCCGGTCAGGGACTGGGCGACCTATGCGCTGGCGATGGCCATGGCCGGCGGCGGTCTCGTCGCCATCTGGTTTGCGAGCCTCAAGGTGGTCGACCGTCGCAGGGCGTTCTTCGTCGTGGTCATGGTCGCGCTGTACCCGATCTTCAATTTCAAGGGCTTCAAGTACAACGCCGACCTGGTCCAGTTGCTCACCCTGCCGTTGCTGTTTCTGGCCTATCTGCATGCCTTCGAGAAGCGCAGCGTCGCCTCCGGCGTCTGGCTCGGCCTCGCCGGTGCGGTCGCGCTGATGACCAAATACTGGGTGCTGACCATGATCGGCGCCATTGGCATCGCGGCGCTGTTGCACCCCGAGCGGTTGCGCTTCCTGGCCTCGCCAGCGCCATGGGTCGCGATCGGCACGATGCTGGTCGCCATGATTCCGCATCTGGTCTGGCTCTGGAAGGTGGATTTCGTCGCGGTCACCTACGCCGGCGACGTCTACACGCTGTCGGATCGCGGCCGCGCCGCGGAGCTCGTCAGCGGCTATGTCGGCCACAATCTGGCGCTGCTGGCGTTGCCGGTTGCGCTGGCGGCGCTGGTCCTGGCCTGGCCGCCGCGCTTCGCGTTTCGCAATTGGCAGCGTGGGCCCAATCCGGGCGTCAATGTGGGCCAGGCGCTGAATGTCTGGCTGGTGCAGGCGATCGTCGCCGTCGGGCCGCCGCTCGGCGGCCTCGCTTTCACGATCTACATGAAGACCGATTGGGGCATCTCGCTGTTCTTCCTGGTGCCGCTGGGGCTGGTCGCGATCCCGGCCCTGCGGCTGCGATCGGTCATGTTGCCGCGGCTCGCTGCCGTCTGGCTGGTCCTGTCGCTGATCACGCTGGCCGCCTCGCCCTGGATCGCGCGGCGCGAGATGGCCGCCAATCCGAACGGCGTCACCGGCTATGGCGCGCGGTCGCAGCTCGCCGCGCAGCTGACCCAGGCCTGGCACGCCCGGTTCGGCTCCGCCTGGCCGCTGGTCGCCGGCTATTCCGAGATGAACACGCCGATGACCTTCTACAGCCCGGATCACCCGCGGCCGTACACCGTGCCCTATTCGGCCGAGGAGACCTGGGGCTCGGGCCTGAGCTCGCTCGACGACCTCAAGCGCGAGGGCTTCATCGGCGTCTGCGACACCACCGACAACCGGATCGCCGCCTGCGAGGCCTGGATGGCCAAGGAAGCGCCCGGCGCCGAACCCCTGGTCATGACCACCCAGCGCTTCTTCCATGGCCAGGCGGGCCCTGCAATCGTTTGGAAGGTGTATATTCAGGGGCCGGGGCGGTGAAAGACGTCACCCGGACATCAGCCTGCTGAAAACTCTGCCCGGATCGTCGATCTCGACCAGGCGCCTGCCCTCGATCACCCAGATCCGGGTGGCCACGGCGCGCACGAAGGCGCGGTCATGGCTGACCAGAAGGCCTGCCGCACCCCGCTGGACCAGTTCGCCTGCCAGCATCTCCTGGCCCTCGATATCGAGATGGTTGGTCGGCTCGTCCAGCAGATAGAAATTGGGCTCCGACAGGCGTAGCAGCAGCAGCGCCAGCCGAGCGCGCTGTCCCCCTGACAGACGGGTCAGGGGGGCTGTCTGCGCATCAATCGCAATTCCTGCGCCGGCGAGCTGCGCCCGCGCCTCACTGTCGGTCAGACGGCTCGACCGCTTGATCGCATCCCAGGGCGTGGGAAAAGCGTCGAGCTGGGAGAGGGCCTGATCCGAATGGCCGGGCTTGAGGCTCGCGGAGCCCCGGATATTGGGATCTTGCCCCGCAACTCCCCCAGCAAGGGCCGCCTGCAGGCGCTCGATCAGCCGAGTCTTGCCCGTGCCGTTGGCCCCCAGCAGGGCCACGCGATCGCCGTTCTCGATCCAGAGCCGTCCCGTGCGGAACAGCTTCCGTCCGTCCGGCGCCGCGATCGTCGCGTCGTCGATCGTCACCAGCGCCTTGGCATGGCTGCCGCTGTTGGTCAGCCGGATGGCTCCCGCGGAGCGTTCGCGATGCGCAGGGCGTGCCTGCTCCTCCAGCCTGTCGGCGCGATCGGACAGCTGCCTGGTCTTCACCACCAGCAGATCCGAGCCGGAATTGATGCCGATGTTCTTGAGCTTCGTCGCCTGTTGCCGCAGGCCACGGACCTTGCGCATGTCGTTCTCGAATTGCCGGTCCCGGGCCGTGTCCCGTTCTTTCAAGGCCTGGAGCGCGCGGGAATAAGGGAGCGAGAAATCCGCGCTATCCTCCGGGCGCAGGAACAGGGTGCGGTCGGTGACGTCATCGAGAAAAGCCCTGTCATGGCTGGCCGCGACGACGGCGCAGTCGCGCGGCAACGCGGCGAGGAATCTCTGGAGAGCACCGATCCGGCCGATGTCGAGATGGTTGGTCGGCTCGTCGAGCAGCAGCAGATCGGGCGCGATGATGGCCGCTCTTGCCAGCAGCATCACCCGCTGCCAGCCGCCGGAAAGGCCGTGAATCGCGCGGCTGCGCAAGGCGTCATCGACAGCGAGCTCGTCGAGCAGGACGTCGACCCGCCAGTTCTCGGCCTCTGCGATTTCGGGGGCAAGGGCGTCGCGCACGGCGTCCCGGAAACTCAATGACAGGAGTCGTTCGGGTGGGTCCTGCGGCGCCAATCCGACCACCAGCCCGCGAGCGCGGGTGATCGTTCCGGTCGTTCCATCGTCCTCGCCCGCCATGATGCGCAGAAGGGACGACTTGCCACGACCATTGGCGGCAACCAGGCCAAGGCGGTCGCCCTTGGTGATCGAGAAAGTGAGTGCGGCAAAAAGAGACTCGGTGCGTGTCAACGCAAGGCTTTTGACAGCGATCAGGGACATTGCAGTCTCATCAGTCAGGAAAAGCGCAAATTGCGCCGTGAAGGCTGACGATGAGACAGCGATGCGGTCCCTGGTCAGCCCCGCGAGATCAAGCGCGGGGCGGAGACAGGTCCGCGGGTGCGGTTATGGAAGCAGCGACGCACCACCGACTTCCCCTCAGTATGAATTGAGACGGCACAAATCTATCGACTCGATGCCGCGCCGGCAAGATCACCACGGCGCCGTGCCGGCTAAACGCCTTCTTCGTGGAATTTGTCGTTCACGAGGTCGGTGATCGCCTGCAGTGCGGCTTCGGCCTCGGCGCCGGTGGCGGAGACCAGGATCTTGGTTCCCGGCGCGGCCGCCAGCATCATCAGGCCCATGATCGAGCGGCCGCCGACGGTCTCGCCGCCGCGCGTCACCCAGACCTCGGCCTGGAACTTCTCGACCATCTGCACGAACTTGGCGGAGGCGCGCGCGTGCAGGCCGCGCTTGTTGGTGATGAGGAGCTCTCGGGACAAGGCGCCTGCCGGCACGGCGGCGCCGGCGACATTGTCCTGGGGCGCGTCGTCCTCGTCGCTCATTTGCCGGCAAGCACCCGGCTGGCGATGGTGACGTATTTGCGTCCAGCCTCCTGCGCCATCGCGATCGCGTCCGGTAGCGAGCGCTCCTCGCGCACCTTGGCGAGTTTGACGAGCATGGGCAGGTTGATGCCCGCGAGCACCTCGACCTTGGGCCGGCTCATGCAGGAGATGGCAAGGTTCGACGGCGTGCCGCCGAACATGTCGGTGAGGATGGCGACGCCGTCGCCGGTGTCCACGCGGTTCACGGCTTCGATGATGTCGCTACGACAGAGATCGGAATCATCGTCGGCGCCAATCGTGACCGCTTCGATTTGTTTTTGAGGACCCATGACGTGTTCGAGCGCTGCTCGGAACTCGTCGGCGAGGCGCCCATGGGTCACCAGTACCAGGCCAATCATCGGATACTCCTCGCGGGCGCCTAGGGTGCACCGCACGAACGCGCCACTTTGACCATCCGGAGCCCCCGCGCAAGAGGGCATGTTCGCGATTCTCCCGGATTCTGGCGTGCGGAAGGGGGAGCTGGCGATGGTCTACAGGGTCGCGATAGTGGGGGTGATATGGTTACCAATTCGCTTCACACAATTGGCCGAAAGATTACCGGGTCATGAACTCTTGGTCGTGGTCAGGGCGGCCACAACCAGCGGGAGGGGCTGTTGCCCCGTACCGACCGGTATCCGCGGCAATTCAATACCATTTTGAGTCCAGCGCAGGGCTTCGGGCGCCGGCAGCCGCTCGGCATCCTCTGCCATCAAATCGACGACCAGGCCGATCGGTGCCTCGGACACGTGGTCGCAGGCGCGGATGCCGAGCCCGCGAATCTCGATCAGGCCGGCCAGAGCGGGGGCCGCGCTGACCCACATTTCTCCGCCGCGTGTGGCGAGATGAACACGGTCGTCACCGACCAGGACGGCCGGTGGGATCTGCCCGGCGCGGCCGGCCAGAATCAGATCGAACGCCAGCCGCGACTTTCCGGCGCCCGACGGTCCGCGGATCAGCACGGCGTGGTCCCCGACTTTGACGGCCGACGCATGAATGCTGGCAGGCCCGGTGCTCAAGACGCCGGCAGCCGCACGATGAAGCGGGCGCCGGACACGGTCGGATTGCCCTCGTCATCCACCGGGCCGGGCCGGTTCTCGGCCCAGATCCGCCCGCCATGGGCGTCGATGATCTGCTTGGAGATCGACAGGCCGAGGCCCGAATTCTGGCCGAAGCCCTGGTGCGGGCGGTCGGTGTAGAAGCGCTCGAAGATGCGCTGCAGGGCATCCTCGCGAATGCCGGGGCCGTCATCATCGACCATGATCTCGATCTCGGAGCGCACCCGCCGGCAGGTGATGCGCACCTTGCCGCCGGTCGCCGAGAACGATTGCGCGTTCGACAGCAGGTTGGAGATGACCTGGCCGAGCCGCGAATCATGGCCCGGCACCGAGAAGGTGTCGTTGGCGCCGCGGCCCTCGAACCGGACCTCGACGGCGACATCGGTGCCCAGCTTAGTGGTCTCGTTGGCGACCGAGGTCAGTGTGTTCAAGAGCCGCCGCAGGTCGACCAGGGTCATGTCCTGGCGCTGCAGCTCGGCGTCGAGCCGGCTGGCGTCGGAAATGTCCGAGATCAGGCGGTCGAGCCGCTTCACGTCGTGCTCGATCACTGCGAGCAGGCGGGCGCGGCTGTTGTCGTTGCGCGCCAGCGGCAGGGTCTCGACCGCCGAGCGCAGCGAGGTCAGCGGGTTCTTGAGCTCGTGGGCGACGTCGGCGGCGAACATCTCGATCGCCTCGATGCGGTTGTAGAGCGCATCCGTCATGTCGCGCAGCGCGCCGGAGAGATGGCCGATCTCGTCGCGGCGGCGGGTGAAGTCGGGAATCTCGACTCGGGTCTTGATGCGGCGGCGGACGCGTTCGGCGCTGTCGGCCAGCCGGCGGACGGGACCTGCGATGGTGCTGGCGAGCAGCAGCGACAGCACGATCATGACGGCGGAGGCGACGCCGCCGACCTTGAGGATGGCGAGCCGTTCGGCGGTGACCATCTGGTCGATGTCGTCGCCCTGCGTCGACAGCATCAGCGCGCCGTGGATGGTGCGCGAGCGCTGCACCGACACCGCAACCGAGACGATCACCTCGCCGCGTGAATTGACCCGGACCATGCTGCGCTTCTGGCCCTTGAGCGCATCCGTGACCTCTTCATAGCCGTTGCCGTTCTCGGGGCCGTATTCGCGATACAGCGGCAGGTCGCCGCGATTGAGCCAGGTGCGCACCGAGATCATGGCGCGCTCGACATATCCAGGCTTCTCGCTCGATGGCGGCGGCAGGTCGAAGCGCAGCACGTTCTCGAGATTCCGGCTGTCGAGCAGCAGCCCGCCGTTCGGATCGTAGATGCGCGCCCGCGTCTTGGTCGGCGAGATCAGCGTGCGCAGCACCGGCGCGACCCGTTCCGGATTGATCGGAAAATCGAGCGGCGAATATTCGTCAGGCGCGCCGTAGCTCTCGCCCGGCTTCAGGTCGAGCAGGCGCTCAGGGTCGATCGTGATCGTATTGGTCTGCACCGTGGCCGAGGCCGCGATCGCGCCTGCGATGATCTCGGCCTGCACCAGCAGGCTCTGGGCGCGCGCATCGATCAGGCCGGCGCGGAACTGAGACAGATAGAGGATGCTTGCAACCAGTGCGAGCAGGCCGGCGATGTTCAGCGAGACGATGCGGCGGGTGAGGCTCGAGAACGAGAGCGCGAACAGGAACTGTCCGGCGCGGCGCAACCAGCTCAACGGACGCTGCCAGCCGGAGACCTTCGGGGTCTCGTCCACGACGTCGGAGGGGATCGATGCCTCGGCGTTCAGCCCCGGATCAGGATGGGTGCGATCGAGCAATGGGAGCGCTCCGATTCCGAGGTTCGCAAGGCGTGGATTCGCAAGTCATGGGTTCGCAAGACAAGAATGGGTTCGCAAGACAAGAATGGGTTCGCAGGACATGAGTTCGCGAGGCATGTGCGGCGGGCTCCCGAGAGACCTTCAAATTCGCCGCACCGAAATTCGCCGTCCCCAAATTGGCCGCACCAAACGGCCCTTTTCCGGCCTCTGCGCCTCGAAAGGCGCGGAAGCATTCGCATTCTACCCAATCCGGGCCGCGACGTCAGCGCGCAAAATCGCATGACGTCGCTCGAGGCAATGCTTCAGGTCCTTGGCTTCAGGTCCCTTGCTCCAGGACCTGGGCTTCACGTCCTTGGCTTCAGGTTTCCTTGAAGCGATAGCCGACGCCGTAGAGGGTCTCGATCATCTCGAACTCCTCGTCGACCATCTTGAACTTCTTGCGCAGTCGCTTGATGTGGCTGTCGATGGTGCGATCGTCGACATAGACCTGGTCGTCATAGGCCGCATCCATCAGCGCATTGCGGCTCTTGACCACGCCGGGACGCTGCGCCAGCGCCTGCAGGATCAGGAACTCGGTGACCGTGAGCGTCACCGGCTCGTTCTTCCAGGTGCAGGTGTGGCGCTCCGGGTCCATGCGCAGAAGGCCGCGATCGAGCGCCTTGGCGTCGTTCTCCTTCGGCAGCGCCGTCGGATCCTTCGGCTGCGAGCGGCGCAGCACGGCCTTGACGCGCTCGACCAGGAGGCGCTGCGAGAACGGTTTGCGGATGAAGTCGTCCGCACCCATCTTGAGGCCGAACAGCTCGTCGATCTCCTCGTCCTTGGAGGTGAGGAAGATCACGGGCAGGTCGGATTTCTGCCTCAGCCGCCGCAGCGTCTCCATGCCGTCCATGCGCGGCATCTTGATGTCGAGGATGGCGAGGTCGGGCTGGCTGGTCCGGAATCCGTCGAGTGCCGATGCACCATCGGTATAGGTCATGATGCGATAGCCTTCGGCCTCGAGCGCGATCGAGACGGATGTCAGAATGTTGCGGTCGTCATCGACCAAGGCGATTGTGGGCATGAGCCTGCTTTCAGAGTCTGTTTAGCCGAGACAACGAGAATCGAGCTAAGGGCCGCATAAATGGGCTTCGAACATGGTCAACGAGCAATGCAAGCTGGGCTGAAGTGTGACCGAGTTCCACAAATAGCATGGCAAAGTTTTGTGCCCCGCCCAAGTTTGTGGTTCGTTTAGCCGAAAAAAGGCCTTCATTGCAACTGGATGGACGAGGGAAAGACGATGCCTGCGAGCTTTAACCCTAACCGCGTGACGCATTCCCTGCTGCGCCGAAGCCGGCAGGGCGCACTTGCAACCTTGATGGTTGGTTCGGGCGATCCCTACTGCTCTCTGGTCAACGTCGCCACTGCGCCCGATGCTGCTCCGATCATTCTGATCTCGCGATTAGCTGTGCACACCAGGAATGTACTTGCTGATTCGCGCGTGTCGCTGATGCTCGATGAACGCGCGCCCGGTGATCCCCTGGAAGGTACGCGGATCATGCTGTCTGGAAAAGCCGAACAGGCGACCGACGACAATCGCGAAACGCTGCGCCGTCGGTATCTCAATGCGCATCCATCCGCTGCTGATTACGCTGACTTCGCCGACTTCGCGTTCTTTGTCATTCGCCCGTCCGGCACGCATCTCGTCGCCGGCTTCGGCCGCATCGTCGATCTCAAGCCCGAGCAGTTTCTCACGGAGACATCAGACGCCGCCGAGCTGCTCGCGGCTGAGCAGGGCGCCGTCGATCACATGAACGAAGATCATCGCGAGGCCTTGGGACTCTACGCGACGAAGCTGATCGGTGCCGACGCCGCGGAGTGGCGCTGCAGCGGCTGCGATCCCGACGGGCTCGATCTGATGGCCGACGGCAGGACGCTGCGGCTGGATTTTCCCGAGCGCGTCACGACACCCGGAGGCTTGCGCAAGATGCTGGTGCGGCTTGCGGATGAGGCGAGAGCGAAGGACTAATAGCTCACTAGGTGTAGTTCTATTGACGTATGGCTGCCGCCACGAAGGCGGTCTGCTCCCTCTCCCCGCTCTTCGCGGGGAGAGGGTCGGGGTGAGGGGCAGTCGCGCGGGCGGTGCAGCTTCCTTGCTTCGAACTGAATTCTTGTCATCGGCGCAAGACGGATGTGAGGACGCTTTCAGTGTTTTCCATCGATGCGCATCGTTGTGCCCGTCCGATAGACCAGGATCTGGGCTCCCGTACGTGCCATGCCCCTCACCCGGATTGCTGCGCGATCCGACCTCTCCCCGCAGAGAGCGGGGAGAGGTTGCAGCGTCCGCGTCGGCCGAGATTGTCTTGAACGAACAAACTCAAATTCCATTCTCAATCGATACGCGAGCACCCCGTCGTTGCGGTGGCGTTAGGCCTGTGGCGCGACGGCGACGCTCCACTCCCCGCGCGTCCGCTCACGGACCGTCCGACAATGGGTCGCAGCGAGGCTGCTGCGGCAGGGCCATGCTGGCCTTTGCTCGATGATAAATCTTCGTCTGCCAGCGCGGATCCTTCGGTTGGGGCGCCATTCGTGTTTCTCGGCGAAACCGAAGTGTATTGATATATCTGTTGCGTTGCAGCATGCTCGTGCGCACAGGCAGCGTGCCGCTCCGATAAGCAGCCGCGCGCCAAAAATGAGCTACGCACATCAGCCGTTGGCAATAACCAATTCGGTCGGATCGTCTTGGCAAGACCAGCGTTGATCCAGTATTAGGTCTGCGACCGCGCTCGCGTCAGGCGATGTAAACGGTAACGGTCACCGCGCACTGCGCCAAGAAATTGCGCGCAACGGATGCGGGCTCTCAGGAGGGAATTTCGTGCAAGAGACGGGTATTCGCAACGGTGCCTTCGGTGCCGACAAGTTCGGCTTAAAGAATCTCAAGCAGCTGCATTGGAATCTCGGCGCTCCCCAGCTCTATCAGTATTCGCTGGCGGCCGGCGAGGCGGTGCTGTCTGCCGACGGGGCTCTGTGCGCGGATACTGGCGAGTTCACCGGTCGTAGCCCGAAGGACAAGTTCACGGTGCGCGACGCCTCCACCGAGAAGATGTGGTGGGCCGGCAACCAGGCGATCACGCCCGAACAGTTCGAGGCGCTGTATCAGGACTTCACCAGGCATGCCGAAGGCAAGACCCTGTTCGCGCAGGATCTCTATGGCGGTGCGGATCCCTCCTTCCGCATCAAGACGCGCGTCTTCACCGAGCTCGCCTGGCACTCGCTGTTCATCCGCACCCTGCTGATCCGTCCCGAGACGATCGAGCTCGACACCTTCGTGCCGGAGCTCACCATCATCGACATGCCCAGCTTCCGTGCCGACCCGAAACGTCACGGCGTGCGCTCGCAGAACGTCGTCGCGATCGATTTCGCCCGCAAGATCGTCCTGATCGGCGGGTCTTATTATGCCGGCGAGATGAAGAAGAGCGTGTTCACGACGCTCAACTACTATCTGCCCGAGCGCGGCGTGATGCCGATGCACTGCTCGGCCAATGTCGGTCCGAAGGGCGACACCGCGATCTTCTTCGGCCTGTCCGGCACCGGCAAGACGACGCTGTCGGCAGACCCGAACCGTACCTTGATCGGCGACGACGAGCACGGCTGGGGTCCGTCCGGCGTCTTCAACTTCGAGGGCGGCTGCTACGCCAAGTGCATCAAGCTGTCGCAGGACGCCGAGCCGCAGATCTATGCGGCGTCGACCCGCTTCGGTGCCGTGCTCGAGAACGTCGTGCTCGACGAGGACAGCCGCGTTCCCGATTTCGACGACGGCTCCAAGACCGAGAACACCCGCTCGGCCTATCCGCTCGACTACATCCCGAACGCCTCGCGCACCGGCCGCGCGCCGCATCCGAAGAACGTCGTGATGCTTGCTGCCGACGCGTTCGGCGTGCTGCCGCCGATCGCAAAGCTGTCGCCGGCGCAGGCGATGTACCACTTCCTGTCCGGCTACACCGCCAAGGTCGCCGGCACCGAGCGCGGCCTCGGCAACGAGCCGCAGCCGGAATTCTCGACCTGCTTCGGCTCGCCGTTCCTGCCGCTCGATCCCTCCGTCTACGGCAACATGCTGCGGCAACTGATCGCCGACCACAATGTCGATTGCTGGCTGGTCAACACCGGCTGGACCGGCGGCAAATATGGCACGGGCTCGCGCATGCCGATCAAGGTGACGCGTGCGCTGCTGACCGCCGCGCTCGATGGCAGCCTGCGCAACGTCGAGTTCCGCACCGACAAGTATTTCGGCTTCGCGGTCCCGACCGCATTGCCCGGCGTGCCGAGCGAGATCCTCGATCCCGTCAACACCTGGAAGGACAAGGCCGAGTTCGACAAGACCGCCCGCGCGCTGGTCGGCATGTTCCAGAAGAACTTTGCCAAGTTCGAAGCCCAGGTCGACGCCGACGTCCGCGCCGCCGCGCCGGACCTGAAGCTGGCGGCGGAGTAGGGCTGTCACGCTTTTCCGCGACAGCCGCATCGCGACTGGCTCCGAAACCCACTCAAGTGACTCCGGCAGCGGCCGCGCTGCCGGAGTTTTCGTATACGGCGTCGCTTGGGACGTCGTGATCACTCGATGCCGGACGATTGGCAGAAGCTGCCGCAACAAGCTCAGTTGTCATCACCCGCGAAAGCGGGTGATCCAGTACGCCGTGCAGCCAGTTGTGTAACTTACTGCCGATCCCGGTTACTGGATCGCCCGGTCAAGCCGGGCGATGACAGTTGTGGTAGTGGCGGCTTTCTCGGCACAAACGCGATGCTGTGCATAGGGGTCCCGGCTCAAGGCCGGACGACACCGACTGTGTGGGGCCTTTCTTCTGCCTCACGCCTTGAAATACGCGATCTGCGTCGTGGTCGCGAGCAGCCGGCCTGACGGCGACCACAGCTCGCCGTGCTGATCCTGATAGCTGCGGTTGAACACCTTGGCATCCGCGGTTGCCAGCACATGCGTGATGTCTTCAGCGGCGAGCTCCTCGCGGCTGACATGCAAATAGGTCGTCAGCGACACCGTGCCGAACGGCACCAGCTCGCCGCGGGCATGGAAGACCCGGCCGAAGAACGCGTCCGACATCGACAGCAGCGACAGGCAGTCGAGCTTGCGCGGCTTGCGGTCGGAGATCCACAGCCGGGAATAGCTGCTGTGTGGCTCGCCCGTCGCTGACGCGCCGAGCGCGGGGCGCCCCTCGACGAAGCGGAAGTCGTACTGCCTGGTCCACGACATGTTCGTGTCGGGATGGCGCTTGACCTCGCTGAAGGGTGGCGCGTCGGGCATCTGCGCCGGCTGGTGCGACCAGGACGGTCGTCGCTCGGCGAACACGGCGGTGGCGAGCGTCGCTGCGTCCGCGTCGCCCTGGCTCAGCTCCACGCACCAGTGCTGTGAGGAGCGGTTCGCCTTCACCAGCCGCACGTCGAGATCGAACGGCCCTTCCGCGATCGGCGCGCAGTAGTTCACCGTCACCGCCAGCGGATCGCCCTGGACTTGCGGATGCTCGATCAGCGCGCGCAGCACCGTCGCCGCGGTGACGCCGCCGAACGGGCCGACGAAGGCCCAGTAGTCGGGGCTGGTCCTGCCCTGCCACCGGCTGTCGCCGGCAGTGACGCGGGTGGCTTCGTCGAACAGGTGGGCTGGAAGCGGTTCGGTCATGCAATTCTCCTGACGATCACTGTATGATGGTCGTCAGGTCAAACGCAATTCGACGAGGCCCGCAACGACGTCACAGGGCATTGCCGAGGACGGGTGGCTGAGCCCTCACGCCCGCTGCGCATGCGCGGGCGCTGCCGCAACCGGCCCGACCGGCACGTTCCAGATGTCGTCGGCATATTCGCGGATGGTGCGGTCGGAAGAGAACCAGGCCATGCGCGCGACGTTGAGAATCGAGGCGCGGGTCCAGGCCGGCACGGTCTGCCAGCGTGCGTCGATGCCGCGCTGGGCCTCGTAGTAGGAATCGAAATCGGCCGAGACCATGTAGTGGTCGAGATGGCGCAGCGCATGCGCGATCGGCTCGAACCGGCCGGGCTCGTCCGGCGAGAACAGGCCGGAGGCGATCGCATCGATCGCGCGCGCCAGCCGCGGCGAGCGGCGGATGATGTCGGTGGCGTCGAGGCCCTGCTGGCGGCGGAGCATGACGTCGCCGGCCTCCATGCCGAAGATCGCGATGTTGTCGGCGCCGACATTGTCGCGGATCTCGATATTGGCGCCGTCCAGCGTGCCGATGGTGAGGGCGCCGTTCAGCGCCAGCTTCATGTTGCCCGTGCCGGAGGCCTCCATGCCGGCGGTCGAGATCTGCTCCGACAGGTCGGCCGCGGGGATGATCGCTTCCGCCAGGCTGACATTATAGTCGGCCATGAACACGACCTTGAGCTTGCCGCCGATCGCGGGATCGTTGTTGACAACCTCGGCGACGTCGTTGATCAGCTTGATGATGAGCTTGGCATAGCGATAGCTCGCCGCCGCCTTGCCGGCGAAGATCTTGACCCGCGGCACCCAGTCGGCCTGGGGATTGTCCTTCATGTCCTGATACAGCGCGACCGCTTCGAGAATGTTGAGCAGCTGGCGCTTGTATTCGTGGATGCGCTTGATCTGCACGTCGAACAGCGCGCCGGGGTCGAGGCGCACGTTCATGCGCTCGCCGATGAGACGTGCGAGCTGCACCTTGTTGTGGTGCTTCACGGCGCGGAACTTCTGGTGGAAGCCGCTGTCGGCAATGTAGCTTTCGAGGCTCGACAGCAGCGTCGGATCGTCGACGATGGCATCGCCGCAGGCCTCCTGCAGCAGGCTGGTCAGCTTTGGATTGGCCAGCATGAGCCAGCGGCGGAAGGTGATGCCGTTGGTCTTGTTGGTGATGCGGCCGGAATAGAGATGGTTGAGATCGTGGAACACGGTCTCCTTCATCAGGTCCGAATGCATCGCCGAGACGCCGTTGATGCGGTGCGAGCCGACGAAGGCGAGCTGGCCCATGCGCACGCGGCGGCCGCTCTTCTCGTCGATCAGCGACACCGAGGCGCGATAGTCGATATCGCCGGGCGCGCGCTGCTCGGCGAGCGCGAGATGCTGGGCGTTGATGCGGTAGATGATCTCGAGATGCCGCGGCAGCAGCCGCTCGAACAGTTCGACCGGCCAGGTCTCGAGCGCTTCCGGCAGCAGCGTGTGGTTGGTGTAGGACAAGGTCGCGACCGTGACCTTCCAGGCCTCGTCCCAGCGGAAATTATGCAGGTCGACCAGGATGCGCATCAGCTCGGCGACAGCGAGCGACGGATGCGTATCGTTGAGCTGCACGGCGGCCTTCTGCGACAGGCTGCGGAGCTGCCCGTCGGAGCCGAGATGGCGCTTGACGAGATCCTGCAGCGAGGCCGAGACGAAGAAATATTCCTGGCGCAGCCGCAGCTCGCGTCCCGCCGGACTCTCGTCGTTCGGATAGAGGAACTTGCAGATCGCTTCCGCGCGCGCCTCTTCGGCCGATGCGCCGAGATAGTCGCCTGAGTTGAACACGTCGAGCTTGAGCGGATCGGGCGAGCGCGCCGACCACAGCCGGAGCGCATTCACGTGCTGGCCGCGCCAGCCGACGATCGGCGTGTCATAGGCGACGGCCTGCACGGTCTCGCCGGGATGCCAGACGGCGCGGGCGCGGCCCTTGTCGTCGACATGCTCGACGCCACCGCCGAAATGCACGTGATAGACCACCTCGGGGCGCTGAAATTCCCAGGGATTGCCGAACGACAGCCAGACGTCGGGATATTCGTGCTGCCAGCCGTCGACGATCACCTGCCGGAACAAGCCGAAATCATACCGGATGCCGTAGCCGATCGCCGGGATCTGCAACGTCGACATGCTCTCCATGAAGCAGGCCGCGAGCCGCCCCAGGCCGCCATTGCCGAGCGCAGCGTCCGGCTCGCATTTGCGCAGGTCCATCAGGCCGACGCCGAGATCGCCGAGTGCGATCTCGAACACCTTCATCAGGCCCATGTTGTTGAGCGCGTCGGTGAACAGGCGGCCGATCAGGAATTCCAGGCTGAGATAATAGACGCGCTTGCGGCCGGCATCGTAACTCTCTTTGTCCGCGGTGAGCCAGCGATGCACGATGCGGTCGCGCAAGGTGAGCGCGGCGGCGTGATACCAGTCCTGTTGCGTCGCCTGGCTTGCCTCCTTGCCGATCGCGAGCCGAAGCTTGGCGAGGACGTCGCTCTTGATCTCCGCCACCGCCAATTCGTCGACGGGCTGGCCGGTGCTTACGAAGCTGCGCTGAGACGGCTGATCTGTCACCTTGCAAACCTGTGATGCTACGAGGAACCAGAAAAAGCATACGATGCTTGGGCGCGGATCGAAACCCGGGGAAGGGCCGGTCCACACAGGAGGTGATGGAAAATTATGCAAGGTTCGGGCCGGGTTCCGGCGGGCGAACGCGGAGATTGATGCTGCACGTGCGTCCCGGAGACTCTCCCTCGTCATCTCGGCTAACGCCGGCTCCAGACTCTTCGGCCGAAGCGAGCGATGGACAGCTCTTCGATCCGCCGGCGCCGCGTGGGTTCCAGCTCAGCGCTCCTTCCTTCGGCCTGAACGGCTTCGGCGAGGTCCCGTGCACTCAGGGCTTCGTGCCCGGACAGCAGATCATCTGCGCAGAGGCGGCTGCAAAAAGCTCCAGCCGACACATACCTCCTGCAGCAGATGGTTGAGGCGCTTGCGATCTGGTGTCGGGGGCGTAGCCTCCATCGAGCATCAGGTCCTTCAAAGAGGATGGACAATCCGGCCGGAACAAATTAAGAACAATTTAGCAAGCGATCGTTATCTCTGTTGCGATTCGACCCGCCAGACCACCCCCGGCATCAGCGCATCACGCGAGGATACCATGTCCACCATCGCCTTCGATCCCCTGGCCTTGACCCGTATCGCCGATTTTGCGCGGAGCTTGACGCGGCTGCACAAGACGGCGCGGCGCCGGGCCGTTGACGACGACCAGATCGACCGCGCGTTCAACGCGGTCTGCATGTCGGTCTGGGGCTACACCACCGACGACATTTCCGACGACCTGTTCGCCGCCACCGACCACACCTTCCTCGACGGCCTCGATGAGGGAAGGGCGCGAATTTTCGCCGCCGAGCAGGGCTACGACCTGGTCGACGACGACGGCATGCTGACCGACTGGTGGGGCTTCTGCTGGATGATCCTGGCCGAGAAGCGCGGCCTGCTGACGCCGGACAACCGTGCTGCGGCGCGGGCGGCGATCGAGGAGAAGTATCTGGAAGCGCCGAACGTCATCGGCGTCATCGTCGGGCGCTAGCCCAGTTTTCCGTCATTGCGAGCGAAGCGAAGCAATCCAGGGCGGCGCGAGGGCTCTGGATTGCTTCGCTTCGCTCGCGATGACGAAAGCTAGTTCAATCCACGTCCGCGCGCTTGGCGCGGCCCGTGGCAGGCTTCGGTGCGATCGTCATCGGCGGCGCGACGCTGGCATTACTCACATTGGCCTCGGGCGGCGGCATGGCTGCCAGAGCATCGGCCGCCAGCATCTCGGCGCGCACCGGCGCCACCTTCATCTCGTTCAGCCGCGCGCGCATGTCCGAGTTCAGTCCGGGATAGGATGCGACCGGCTTGAAGTCGACCGGCTGGCCGCCGCTGCCGCGCGCGCCGGAATAGGCGACCAGCCCGTCGCTGGTCGCGACCACGTCGCCGGGGCGCAGCGAGGTGTCGAGCGACAGATCGACCGGTGCCAGCCCGGCCGGATCGCGGCCGTTGCAGGTGCAGTCGGCGCGCAGCGCCTGGCGGTAGGCGAACGCATTCTCGCTGTCGGCATAGCGCTCGCCATTGGCTGCTGTCGCGTAGTCGATGTTGGAGCCGAAATAGACCTTGGTGGCGCTCGCCGGGCAGAACGCCTGGCACATCTGCACCGGTGAGGCGAGACCGCGCGTCAACGGGAAATAGCGGCCGTCGCAGCTGCGCACGCAGAACGCCGCGCCCGAGCCGCCGGAGGCCGCGCGCGGCTGCGCCGGCGCTTGCGGATTGGTGCCGAACGGGTCGGCGAACAAGCCGCCTTGCGGCGCCGGCCGCTGTGACGCCGGCTTGTTGAAACCGCTGAACAGGAAGTCGAACAGGCCCTGGGCCGACGCCATCGGCGGCGTCAGCGCGATCACCGCGACGGCGATGGCGGTCGTGGCCGCCACGGGGCGGGGCATCCGTCGAAACGACAACACGCTACGCAACGCCAGCTCCCACCGCCAAGGTCTTCACCGTCAAGCCCTGCCCGGACACGGCGTGTCCGGGTCGCGTCGATCATGTGCGATCGGACGGGCCGGCCCCAAGGGCACGGCGCCATCAGCTTTGCGGTAACCTTAACGAGCGTTGGTAAATGAGCGGTATGCGAGGCCTGCCGGCACGCAGAAATCCCGCGAAGGTGTCTTTAGAGAAACTCGCGCGCCTTGTAGAGCGCGCGGAACGGCAGGCGGGCCTCGGCGAAGGCCTCCTCGGCGCCTTCCTCGCGGTCGACCATCGTGAACACCAGCGCCACCTCGGCGCCGGCCTCGCGCAGCGCTTCCACCGCCTTCATCGCCGAGCCGCCGGTGGTGGTGACGTCCTCGACCACGACGATGCGCTTGCCGGCCAGGCTCTCGTCCCGGGTCAGCCCCTCGATGGCGAGCCTGGCGCCATGCTCCTTCGGCTTCTTGCGCACGAAGAAAGCCGCGATCGGATGGCCCTTGATCCAGGAGATCTGCGCGATCGCGCCGGCCAGCGGCACCGCGCCCATCTCCAGCCCGCCGATATAATCGAAGCCCTCGTCCTTCAGCGCCTCATAGGTGAGCTCAGCGAGCAGGGTGGCGCCCTCCGGGTCCATCATGGTCGGCTTGAGGTTGAAGTAGAAGTCGCTCTTGCGGCCGGAGGCCAGCGTGACCTCGCCACGGCCGAACGAGCGCCTGCGGATGATCTCGAGGAGGCGGGCGCGGGAGGCGGATTTGGACACGGCGTTTTCCCCTGAGGGTCTTTGGATTCTGGGTGGCGCAATCTATCGGGGGCGAGCGGCCGTGGCCAGCGGCCAGGATGTCCCATCAACAACGGTACGTTTGAAGCTTGATGCGGTTTCGAGCTAAGGGGGAGCCCAACGTTAAGCAAGCAATTTGGAAGGACGCCCCGCCATGACGATCGAGCTGCACACCTGGAACACGCCGAACGGCCGCAAGATCTCGGTCGCGCTGGAGGAGATGGGGCTGCCCTACCGCGTGATTCCGGTCGACATCACCAAGGGCGCCCAGATGGCCCCGGATTTCTCGCGATCAGCCCCAACAACAAGATTCCGGCGATCGTCGATCCCGAGGGCCCGGATGGCAAGCCGGTCAGCGTGTTCGAATCGGGCGCCATCCTGCTCTATTTGGCTGAGAAGACCGGGCAGTTCCTCCCCAAGCCGCTGTCCGAGCGGATCCCGGTCTATGAATGGCTGATGTGGCAGATGGGCGGGTTCGGCCCGATGCCCGGCCAGGTACATCATTTCATCGCGCTCACCAATGAGCAGGACCGCGCCTACGGCCTCAAGCGCTACATGGCCGAGACGGTCCGGCTCTACGGTGTGCTCGACCGCCGCCTGGCGCAGCACGAGTTCGTGGCCGGCCCGCTCTCGATCGCCGACTTCGCCATTCTCGGCTGGGCCTGGCGCCACCCGCGCCACAAGGTCGATCTCGCCGACTTCCCCCACGTCAATCGCTGGTACGACGCGCTGATGGCCCGCCCCGCCGTGAAGCGTGGCATGGAGGCGAAGCTGGATTGAGGGGCTCGAGATACCGCATCTGCCGGAGGCTTTACCGAGATCATCCCGGGTCGAGATCGGCTGCCTTCAGCAGCCGATGCTCGTTGCTCCGCCGATTGCATGATCGCGGCGTCCGGCCTCAGTTAAGTACGTAGGCATCCGGATCGGGGCTGCTGCTGGGCTTCTTGAATGCGGCGCGCAGGGCCGACGGCATCGGATAATTGAAATTGATCCCGATCGGTGGGACAGGCGATTCGAACCACTTCCTGTAGATCGCCTCGATGTCCGGGCTCTGGTAGAGCTGGGCCGTGACACGGTCGGCGATGGCCTTGAACGGCGCATCGTCCTTGCGCAGCATGATGCCGAACGGCTCCGGCTTCGAGAACTCGTCCTTGCTGATCGCGTATGCCGCGGGGTCCTTGGACCGCGCGATCGCGACCGCGAGCTGGACGTCATCGAGCACATAGGCCTGCGCGCGGTCGGTCTCCAGCATCAGGAACGCCTCGGCTTGATCCTTGGCCGGAACGATGTTGATGCCGAGCTTGCGCTCCACATTGACCTTGTTCAGCTGCGCGATGTTGGTCGATCCGGCGATCGCGACGGCGGTCTTGCCTTTCAGATCCTCGATCGTGTCGATCGACAGCGACTTCTTGGCGGCAAAGCGCGTAGCGCTGAGAAAGTGCGTATTGGCGAAGGCAACGAGCTTCTGGCGTTCGGCGTTGTTGGTGGTGGATGCGCACAGCAGGTCGATCGTGCCGTTCGTCATCAGCGGAATGCGGTTGGAGGACGTCACCGGAACGGTCTCGATGGTGAGGTTGGGCAGCCGGAGCTCCGTCTTGACGGCTTCCGCGATGCGCGCGCAGATATCGAGCGCATAGCCGACCGGCTTCTGGTTGCCGTCCAGGTAGCTGAACGGCACAGATGATTCCTGGAAGCCGATCGCGATCCGGTTGGTCTCCTTTATCTTCTGAAGCGTGCCCGTCAGCTCCTCGGCGCTCGCAGCGTTTGCGGCAAGCACGGCCGTCAACAGAATTCCCCAGATGCGCATCAAAGCTTCTCCTCCCAGCAATTCTCTTCGCATGCGGCGAGCGCCGCAGATGCCGACCATGGCAGCCTCGCTTCGGCAGGCGACGATGAAAAGGGATAAAAACGCCTTATATATCATTCCAAAAAGCGATTACCGGCGGGCGCTGCCTGCAGTGACGCCGGATCACCCCTGCAGCTGACGCCCGAAATCGCAGGTCTTGCGCGCCAGCTCGGCGACGGCGGCCGTGAAGGCCGAGGGTCTGTCGTTGCGATACATGGCTGCATAGGGCACGGCGGGCAGGGCCGGCTTGACGGGCACGATGGTGAGCTTTCTCTCTTCGAACAGCGGACGGAAACAGCGTTGCGGCAGATAGCTGATGCCGAGGCCGGCCACCGCAAGTCCGACCAGGGCGGTCAGGTTGTCGACTGAAATGGCGTGCTTGAAGGCTACGCCATTCGCCGTGAGCCATTTGTTGAAGAACAGGCCGGAGCCCGAGCGGCGGCCCTGCATCAGGATTGTATGGTCGCCGAGCTCGTCGAATCCGAGAGGCCGGCGCGACCGGACCAGGCCAGGGCGCGCGGTCCAGACGTTCTGGACCTCGGCCAGCCGGACTGACGTCACCTCTGGATCCGAAAACACATCCGGGATCACGATGAGATCGATGCTGCCTTCGATGAGCCGATCGTACAGGCTCCGGCTGTTGTCCACCTCGGGCTCGATCGTCACCGCGGGATGCGCTCCGCGAATGGCTGATACCAGCCGCGGCAGCCAAGTCAGCGCGGACAGTTCCGTGGCCCCGAGACGAAGACGGCGGGCCGGCGTCTGCCGCCCGTCCTTCATCTCCAGGATCTGATCCTGCAATGCCAGCATCTGCCGGCCGAGAGCCAGGATCTGTTCGCCTCGTTCCGTGAGGCGAGCGCCGCGCTGGCTGCGGTCGAACAGCGGGACGCGCGCAGAGGCCTCTAGCTCTTGGACGCGCTTCGAGATCGCCGATTGTGTCGTGTTGAGCTTGGCTGCGGCGCGCTCGAACGTGCCCAGCTCCGCGATCCAGTTCAAGGCCTCGAGCTGCTTCAGAGTGACCATGTGACATTCAAAAAAGAGATGACCCGGCATCTCAATTTATCTGTTTTCAGAATTCATGGCGAGTCCTACACAGCTGACCCACGCCCTTGGACGCGCGGTATCGCCCCATGCGGTGTCACGATGCTCGGGGAGAGACCCATGGGCGGTGAAAGCAGAGGGATCAGCGACAATGGCCCATGAAGAATCACCGCCCGCCGCGCAGGCCGATCCTGCAATCCTGGCTGCCTTCAAGACCGCTGCCACCGCGGTGATCAGTGACAATCTGCAGCGGCTGCCCGGGGCTGCGAGCTTGAGGTCGTTCTATACGGGCGCGCCGATGGTGGGGATCGCGCTGACGGTGAACACGGCGCCGGGAGACAACCTCTTCATCCATCGGGCGCTCGAATGCGTCAAGCCGGGCGATGTCATCGTCGTCAATGGCGGGGGCGACGAGACACGGGCCTTGGTCGGGGAGATCATTGCTGCCATCGCCAGGCAGCGTGGTGCGGCCGGAATCGTGGTTGACGGCGCCATCAGGGATTCCGCCGTACTCATGAGCTCCGACTTCCCGGTGTTCGCAAGGGCCATCAATCACCGCGGTCCCTATAAGAATGGTCCTGGCGCGATCAACGTGCCGGTGTCGATCGGCGGGATGATCGTCGCACCGCGCGACGTGGTGGTCGGCGATGCCGACGGCGTCGTCGCTTTCCCGCAGGCGATCGCCGCCGAGTTGCTGAACGCCGTCCGCGCCCAGGAGCAGCGTGAAGCGGAGATCCTGGAAAGCATCCGCGCAGGGAATTATCGCGGCGCCTATGCCGAGTAGCTGCGTGGCGATCGTTGGGGTGCGGATATGGACCGTGGACAGCCGGTCGCGGCGCCCCACCGTTCAGAGCGCTGCGTCCTGCAAGATCACGTCGCCGCTGGCGATCGGACGTGCGATGCGGCCAGCCGACCAGCCCGACTAAACACGCCTGTCACGCTCAGGAACAACAAGACCATCAGGATCGCCGCCACGAACGGCAGGGAATGACTGATCATGGCGAGCGCGCAGGCCGCCAGCGCGATCACCACGCCGATCTCCAGCGGCGCGACTGCTTCACCGGCATCGACCCGCGCCTTCCAATGGATCGCGATTGCTGCGGCCACCATCGGCATGTCGTAGATCATCGCATACGGCGTGACGATGATGCTGCCGATCGCAACCAGCGCGATCGCCCGGTCCGTCATGCCGCGCCGCCACGCGTCCCAGACCACCACGACGACAGCGCAGGACAACACGAGCTGGATCCCGTAGCCGAGGGCGGGCGGCGCGCCGATCGCATGGATGCCTGCCATCACCGTCGGCATCATGTGAATCAGGCTGCCCTGGTTGGCCTGCAGCAGGGCCTGATAAACTGGAAAGCGGGCGACCCAAAGTGGCCAGATCGACCAGTCGAGCGCAGCGCTGGTGATGACAGCGACGATCAGGGTCGTAGCAACCGCCGCGAGGATCGCGCGCCAATTGCGCGAGGCCAGCAGAACGACCGGCATCAGCAGCACAAATTGCGGCTTGTAGGCGAGCAGGCCGAGCAGGACGCCCGCCGTCGCCGGGTGGCTCGTGAGGAGGCGTAGTCCGCCGATCAGCAGCGCCGCCGAGAGGAAGCCGTTCTGGCCCGCGATCGCGTTGATCAGCGTGGTCGGCGCGGCGAGCAGGGCAAGGCCGGACAGCGAGCGCCACGCGCGGCCCAGCGTCGCCAGGCCGTAGAGCGCGAACGTCACGGAGATCCAGCAGACATACGCAACCGGCAACGCCATCATGCCCAGCGGAATCAGCGCCAGCAGGAAGGTCGGCGGATAGGGGTAGGGGAAGCCGCCGCCATCGAGCGTGGGGTCCAGCTTCTGCTGATAGTCGGCCAGCGCGAACGGATCGTAGATGCCTGCGCCTGCAAGTGCTGCGAATTTGCCGAACGACCACAGGCCGAAGAAGTCGCCGAAGCCCGGCTGCGACGAGGCCGGCCACCAGCGCGCGAGATAAAGGACGTTGTAGAGACAGAAGGCCGTCAGCAGCAGAATCAGCAGTGTCGGGCGAACGCTGATCTGTCTGGATGCTGCGGATGAAGTCACGGTCATCTTTCGGCCAAAGCGTGCGACACCAGCCGCGACGGCTGGCCAGGTTGCGATCTCCGGGGCGCCCGGCGATTGCTCGCGCGTCTCCCGGAAGTCTTGGCGTCCACCGTCTGCAGGCCGTGTTACTGGCGCATTGCGCCCCACCGGCTTGATCCCGCCATGGCTAACGGCCGGTTAAGCCGCGTGTTGTTCGCGCGTGAGCGCACAGCGCATGTGCCCCATGCGCAGATTGCCCGTCGGGTTACTTTGTCGCAGGCCGGTGACGTTGCACCGTCGGGCAAATCACCGGCACATTTCCGCACGTCCCGCCACCGTATGAGGGGCGTTTCGCGAACGTCACGGATCGTTGGCGGTGGGATGCGATGGGCATGTCTTGCTGCAGCGTGGTCTGACCATGCGGACGAACGGCAGGGCATGCACGGTCAAGTCGCGCGGTCCTGATACCCCGATGCTGGTATCACGCGCTGATGCGCAAGCATCATGCGCAATGGTGGCCAACAAGCCCGGCGCACCAGGGAGAACGCGAAGCAGCCGTTAAAACCGTCGCGCAGGGAGGGCCGGGTCGTCCGGCTGAACCTGTGGTACCTGCCGCCTGCATTCTTTTGAGCAGGCGGGCCACGGGCCTCAGCCGAGGTCCGGCCTTCCCTGCGCCCTCATCGAATTCCGGAGGGCGAATGAGATGCATCACTCGGGCATGATGTGCCGCGAGAAGGTGGTAGCATGCCCTTAGGCCGTTTCACAGTCGCCGAGAACGTCGTCGTGAGATCCCATGAAGGTTCATACACATTCAGTGTCATCGCCCGCGAAGGCGGGCGATCCAGTATTCCAGAGGCCTCAATGAGGCTCTCGGTTGGCAGTGGAGTGAAGCAAAACCCGCCGGCGAGTACTGGATCGCCCGGTCAAGCCGGGCGATGACAGCGAGTTAGTTGAATGCGCTGCGTTCCGAAGGAGTCTCAAGCTCTTCGACAGATGCGGGCGCGATGCCGCCGCACTGTCATTGCGAGCGCAGCGAAGCAATCCAGGGCGCTTCTGCGGAACCAGTCTGGATTGCTTCGTCGCTTTGCTCCTCGCAATGACGGAGGAGAGGGTGAGGCGGGTGGATCAATGCGCCTCGTCCCAATTATCAGCAGCGCGGGCGTCGACGTGCAGCGGCACCGACAGCAGCACGGCCGGGAATGGGGCGTCCTGCATCACGTGCTGCACCACAGGCAAGGTCGCGGCGACTTCATCGTCCGGGACTTCGAAGATCAATTCGTCATGCACCTGCAGCAGCATCTGGGCCGAGAGCTTCTTTTGCGCCAGCGCCTCCTCGACCCGCGTCATCGCGCGGCGGATGATGTCGGCGGCGGTGCCTTGCAGCCGGGCGTTGATCGCGGCGCGCTCGTTGAAGGCGCGCACCGAGGCGTTCGACGCCTTGATCTCCGGGTAGTGGCACTTGCGGCCGAACAGCGTGACGACATAGCCGTTCTTGCGGCAGAACTCGCGGGTCTCGTCCATGTAGGCGCGGATGCCCGGGAAGCGCTCGAAATAGCGCTTGATGTAGGCCGAGGCCTCCTCGCGGGCGATGCCGAGCTGGTTGGCGAGGCCGAACGCCGAGATGCCGTAGATGATGCCGAAATTGATCGCCTTGGCACGACGGCGGACCTCGCTCGGCATGTCCTTGATCGGCACGCCGAACATCTCGGACGCCGTCATCGCGTGGATGTCGAGCCCGTCCTTGAAGGCCTGCTTCAGCACCGGAATGTCGGCGATCTCCGCGAGCAGCCGCAGTTCGATCTGCGAGTAGTCGGCCGACACCAGCTTGTGCCCCGGTGTCGCGATGAAAGCGCGGCGGATCTTGCGGCCGTCCTCGGTGCGCACCGGGATGTTCTGCAGGTTCGGCTCGTTCGACGACAGCCGGCCCGTGGTGGTCGCGGCCAGCGCGTAGGTGGTGTGCACGCGGTGCGTCTGCGGGTTGACATAGGTCGGCAGCGCATCGGTGTAGGTCGATTTCAGCTTCGAGACCTGGCGCCATTCCAGGATCTTGCGCGCGAAATCGTTGCCCTGCTCGGCGAGGTCATCGAGAATCGACGCCGATGTCGACCAGGCGCCGGTCTTGGTCTTGGTGCCGCCCGAAAGGCCCATCTTGCCGAACAGGATGTCGCCGATCTGCTTCGGGCTGCCGACATTGATCGGCTCGCCGGCCAACTCTTGCAGCTCAGCCTCGACGCGCGCCGCCGTCTGGGCAAAATCGCCGGACAGCCGCGACAGCACCTGGCGGTCGATCGAGATGCCGCGCCGCTCCATGCGTGCCAGCACCGGCACCAGCGGCCGCTCCAGCGTCTCATAGACGGCGGTCATGCGCTCGGCCACCAGCCGCGGCTTCAGCACCCGCCACAGCCGATGGATGACGTCGGCCGCTTCGGCGGAATGCGCGGTGGCGCGGTCGATTGCGACCTGCTCGAAGGTGAGCTTGTTCCGGCCGCTGCCGATCAGCTCGCCTTCACTGATGACGGCGTGGCCGAGCACGTGCTCGGCCAGCGAATCCAGCTTTTGCGATCCGCGACCGGCATCGAGCGCGTAGCTCATCAGCTGCACGTCGTCGGCGTTGGCGATGATGATGCCGTGTTGCGCGAGCAGCACGGCGGCGAACTTGATGTTGAAGCCGATCTTGAGCAGGCCGTCGGATTCCAGGATCGGCTTGAGCGCCGCAAGCGCGTCGCGCGCGTTGATCTGGTCGGGCGCCAGCCCCGCATCGAACAGCCCGCCGCCATCGCCGGCCTGGCGGTGCGACAGCGGAATGTAGCAGGCATCGTTCGGCGCCAGCGCCAGCGCGATGCCGCACAGGCTCGCCTGCATCGGGTCGATCGAGCTTGCTTTCACGTCAAGCGTGACCCGGCCGAGATCGTGGACGCGGGCAAGCCAGGCGTTCAGCTCGGGCAGGCTGCGCAGGGTCTGATATTTGTCGCGATCGATCCGCGCGCTCTTCGCTGCCTCGGCCCTGGACTCGGCGAGGCTCGCCGGCGTGCCCTTGCTCATGGCGGATTTGTCGGTCCTGGCATCGCCGCCTCGTCTCCCTCCCCCGCTTGCGGGGGAGGGCGGGGTGGGGGCACCTGCCGCGGGCATGCCCCCACCCGGATCGCTCCGCGATCCGACCTCCCCCGCAGGCGGGGGAGGTGCACCACCGCCACTCTTCAGATGCTCATCCGCCGACACGTCGGCCGGATCGATCCGCGAATAATCAGCGACACGCCGCGTCAGCGTGGTGAACTCCATCGCCTTCAGGAACGCGATCAGCTTGCGCGGATCGGGCTCGTGCACCGCGAGATCGTCGAGCGGCACGTCGAGCGCGACCTTGTCGTCGAGCAGCACCAGCTGGCGCGAGATCCGCGCCTTCTCGGCATTCTCGATCAGCGCCTCGCGCCGCTTCGGCTGCTTGATCTCGGTCGCGCGCGCCAGCAGGCTTTCGAGATCGCCATAGTCGGTGATCAGCTGCGCGGCGGTCTTGATGCCGATGCCGGGCACGCCCGGCACGTTGTCGGTGGAATCGCCGGCCAGCGCCTGCACCTCGACCACCTTCTCCGGCGGCACGCCGAACTTCTCGATCACCTCGGCGATGCCGATGCGGCGGTCCTTCATCGTGTCGTACATCGTGACGCAGTCGTTGACGAGCTGCATCAAATCCTTGTCGGAGGACACGATGGTGGTGGTGGCACCGCGCTCGCAGGCGAGCCGTGCATAGGTCGCGATCAGGTCGTCGGCCTCGAAGCCGCTCTGTTCCAGGCACGGCAGGTCGAAGGCGTGCACGGCCTCGCGGATCAGCGCGAATTGCGGGATCAGATCATCGGGGGCCGGCGGCCGATGGGCCTTGTAGTCGCCATAGATCTTGTTGCGGAACGTGACCTCGGACTTGTCGAACACGATCGCCAGATGTGTCGGCCGGTCGGTCTCGGGCATGTCGCGCAGCAGCTTCCACAGCATGTTGCAGAAGCCGAGCACGGCGTTGACCTGCAGCCCGTCGGATTTACGGTTGAGCGGCGGCAGCGCGTGATAGGCGCGGAAGATGTAGGACGAGCCGTCGACCAGGAACACATGGTCGCCCTTGGCCGCGCTCTTGGCAGCGGGCACAGGGGCGGCGGGCGGGACGGCGGCTTTCTGGGGAGCTTTGGGCATGGCCGCAATGTAGGGAATTTGGCCCGGATTGACACCCTCGGAACGGCGGAATCCGGAGCGTTCCCCACGCAAATCGGCGTTTGCGAGGCCCTCGGTCTTCGCCACAAAAAACCCTGTCGTCCCGGGCAAGCCTCGACGGCGCGAAGCGGCGGCGGGGCGCCGACCCGGGACCCAAACTCCGCGGCGGTGGTGAGGCGGCAGGATGGAGCCGCAGCGTGCCTCAAACAGGGGGCGGTGGCTATGGGTCCCGGGTCGGCGTCCGATCAACGCTTCGCGTTGTCGGACTTGCCCGGGACGACACCGTGGGTGGGGTTACTCCGCGGGCTGCAACACGGCCTTTGGCTTCGGCGGCGCGATCCAGAACGCGATGGGGCGTTCGAACAGGAACTGCGCGTTGAAGCGCAGCGCAAGGCGCCAGATCACGAGCGCGCCGATCACGCCAGCGATGGTCACCAGCAGCGAGATGGTTCCGATGTCGCCGATCACACCGGTCTTCAGCAGCACCGCGCGGGTCGCCGCCATCGGCAGGAAGAACGCGAGATAGATCACGATCGAATGCTCGCCGCAGAACCGCAGCACGTTGAGGAGCTGCGCCCGCGCCAGCAGGGTGCCGGCGATGATGATGGCGATCGCGCCGGCATAGCCGAGTGCCAGCGAGACGATCGGCCATTCGCTGACGCCGAGACTGACCAGGCTCTGGTTGATCACGGCCCAGGCGAGCAGGCCGATGATCGCGAGCATGGGCTGCGCCCGCGCGCGATCGGACACCGCGAAGATGGTGGTGGCGAACAGATAGCCCGAATAGATGTAGACGAAGCGGGCGCAGAACTCGTCGATCACGGTCCAGCCGGTGACGATGTGCGACATTTCGAGGCCGGCCGCGATGCCCCAGATGAGGGGAGCTGGCAGCTTTCGTGTCAGCTTGATGACGACGAAGAAGATCGGCAGCAGATAGATGAACCACAGCGTGCCGAACGGCTCGATGAAGGATTCGAGATACAGATAGCCGGCATGCTCCCAGCCGCTCGCCGCCGCGAAGCCGGGCGCCTTGAAGCCGAACTGGATGGTCACCCACAGCACGTAGAAATAGGCGAAATGCACGACCTTGCGGTCGATGTAGGTCCGCCAGTCGCGGTCGATCACGAGCGGCAGGAACAGGCCGGAGATCAGGAAGAAGTCCGGCATCCGGAACGGTTTGGCGAAGGCAACGACGGCATGCATGAAGCCGGTCTCGCCCGCGGCGAGCTCGACGCCGAGCACGCTGTGCATCATCACCACCATGATGATGCAGATACCCTTGGCGTAGTCGACCCAATCGATGCGCGCCTCGGTTCCGGCCGATTTCGGCGTACCATTTGCGGTCATGCTGTCCCTCTTTGGCGCGGAGCTGCCGCATTGTCGGGCAGAGCCGTTAATACTCCTCTCTGTCATCCAAACGTCATGCCGTTTTCTAAATTCCCCTTGAGCCGCAAATGGTTTAAGACGCGAAAGTATTAACCTTGAAGGATGGGTTTCGATGCGAATTGCGATGATCGGCACGGGCTATGTGGGGCTGGTGTCCGGTGCCTGCTTCGCCGATTTCGGCCACCAGGTCACCTGCGTGGACAAGGACGAAAGCAAGATCGCCGCGCTGCATCGCGGAGAAATCCCGATCTTCGAGCCCGGGCTCGATGCGCTGGTCGCGGCCAATGTGAAGGCCAAGCGGCTCGATTTCACCACGGACCTCAAGCAGCCGGTCGCGGAGGCCGACGCCGTCTTCATCGCCGTCGGCACGCCGTCGCGGCGTGGCGACGGTCATGCCGACCTCACTTACGTCTACGCCGCCGCGCGCGAGATCGCGGCCTCGCTGACCGGCTTCACGGTGGTGGTGACCAAATCGACGGTGCCGGTCGGCACCGGCGACGAAGTCGAGCGCATCATTCGCGAGACCAATCCCTCAGCCGATGTCGTCGTCGCCTCCAACCCAGAATTCCTGCGCGAAGGTGCGGCGATCCGCGACTTCAAATGGCCGGATCGTATCGTCGTCGGCACCTCGGATGAGCGGGGCCGCAAGGTGATGGGTGACATCTACCGTCCGCTGTCGCTGAACCAGGCGCCGATGATGTACACCGAGCGCCGCACTGCCGAGCTGATCAAATACGCCGCCAACGCGTTCCTCGCGACCAAGATCACCTTCATCAACGAGGTCGCCGATCTCGCCGAGAAGGTCGGCGCTGACGTCCAGGAAGTGGCCCGCGGCATCGGCCTCGACAACCGTATCGGCGCCAAGTTCCTGCATGCCGGGCCGGGCTTCGGTGGCTCGTGCTTCCCGAAGGACACGCGTGCGCTGATCAAGATCGCGCAGGACTACGACACGCAGCTGCGCATCGTCGAATCGGTGCTGGCGGTCAACGACAACCGCAAGCGCGCGATGGCGCGCAAGGTGGCGCATGCCGTCGGTGGCAATCTGCGCGGCAAGACGGTCGCGGTGCTCGGCCTCACCTTCAAGCCGGAGACCGACGACATGCGCGAAGCGCCGTCGATCCCACTGGTGACGGGGCTGCTCGACATGGGCGCCAGGGTGCGCGCGCATGACCCGGTCGGCATCGAGCAGGCCAAGAAGGAATTGCCAGAGATCGCCTATTACGAGGATCCCTATGAGTGTGCGACCGGCGCCGATGCGATCGTGCTGGTCACCGAATGGGTGCAGTACCGCGCCATGGATCTCGATCGCCTCAAGCAGGTGATGGCGAGCCCGGTCGTGGTCGACCTGCGCAACGTCTACCGCCCCGAGGAGATGGCCGCCCACGGCTTCGTCTACGAAAGCGTCGGCAGGCCGCCGGTAAAGGGCTGACGACATGACATTGTCATACCCCGCGCAGGCGGGGTATCCAGTACGCTCGATCGTCGTGATCCGCGAGATCTGCGTTTACTGGATCACCCGCTTTCGCGGGTGATGACGGGTTCATTGATTGCCCCTTCGCTTCGACACACCGCTGCCCATCGACGCCGTGCTGGGCGAACTGTCCGGCACGCTCGAACGCAGCAATACCGCCGTCCTGGTGGCGCCGCCGGGCGCCGGCAAGACCACGCGCGTGCCGCTGGCGCTGCGTGATGCGGCCTGGGTCGGGACTAAGAAGATCATCGTGCTGGAGCCGCGGCGGATCGCCGCTCGCGCCTCAGCCGAACGCATGGCGAAGTCGCTCGGCGAGCGCGCCGGCGACACCGTCGGCTATCGCGTGCGCTTCGGCTCGAAGATCTCGCGCGCGACCCGCATCGAGGTCGTCACCGAGGGCATCTTCACCCGGCAGATCCTGGACGACCCCGAGCTGACCGGCGTCGCCGCCGTGCTGTTCGACGAATTCCACGAGCGCTCGCTCGATGCCGATCTCGGCCTCGCATTGGCGCGCGATGCGCAGCAGGGCTTGCGCGAGGACCTCCGCATCCTCGTGATGTCGGCAACGCTCGATGGCGCCCGGGTCGCCAGCCTGCTCGGTGACGCGCCGGTGGTCGAGAGCGAGGGCCGCGCTTTTCCGGTCGAGACCCGCTATGTCGGCCGCAAGCCGGATGCCCCGGTCGAGCGGCAGATGGCAGAGACGATCGCCAGCGCGTTGCGAGCCGATGCCGGCTCGGTGCTGGCCTTCCTGCCGGGCGCCGCCGAGATCCGGCGCACCCAGACCATGCTCGCCGAGCGCGTCCACGATGCTGCAATCGAGGTCGTGCCGCTGTTCGGCGCGCTCGACGCCGCGGTACAGGACCGCGCGATCTCGCCGGCGCCGAAGGGCAGCCGCAAGGTCGTACTGGCGACCTCGATCGCCGAGACCTCGCTGACCATTGAGGGCGTTCGCATCGTGGTGGATTCCGGCCTTGCCCGGGTACCGCGCTACGAGCCTGATATCGGCTTGACCCGGCTGGAGACCGTGCGGGCCTCGCGCGCCGCCGTCGACCAGCGCCGCGGTCGCGCCGGCCGCACCGAGCCCGGCGTCTGTTATCGTCTGTGGGACGAGCCGCAGACGGCCTCGCTCGCGGCCTACACGCAGCCGGAGATTCTCAGCGCCGACCTGTCCTCGCTGGTGCTCGATCTCGCGCAATGGGGCGTCAGCGACCCCACCACGCTGAGCTTCCTCGATCCGCCGCCGCAGCCGGCCTGGAAGGAAGCGCGCGACCTGCTGAACGAGCTCGGTGCCCTCGATGCCGACGGTCGCCTGACCGATGAGGGCCGCCGACTCCGGGCACTGGCGCTGCCGCCGCGGCTTGCCCGCATGATCGTCGATGCCGCCGACTATGGTGCAGCCGCTGACGCGGCCGACATCGCGGCCATCCTGACCGAGCGTGGTCTCGGCGGCGACAGTGTCGACCTCGAGGTGCGGCTCGATCAATTCCGCCGCGACCGCTCGTCCCGCGCGCAGAGCGCGCGTGACATGGCGCGGCGTTGGGCGCAGCAGGTCGGCCCTTCTTCATCACCGGATCGGGGAGGGGAGCTGACCACCGGCCTGATGCTCGCCTTCGCCTTCCCCGATCGCGTCGCGCGCAATCGCGGCAATGGCAGCTTCGTGCTCGCCAATGGCCGCGGCGCCGCGGTCGAGCAGACCTCGTCGCTGGCGCGGTTGCCCTATATCGCGGTCGGTGAGCTGACCGGAACGGCCGCCAGCGGCCGCATCCTGCTCGCTGCGCCGCTCGCGATCGAGGACATCGAACGGCATTTTGCTGCTCATATCGAAATGAAGGACGAGGTCAGCTTCGATCAAAACGCGATGGCGCTGCGGGCGCGCCGCCGGCGCAAGTTGCACGCGATCACGATGGCCGATGCGCCGGTCGCGCTGACGCCGTCCGAGGAAACCGCGCGCATCTTCGCCGGGGGTATCTGCGCTGCCGGCCTCGACCGCCTGCCCTGGTCGAAGGCCGCCAGGCAATGGCGCGACCGCGTCACGTTCCTGCGCAAGGCGGAGGGCGATAGCTGGCCGGACCTGTCGGACACGGGCTTGGCCGAGCGGCGCGACGACTGGCTGGTGCCGCTGCTGGCCGGCAAGACCTCGCTCAAGGATGTCTCTTCCGGCGACGTCTCGGACGCGGTGATGGCGCTGCTGCCGTGGGATCTGCGCGCCCGGCTCGACCGGGAGGCGCCGACCCATTTCGAGGCGCCGACCGGCACCCTGCTCGCGATCGACTACGAGGCCGAGCAGGGCCCGACCATCGCGGTGCGGCTCCAGGAACTGTTCGGGCTGAATGTTCATCCGTCGATCGCGCGCGGCGCGGTGCCGCTGGTGCTGGAGCTGCTGTCGCCAGCGCAGCGCCCGGTGCAGGTGACGCGCGATCTGCCCGGCTTCTGGCGCGGCTCCTATGCGGCCGTCCGCACCGACCTGCGCGGCCGGTATCCGCGCCATCCCTGGCCCGATGATCCCGCCAATGCGCAGCCGACCCGGCGGGCCAAGCCGCGCGGCACGTAGCTCGTGCAAATTATACCGCCGCCATCGCCATCGTTAACGCTTCGCTCATCGTTTTCGCCAAAATGGCGGCGGCAGCCTGTCCGGCTCAGTCGCGTGTTGGCGGCTTTGATGGTCAAATCGGTTGCGGGGTAAAGTCGGGCGTTTGCGTAATGCGTAACATAATGATCTTCGCGGCCGTTCTCGTCGGTCTCGGCACCTTCATGGCGCAACTGGCCGATCGCTTGACCCCCGCGTCGGCATCCGCGACGCCGTCTGCCCGTGCTGCGACGATGGAGTCAGCTGCCACGGGCCAGCGCAGCCTCGCCATTCCGACCGACCGCCGCGGTCATTTCCGGGCCGACGGCCGCATCGACGGCCAGCGCATCAGCTTCATGGTCGATACCGGTGCCTCGATGGTCGCGCTGAACGAGAGTTCGGCTGCCCGGTTCGGCCTGCGCCCCGCTCGTGGCGACTACACCGCCAATGTGACCACGGCCAACGGCACCGTGAAGGCGGCGCGGGCCAAGCTTGCGATGGTCGAACTCGGCGAGCTCACCGTGCGCGACGTCGATGCGCTGGTGCTGCCCGACACGGCGCTGTCGGAGAACCTGCTCGGCCTGTCGTTCCTATCCAAGCTCAAGCGCTTCGCCTACGCCAACGGCCAGATGGTGCTGGAGCAATAGGCTGCGCCGAAGCGGAATGTTGTTTCGCGCGCCACCGGCCCCCATATACCGGCAGGGCCGGCCGATCCCGAGTCCCAGCCGTTGAATGGTCCGTCTGGTGGCTAGCTCGAGCGGTCCTGCCCGATTGTTGCCTGCATTCCTCTGCCTTCTGACATTGTTGTCTGACGTCGTGCTACGCACGAGCGCCTTCTTCCATTGTTGTGATATTGCCGAGGCCACCTCCTGATGTTTCCGAAACCCAAGCCTGTCCTGGTTCCCAATACCTACGCCTTCGAATCCGAGCCGATGGTGAAGCCGACGGGCTTCCGCGAATATGACGCGCGCTGGCTGTTCAACAAGGAAATCAATTTGATGGGGGTGCAGGCGCTCGGCATGGGGCTGGGCGCGCTGATCGCCGAACGCGGTGTGAAGCAGGAGATCGTGACCGGGCACGATTTCCGCGGCTACTCGGCCTCGATCAAATATGCGCTGATCTCCGGCCTGATGGCCGCGGGCTGCAAGGTGCACGACGTCGGTCTTGCCGTGACGCCGATGGCCTATTTCGCCCAGTTCGATCTCGACGTGCCTTGCGTGGCGATGGTGACGGCCTCGCATAACGACAATGGCTGGACCGGTGTGAAGATGGGCGCCAACCGGCCGCTGACCTTCGGCCCTGAGGAGATGACCCGGCTGAAGGAGATCGTGCTCAACGCCGAGTTCAAGAACGGCGGCGGCGGGTCTTATCAGTTCCATGAGAACTATCCGGCGCGCTACATCGCCGATCTCACCAACCGTCCCAAGCTCAAGCGCAGACTGAAGGTTGTCGCGGCCTGCGGCAACGGCACCGCCGGTGCGTTCGCGCCGCAGGTGCTCCAGGCGATCGGTTGCGAGGTGATCCCGCTCGACACCGAGCTCGACCACACCTTCCCGAAATACAATCCCAATCCCGAAGATATGGAGATGCTGCACGCCATCCGTGACGCCGTGCTCGAACACAAGGCCGATGTCGGCCTTGGCTTCGATGGCGATGGCGACCGCTGCGGCGTCGTCGACAACACCGGCGAGGAGATCTTCGCCGACAAGGTCGGCGTCATGCTGGCGCGCGACATGTCGGCGATCCACAAGCAGGCGCAGTTCGTCGTCGACGTGAAATCGACCGGGCTGTTCATGACCGACCCGGTGCTGCAGGCCCAGGGCGCGAACACGGTCTATTGGAAGACCGGCCACTCCTACATGAAGCGCCGGACCAACGAGCTCGGCGCGCTCGCCGGTTTCGAGAAGTCCGGCCACTTCTTCTTCAACAAGCCGTTCGGCCGCGGCTATGACGATGGTCTGGTGTCGGCGATCGCGATCTGCGAGATGCTCGACCGCGCGCCGGGCAAATCGATGGCGGACCTGAAGGACGCGCTGCCCAAGACCTGGTCGTCGCCGACGATGTCGCCGCATTGTGGCGACGAGGTCAAATACGGCGTGGTCGACGCCGTGGTGAAGCACTTCCAGGCGCTGCAGCAGCAGGGCGGCCAAGTGGCGGGGCAGCGGATTCGCGATCTCGTCACCGTCAACGGCGTGCGCGTCACGGTCGAGGACGGCAGCTGGTGCCTGGTCCGGGCGTCATCCAACAAGCCCGAACTCGTGGTGGTGGTCGAAAGCCCGGTGTCCGAGCGGCGGATGCACGACATGTTCGAAGCGGTCAACGTCGTGCTGCGGACGCATCCCGAAGTCGGCGCCTACAACCAGACGATCTGAGGCCGCGACGAGGATGCCCCGCTGGCGGCCGAGGTTCGCGCTTCTCCCATCACGCGGTCAAGCGGCCCTCAGGGAACTCAGGAACTGATCAACCTCCGATTTGAGCCGGGTCGATTGCGAGGTTAGTCCGTTCGCGGACTCCAGCAGGCGCGAGGCGGCGCTGCCGGTCTCGTCGGAGGCACGGGTCACGCTGCCCATGCTTTGGCTGACCAGCCGCGTGCCTTCAGCCGCCTGTTGCACGTTGCCGGAAATCTCTCCGGTGGCGAGGCCCTGCTGTTCGACCGCGGTGGCGATCTCCTTGGAGATGTCGTCGATCTCGGCAATCGTTCCTCCGATCGCCTGGATGGCGCTGACGGCGTCGCCCGTGGCGCTCTGGATGCTCTGCACCTGGCTGGAGATTTCCTCGGTCGCTTTCGCGGTCTGGTTGGCCAGCGCCTTCACCTCGCTTGCCACCACGGCAAAGCCCCTGCCGTGTTCGCCGGCGCGCGCCGCCTCGATGGTGGCGTTCAGCGCCAGCAGGTTGGTCTGGCTGGCGATGGTCTGGATCAACGTGACCACCTCGCCGATCTTCTGGGTGCCGGCAGCCAGGCTCTCGACCACCGTATTGGTGCGGCGAGCTTCGTCCGCCGCTTTCGCGGCGATCTCCGCCGAGCGCGTCACCTGCTGAGAGATGTTGTTGATCGACGCAGTCAGCTCTTCCGTCGCCGCCGCGACCGTCCCGACATTCGTCGACGCCCGTTGCGAGGCGCCGGCCGCGGCCGACGTCTGGCGCGATGATTCCGCGCTGCTCCGGCTCATCGACGAGGACAGGCTCTGCATCTCGTTCGCGGCGACCGCTACGGCTTCGACGATGCCGCCAATTTTGCGCTCGAAGCCTTCTGCGAGCTCGCGCCGGGCAAGATCGGCCTGCTGCTTGACGCGTTGCTCGGTCTCGAACCGCTCGGCGGTTGCGCGCGCCTCTGCGGCGATCGCCGATTCGGCTTCCGCGGTCTTGCGCGCGCTGGTTTCGAACAACTGCGTCAGCTTGAGCGCGAGCGCGACGAGGACGCCGGCCTCGATCAGCAGGATGACCGCATGCAGCACCACGCGGCCGAGATCAGCGCCGCCCGGGAAGATCGCCGCGGGAAAGACGAAGTTCAGGACCAGATGGTGAAGCGCGACGGCGATGGTGCCGGCCAGGATCGGCCGGTAGTCGCAATACGCGACCAGACAGGCCAGCGCCGCGAAGAAGTACATGTGCATGTCGATCTGCCAGGCATGTCCGGACATCTGGTAGACGAGCACGGATACGCCGCCCATGATGGCGACTGCGACGGTGAGCTGGGTCGACAAGCTATCGCCGGCGCTGCGCCAGGACAGGGTCGCCACCATTGCCATGACGACCATGAGAATGGTCGGCATCAGCCAGTCGCCGCGCGACAATCCGATCATGAGGGAGAGCGGAACGTGCACCCAGAGCACCGCCAGCAGCAGCTTGCTTGTCGTGTGCCGGAGAGTGGCCAGATCGCTGGTCTCGACAGTCATTCCCATTCCCCAAATTGATCATTTCGCGAAACAGGCGGAGACCGCCTGCGGGTCGATGACGAGCCAGACTCCGGCCTCGCGCAGCCGCGCCAGGCCGTCATGTTCGCGAGGACGGACGACCAGCAGTGATGAAAGGGTCGTTGTGCGCACGAGAGCTGCGTCAGCCGAGGCTGCGGCGAGCATCGCTTGTTGCGCGCTCCACCACGGTGGGAAGGCGACGGCCACGACTTCGCTCCCCGCGCGTACCTGGAGTGACAGTGCCGCGACCGCGATGAAGCTCGCGATCAGCAACGCCGTGGCATTGAGCCATGCGCGCGAAGATGGAGGTATGGTTGCACCAGACGTCATCGCACTGAAGAATAGAGCGGTGGCAATAACTTCCGGTAAACGTTCGTTAGCCATGACGCCGAGGTGCGGACGCCCGCGCCACACCGTCGAGGGCGGCCGAAATGGCCCACTCAGACCGGCGGCACCGGCAGTGCCGTCACCGACTTGATCTTCTCCATCGCGAAGCGCGAAGTGACGTTCTTCAGCGGCACCGCGCTGATCAGCTTCTTGTAGAACACGTCGTAGCTCTGCATGTCCGCGACCACCACGCGCAGCATGTAGTCGACGTCGCCGGCCATCCGGTAGAATTCCATCACCTCCGGCATGGAGCTGACCGCCTCGGCGAATTTCCGCAGCCAGGCCTCGGAATGGTCGGCGCTCTCGACCGACACGAACACGGAGATGCCGAGCCCGATCTTGTACTGGTCGACCAGGGCGACCCGGCGCAGGATCACGCCGTCAGCCTCGAGGCGTTGGATGCGCTTCCAGCAGGGTGTCGACGACAGTCCGACCCGGTCGCCGATCTCGGCGACGGACAGGGACGCATCCTCCTGCAGGACCATCAGGATCTTGCGGTCGATAGCGTCGAGCCGGCGATTGGCTTCGGGGCTCTGGGCGGAGATGTCGGACATGGAGAAATTTGTTCCATATGAAGGTCGAGAAACCCTCATATAGAGAAAATCGTTCCAAGGCAAGGCGCGGCCGTTCAGACCTTCCCACCAGTCCAGCCAAGTCTCGCGCCATGCGAGAATGCGGTCTTTAATTACCGCTATTCGTCGTTCTTCAACCAGCGGCCGACCAGATGGTGGGCGATGGCGAAGGGATGAGGGCCAGCGAGGCCCTCCTGATGCTGCCGCAGCAGCATCAGCCGTGCCTCGTCGCGGCTGAACCAGCGGACGTCCTCGAGCTCGGTGCGGTCGATGACGATGTCCTCGTTCAGCGCACGAGCGCTGCAGCCGATCATCAGCGACGACGGATAGGGCCAGGGCTGCGTCATGTAATAGGTGACGTCGCTGCAGCGGATCCCGGACTCCTCGAACACCTCGCGGCGCACCGCGTCCTCGATGGTCTCGGCCGCCTCGACGAAGCCGGCCAGGCACGAATACATGCCGGCCGGAAACTGCTTCTGGCGGCCGAGCAGACACTTGTCGCCGGAGGCGACCAGCGAGATCACCACCGGGTCGGTGCGCGGGAAATGCTCGGTCTTGCAAGCAGGGCATTCGCGCTTCCAGCCGCCCTCGCGCATCGCGGTCTTGGCGCCGCAATTGGCGCAGAAGCCGTGGCGCTGATGCCAGGACACCAGCGACTTGGCCATCGCGATCGTCGCCAGCTGGTCCGGCGGAATCGCACCCTGCATCGCGATGCCGCGCAGCTCGGTCACCGAGACATCCTCGCGACCGGCGAGCTTCTCGACCGCGACCGGCGAGATGCCCATGCCGAACACGGCCTCACCGTCGCGCAGCCCCAGGAAGATCGTGCCCGGATTGGCGCCGAACTTCAGAGCCTCGTCGATCGACAGCAGCGCCCGCAGCTGGTCGCCGTCGCGCTTCAAGACCAGCGAATCGCGATGCACGACATAGGCGCGCGTCGACGGCTTGCTCTCGAAGGCCAACAGCTTGTCGTCATGGAAGCGCAGATGGGCGGCGCGGTCGATCGAATGGCCGACGAAGGCCGGCTGCCCCAGCGGGAACAAGTCGAATGGTGACATCTCTCACCCTAACCAGATCTTGCGCCTGACGGCGCTGATGAATTGCTGCACCTCCTGCGCGTCGTGCGGCAGCGCCGGTGCCACGCCCCACACCGGACGCGGCCAGGCGACGTCAGTGGTGCGGCGCGCGATGATGTGGACGTGCAATTGCGGCACCACGTTGCCGAGCGCGGCGACGTTGAGCTTGTCGCATTTGGTGATCTCTTTGACGGCGCGCGAGACCCGCGTGATCTCGGTCATCAGCTGCGCTTGTGCCACCTCATCCAGATCGATGATCTCGACGGCGGCCTCGCGGCGCGGCACCAATAGCAGCCACGGGTAGTTCGCGTCCTTGATCACCAGCACGCGCGACAGCGGCAGGTCGCCGATATCGATCGTGTCCTTCTGAAGTTGCGGGTGCAGCGACCAGTCGGATTCGGGCATGCGGCAGGTTCCGGGCAGGGCGGTCATGCGGGCGAGCGCGACGGCACCTAAAGCCTTTCGGGGCTGCGGCACAAGCCCGCGGGGGGCGGCCTCCCCCGGCGAAGCTCGCGCTTGCTTTCCGGACGGTTTGGCCCCAAATAGGCAGCGGGAGATTGGCGGTGGACGAGCCACTCGCCAACCGGGTCAGGTCCGGAAGGAAGCAGCCCTAACGAGGTCCGGATCGGGTCGCTCGTCAGTCTCCTACCTGTTTTCTCGAGCGAATCGCGCACAGATGGCGGGGACCCCGCGCAGGGCGGGCGCTCGACCGCGCTCCGGTTGATTGCGTCGAGGCTGATTGCGTCGACGATCGCGATCGATGCCGGCCTGGAATACTCACTTGCGGATCGCTCGATGACTGACGCTGGCGCCCCACCCGTTCCGCCCGACAGCGCCGAGGCTCCCGCCAAACCCTACCGGGTGCTGGCGCGCAAATACCGGCCCTCCAGCTTCGCAGATCTGATCGGCCAGGAGGCTGTGGTGCGCACGGTCTCGAACGCGTTCGAGACCGGCCGGATTCCGCAGGCCTGGATCCTGACCGGCGTCCGCGGCGTCGGCAAGACGACCACCGCCCGCATCCTGGCCCGCGCCCTGAACTACGAGCTGCCGGACGGATCGGTGAAGGGTCCGACCATCCACATGCCGGTGCTCGGGACCCATTGCCAGGCGATCATGGAAAGCCGGCACATGGACATCCTGGAGATGGACGCGGCGTCGCATACCGGCGTCGACGACGTTCGCCAGATCAATGACAGCGTCCGCTATGCGCCGGCCAGCGCGCGCTACAAGGTCTACATCATCGACGAAGTCCACATGCTGTCGACGGCGGCGTTCAACGCCTTCCTGAAGACGCTGGAGGAGCCGCCGGAGCACGCCAAATTCGTGTTCGCGACCACCGAGATTCGAAAAGTTCCGGTGACGGTGCTGTCGCGCTGCCAGCGCTTCGACCTGCGCCGGGTCGAGGCCGACGTGCTGATGAAGCATCTCGCCGGCATTGCGACCAAGGAAGGCGTCACGATCGAGCCCGAGGCGCTTGGCATCATTGCGCGCGCCGCTGAAGGCTCGGTTCGCGATTCGCTGTCGCTGCTCGACCAGGCGATCGCCCACAGCGCCGGCGAGGTGCGGGCCGACGACGTCCGGCAGATGCTGGGCCTTGCCGACCGCACCCGGGTCATCGACCTGTTTCACCATCTCGCCAGCGGCGACATCGCGGCGGCGTTCAAGGAATTCCGCGAGCAGTATGACGTCGGTGCCGATCCTGTGGTCGTGCTGTCCGATCTCGCCGAGTTCGTCAACTTCGTCACCCGCGTGAAGGTGGTGCCGGCGACGGCCGACAACGTCGCCTTCAGCGAGACCGAGCGGCTTCGCGCGCGCGATTTCGCGACCAAGCTGTCGATGCGCGTGCTGTCGCGGATGTGGCAGATGCTGCTCAAGGGCATCGCCGAGACGCAGGGCGCGACGCGCCCGGCCGCCGCGGCGGAGATGGTGCTGGTAAGGATTGCCTACGCGGCCGATCTGCCGACGCCCGACGAAGCCATTCGGATGATCGACCAGAATGGCGGCGGATCGCCTGTTGTCACGAACGGCGGCGGCGCGCGTCCTGCATCTGCACCCAGCATGAGTGCGGGTGCACCTCCGGTGATGAGCTCAGCGCCGATGCAGGCGCCGCGTGCGCAAGGCCCGACGCTCGCCGCGGTCGGTGGTGGAATGCGTCCGCAGGCGATGGCATCGCAGCCGGCGCCGGCATCGCAGGACCAGCCTGTGCTGCGCATCGCGAGCTTCCAGGAGCTCGCCGCACTCGCCGGCAAGAATCGCGACCTGATCACCAAGAGCGCGCTCGAGATGGACGTCAGGCTCGTCCGCTTCGAAGAGGGACGGCTGGAGATCGCGCTGGAACGGACGGCGCAGCGCTCGCTTGTCTCCGACCTCGGCCGCAAGCTCGAGGATTGGACCGGCCGGCGCTGGACCGTGATCGTTTCCAACGAGGCGGGCCAGGCGACCTTGCGCGAGCAGAATCTGCGCGCCAAGAGTGAACGCGAGGCGGCCGCGGAAGCCGATCCGCGGGTGCAGGAGATCCTGGCGCGGTTCCCGGGCACCAAGGTGGTCGAAGTGCGCAGGCTCGCCCCCGAGCCGCCCGAATCGGACGCCAGTGCTGTCGAGCCGCCTGACGAGTCCGATAGTGATGATGACTTCTAGAGCATGATCCGGAAAAGTGGAGACCGGTTTTCCGAAAGATCATGCTCAACAAAAAGGCTGATGACGAGGTGCTCCGATGGCTGACTTTCTCGGCATGATGAAACAGGCGGCGCAGCTGCAAACGAAGATGCAGGAGATGCAGGCGGAGCTCGGCAATGTCGAGGTCGAGGGCATCTCGGGCGGCGGCCTCGTCGCCGTGCGCATGACTGCCAAGATGGATGTGAAGTCCATCAAGATCGATCCCTCGCTTTTGAAGCCGGAGGAGGCCGAGATCCTGGAGGATCTGCTGGTCACCGCGCATGGCGATGCGCGCCGCAAGGCGGAAGCGGCGATGCAGGAGAAGATGCAGGCAATCACCGGCAAGCTCGGCCTGCCGCCGGGCTTCGGTTTCGGCTAGTCAACGAATGACATTCGTGAACTGATGGCCGTCGCCGGTCCCGAAATCGAGCGTCTGATCCAGCTGCTCGCGCGCCTGCCCGGCCTGGGGCCGCGTTCGGCGCGGCGCGCTGCGCTGCATCTGATCAAGAAGCGCGAGGCGCTGATGGTGCCGCTCGCCTCGGCGATGCAGGTCGCGATCGAGCGCATCCAGGTCTGCAAGACCTGCGGCAACATCGACACCCAGAGTCCCTGCACGGTCTGCACGGATCCGCGGCGCGATCCGGCGATGATCGTCGTCGTCGCCGATGTCGCCGACCTCTGGGCGCTGGAGCGCGCCAAGGCCAGCAATGGTCGTTATCACGTGCTCGGTGGTACGCTGTCGCCGCTCGACGGCGTCGGCCCGCAGGATCTCACCATCGATGCGCTGGTGCAGCGCGCGCACGCGCCCGAGGTGTCAGAGATCATCCTCGCTCTGAATGCGACGGTCGACGGCCAGACCACCGCGCACTACATCACCGACCTCCTGCAGGAGGCGAACGTCAAGGTCACGCGGCTGGCGCATGGCGTGCCGGTCGGCGGCGAGCTCGACTATCTCGACGAAGGCACGCTGTCGGCCGCGATGCGACAGCGGACTTTGTTCTAAGCACAGACGGAAGTGGAATGATGACGAAACGCGGATTCGGCAAACGGCTGGCTTTGGGCGCGATTTGGGTGGCGCTCTCGGCGCCATCCGTTCTGGCGCAGCAAAGCGAGGCGCCACAGAAGGCGGGCAAGCCGCTCAACGCCGGTGACGTGCTGTCCGGTGAACTCACCGCGCTGAAGCTCCGCAGCGCCAAGCCCGGTCAGCCTGCCGCCTATCAGATCACCAGCGAGCCGCGCCGTCTGCCGCCGCCGAGCGGCCTCTGCAACCTCGAGACCGGTCCCGAGACGTTCCAGCTCGTCACCGCCAACACCGCGCAGGCCTCGCAGCTCAAGGGCCTGCTCGGCAAGCAGATCGCGGTCAAGGTCGACGAGATCACCTGCGCCCAGGATGCCGGCCAGATCAGCGAGGCGGTGGTGACGAAGTGGAGCCTGGTGAAGCGGTGAGGCCTCTGGGGACGTTCACGCGAATGCAGCGCCATGATTTCCGCTGTCATCGCCCGGCTTGACCGGGCGATCCAGTACGCCGCGGCCTCTCGGTTGATCGCAGGCGTCTCTGCAATACTGGAGCCCGCCTTCGCGGGTGATGACGGTCTAACTCCAGGCGGCAGCTAGACCTTCACTGGCCCCAATCCATCGAAATGTCCGCGTCTCTGCAGCCAGGCAAGCAGCACGAGGCTCGGGATCGCCACCAGAACGCAGATCACGAAGAACAGCGGCCATCCGGTGGCTTTCGCAACGTAGCCCGCGCCCGATGACAAATAGGTCCGCCCGACCGCCGCCAGCGCGGTGAGCAGCGCATATTGGGTCGCGGTGTGCAGCGGGTTCTGGCACAGCGCCGAGAGATAGGCGACGAAGATCACGGTGCCGATCGCGCTGGTGAAGTTCTCCGCCGAAATCGCCAGCGCCAGCGCCCATTGATTGACGCCGACAATTGCCAGCCAGGAGAACGACAGGTTGGCGAGCGCCTGTACCACGCCGCCGATCAACAGGCTGGTTGGCAGCGAATAGCGCCGCGCGACGAAGCCGCCGGCAAAGCCGCCGGCCAGCGTTGCGGCGAGGCCGACGCCCTTCACGATTGCCGCATAGTCGACCTTGCTGAAGCCGAGATCGATCACGAATGGCGCGGTCATCGTGCCGGAGAAGGCGTCGGTGAACTTGAACAGCACCACGAAGGCGAGCGCCCCAAGCGCATCGCGCCGGCTGAGGAATTCGAGGAAGGCGCCGGCGGCCGCATGCATCACGCGGGCGAGCGCGGTGTCCGCACCCATCTCCGCCTCCGCCTGCTTCGACTGCGCCGGCTCGGTCGCGGCCAGCGCCGTGATCGTGCCGATCAGCACCAGCGCTGCCATCACGACATAGCCCCACATCCAGGACGACGGGCGGGAAAGTCCTGAGTTCTCGAAGGCGCTGACCACCACCAGCGTGCCCGCGGTCGAGACCAGCATGCCGATGCGGTAGGCGGCGACGTAGGACGCCATGCCGGCGGCCTGCTCGCTCTCCGGCAGGCTCTCAACGCGGAAGGCATCGACGACGATGTCCTGGGTCGACGACATCGCGGCCACCAGCACGGCGGCCAGCGCCACCATGAACGGCGCTCGCGCCGGGTCGGTCAGCGCCAGCAGCAGAATGGCGCCGATCAGCAGCGCTTGCGCGAACACCAGCCAGCCGCGCCGCCGTCCGAACGCGCGCGTCAGCAGCGGTACGTGCAGCGCGTCGACCAGCGGTGCCCACAGGAATTTCAGCGTGTACGGAGTTCCGACCAGCGCGAACAGCCCGATGGTGCCGAGATCGACACCGAGCTCGCGCATCCAGATCTGCAAGGTCGACCCGGACAACGCCAGCGGCAGCCCCGATGAGAAGCCGAGGAACAGCACGACAAGGACGCGCGGCTGCAGGTAGACCGCCATGCTCTCGCGCCAGGTGGGGGCGGGCTTGGCGGTGCCGGGATTCGCTGCGGTCGCTGTGATGTCGGGAGGAGCCTGAGGTGCGGTCATGGGAGGGTGGTACCAGATTTGGACGGTGCCACAAGCTCAGCTGTCATCGCCCGGCTCGACCGGGCGATCCAGTATTCCAGAGGCCTGTCCATCGCCTCCGGCGATCTCCGGATAAAGATCGTTCCAGTTCGGGTTGTCTTTCTCGATCAAAGAAATCTTCCAATCCCGCTGCCATTTCTTCAAGCGCTTCTCGCGATGGATCGCTTGCTCGATCTGTTCGAATGCCTCGAAGTAAACGAGCTTGGTCACACCGTAGCGTTTGGTGAAGCTCTCGGAGACCTTCGATCGGTGCTCGGCGACCCGACGGATCAGGTCGTTGGTGACTCCGATGTACAGCGTGCCGCCAATATGGCTGGCGAGGATGTACACGTAGTAGCTCCGTGCACTCATCTGACGTCTCTGGAATACTGGATCGCCCGGTCAAGCCGGGCGATGACAGTGTTGTTGGGATTGCCCCCTCCTGCAACCAAGGCAGTCCCCTCATCACTCCCCCGCCTGCATCCGCCCCGCCAGCGGAAACAAGTCCGGCGTCGCGCCTGTGCTCGGCGCAATCCGCGGCGACTCCACGGCCGCGTCCTGCTTGCTGAAATCCAGCTCCTCGATGCGGCTCGCGCGCTTTTCGATCTTGTCGGCGGAAATGAGGATCTGGCGGATGTCTTCGCCGACATCGCCGAAATGTTTCTGCAGCTTGAGCACGCGCTCGCGCAGGCGGCCGAGATCGTCGCCGAGATGGATCACCTCGTTGCGGATCTGATCGGCGGCGTCGCGGATGCGGGCGTCCTTCATGATCTGCTGCATGACCTGGATCGCCAGCATCAAGAGCGATGGCGACACCAGCACGACACGGGCGCGGTAGGCCTTCTGGATGACGTCGTCGAAGCCGTCATGAATCTCGGCGTAGACCGATTCCGAGGGCACGAACATCAGCGCGGTGTCCTGCGTCTCGCCGACGACCAGATATTTTTCGGCGATGTCGTTGACGTGGCGCAGCACGTCGGTGCGCAGCCGCTGCGCAGCGACACGCTTTTCCTCCTCGCTTGCGGCGTCATGCAGCGCGGTCACCGCCTCCAGCGGAAACTTGGCATCGATGCAAAGCGGCCGGGCGTCGGGCAGGAACACCACGCAGTCCGGCCGCTTGCCGCTGGCGAGGGTGTACTGGAACGCGTAGCTGCCTTTCGGCAGCCCGTCCTGCACGATCGCCTCCATGCGCGCCTGGCCGAAGGCGCCGCGCGACTGCTTGTTGGCGAGCACGTCGCGCAACGTGGTCACCTGCGTCGTCAGTTCGCTGAGGTCGCGATGGGCATTGTCGATGATGCCGAGCCGCTCGTGCAGCACGCGCAAGGAGTCCATGGTGTGGCGCGTGCTCTGCTCCATCGACTGGCCGACGCGGTGGGTGACGGCGTCGAGCCGTTCGTTGACGCTGCGGGCAAGATCTACCTGGCGGCCGGCGAGGAGTTGCGCCATCGCGTCGACCCGCCCCGAAGCCTCGCTCTGGATCCGCATCATGTCGCCGAATCGCTGTTCGAGCTCGTCGGCGCGCATCGCCTGCTGGGCGGCAAGCTCCACGCCGCGCCGGCCGGAGCGGGTCACCGCAAGGGCGATCATCACGAGCAACAGCAGCACCAGAACGCCAAATCCGATCAGCGCATCGCTGGCCCTGATGGGCAGATCGCCGATCATGACGACGACAGGATTGAGGGATTGGCTGGCGGTCATCGCCTCCGTCTATCCGATTCGCTGGACCTCGCGAACGAAGAGAGAACGTTTATGGTTAACGCCGGGTTAAGAAGCATGGTTAACGAAGCGTTGAAATTCTTGGTTAGCGATGTCTTAACCGCTCCCGATCACATTGACCGCCTCTGTTCCCCGGCTTAAATCGCGCCCATGTCACTACGCGAAATCATCATCCTGCCGGACAAGCAGTTGCGGCTGGTGTCCAAGCCTGTCGAGAAGGTCACGCCGGAGATCCGGCAGCTGGTCGACGACATGTTCCAGACCATGTACGACGCGCCCGGCATCGGGCTCGCGGCGATCCAGGTCGCACAACCCTTGCGCGTCATCACCATGGATCTGGCCAAGCCGGACGCGGAGGGCGGCGAGACCAAGCGCGAGCCGCGCGTCTTCATCAATCCCGAGATCATCGCCAGGTCCGACGAGTTGTCGGTGTACGAGGAAGGCTGCCTGTCGATCCCCGAATATTACGAGGAGGTCGAACGGCCGGCGCGGGTGCGCGTGCGATTCATCGATCTCGACGGCAAGCTGCGGGAAGAGGATGCCGAGGGGCTCTACGCCACCTGCATCCAGCACGAGATCGATCATCTCAACGGCGTGCTGTTCATCGACTATCTGTCGAAGCTGAAGCGCGACCGCGTGATGAAGAAGTTTACCAAGGCCGCCAAGCGCGCGGAGTAGATCCAAAACTCACCCGTCATGGCCGGGCTTGACCCGGCCATTCACGCGATAGCCTGGAACGACGCAAGACGTGGAAGCCCGCGACAAGCGCGGGCATGACGAGCGCGGGGAGGCGGACCTCGCAAGACGAGAGTGTATCGATGCCGCTTCGCCTGATTTTCATGGGCACGCCCGATTTCGCCGTGCCGACGCTGCTCGAGCTTGCCGGCCATGGTCATGAGATCGCGGCCGTCTACACGCGGGCGCCGAAGCCAGGCGGCCGCCGTGGCCTTGCCCTGCAGCCGACGCCGATCGAGACCGAGGCGCGCCGGCTCGGCATTCCCGTATTCACGCCGAAGACGCTGCGGACGGCGGAGGCGCTGGCCGAGTTTCGCGCGCATGGAGCTGATGCCGCCGTCGTGGTCGCCTATGGCATGATCTTGCCGCAGGCCATTCTCGATGCGCCCGGGCTCGGCTGCTACAACCTCCACGCTTCGCTGCTGCCGCGCTGGCGCGGCGCCGCGCCGATCAACCGTGCCATCATGGCAGGCGATGCCGAGTCCGGCGTCATGGTGATGAAGATGGATGTCGGCCTCGACACCGGCGACGTCGCGATGGCCGAGCGCCTGGGCATTACCGATGCGATGACCGCGTCCGACCTGCACGACAAACTGGCGCGGATTGGCGCCGACCTGATGGTGCGGGCAATGGCGGCGCTGGAGCGCGGCGGGCTGACGCTGACGAAGCAGGCCGAGGACGGCGTGACCTATGCGGCCAAGATCGAGAAGGCGGAGGCGCGGATCGACTGGGCCAGGCCGGCCCACGCTGTGCTGCGGCACATCCATGGCCTGTCGCCGTTTCCCGGCGCCTGGAGTGAGGTCGCGCTGGACGGTGAGGCGGTGCGGCTGAAGATCCTGCGCTGCCAGCAGGTGACCGGCGCCGGTGAGCCCGGTACCGTGTTGGACGAACAGCTCACCATTGCCTGCGGCGACGGCGCCATTCGCATCGTCGAGCTGCAGCGCGCCGGCAAGGCGCCAATGAAGGCCGGCGATTTTCTGCGCGGGACCCGCGTTGCGCCGGGCCTGCGCTTCGGCTGACGTCCTCAACCCGTCATGCGCGGGCTTGACCGGCGCATCCATCTCGCGAACAACCTTCGTTCTTGGATGGGTTGCCGGGTCGAGCCCGGCAATGACGGCCAAACGCGATCGAGGCGATGCCCCGCTACAAGCTTACCATCGAATATGACGGCGCGCCGTTCTGCGGCTGGCAGCTGCAGGCGACTCTGCCGTCGGTGCAGGGGGCGCTGGAAGCGGCAGTGCAGGCGACCTGCGGCGTGCCGACTCGCGTGCACGGCTCGGGGCGCACCGATGCCGGCGTTCACGCCACCGGCCAGGTCGCGCATTGCGACATCGAGAAGGAATTCCGGCCCGACAAATTGCGCGACGCGCTCAACGCCCATCTGCGGCCGAATCCGGTCGCCGTGCTCGCCGCCGAGATCGTGCCCGAGACGTTCGAGGCGCGGTTCTCCGCCCGCAAACGCCACTATCGCTATCGCATCGTCAACCGCCGCCCCAATCTTGCGCTCGAGGTCGGCCGCGTCTGGCGCGTGCCACAACGGCTCGATTCCGACGCGATGCACGCGGCCGCCCAGCGGCTGATCGGGAAGCATGATTTCACGACCTTCCGCGACACGGAATGCCAGGCGAAGTCGCCGGAGAAGACGCTTGATCAGCTCGACGTCGTCAGGGACGGCGACGGGGTGACGATCCTCACTTCGGCGCGCTCCTACCTGCACAGCCAGGTGCGCTCGATGGTCGGGTCGCTGGTGTGGGTCGGGCAGGGCCGCTGGAGCGCCGATGATCTCGCCGCCGCGCTCGCCGCGCGCAACCGCGCCGCCTGCGGCGTCGTCGCGCCGCCGGAAGGGCTCTATCTGGTGAAGGTCGACTATTGAAACCGCTCCTACGATGGAACCTGGTGCATCGTGTCCATGAGCTGAGCGCTCGTCCTGATTAGTTGTCGTTCGGTGTTGCGAGCCAGGGTTTCTTAACCCCAAATTGAAGTCCGTGCTGCTATCTGCACCTCAGGCTGCTCTCCAGCGAGGTCGATCGTGCGCATTCGTCAAGTCTTCCTGCTCTCTCTGCTGCTCGGGGCCGTCATCGGCCTGCTCGCCACCGTGCTGTTCGCCTGGCAGCAGCTGACCTCGCTGCAGGCGGCCCGCACCGCGGGCAGCGATGCGCAACTGCTGGCCGCCATGCTGCGGCTCCCCGAAAAGCTCAATGTGGAGCGGGCCTGGGTCAACCCGCGCTTGGCATCCGCCAATGCGGCGACGGCGGAGGAACTTGCGGCGCTCAAAAAGACCACCGGAAGCTCCGATGAGGCGCTCGCGAAGGCGCGTAGTCTGGCGCAGCTTCGCGAGGACGTCGCAGCCTTGGATTCGATCGAGCAGAAGCTGCGGTCGCTGCGCGGGACGGCCCTCGACGCCGTTGCCCAGCCCAAGACGGCGCGTTCCGAGGCGATCATGCGGGACTACGTGCCGCAGATGTTCACGGTTCAGGAAGCCACCGGCAGCCATGTCGAGGTGATCGTGCGCCGGATCGCTGCAGCCAATCCTGCGGTCGGCCAGGCCGCGCGGCTCGCCGTGACCGGTTGGGATTTGCGCGACTGGGCCGGTCGCGCCACGACCACGCTCATTCGCATGATCGCGACCAAGCAGCCGATGGCCGGCGAGCCGGCCGAGGCGCTCGCCGCCTTCAAGGGACGCATCGAGCGGATCTGGTCGACCGCGAAGCTCGCCGCTGCCGAGATCGATCAGAAGCCGATCTTCGCAGCGATGACCGAGGTGGAGAACGGCTATTGGGCGCGCGGCGGCGAACTCTACACCTCGCAGGTGGCGCCGAACCGCGGCAAGGTGCTGGAGCTCGATCCCGATCAGTTCCTCCGCTCGCTGTTCCCGATCCTCGACACCATCCTGCCGCTGCGCGATGCCGCGCTCACCGAGGCACTGCGCCAGAGCGAGGTCGCGATCGGCGACGCTCAGTTTCGTTTCGTGCTGGCGCTCGTTCTGCTCGTCGTCAACATCGCCGCCGCCGCGCTCGGAACGCTCTGGTTCAACAGCCGCGTCATCAAGCCTCTCTCCAACCTGACCGAGTTGATCGGCCGCATCGCCGGCGGCGAACGCAACGTGGTGATCGCCTATCGCGACCGCACCGACGAGGTCGGCACGCTCGCCAACGCCATCGGCGTTCTCCAGGACAAATCCGCGGAAGCCGATCGGCTGTCGCTGCAGGGCGCCGACGCCGAGGCCCGGCGCGATGCGCGCCGGCAGAAGGTCGAGGCGCTCACCCGCCGCTTCGGCGACGTCATCGACACGCTGTGCGGCCGGCTGAGCGACGCTGCCAGCGGCCTGAAACAATCGGCCGAGACGCTCGACGGCTCGGCCAGCACGACGGCATCCCGCGCCACAGCCGTGGCCGACGCCGCGGCGCAGGCGACCGCCGGCGTCAATACGGTGGCGGCTGCCTCGGAAGAACTCGACGCGTCGATGAAGGAGATCACCCGGCAGATCTCGGAAGCTGCGTCGGAGTCTTCGAACGCGACCAGCCAGGCGCTCGACACCACCGACAAGGTTCGGACGCTCGCCGGCAGCGCCACGCGCATCGGCGACGTCGTGCAGCTGATCCGCGCCATCGCCTCGCAGACCAACCTGCTGGCGCTCAATGCCACGATCGAATCGGCGCGCGCGGGCGAGGCCGGCAAGGGCTTCGCCGTCGTTGCCTCCGAGGTGAAGAGCCTGGCATCACAGACCAGCAAGGCGACCGAGGAGATCGAAAGCCAGATCGTCGCGATCCAGAACGAGACCGGCAGCACGGTGGCTGCGATCGAGAAGATCGCCGCCGTCGTCAACACGATCAGCGGTGTCACCGGAGCGGTGGCGAGCGCGGTGGCCGAGCAGAGCGCCACGACGCGGGAAATCGCCCGCAGCGTACAACAGACTGCGAGCGGCACCAACGACGTCTCGTCGTCGATCGCGCTGGTCAGCGCCGCCGCAGCCGACACCCGCGGCTCGGCGCGCTCGCTGCTCGACTCCGCTGCCAGCCTTGCAGGCCAAGCGACCGATCTGCGCCGCGAGGTCGATCAGTTCCTGGCCGAAGTGAAAGCCGCCTGACCGGAGCGGCCCTGTGGCTATCGCACAGGTCGAGATCAGGCTGCGGCGACGGCCTCGATCTCGAGCAGCCATGCGCTGTCGAAGATGCCGGCAATAATGACGGTGAGCGCCGGTGAACGCTCGCCCAGAACCTCATTGCGAACGTCGCGGTTCTCGGCGCTGTACTGTCGATCGGACAAGTAGGTCGTGACCTTGACGACGTTGTCCAGGGTCATGTCTGCGGCCCGCAGCTGCGCTTCGACGTTCCGCCAGGCGAGCCGCGCCTGTGATCCGAAATCCGACGGCACCACGCCTTCCGCCGACTGTGGGATCTGGCCGCTCACGAATGCCCAGCGCGTCGGGTTGGAGATCTCACAGACTTGGCTGTAGCCGCCTGAAGGTTGTGGCGCATCCGCGGCATTCAGAGTTCGTTTGTTCATGTTAGGGCCCGCAGATTGGCTCGCCTACCCGAAGTATCTGTCGAGAATGCCCCGATAGATCTTCGTCAAGGTGACGATGTCGGCAACAGAGGCGCGCTCGTCGATCTGGTGCATGGTCTGCCCGACCAGGCCGAACTCGATCACCGGGCAGTAGCTCGAAATGAAGCGCGCGTCCGAGGTGCCGCCGGTGGTGGAGAGTTCCGGCTTGCGTCCCGTGATCTCTTCAATAGCCGCGACCGCGAGATCGGTGAATGGCCCCGGCTTGGTCAGGAACACGTTTGAGTTCGAGGGCAGCCAGTCGATGCGGGCGCGAATGCGATTGCCGCAGGCCACTCTCAGCCGTTCCTCGACCAGCGCACGCAGCGACTCCTGGGTGTGGCAGTCATTGTAGCGGATGTTGAATTTCGCCCGCGCCAGGCCGGGAATGACGTTGGTGGCGGTGTTGCCGACATCGACCGTGGTGAATTCGAGATTGGACGGCTGGAACTGCGCGCTGCCGTGATCAAGCGGCTCGTCCGAGAGCGCGACGACCAGGCGCGAGATGTCCGGGACCGGATTAGCGGCGCGGTGCGGATAGGCGACGTGGCCCTGCTTGCCCTCGACGATCAGGGTGCCGGACTGCGAGCCGCGGCGGCCGATCTTGATGCAGTCGCCCATGACTTCCTGATTCGACGGCTCGCCGAGCACGCAATGGTCGAACCGCTCGCCGCGCTCGGCCGCCCACTGCAACAGCTTGATGGTGCCGTTGACCGAGACGTCCTCTTCGTCGCCGGTGATGAGGAACGAGATCGAGCCGTTCGGCTGCCCGCCATTGTCGCGCAGATAGTCGAGAGCAGCGGCGACGCTGCAGGCGATGCCGCCCTTCATGTCGACCGCGCCGCGGCCATAGATGTAGCCGTCCTTCACCTCGCCTGAGAAGGCGCCAAGGCTCCAGGCGGCTTCATCGCCGGGCGGCACCACGTCTGTATGGCCGGCGAACGTGATGTGCGGCTCCTCGGTGCCGATGCGGGCGTAGAGATTGTCGATATCGGCGGTGCCGGCCTCGGAGAACGTCACGCGATGCGTTGCGAAGCCGGCTTCCTTCAGCAGGGTTTCGAGCACACCCAGCGCCCCGGCGTCGGCCGGGGTGACGGAGGGGCAGCGGATCAGGTCGCGGGTGATGGAGAGGGCATCGGTCATGCCCTCGCTTAACACGCTATTTTGGCGGGCGGCTAGTGCTGCCGATTGCCGCTGCGGCCAGCGGCGGGGTTGCAATATGCGGTGTGAATTCCAATGCCTTGTGCTGATCCCAGCCGCTCTGCGACCCTGCTTGCCGGGCGGAGCGTCCGCGCGATTGGACCTTCGGCAGCGGATCGGATCCAAAGCGGTTGCTCCGCCGATCGCCGGCGAGACAGTACAATTCGATGAAGCCCCAGAGGCAGAGCAGGGCGCCAACGCCGCCGATGATCGCTGGAGCGATCGTACCCGGGATGCGGTCGGCGTACTGGTCGACCAGTCCCGGAACGACGAAGAACGGCACCATCCACCAGCCGCTCCTGTCGCGGTCGTGCAGCCGCTTGATGGCGCCCGCGGCAAAGACCCAGGCGAACAGCGGTGTCAGGATGAGATGAACCGCGCCGGGCAAGATATCGGCCCGCGTCAGGCCATGAAACGTGTCCGGGTCGAGGGCCGCGAAAATATCGGTCAGATTGAAGCTGGCGGTTGCCGGGTGGCCCAGCAGCTTGCTGGTACCGGCCAGAGCGGCTGCGGCAAAAGCCATCCAGCAAAAGACGACCAGCGCGGACAGCCAGAGCCTCGCGCGGTTGATCCGGCCATTGAAGCGGAACAGAAACCAGGTCCAGTCCATCGGCGATCTCCGGACCGACGGCTTGGCCGGTCCGGAGATTCGTCGCTACGACCGCAGCGCGGGTTCGATCAGTCGCGCAGCAGCTCGTTGATCGAGGTCTTGGAGCGGGTGCGCTCGTCGACGCGCTTGACGATGACGGCGCAGGCCGTGGACGGGCCGATCTGGCCGTTCTTCATCGGCTTGCCCGGCAGCGCGCCGGGCACCACGACGGCATATTCCGGCACCTCGCCGACGAACACCTCGCCGGTTTCGCGGTCGACGATCTTGGTCGAGGCGCCCAGGAACACGCCCATCGACAGCACCGCGCCCTTGCGCACGACCACACCCTCGGCGACCTCCGATCGCGCGCCGATGAAGCAATCATCCTCGATGATGACCGGACCGGCCTGCAGCGGCTCCAGCACGCCGCCAATGCCGACGCCGCCGGAGATGTGCACGCGCTTGCCGATCTGGGCGCAGGAGCCGACCGTCGACCAGGTGTCGACCATGGTCGCCTCGTCGACATAGGCGCCGAGATTGACGAAGGACGGCATCAGCACGACGTTCCTGGCGATGAAGGCCGAGCGGCGCACGATCGCGCCGGGCACGGCGCGGAAGCCGGCGTCACGGAAGCGGTTCTCGCCCCAGCCCTCGAACTTCGACGGTACCTTGTCCCACCACGACGCCTGGCCGGGGCCGCCGGGAATCACGCTCATGTCGTTGAGCCGGAACGACAGCAGCACGGCCTTCTTCAGCCACTGGTTCACGCTCCACTTGCCGTCCGTGCCGCGCTCGGCGACCCGCGCCTCGCCCTTGTCGAGCAGCTCCAGCGCGCTCTCCACGGCGTCGCGAACTTCGCCCTTGGTCGTGGTCGAGACGCCGTCACGGGCGTCGAAGGCGCTGTTGATGGTGGATTCCAGGGCGGACAGTGACATCGGTCGATCCTCGCTAGGTCCCGGGCAGGTCGCCTGGGTCGGTCATGTACGAGCATGAAGGGCAGGTCGGCTTTTTCGGAGTTTGGGCGGGGGGAGTCAAGGCATCCACCGCCGTCGTCCCGGACAAGCGCGGCGCCCGGCTGGCGCCTTCTTGAATGGTGTCAGCTCGCGGGACAGCGCGAAGACGCCAACCGCGAGCCGGGCGCTGCGCGTGTCCGGGACGACGGCGAGGTTTTAGGCGGCGACCAATCGTTGCAAGAACCCGGTCAGGTCATCCGTGACGTGATCGACATGCGGGTCGCCGCGGCCGGCGAGCTCCCAGTCTTCGCGCACGACTTCCTTGGTGCCGTCGGGCACCACCAGCACGGTGGTCATGCCGAGCTCGTGGGGCACGACGAGGTTGCGGGCGAGATCCTCGAACATCGCGGAGCGCGTCGGATCGACATCGTGCAGCCGGACGAATTTGTCATAGGTCTCGCGTGCCGGCTTCGGCGTCAGCTCGGCAGCGATGATGTCGAACACGCCGTGGAAGTGTCCGGCGATGCCGAGCCGGCTCAGCACTGCGCCGACATGGTCCACCGAGCCGTTGGTCAGGATCAGCTTGCGTCCCGGCAGCTGCTCGATCGCCGCGCCCATCGCCGGATTCGGCTCCAGCGGCGAATGGTCGATCTTGTGCACGTAGGCCAGGAAGTCGTCGGCGTGCACGCCATGCTCGGTCATCATGCCGCGCATCGTGGTGCCATAGCGGCGGTAGTAGTCCTTCTGGATGCGCCGCGCCTCCTGCGCATCGACCTTCAGCCAGTTCGACACGAACTCGCCAATGCGAGCATCGACCTGCTGCCACAGATTGACGTGATGCGGATACAGCGTGTTGTCGAGATCGAACACCCAGGTGTCGATATGGCCGAAGGAGCGGGGGCACTCTGTCATGTCTGCGTCGGTCCATCTTGCTCGGCTAGGGCGTCATATTCCGCTGTCGTCCCGGCGAACGCCGGGACCCATACCGCGTGATCTGTCTTGAGGCACGATGGCTGATGTCGGTGGCTCACACGACGCCTTGTGGTTATGGATCCCCGCGTTCGCGGGGATGACAGTGTAAGGCGTGGCGGCATCTGGGACAAAACTGATGCGTCCATCACGGCAGCGCAAATCGCAGCGTCTTGCCGCCGCGGGTGATGTCGACGGCGGTGAAGCCGGTCGCTGCGAAGCCGCGGCTCGGGCAATCACCCTGCTCGGATGTCTCGAACTTGTTCTCGCGGGTGCAGAGCTGCACCAGGCCGCCCCAGTTCAGCGGCTTGTTCTTCAGCTTGATGGTGCGGTTCTCATCGTCGACGGCCTCGGCAAAGCTGTAGACCTTCTTCGGCTGTCCGGTGATGTCGGGATGCAGGCACTTGCCGGCATCGATGCGGTACCAGCCGCGGCTGACCACGGTGCGGCCGTCGTCGGTCGCAACTGCCGCCATCACCTTGTGCGGGGTGTCGTTGCACCAGGTCAGCCCCGTCGGTGACGGTGTCTGCACCGCATCCACCATGGTGGCGAAGAACGTCGGCTGAGACACGACGTCGGACGCCAGCCCGCGGCTCTTCAGGAACGCTGCGAGCGCGGCTTGCGTCTTCGGCCCGTCGACGCCATCGATCGGCGAGACGTCATAGCCGGCGATGCCGAGCAGCCGCTGGATGCCGGCGAGGCGCGCCTGCTCGTCGTCATATTCGGCGCTCTCGGCGAGATAGGCGATCAGCGTGCCGTCGTCGGCCTTGGTCGGCGTGACCTGTGTGAACGGCGCCGGCGTCTGCCCGGTGCGGCACTGCCGGGCGGCCGCGATGATGAAATTGTCGGTGGCCACGCAGAGCTGGTCATTGCCATTCCCGGCGATCGGCGAGGCGCCATACAGGCTCAGCGCGCGCGCATGCAGCAGAATGCGGTCTGCCGTCATCGTTCCCTGCAGAACCACGCGGCAGGTCGCTGGATCCAGTCGAAACCAGCCGCGCGTGGCAGTCGCCGCTTTTTCATCGATGCCGATCGCGGCCTCGACGACATAGCTCATGCGGTTGCAGAGCTTGAGGTCGGCGCGGGCGGGGGAGGCGGAAGCGAGGAGAGGAAGAAGCAGCGCCGCCAGCGCGAGCGCAACGCGAGTCACGGGCGACATTGTCGGCCCACATCTCTCTCTATCGTCATGCCAGGGCTTGACCCGGGCATCCACGCCTTTCTCTCCGAGACCGCGGCGAGGCGTGGATGGCCGGGCCTTCGACGCGCCGAAGCGGCTTCGGCCGCGCAGGCGGGACAAGCCCGGCCATGACGGAGAGAGTTGGCGGGATGTGCTCACTTGTGGATCAGCGTGCCCGTGCCCTGGTTGGTGAACAGTTCGAGCAGCACCGCGTGCGGCACCTTGCCGTCGAGGATCACGACACCCTGCACGCCCTGCTCGAGCGCGTAGATGCAGGTCTCGACCTTCGGGATCATGCCGCCGGAGATCGTGCCGTCGGCGATCAGCTTGCGCGCATCCTTCACCGACAATTCCGGAATCAGCTTCTTCGACTTGTCGAGCACGCCGGGGACGTCGGTGAGCAGCAGCAGCCGCTTGGCCTTCAGCGCACCGGCAACCGCGCCGGCAAACGTATCGGCGTTGACGTTGAAGGTCTGGCCATCCTTCGACGTCGCGAGCGGTGCCAGCACCGGGATCAGCTCGTAGCCGATCAACTGGTTGAGCAGCGTGAGATCGACCTTGTCGGGTTCGCCGACGAAACCGAGATCGACCACCTTCTCGATGTGGCTGTCCGGATCCACCATGGTGCGGGTCGCCTTGACCGCGCGCACCATGTTGCCGTCCTTGCCGCACAGGCCGACGGCCTTGCCGCCGGCTTCGTTGACGTAGCCGACCAGCTGCTTGTTGATCGAGCCGGCCAGCACCATCTCGACGATTTCGATAGTTGCCGCATCGGTGATGCGCAGGCCGGCGGCGAATTCGGAGACGATGCCGAGGCGCTTGAGCATGGTCGCGATCTGCGGCCCGCCGCCATGGACGACCACCGGGTTGATTGCGGTCTGCTCCAGGAGCACGATGTCGCGCGCGAACGCTTTCGCGGTGTCCTCGTCACCCATGGCGTGGCCGCCATATTTGATGACGATGGTTTCGTCGTCATACTCCTGCATGTGCGGGAGCGCTTCGGACAGGATGCGGGCCTGATCGAGCGGGCTGATGTTGGTCGCGTCGGTCATGTCGGGGGGATCTCGGCTGTCGGATTGTCGCGCGCGGTTCTATCCGATTGCCGGGCGCGGCGCAAAGCGCCGGATCAGGCCCGCCGCGGCCACAGCGCGCAGACCGCGAGCGCCAGCCAGCTTGCGATCTGCAGGCTGCCGCCGATCGGCGCCGCAAACGGAAACAGCCGGTCGCCGGTGAACTGCCGCATCAGGAGGTCGCCGGCGAACAGGGCCGCGCCGAGCACGAAGCCGATCGCCGTGATCAGGCCGATGCGTCGATGCACGACGCCGCGCTCGGCCAGCGCGATGGTGCCGAGCAGCGCACAGGCGTGGAACAGCAGCATGGTGGAGGCGGTCGCGAGCCGCGATGCATCGGGATCGTGGGCGGCCTTGGCCGCCAGCGCGACGCCGGCGGCGCCCATCAATCCGGCCATCGCCACCAGGATCCGCCACGGCTTCATCATGCGCCGCGCTCCTCCAACAGCCGCACCATCGCGGCGCGCAGCTCCGGCATGCCTGTGCCGGATCGCGACGATGTCGCCAGCACCTGCGGGAACGCCGCCGGATGTTTCGCGAGCGCGGCCTCGGTCTCGGCGATGCGGCTTGCAAGCTCGGCCGGCTTGATCTGGTCGGCCTTGGTCAGGATCAGCTGATAGCTGACCGCGGATCGGTCGAGGGTCTTGAGAATCTCCTGATCGACTTCCTTCAGCCCGTGGCGGGCGTCGATCAGCACATAGACGCGGGCGAGAGAGGTGCGCCCGAGCAGGAACTGGTGGATCAGCTCGGTCCAGGACGCGACCTTGGTCTTTGCTGCCGCGGCGTAGCCATAGCCGGGCATGTCGACCAGCCGCAGCGGCGCATATTCGGGCCCTTCGAAGAAGATCAGCTCCTGGGTGCGGCCGGGCGTGTGCGAGGTGCGCGCGAGCGCGTTCTGGCCGGTCAACGCGTTGATCAGGCTGGACTTGCCGACATTGGAGCGGCCGGCAAAGGCGACTTCGAGGCTCCCCATCGGCGGCAGGCTCTCGATCGACGGCGAGGCGTGGGTGAAGCGCCACGACTGTGCAAACAGCTTGCGGCCCTTTTCGATCAGGCGCTCGTCGGTGTCGTGGGTGGTCATGAATGCTCTCGCCTCGTCATTGCGAGCGAAGCGAAGCAATCCAGGGCTGAGCAAGGACTCTGGATTGCTTCGTCGCTGCGCTCCTCGCAATGACGGCCGCCGATTGCGCCGCCGTCTCTCTCACACAGCCTTACCCGTCACGCCGCCTTCTTCCTGAACGTGCCGCGGATGTTGTCGAACAGCTCCACCTTGACGCCGTTGCGGCGCATGATGAAGCCCTGCTGCAGCACCGACAGCGTGTTGTTCCAGGCCCAGTAGATCACGAGGCCGGCCGGGAAGCCCGCGAGCATGAAAGTGAAGATCAGCGGCATCCAGTTGAAGATCATCGCCTGCGTCGGATCCGGCGGCGTCGGGTTCAGCTTCATCTGGAACCACATCGTGATGCCCATGATGATCGGCCAGATGCCGAGCGCGAGGTAGTGACCGAACAGCGGCAGCTGGGTCGGGTCGAACGGGATCAGGCCGAACAGCGTGAACAAATTAGTTGGGTCGGGCGCCGACAGGTCCTTGATCCAGCCATAGAACGGCGCGTGCCGCATCTCGATGGTGACGAACAGGACCTTGTAGAGCGAAAAGAACACCGGGATCTGCAGCGCGACCGGAAGGCAGCCGGCGATCGGGTTGATCTTCTCCTTCTTGTAGATCTCCATCATCTCCTGCTGCTGCTTCATCCGGTCGTCCGGATAGCGCTCCTTGAGCGATTGCAGCTGCGGCTGGATCGCCTTCATCTTCGCCATCGAGGCGTAGGACTTGTTGGCGAGCGGGAAGAACAACAGCTTCACCAGCACCGTCACCAGCAGGATCGAGATGCCGAAATTGCCGAAGAAGCGGTAGAAGAAGTCGAGTGCCAGGAACATCGGCTTGGTCAGGAAATAGAACCAGCCCCAATCGATCAGGAGATCGAAGTGGTTGAGCCCGAGCTGCTGGTTGTAGCCGCCGAGCCCGCCGACCGGGAAGTTGATGCCGACCACGCCGGCTTCCTTGGCGCCGGCAAACAGCCGGGTGGAGACGGTGGCAGAGCCGCCGGCCGGAACGGTCTGCGAGTTCTCGACATAGTCGGTCTGATAGCGATGCTGGTTGTCGACCAGCTTCGACGAGTAATTCGCCTGCAGGCGGGCGTCCGTCATCGGCAGCAGCGCCGTCGCCCAGTATTTGTCGGTGATTCCGAGCCAGCCATTGGTGACGTCGAACTTCGCGGCCTTCTCGTCGTCCATCTTCTTGTAGGTGAACTCCTGCAGGCCCTTCTCGCCGAGATAGCCGATCAAGCCTTCATGCAGGATGTAGTACCCCGACACGTGCGGCGTGCCGTGGCGCGAGATCAGGCCGAAAGGATACAACGTCACCGGCGCGCTACCCGCGTTCGTGACCTCGTCCTTGATGGTGAAGAGATAGTGGTCGTCGACCGAAATGGTGCGCTGGAAGGTCAGGCCGTCGGCATTGGTGGTGGTCAGCTTGACCGGGGTCGACGGCGTCAAAGCGTTGGTGCCGTCCTGCTGCCACGCGGTGTTCTGGTCAGGCACCTGCACCTTCGCGCCGGGGGCCGTGACCCAGCCGAACTCGGCATAATAGGGCTCGGCGGTATTGGACGGCGAGAACAGCACGATTGCCGGCGACTTCGGATCGACCGTCTCGCGATACTGCACGAACGCCACATCGTCGATCCGGGCGCCCTTCAGCGAGATGCTGCCGGTCAGCCGCGGGGTGTCGATCTTGACGCGGGGCGAGGCGGCGATTGCAGCCTCGCGCGGCATCACGCCGGAAGCCGTGGTCACGGCGCCGCCAGGCGCGCTCGGGCTGCCGGAGGCGGCCGCGTTCGGTTGCGGGGTGGCCGACGGCGCGGTGCTGTCGGGCTGGGTTGCCGGCGCCTGCTTCTTGGCGAGCTCGGCCTGCATCTGGGCTTGCGCTCGCTGCTTCTCCATCTGCGGCCCATTGTAGAAGACCTGCCAGAGGATCAGCACGAGGCCGGACAGAATGACGGCGAAGATGGTGTTGCGATTGTCGGTCATCGTTCTCTTATCGTCTCGTCATTCAATCCGGTTTGCGGGAATGCGCGGCCGGTGCGGGAGCGTTTCGCCTGTCCGCATCAGACGTTTTTCGCGGCTGCGGCTTGGCCTGCGGCCGGTCGAGGCGGCGGAGCGTCGCCTGAAGATCGGCGAGCATGGTCGAGAATTCACGTGACAAGGCATCCCGCCGACCGACCAGTACGTAGTCACTGTGCGGCCGCATCGACAGGGGATCGAGCTGATTCACAAGCGCGCGCAACCGCCGACGGATGCGATTGCGCTCCGTGGCGGTGCCATTCTTCTTGGTGACGGTAAAGCCGATCCGGACCGGGCCCTGGTCCTGCCGTTCCCGGCGCTGGACCACGAAGGCAGGGCTGTTCGCCCGCACGCCATCGGCAACGGCGAGAAAGTCCGCCCGCTGCCGCAGCCGATCCATGATGGAAATCTCCGGGACAGACGCCCTGGCGTCAGGCGCTCAGGCGCTTGCGGCCACGCGCGCGACGGGCGGCAAGGACCTTGCGGCCGCCGGTGGTGGCGAGACGGGCGCGGAAGCCGTGACGGCGCTTGCGCACCAGTTTGCTGGGTTGATAAGTCCGCTTCACGGGTCGTTCTCCGCTGACGGGCAATTTGCCAGTTGACAACTTGCCGGCTTGAAATGTCGATTGATGTCCGGTGATGCTTCCGGGCCCGAAGTGGACCGCTGCCGGCCCTGAAAATCGAGCCGCTCCCGGGCGAGCCGGGTCATCGCGGACAGTTGGCGCGGCTTATAAGGGAGCGTCCCGCCTTCGTCAATCGCGGCAAAAAGGCATCTCCCGGGTCGCAGCGGTGGCGCGGGCAGAGCCTCATCAAGGCCCCTCATCAAGGCCTTGGTAACACGACCCGGGTCAGCGTTCGCGACGAGAAGGGAAACGAAAAGAAAGCACGGCGCGAGAAGCGCGAGAATAGTCCCCGTGTGAAGGGGTTCACGACGATGAGGACGTGGCATTGCGAACGTGGCGTTCGGTTCCATTCTGAACGATTGGAACCTGGAACATGAGCGATCCGTAATTTGACGGGACTCCGGTGCAGTCCCATCTTGCGCACCCGTAAGGGTGGGGTGTCTCTTACAAGGGCGATACGTGTCAGAGAGCGATACCAAGCCGATTCTGGAGCGTCTGCGACCGAAAAGGTCGCGCCGGCTCGGCTTGTCCGGCAAGCTGCTGCTGTTAACCATTCCGCTGGTGATGATCGCGGAAGTGCTGATCTATGTGCCGGCGATCGCCAATTTCTGGACCAACCGGCTGAACGACCGTTTGGCGGCGGCCAATACCGCTGCGCTGGTGCTCGACGCTGCCCCGTCCGGCATGGTGCCGGATTCGCTGGCGCGCCAGATCCTGACCTCGATCAATGCCCGCGGCGTGGCGATCAAGATGGGCCAGCAGCGCCGCCTGCTCGCCAGCGCCGATCTGCCGGCGTCCATCGATCATGATTTCGACATGCGCGACATGACCGCGTGGTCGTCGATCGTCAATTCGCTGAAGATGATGACCGAGACCGGCGATCACACCATGCGCGTGATCGGGCCGGCGCCGGGCCGGGCGCAATTCATCGAGGTCGTGACCGACGAGAAGCCGTTGCGCCGGGCGATGTATCGCTTCTCGCGAAACCTGCTCGGCGTGTCGCTGCTGCTGGCGGTGGTGACCGCAGCCCTGGTCTATCTCGCTCTTCATTTCCTGTTCGTGCGGCCGATGCGGCGGCTCACCGCCAGTCTGGTCGGATTCCACGAAAACCCGGAGAGCGCGGCGCGAATCATCGTGCCGAGCCATCGCTCGGACGAAATCGGCGTCGCCGAGCGCGAGCTTGCCGACATGCAGCGCGATCTCGTCTCGATGCTGCATCAGAAGAGTCGCCTGGCGGCGCTTGGCCTGGCCGTCTCCAAGATCAACCACGATCTGCGCAACCTGCTGGCCTCGTCGCAGCTGCTGTCGGACCAGCTTGCCAGCGTGCCGGACCCGCGGGTGCAGCGTTTCGCGCCCAAGCTGATGCGCTCGCTGGAGCGCGCCATTGCGTTCTGCCAATCGACGCTGTCCTACGGCAAGGTCCAGGAGCCGGCGCCGGATCGTCGTCTGGTCGCGGTCGAACCCGTCGTCGTCGAGGTGCGCGAAACCGCCGGGCTGTCGCCGGATGTCTCCATCACCTGGGTCGCCGCCATCGAGCGCGGCCTGAAGATCGATGCCGATCCGGATCAGCTGTTCCGTGTGCTGCTCAATCTCGTGCGCAATGCCGCGCAGGCTTTGGACAGCCTGGCGCCCGATGCCGGCGTACGCCAGATCCGCATCACGGGCCGCCGCGAGGGCGCGGTGGCGATTCTGGAAGTGTCCGACACCGGGCCCGGCGTGCCGACCAAGGTGCGGGAGCACCTGTTCGAGGCCTTCCGTGGCGCCGGCCGCCCCGGCGGCTCGGGGCTGGGACTTGCGATCGCGGCCGAACTCGTGCGCGCCCATGACGGCGATATCCAGCTTGTCGAGGGCACGCTCGGGGCAACCTTCCGGATCACCATTCCCGACCGCCCGGTCGAGCTGCAGACGTTCTGGACCGAACGCGCCAGCGCCTGAGACTGCCCGGCACCCGCATTTGCCGTCGTTCCACCGCCGCTCAAATCCGGAATCTCGATCGTGTCGAAAAGACCCTGGCCGCGGCAGACGGGGACGTTCGACCGCTCGCTCCGCTTGTTCCGGGCGACCGGCGCCCGCGGAAAAATGGTCGCAAAATGTCTCCCTCCGGCTTGCCAAGCGGCCCCTGAGCCGTTAGTCAGAGGCCCTTCGCGAGGCCTGCCGGCATCTGCCGCTCCGGCCTTCCGGGATTCGGCCATCACGTCCGAAGCCCGCCAAAAGCGAAAACGCGCCCGTAGCTCAGCTGGATAGAGCATCAGACTACGAATCTGAGGGTCGGACGTTCGAATCGTTCCGGGCGCGCCATTCAATCGATGGCTTACTGACATTCACCGTTTGAGACGCGAAGATCAAAACGGGTTTGAACGGTGCAGGCTGCCGGACGTGGCTCCTGCCTGTCGCGCAGCTGCGCAGAGATTTTCCATTCCACCCGCGATCGAGACGTCGGCGTCTCCGCTGGCCATGTCATGTCATGCGAGGTCGGAGGTTACCGTCGTGCCGCCGTCCCATTCCCGCGCGTTGGCGCGGAGCCCGGGGATGCCGAGCAGGTTGATGGCGCGGCAGGCGATCTGCTCGACGACGTCATCGAGCGATTGCGGCCTCAGGTAGAACGCCGGCATTGGCGGCGCGATGATGGCGCCGATCTCGGTGGCCTGCGTCATCGCACGGAGATGGCCGAGATGCAGCGGGCTCTCGCGCACCAGCAGGACCAGACGACGCCGCTCCTTGAGTTGGACGTCGGCGGCGCGGACCAGCAGATTGTCGAGCTGGCCCCAGGCGATCGCCGACAGCGTGCGGATCGAGCAGGGCGCCACGATCATGCCGGCTGTCGAAAACGAGCCGCTGGCGATGCAGGCGCCGATGTCGGCGACATCATGTGCATGCGTCGCCAGATCGCGCAGCCGCGCCAGGCTGTCCGGACCGACCTCCTCGCGCAGGGTGCGGGCGGCGGCGCCCGAGACCACGAGATGGACTGCGCATTGCGGCTGCTCCGCGAGCCGTTCGACGATGCGCACACCGATCGCGGCGCCCGAGGCGCCGCTGATGCCGACGATGATGTGATGCCGCCCGCTCATGCCGAGGCCGCTCGGTCGGCTATGGCTTCGCCGAGGCCGAGGCTCGGCCACATCGCGTCGATGCGCGCCGCGACAGCGGGGTCCATCGTCAGCACCTCGCCCCAGGCGCGCTCGGTCTCGGCGCCGATCTTGGTGGTGGCGTCGATGCCGAGTTTGCCGCCGAGGCCGGATTTCGGCGAGGCGAAATCGAGGTAGTCGATCGGCGTGTTGGCAAGCGGCACCAGGTCGCGCGAGGAGTCGCTGCGCGTCGCCACGGCCCACATCACCGCGCGCCAGTCGCGAACGTCGATGTCATCGTCGACCACGATGAGGAGCTTGGTGTAGCTGAACTGCGGCAGCATCGACCACAGGCCGAGCATGATGCGCCGCGCCTGACCCGGATAGCGCTTCTTGATCGCGACCACGGCGATCCTGTAGGAACAGGCCTCCGGCGGCAGATAGCAGTCGACGACCTCCGGGAATTGCTGCCGGATCAACGGCACGAACAATGTATTCAGCGCCTCGCCGATCCGGGACGGCTCGTCCGGCGCGCGTCCTGTGAACGTCGAAAGATAGAGCGGATTGCGGCGCGTCGTGATCGCGGTGACCTGAAGCACCGGAAAGTTCTCGATGGCGTTGTAGTAGCCGGTGTGATCGCCGTAGGGACCTTCCGGCGCGGTGTCGGTGGCCGACACGACGCCCTCGATCACGATCTCGGCGGTCGCCGGTACCGACAGGGGCACGGTGAGGCATTCGACCAGCTCGGGACGATCGCCGCGCAGGATGCCGGCGAAACGCAGCTCGGAGATGGTCTCGGGCAACGGCAGCACGGCGCTGAGGATGGTGGCGGGATCGGCGCCGATCACGATCGCGATCGGCATGTCGCGCCCCTGCGCCTGCCATTGCTGGTGGTGACGGGCGCCGCCGCGATGCGCGAGCCAGCGCATGATGGCGCGATCGCGCCCCATTACCTGCATGCGGTAGACGCCGACATTTTCCTGCTCGCCGGCGGACGCATCCGGCGGAACGGTGATGACGAGCGGCCACGTCAACAGTGGCGCCGGCTCACCCGGCCAGCAGATCTGTGCCGGCAACGTGGTCAGGTCGATGTCATCGCCCATTGTGACATAGTCATGCACCGGCGCGGCTGATCGTAGCCTCGGCCGGGTCGACAGCGCTGCGCGTGCCAGCGGCAGCTTCTGCAGCGCCTCCCTGAAGTCGCGCGGCGGCCGCGGGGCACGCAGCTCTGCCATCAGTTCGCCGAGCTCCGCCAATCGCTCCGGTCGCACGCCCATGCCCCAGGCCACCCGCTCCACGGTGCCGAACAGATTGGTGACGAGCGGTATCGGCGAGACCGATCCGCACGCCTTGATCGGCCGTTCGAACAGCAGCACGGGCCCTTCGGCGGCGATGACGCGGCGATGAATCTCGGTGATCTCGTGGACGACAGAGACGCTGTCGCGAATGCGTCGCAGCTGCCCCCGCTCGTGGAGAAAGCGCAGGAAATCCGATAACTCGCGGAAGCGAGGGACATCACGTCGCACCTACGGGGCTCCGTTCAAAAAGCGCCTCGTAGCTGGAACAATCAATGTGATCTTTGTTCCGGGTCAAATACTTCCTCCGCCGATCCGGTCAGAGCTTGTGCCATGAACTCTCTCCAGGATGCGTCCTCGACGTCGTTGCCGCTGTTGCCGCCACTGCTTGGGCAGATACTGCGTCCGTTGCCTTTGCTGCCGCTGCAGATCGCGCTCGGCGCCTTCCTGCGCGGCCTCTTGCGCCGGCATCCGCATCTGCTCGACCGGCTCGGGTCGCATCGCGGAAAGCGCTTTGGCATCAAGCCGACCGATCTGCCGTTCGCATTCGTGATTCAGGCGGACCCGCAGCGACCGCAACTCGCGGCGGTGCGCGAGCTGCCGACCGATCTCGATGCCTCCATCTCCGCGTCGATCGTCAGCCTGTTGGCGCTGGTCGAGGGCCGCCTCGACGGCGATGCGCTGATGTTTTCGCGTCAGCTCGTCATCGAAGGCGATATCGAGGCGGTGCTGGCGCTGCGCAACGCGATCGACGATGCCGGTCTGGATCTGGTCGGTGAGATCGCGGCGCTCTCGGGTCCGCTCAGTGTGCCCGCGCAGCGCCTGCTCGCGGCCGCGCGCGACGCGCTGCTGAAATCGACGACGAACGAAAGCGGGATGCGACGATGGAGCTGATCTGTCCGGCAGGGACGCCGGCGGCGCTGAAGAGCGCGGTCGAAGCCGGCGCCGATGCCGTCTATTGCGGCTTCGCCGACGAGACCAATGCCCGCAACTTTCCCGGGCTGAATTTCAGCCGCGAACAGTTGCGTGAAGGCGTAGCGCTCGCGCATCGGCGCGGCGCCAAGGTGCTGGTCGCGATCAATACCTTCCCGCGGGCCGGCGCGGTCGATTTGTGGCATCGCGCGGTCGATGATGCCGTGAAGGCCGGCGCCGACGCCCTGATCCTCGCCGATGTCGGGCTGATGGACTACACGGCGCGGCGCCATCCCGAACAGCGGCTGCATGTCTCGGTGCAAGCGGCGGCGGCGAATGTCGACGCGATCGCGTTCTATGTCGAGAATTTCGGCGCCCGCCGCGTGGTGCTGCCGCGCGTGCTGAGCGTGCCCGAGATCGCCGAGATCACCCGTGAGACGGCCTGCGAGACCGAGGTGTTCGTGTTCGGCGGACTCTGCGTGATGGCCGAGGGACGCTGCTCGCTGTCCTCCTACGCCACCGGCAAGTCACCGAACATGCAGGGCGTGTGCTCGCCGCCGAGCCACGTCGTCTATCAGGAGACGCCACAGGGAACGACCTCGCGGCTCGGCGGCTTCACCATCAACCGCTTCGGGCGCAACGAGCCCGCCGGCTATCCGACGCTGTGCAAGGGTCGCTTCTCGACCGCGCAGGGCGCCGGCTACCTCTTCGAGGATCCGGTCAGCCTCGATGCCACGACCCTGCTCGCCGGCCTGCGCGAAGCCGGTGTCACCGCGCTCAAGATCGAGGGCCGCCAGCGCGGCCGCGCCTATGTTGACGGGGTCGTGCGGCATTTTCGCAGCGTGCTGGCAGCGCTCGACGCCGGCCTGTCCACCGAGGCGCCCGGCCTCACCGCGTTCACCGAAGGGCAGGCCACCACGCAGGGCGCCTACCGCAAGACCTGGCGTTAGACGACATGACAATGGCGGATCAAGGCGGAGAGCGAATGCAACTCACTTTGGGGCCCGTGCTCTACAATTGGCAGCCGGAGCGCTGGCGTGATTTCTACTTTCGCATCGCCGACGAGGCGCCGGTCGACCGCGTCGTGGTCGGCGAGGTCGTGTGCTCGAAGCGCGCGCCGTTCTTCGAGCCGTATCTGCCTGAAGTCATCGAACGGCTTGCAGCGGCCGGCAAGCAGGTGCTGCTGGGATCGCTGGTCCTGGTGTCGTTGCGGCGCGAGCGCCGGCAGACGGCCAGCCTCGCCGAATTCGGCGACGGTCTCGTCGAGGTCAACGACCTCACCTGCCTCAAGTCGATCGCCGGCCGGCCGCACGCCATCGGTCCGTTCGTCAACATCTACAACGAGGCCAGCGCCGCGTTTCATGCCGCCAAGGGCGCCACCCGGATCTGCCTGCCGCCGGAGCTGCCGCTGTCTTCGGTTGCCGCGATCGCCGGCGCCGTGCCGCAGGTCGCGATCGAAGTGTTCGCCTTCGGCCGTGTGCCGCTCGCGATCTCCGCGCGCTGCTATCACGCCCGCCTCCACAAGCTCGCCAAGGACAATTGCCGCTTCGTGTGCGAGCAGGATCCGGACGGCCTCGTCGTGACGACGCTGGAGGATCAGGCGTTCCTCAACATGAATGGCGTGCAGACGCTGTCGCATGCCTGCTCGAACCTGCTCGGTGATCTCGATCGTCTGAAGCAAGGCGGCGTGAGATCGCTGCGGCTGTCGCCTCAGGCCTGCGACATGGTCGCGGTGTCCAGGCAATTCCAGGCGGTCCTGGCGGGCCGCGTGGAGGCCGAAGCAGCAGAACTCTGCTTGCGCGAGCTCTATCCGGACGTTCCGTTTGCCAACGGCTTCCTGCACGGGGCCCCCGGTGCGTCCTACGTCTCGGCGTAGGTACTGCCGTGCTGTTCTGTCGCGGTGAGCTCCGACGTGCTCGGGCTGCATATTGACGCATGTCAATTTGACTGACCACGAATGGACGAAGTTGAGCGGAATCAAAACTCACCCAGGGATGAAACGATGGCAGCGCCCACTCCGGTTGATATCGAGCTCGCTGCGCAGATCCCTGTCTTGAGCGGCCTCAAGCCGCACGAGATGGCCGTCCTGCTCGATGGAGCCAGCATCCTGAACCTTCGTCCAGGGCGCGCGCTGTTCCGGCAGGGTGACGCAGCGGAGGCGTTCTTCATCATCATGGAGGGGTGGATCAAGCTGTATCGAGTCACGGCGGCGGGCGACGAGGCGGTGCTCAACGTGCTGGGCAAGGGCGAGAGCCTTGCCGAGGCCGTCACCTTTACATCCGGCCACTATCCCGCCACGGCCCGCGCAGCGACCGCGACGCGGGTCATGGTCATTCCCGCCGGCCACGTGCTGAGCTGCATTCGCGGGATGCCCGAAGTCGCGATCGCGATGATCGCGTCGACGTCGCAGCACCTGCATCGATTGGCGCTGCAGATCGAGCGGTTGATGGCGCGGAGCGCCATGCAGAGGGTCGCGGAATTCCTGGCCTCGCTGGCGCCAGGCACCACGGGGCCATGCACGATCAAGCTGCCCTACGACAAGTCCCTGATTGCCGGCCGGCTCGGTCTCAAGCCCGAATCCCTGTCGCGGGTGTTTGCCAAGCTGCGCTCGGTCGGCGTCGATGTCCGCGCGTCCAACGTCGTGGTGCGCGATATGGCCCAGCTCTGCCAACTCGTCGACTGCGACACGGCGCCTTGTCCCATCAAGCCGCGGCTCATGTGTCGCGACCGTCCGGTTGCGATCCAGCCGGCCGCCAAGTCCGCTTAGGCTTAAAGCCGTCTGTGCCTCGTGTTCACCCGGCGATGTTTTCCGGGTTGCTCGCCGGCCAGTGATGATGCCGGCCGGTCAGGTCGGTCGCCCAGATCGCGGGGCGTCCCACCCTCGGCTGCAACCGCTGCAGCTCGTCGGCGCTTGCCACGGAGAACGCGGTCGAAAGCGCATCGGCAACCGCGGCCGAGTCGTGATGGACGGTGATCGTTTGCCACTGCTGGGCGCTGCGGCCACTGCGCGGATCGAACAAATGGTGCGCGGCGCCGCGGGCGCCCAGCACACAGCCTGAGCCTTCGGACGTGGCGAGAGCGCCACGACTGAGCGCGATCGACGCGGCGTCGCGGCGGGCGATCAGCCAGGGTGAGTGGTCGGGGCGCGGTCCAAGCGCGCGCTGCTCGCCGAGATCGACCAGGACGTTGGTCAGGCCGCGGCCAACAAGCAGCTCCGCCACACGATCGGTGACATAGCCCTGGCCAAGTCCGTTGAGCGTGATGCGCTGACCTTCGCCGAGGCGGATCACATCGGGTGCGACTTGCACCTTCCGCCAATTCACCAGGCGTCGCGCAGAAGCGATCACCCCGTCGGGCGGCAGCGTGGTGTGATCCTGATCCCTGAACCAGTCGACATGAGCCTCCCAAAGCGCCTGCACGGTCGGATCGAACAGGCCGTCGGTGAGCCTGGAGATGCCGAGACCCAATCCAAGGGCCCGGCGTAGATCGCTGCTCGGTTGTGCGAGATACCCCTCTCGATTGAGCCGACACAATTGTGAGTCGGACCGGAACAAGCTCAGGATCGTTTCCAGACGCTCGATTTCCGCCTCGACGAGGTCGATGATCCCACGCGCGTCTTGCGCGCGAGGCATGTTGAGGAGAATGCGGGCGGCGGCCCCCATCGCGGTGCCGGTCCATTCGTAGTCGACATCAGCAGGATGGGCCGCGCCGCCGAACGTGCTTGCGGCTGCAGCTGCGAAGATGGTGATGAAGCGGCGGCGTGTCGGATGCGCGTGCGGCATGTGCGTTCTCACGATGACCGGGCCGGAGGAGCCGAAGTCGGCGGCGGCAAGGGCGTGCGCCGTTGCGCGCGCTTCTTCAGATGAAGGCAGGTCTCGCTATCGAAGTAGTTGGCCTGGCATTTCAGGCAGTAGATGCATTCGTTCGGGTTGATCTGGCCGAGCGGATGGATCGCCTGCACGGTGCAGCGGCGGGCGCAGACATGGCATTCGGCGCCACATTCCCGGTAGCGCTTCAGCCATTCGAACATGCGCATGCGGGCAGGGATCGCCAGCGCCGCGCCGAGCGGGCAGAGGTAGCGGCAGTAGAAGCGCTCGATGAACAGTCCGGCGCCGAGCAGGGTCAACGCATACAGCACGAACGGCCATTCGCGCATCAGCTTCATCGTGATCGTGGTCTTGAACGGCTCGATCTCGGCCACCGTGAAGGCGGCGAGGATCGAGCGCAAGGAGATGGCGAGGATGGCGACGAAGCCGACATATTTGATCATCCAGAGCCGCTCGTGCAGCCCGAACGGCACCTCGATCTGCTTGATGCCGATCCGCCGCGCCAGATGATTGGACAGCTCCTGCAGCGTGCCGAACGGACACAGCCAGCCGCAGAACACGCCACGCCCCCAGAACAGCATCGAGACGGCGACGAAGCTCCACAGCAGGAACACCAGCGGATCAAGCAGAAACAGCTCCCAGCGAAAGCCCGAGAGCAGCGCGTGAATGAAGGTGAGGACATTCACCACCGACAGCTGCGCATTGGCGATCAGGCCGAGAAACACCAGGGTCAGCAGCATGTAGCCGGTGCGCAGGCGATAGTAGAATTGGCCGTGGGCGGTCACCGTATCCTGTAACACCAGGATCGCGGCCAACACGGCGAGCATGGCGCCGAGCACGCCGATCTCGTAGCGGCGGCTCCACCAGATGTCCTGCCAGACCGGGCTCTGCGCCTGCGCGGCTGCCGCGGACGCTGCAGGGGTCGATGGCGTTGAGGGCGGCGGCGGCGCGATCAGATAGCGGTCGGGAATGCGGTAGTCGATGCCGACGACAGCGGGACCTGCGGCCGATGACGGTGCGCCGAGATCGAGGTCGAGCCGGAATGGCTTGGTCGGATCGAAGCCGCTCGCATGCCGAATACGAAACACCGCGATCTCGCGCAGCTCCGGCGCGCCCGCCGCATGCAGCGCCTCGATCGCCGTGTGGTCGGCGGCTTTCAGGGCGATGGTGCGGCTGCCCTGCACCAGCTCGATCCTCTCGAACGTGCCGCTCTGCCGCCACGCCGTGCCCTTGAACGAATAGAGGCCGGAGGCGCCGATCAGCACCAGATCGTCCTCGGTGCCGACCTTGCCCATTTCGGCCTCATAGCCGCGCTGGCCGAGCAGGCTCTCGCCGATCGGCGGCGGCGTGGCGAGCGCGAGCCACAGGTCGATGAAAGGCTTGTCCGGCTCGCCGTCCTGCGTGCCCAGGCGCTTTGCCGCTTCGCCGCGCGAGATCAGCCGGCGCTGCACGGCGCCTTCGGCGAGCAGGCCCTGCCAGGACAGGCGGCGCAGCGTCTCGCGGTCCAGTCGCGGTGCGGTGTCGGTCACCGCCACGCGGCTGCGCAACACCGCGCGGGCCGAGCGCAGGATCGCGTCGCGGATCACCGTCGAGGTGATGGTGGCGCCCGCCACCGCGTGCGGTCCGCGCGAGAGATCGTCGGACGGCTTCAGCGAGGCGCCCGGCCTGATGTCGAAGCCCTTGAAATTGGCGACATAGGCCGCAAGGGCATCCTTGGGAATGCCGATCACCAGGATCGGCTCCTCATGCGCGACAATGGTCGCGCCGGTGACGATTCCGTCGGTCGTGATCGCGGCAACGATGTCGAGCGGCCGGCCGGCATAGCCGACCGAGCCGGAGACATCGAGGGTCGAAAAGGCGTAGCCGAGGAGACGCCCGTCCGCGGCCTTGACCGGCGCGGCCGGCGGCTTGCCCTGTGCCGCCTCGACCGTCACCGGTGTCGATGATGCGAAGAACTGCGCTGCGACCTGAAGATCGGCGGCATCAGCCGCGCCGGCCATAAGGCCTATCGCGAGCACAAAACCGCTCAGGACCTTGCTCATCGCAGCAGACATATCCCACCCGAGGCGTTTCGCATGTCGGGCATCAGGCCGCTGTCTCACTGCTCCGCATTGAGGCAGGTCAATGGGCGGCTTAACTGCGGTCAAGGCGGTCCGCGACGTCCTCGGGCATAAGGTCGACACCAATTCTTATGCTGGGAGAGGATCGAATGCGGAATCGCGCTTTTTTACTTGCGATGCTGACAGGCGGCATAGCCGTCATCGGCGGAGCAATTCTGGGACCGGTCGCGGCGAATGCGCAGGCTGACAGCGCAGCGCCAAAGCCTGCCGACGTCCAACAACACAAGACGACGCCGGGCGGCCAGTACCAGCCGAGCCTCGACACGCTGGGCGCGAAGCCGACCGAACAGCCGGGCACCAAACCGGGCGATCCCGTGCTGAGCAAGGCGGAGTTCGATCAGGCCAACCGCATCTATTTCGAGCGCTGCGCCGGCTGCCATGGCGTGCTGCGCAAGGGCGCCACGGGCAAGCCGCTGACGCCTGACCTGACCAAGAAGCTCGGCTTCGACTATCTGCGCGACTTCATCACCTACGGATCGCCCGGCGGCATGCCGAACTGGGGTTCGTCCGGCCAGCTTTCGGAGGCCGAAGTGGCGCTGATGGCGCGCTATCTGCTCAACGACCCGGCGCAGCCGCCGGAGTTCGGCCTCAAGGAGATGAAGGACAGCTGGAAGGTCATCGTGCCGGTGGCGCAGCGGCCGACCAAGAAGCTGAACAAGCTCGACATCGACAACCTGTTCGCGGTGACGCTGCGCGATGCCGGCGAGGTCGCTCTCATCGACGGCACCACCAAGAAGATCGAGCTGATCCTGCAGACCGGCTACGCCGTGCACATCTCGCGCATGTCGGCCTCCGGCCGCTACCTCTACACGGTCGGCCGCGACTCCAAGCTCAATCTGGTCGATCTCTGGATGGACCCGCCGCAGACGGTCGCCGAGCTCAAGATCGGCACCGAGGCGCGCTCGGTCGAGACCTCGAAGTTCAAGGGCTATGAGGACAAGTACGCCATTGCCGGTGCCTATTGGCCGCCGCAATACGTGCTGATGGATGGCGCGACGCTGGAGCCGCTCAAGGTGGTCTCGACCCGCGGCATGACCTACGACACGCAGGAATTCCATCCGGAGCCGCGTGTCGCCTCGATCGTGGCCTCGCACTACAATCCGGAGTTCGTGGTCAACATCAAGGAGACCGGACAGACCCTGCTGGTCAACTACAAGGACATCAAGAACCTGAAGGTGACCGCGATCGAAGCCGAGCGCTTCCTGCATGATGGCGGCTTCGACAAGACCGGGCGCTATTTCTTCGTGGCGGCGAATGCGCGGCATCGGATCGCGATCATCGACACCAAGGAGGACAAGCTGGTCAAGGTGTTGGAGTCGGGCGGCCAGACGCCGCATCCGGGCCGCGGCGCGAATTTCGAGCATCCGAAGTTCGGGCCGGTCTGGGCCACCAGCCATCTCGGCAACGAGACCATCTCGTTCATCGGCTCCGATCCCGAGAAGCACAAGGACAACGCCTGGAAGGTGGTGCAGACGGTCGACGGCCAGGGCGGCGGTTCGCTGTTCATCAAGACCCATCCGAAGTCGGAGAACATCTACGTCGATACGCCGCTGAACACCGACGCCGAAATCTCCTCCTCGGTCGCCGTCTTCAAGATCAAGGACCTCACCAAGGAGAAGCCTGAATACAAGGTGCTGCCGATCGGCCAATGGTCGGGCATCTCCGAAGGCGCCCGTCGCGTGGTGCAGGGCGAGTTCAACAAGGAGGGCAACGAGATCTGGTTCTCCGTGTGGAACAACAAGGCGCAGGAATCGGCGATCGTGGTCGTCGATGACAAGACGCTGACGATGAAGACGGTGATCCGCGACAAGCGGCTGGTCACGCCCACCGGCAAGTTCAACGTCTACAACACGCGAAACGACGTCTACTGAACGTGAACGCGAAGCCCGATGGTGTGGCGAGAGCATCGCCACGCCATCGGCGTCAGCAGAAAGCGAAGATGGCTGGAGCGCGCGCAATGTCGATGGGAAAGGTCTATCTGGTCGGGGCTGGTCCGGGCGATCCCGAGCTTCTGACGGTCAAGGCGGTGCGTGCGATCGCCGCGGCCGACGTCGTGGTCTACGACCGCCTGGTGCCCGACGGCATTCTCGCCACCATCAGTGACGGCGTCGCCCGTATCAATGTCGGCAAGCAGGCCGGCTTGCATCCGGTGCCGCAGGTCGAGATCAACGATATTCTTGTGAAGCTCGGCCGGGCCGGGCGCACCGTGGTCCGCCTGAAGGGTGGCGATCCCTTCATCTTCGGCCGCGGTTCGGAAGAGGCTGCCGAGCTCGAGGCCGCAGGCATTCCTTATGAGGTGATTCCGGGCATCACGGCGGCGCAGGGTTGTGCGGCCGCGGCGCGGATTCCGTTGACTCATCGCGGGCTCGCCACCGGCGTTCGCTATGTGACCGGCCATCGCAAAGCCGATGAGCCGCTCGAGCTCGACTGGGACAGCCTGGCCGATCCGGACACGACGCTGGTCGTCTACATGGGCCTCGCCAATGTCGAGGAGATCACGCGCAACCTGATCGCGCGCGGGCTGCCGGGATCGTTGCCGGTGCTTGCGGTGTGTCAAGGAACGACGGCACAGGAGCGGCGAATATGCACACGCCTGGACGCGCTCACAGCAGTGACGCGCGAGGCGGCATTCACCGGACCCGTGCTGTTCATCATCGGCCGTGTCGCCGGCATGGCCTTGCAGCGGAGTGAGCAGAACCATGGGACCGATGTCGGTGCCATCTCCGTCGTGGCCTAGCGCCATCGGCCTGTGGATCGTGGCGACGACGGTCGCCTGCGCGGGTGAAGCCTCGCCGGACCCTGCCAAGCTCGCCAATCTGGTGCGGCAGGACTGCGGCTCCTGTCACGGGCTGACCTTGAAGGGCGGGCTCGGCAAGCCGCTGACGCCGGATCATCTGCGTGCCTGGAACAGCGATCAACTCGTCAGCATCGTGCTCGACGGTGTGCCGGGCACGCCGATGCCGCCCTGGCGTCCATTGATCAGCGAAGAGGATGCTCGCTGGATCGTCGCGCGGCTGCAGGAGGGCAATCTGCCATGAGGCTCGGAACGAAGCTGTGGTTTGCGCTCGTCTGCATGCTGCCGTTGCTGGCGCAGGCGACCGAATTGCGCGGCACCGGCGATCTCGGCATCGTCATCGAGCGCGCCACCGGCTCTGTGCTGGTCGTCGATACCAGCCAGCGCGGGACGATCGGCCGCGTCGAGGGGCTCGGCGATCTCTCGCATGCTTCCGTCGTGTTCTCGCCGGACCAGCGTTTCGCCTTCGTGTTTGGTCGCGACGGCGGGCTGACCAAGGTCGACCTGCTGACGGCCTCGATCGTGAGGCGTATCGTGCAGGCCGGCAATGCGATCGGCGGCGCCATCTCCGACGATGGCACGCTGATCGCCGTCTCGAACTACGAACCGGGCGGGGTGCGCGTATTCGATGCGAAGACGCTCGATCCCGTCATCGACATTCCCGCCACCGGCGCCGATGGAAAATCGTCGAAGACGCTCGGCCTCGTCGACCTGCCGGGGCGGCGCTTCGCGTGGTCGCTATACGACGCCGGCGAGATCTGGGTCGCCGATCTCACCGACGCCAAGGCGCCGCAGCTCACCAAGCTGACCGGCATCGGCAAGCTGCCCTATGACGGCAACGTCACACCGGATGGCAGGCATTATCTCGCCGGCCTGTTCGGTGAGGACGGTGTCGTCCATGTCGACACTTGGCAGACGCCGCTCAGGGCCGAGCGCATCCTCAACGGATATGGCAAGGGCGAGGAGCCGCTGCCGGTCTACAAGATGCCGCATCTCGAAGGCTGGGCCGCCGTCGGCGACCGGCTGCTGCTGCCGGCTGTCGGCCACCACGATCTGATCGCGGTGGATCTGCGCGACTTCAAGGAGGTCGGCCGCATCGCCACCCATGGCCAGCCGGTGTTCGCGGTGGCGCGGCCCGACGGTCGCTACGTCTGGGTCAACTTTGCGCATCCGCGCAACGACACCATCGAAATCGTCGACACGCTGTCGCTGAAGATCGTGCACCGCTTCGCGCCGGGACCGGCGGTGCTGCACATGGAGTTCACGCCGCGTGGCAATGAGGTCTGGGTCTCCGTGCGCGATGCCGACCGGGTCGACGTCTATGACGCCACGACGTTTGCCAAGAAGGCCGAGATCCCGGCGCAGAAGCCCTCCGGAATTTTCTTCACCGTGCGTGCGACGAGGATTGGACAATGACGCCGAACCCGACCGAACTCGCCTTGATCGATCGCTGGCAGCACAATTTTCCGCTGGTCGAGCGGCCGTTCGAGGTCGTCGGACGCTCCGCGGCGCTGAACCAGACCGAGACGATCGGCATCTTCCGCGCCATGCATGCGCGCGAGGTGATCTCGCGGATCGGCGCCGTGGTGCGGCCGAACACGGTCGGCGCCTCGACGCTGGCGGTGATGCAGGTGCCGGCGGAACGGCTGGAGCAGGTTGCCACGCTGGTGAGCCGGCAGCCGCTGGTCACGCACAACTACGAGCGCACGCATGATTTGAACCTGTGGTTCGTGCTGGCCGGCGCCAATGTGGATGCGATCCGTTCTGCGATGCGCAGCATCGCTGCGCAGACCGGGATTGCGGTGCTCGATCTGCCGATGCTGCGCGCCTATCATCTCGGACTTGGCTTTTCGCTCAGTCCCGAGACGTCGCAGCCGCGCACCAAGGCCGGCGCGATCGGCTATACACCCGCGCCCGCCGACCGCAATATTCTCGCCGCGATCCAGGATGGCCTGCCGCTGGTCGAGACGCCCTATCGCGCGGTCGCCGACGCGCTTGGTCTCGACGAAGCCGATGTGATCGGCCGGCTGGAGCATCTGGTCGCCGCCGGCGTCGTCACACGGTTCGGCTGCGTCCTGCGTCACGACAAGCTCGGCTACCGCGCCAATGCGATGGCGGTGTGGGACGTGCCGGACGACATGGTCGATGCCGTTGCCGCCATGTTCGCGCGCCATCCGCGCGTGACCCTGTGCTACCAGCGGCCGCGGCGCCTGCCGTTCTGGCGCTACAATCTGTTCTGCATGGTGCACGCGAAATCGCGCGATGAGGCCTATGCCGTGCTCGACGATCTCGCGCTGCAGGCCGACACCGGGCTGCTGCCGCACGACGTGCTGTTCTCGACCCGCTGCTTCAAGCAGCGCGGCGCTGTTTTCGCCGAGCTGAAGGAGGCGAGCTGATGGGCATCGTGGATCCGACGGGACGCGCGATCATCAACGGCCTGCAAGGCGGTTTTCCGCTGACGTCGCGGCCCTTCCGCGAAGCCGGCGCTGCGCTCGGGCTCACCGAGGATGAATTGATTGAAGGCGTCGGCGAACTGATCGCGGCGGGTCAGTTGAGCCGGTTCGGGCCGCTGTGGAACGCCGTGGAGCTCGGCGGCGCCGTGTGCCTCGCCGCGATCGCCGTGCCGCCGGCGCGGTTCGATGCGGTGGCCAACCAGGTCAATGCCCATCCCGAGGTCGCGCATAACTACGAGCGCGGCCACGCGCTCAACATGTGGTTCGTCGTCTCCTCCGAGGACCCGGCGCGGATCGACGCCGTCTTGGCCGAGATCGAGCGCGAGACCGGGCTTGTCGTCCATGCGATGCCTAAGCGGCAGGAGTTTTTCGTCGGCTTCCGGGTGGAGGTGTAATCCATGCTTGATGCCATCGATCGCAAGCTGATTGCCGCCACGCAAGGCGGCTTGCCGCTGGTGCGCGAGCCCTATGCCGCGCTGGCGGACCAGCTCGGCCTGCCCGAGGCCCAGGTGATCGCGCGACTGCAGGACCTCCTGGCGCGCGGGGCGATCCGGCGCATCGGTGCGATCCCGAACCATTATGCGCTCGGCTTCACCGCTAACGGCATGTCGGTGTGGGATGTCGCCGACGAGGAAATCGCTGAGGTCGGCGCCATGGTCGGCGCGCTCGATGCCGTCACCCATTGCTATGAGCGTCCGCGCCATCTGCCGCTGTGGCCGTACAATCTGTTCGCCATGGTGCATGGCCGCACGCGCGACGAGGTCAGGTCTGAGGTTGCCGACATCGCCCGCCTGATCGGTCCCGCGGCGCGTGCGCACGAGGTGCTGTTCTCGACCCGGATCCTGAAGAAGACTGGACTTCGCATCGCTGCCTGAGGAGACGGGTCATGTTCCGCCTGAGCCAATATCTGCGTGACCTGCACGAGCCGCCGCCCACCGGGCCGGTGCGGCAGCCGCCGGGACCCGTGGTGATCTGGAACCTGATCCGCCGCTGCAACCTCACCTGCAAGCATTGCTACTCGATCTCGGGCGATGTCGACTTTCCCGGCGAATTGTCGACCGCCGAAGTCTTCGACGTCATGGACGATCTCAAGGCATTCCGCGTGCCCGTGCTGATCCTGTCCGGCGGCGAGCCCTTGATGCGTCGTGACATCTTCGAGATTTCGCAGCGTGCCAAGGCGATGCGCTTCTATGTCGGCCTGTCCAGCAACGGCACCTTGGTGGACGACGCGATGGCCGATCGCATCCGTGACATCGGCTACGATTATGTCGGCATCTCGCTCGACGGCATCGGCGCGACCCACGACCGCTTCCGCCGCAAGGAGGGCGCCTATGAGCAGGCGCTGGGCGGGCTGCGGCGCCTGCGCGATCGCGGCATCAAGGTCGGCGTCCGCTTCACGATGACGGAGGACAACGCGGCGGAGCTGCCGCTGCTGCTCGACCTGGTCGAGCGCGAAGGTTTTCCAAAATTCTATCTGTCGCATCTGGTCTATGCCGGGCGCGGCAACAAGAACCGTGGCGACGATGCGCTATGGCAGACGACGCGCGAGGCCATGGACATGGTGATCGCACGCGCCTGGCGCTGGGCGCAAGCCGGCAGCGAGATGGAGATCGTCACCGGCAACAACGATGCCGACGCGATCTATCTGCTGCAATGGGCGGCGCGCAACGTGCCGTCCGCCGTAGACGCGCTACGCGCCAAGCTCAAGCGCTGGGGTGGCAATTCCTCGGGCGTCAACGTCGCCAACATCGACAATCTCGGCAACGTGCATCCGGATACGATGTGGTGGCACCACGATCTCGGCAACGTCAAGGAGCGGCCGTTCTCGGCGATCTGGACCGACCTGTCGGACCCGATCATGGCCGGCCTGAAGCGCAAGCCGCGCTTGGTCGGCGGCCGTTGCGGCGCCTGCGCGTATATCGACATCTGCAATGGCAATACGCGCGTGCGCGCGCTGCGGATCACCGGCGATGCCTGGGCCGAGGACCCCGGCTGCTACCTCACCGATGCAGAGATCGGGCTGGCCGGGCCGGTCGACCGCGTCAAGACCTCACTCTACCGCGGAATGAGTCATGAAGCTCCGCTGTCTGCTTGAAGCCTTGTTGGTCGCTGCTGCGCTGACGGGGGCGGCCCGCGCCGAACCCGATGCCACAAAATTGTTCGCGGACAATTGCGCGGAGTGTCACGGCGCCGACCGTCTCGGCCGGCTCGGGCCGGCATTGCTGCCGGAAAATCTCGGCCGCATGATGGGGGCGCGGGCGGGCGCCGTCATCGCCGATGGCCGCACGGCGACGCAGATGCCAGGTTTTGCCGGCAAGCTCGCCAAGGACGAGATCGCCGCACTCGTCGCCTATATCTCGACGCCGCTGCCGGACATTCCCGTCTGGGGCCAGCATGAGATCGAGGCGAGCCGCGTCGTGCACGCGCAGGCGGAGAAACTGGACAGGCCGCGCTTCGATGCCGATCCGATGAACCTGTTCGTCGTGGTCGAGGCCGGCGATCATCACGCCACCATCCTCGATGGCGACCGCTTCGAGCCGTTGACGCGGTTCCAGACCCGCTTCGCGTTGCATGGCGGGCCGAAATTCACCCCCGACGGCCGTTACGTGTTCTTCATGTCGCGCGACGGCTGGGTCAGCAAATATGATCTGTGGACCTTGACCATGCTGGCGGAGGTACGCGCCGGGATCAATGCGCGCAACATCGCCATCTCGCGCGACGGCAAGCACATCGCGGTCGCCAATTATCTGCCGCACACGCTGGTGATGCTGTCGACCGACGATCTCTCCGTGGAGAAGATCTTCGACGTCAAGGACAAGCACGGCAAGTCCTCGCGCGTCTCGGCCGTCTACCAGGCGCCGCCGCGCGACAGCTTCATTGCCGCGCTCAAGGACGTCGGCGAGATCTGGGAGATCGCGACCGATCCGAATGCGCCGCCGGTCTATCCGGGCTTCGTCCATAGCCACGAGAAGGGCATGATCGAGGCGCTGCCGTCGTCGCAGGGCCTGTTCGCGCTGCGCCGGATCGAGGTGCCGGAGCCGCTCGACGACTTCTTTTTCGATCCGCCCTATCGCAACCTGATCGGCTCGGCGCGCGAGGGCAGGGCGATCGTCGTCAACCTCACCGTCGGCCGCGACGTCAAGCAGCTCGATCTGCCCGGCCTGCCGCATCTCGGCTCCGGCATCTCATGGACCTGGGACGGCCGCCGCGTGATGGCGACGCCGCTGTTGAAGGAAGGCAAGATCAGCGTGCTCGACATGCAGGATTGGTCGGAGGTGAAAGTGATCGAGACGCCCGGTCCCGGCTTCTTCATGCGCAGCCACGAGAACACGCCCTATGCCTGGACCGACAGCATGATGGGCGCGAAAAAGGACACCCTGTCGATCATAGACAAGCGTAGCCTCGAAGTGGTGCGCAGCATCACGCCGGAGCCAGGCAAGACGGCCGCCCATGTCGAGTTCGACAAGAGCGGCCGGCATGCGCTGGTGTCGATCTGGGAGGATCAGGGTGCGCTCGTGGTGTACGATGCGCAAACGTTCACCGAGCTGAAGCGGCTGCCGATGTCGCGCCCCTCGGGCAAGTACAACGTCTGGAACAAGATCACCTTCTCCGATGGGACCAGCCACTGAGCCGCATCCGTTCGACACGGCGCTGCTGCTCGCCGCCCATGGCGAACGGCGGGAGGGAGCGGGCAATGACGGCGTATGGCGGATCGCGCAAGCGCTGTCCGCTCGCGGTCTCGTATCCGAGGTCGGGGTCGGCTTCATCTCCGGTGAGCCCGGCATCGAAGCGGCGCTGCGCCGGCTGACGGCGCACCGGGTCATCGTCTATCCGCTGTTCGTGTCGTCGGGCTATTTCAGCCGTGACCGCCTGGTGCAACTGCTCGACGACGCCGACAGGCATCGTAAGCGGGAGGTCATGAGCCTGCCTCCGCTCGGCATGGATCCCGCCCTGCCGGCGTTCATCACGCAATGCGCACGGCGGGCTGCCAAAGCGACCGATGTTTCACCGGCGGACTGTGCCGTCGTCTTGTTGGCGCATGGCTCTCGGCGCAGGTCCGAATCCCGCGAAGCGGCCGAACAGATAGCAAAGGAGATTGGCCACAGCGCCGTGTTTGCAGATGTCCGGACTGCATTCCTGGAGGAGCGGCCACACCTTGGTGAAGTTGCGCGGCAGGTTTCCGGTCCCGCAGTCGTGGTCGGCCTGTTTTCCGGTGAAGGGCTGCATGGCGCGCGCGACATGCCAAGATTGATGGTGGAGCTGGCGCGTGACGACATTGTTTCTGCCGGCGTGGTCGGCTGTGCTCCCGGAATCGAGGAGCTGATCGCGGCTGCGGTGACCCGCGCCATCTCGTCGTGGGACAGCCCGCCGCTGCGGTACGAAGATGTTCGATGGACGCCTGGCGATTGAGGGTCGCTTGGCTTTCGTTTCGCCGTGACGTACGGTCGCACAGCGGAGCGAGGAGATGGTATTGAACTGCGGATTTGAGGGGCGGTCGTTCGAATCGTGTCGGGCGCGCCATTTACGGATGCAACGTCACACGTTCAATTTGCGCTTCGGTCGCCTCCGGTCGATCGGCCGTTGGGCGCGTCACGGGTCCGCAGGAGGACGATCTTGAGCCGTTTCTGGTCGGAGCTCGCCCGGGGGCTGTCGCCCTACGTGCCCGGCGAACAGCCGCAGATACCGGGCCTCGTCAAGCTCAACACCAATGAGAGCCCGTTCGGACCATCGCCGAAGGCCATCGAGGCCATCCGGGCGACGGCCGCCGACACGCTGCGCCTTTATCCCGACCCGCAGGCGACGCGCCTGCGCGAGGCGCTGGCCGACTATCACGAGGTCGCGCCCGACCAGGTTTTCGTCGGCAACGGCTCCGACGAGGTGCTCGCGCACACCTTCGCGGCGCTGCTGAAGCAGTCGTCGCCGCTGCTGTTCCCCGACGTGACCTACAGCTTCTATCCGGTCTACTGCCGGCTCCTGGGAATCGACTACACGACGGTTCCGCTCGACGCCGGGATGCGCGTGCGCGTCGACGACTATCTCGGCCGTGCCGGGCCGGTGATCGTGGCCAATCCGAATGCGCCGACGGGAATCGCGCTGTCGCGCGCGGAGATCGCGCGGCTGGTGTCGGCGCGCAGCGACGCGGCTGTCGTGGTCGACGAGGCCTATGTCGATTTCGGCGCCGAGACGGCGATCCCGCTGATCCGCGACTACCCCAATCTCCTGGTCGTGCAGACGATGTCGAAGTCGCGCGCGCTCGCCGGCCTGCGCGTCGGCTATGCGATCGGCGATGCCGGACTCATCGCGGGCCTGACCCGGGTCAAGGACAGCTTCAATTCCTATCCGCTCGGCCGCCCGGCCCAGGCCGGCGCAATCGCCTCGCTCGAGGACGACGCGTATTTCCAGCAGGCGCGCGCGGTCATCATCAAGAACCGCGCCGACCTCACCGCCGCGCTGGCCGGGCTCGGCTTCGAGGTGCTGCCGTCCAGCGCCAATTTCGTCTTTGCGCGCCATCCGGACCGCTCTGGCCAGGCGCTGGCCGCCGCGCTGCGCGAGCGCGCGGTGCTCGTCCGCCACTTCACGGCGGAGCGCATCGCCGACTACCTTCGCATCACCATCGGCTCGGAAGCCGAGCTCGCGCGCCTGACGGACGCGCTGCGCGAGGTGCTGGTGCAGAACAGCTGAGATTTGCGGGGGCCGATTGCGGGCGCGCCTAAATTGGATTATTCTGATAATCAAAACAGTGTGGTGCAGCCAATAGCTGCCCGATGATCTGAACGACAGCCTCTTCCAATTGCTCCGGGGAGTCGATCGTGATGCTTCGCTTGTAGTAGCGCTCGACGCGGTGGTTGATGCCGATCGCAGCAAGCCGGATGTCGCCGGCGCCCTCGATCTCGCTGATCAGTTCAGGCAAATGGTGGTGCAGATATCCCTCGCCGTTCTCCATCAGCGTCGAGTCGTCACGGGGCCGTGAGCTCCGCAGTGGACGGAGAAAGCTCAAGACGATCAGCGCAACCAGGAGGGTGAGGAAAACGTCACGCCAGAACACGCCGAGCTCCAGTGATCTGGTTGACCGCCTGCATGAGACATTCTCTGAACGAGTCGGTGGCGAGATCGAGATTTAGCAATGGCCATGATGCGGCCTTGCGCCCTCATAGGGAAGACTTCGATGCCGACGGCAACGGCGCGCACCGGTGATTGTCAGCTGCAGCCACCGCATCCGCCGCCACCACCGCCCCCGCAGCCTCCGCCGCCGCATCCTCCCCCACTACTGCTCAGTGCCTTGGAGGTTGCCAGCACCGAGGCATAAGCGGTGCCGGACAACACCACGGCGCCCGACAGCGCCACCGCCAGCAGCAATTCATGCTCGCGTGGCGCTCGGGCAACGCGGGCGTGGGATGCCTGGTAGCTGCGGAGCGCGTCGACGCCGGCGCGCGTCCGCGTCGGTGGCTTCGCCAGCACATAGGCCGCCAGGCAGGTCGCGGCGAGCAGGATGAGCAGGAAGCCGACCGGGTGATGCCGCTCGGTGCCGACGACGGCCTTGATGGCGCCGAACAGCAGCAGGGCGCCGACGAATGGCAGTACCGCGCTGCGGAAGGCTTTCATCTGCGGATCAGTCGGATAATAGCCGATGGCCCTCAGGCGATCCTGGAGCTGGAGGGCAAGCGGCGCCAGTGCCGTCTGGAATTCCGTCCGCGTCATCTCGGGATGCAGCTTGAGCGGCGGCGGCCGATCGATCAGGGCGGCCAGCGGCGTCTGGTCCGAGACCGTGATCCTGTGATCGCGCGGCGTGAAAGTTGCGGCCTTGCTGGCGGCGAAGCCGAGCAGCACCGCGTCACCGAGCCGGCGCTCGCCGCCGGACAGATAGGCCAGCTCAAGCTCGGTCAGCGGATGGATGGTGGCTGCGGCGGGACCGATCATCCGCCGCGCCTGAAAGGCAAGCCAGAAGAGAATGCCGGCACAGGCGACATAGAGCAGCAAAAAGGGGCCGGCCGTCCAGTCGAATGGATTGAGCGGCAAGTGTTCATCTCCCAAACAGTCGCCGCAGCCAAGCGCGAGGCCGCGGCAGGATGAGCCAGATATTGCGGTCCGTGACGTGATAACGCGGGCCGGCGAAGCGCAGATGTGTTGCAGGCCACAGATCGGGGCTGGGTGGTCCGAAGAAGCGTTCGTGCAGCGCCAGGGTCTCGGCATATTGCCGGCGATAGGTCATCTGCGCCTCAGCGCCGCCCGGAGTGGGATCATGATGCAGCGGCGCCTGCAGCCGCTCGCCGCACCAGACGGTCCAATAGTCGCGCGAATAGATCAGATGCTGGTGCCAGACCTCGTCGACGGCCTCGCTCGGGGTGACCGGCGTTGGCGAGACCATCGCGAGGAAGCAGAAGCGGCGATAGGCCTCGATGGCAACGCGGGCCTCGTCGAGGCTCCAGCCATGGTCGCGGGCGAGGCGTTGCGTGAAGTTGAGCGGCGTATCGGGCTCGAAGTCATGCGCGACGATGCGCTGCCACAGCTCCTGCCGCGCAGGCGTCCAGTCCGGCTCGTGGGCCTGGACGTCGACCTTGACCTGCGCGCGCTGCACCGAAGACTCCCGGGGATCGTGCACGAGGCAATTATAGCACAGAACGAGATGCGTTCCAGTGGTGCGCGGGAGCGCGGCAGGCTGCGATCACATCCCCACCTGCACCCAGGTCTGTGCCATTTTGCGCCATTCGGCGTCGAGCCGCGCTGATAGCTCGCGCGCGGCCTCCGGCACCAGCAGCCGCTCGATGGCCGGCGTCTCGACCGGATCGATCGCGGGAATTGCGGTGTAGCCGAGATTGGCAAGCCGCTTGCTGAACGGCGGGTGCGTCGAATCCGGGTCGTCTTTTTCCTCCGTCATTGCCGTGGCCGCCGCGGCGGCAAGCGCGTCATCGGCGCGGATCTCGGCGCGCTGTGCCGACATCCGCTGCAGCGGCGTGGCCGGTACGCGGATCGCTCCGAGCATGTCGCTTTCCAAGGGAGCAAACACCAGCTCGCGCAGACGCACCGTGCAGCCGGCCAACAGAGTCAGGGCGCGCGCCATCTCAGCCTGTCCGATCCACTGTGCGGCACGACTGTCGGCGGCCAGCTCGTCCCGCCGCGACAGCGTGCTGTATTCGCTGTTCAGCCAGATCAGCAGCGAACGCAGCAACGGTTCGGCGAGGCGTCCGGTGACGGTGCGGTCGGGGTTTGCGTAGTGGAGAACATTCTCGCACGCGCGCAGGAAGTCCAGCAGGTTGGCGCCGCCCGAGATGTGCTGCAGTTCGGCATGCGCGACCTCATGCGCGATGACCGCGCGGACGGCGCGCTCGTCGAAAATCATCAGCAACGGCAGTCCGACGGTCATGGTGACGTGCTGCCCGAATATACCGGCATAAGCGCGCGTTTCGCCGATCGAGGCATTGAGCGCGGCATCGGTCCGCGGCGTGCGATTGCGCTTGGCAAAGGCGGGGTCGAGCTCCCGCCAGATCCGCCAGAGATGGGGGGCCATGGTCTCGTCGAGGGCATTGCTCCGATCTGCTCGCGTCGGCAGCAACAGGATCCCAAGTGCCAGCGCAACTGCCGCCGTCACCAGGCAGAACATGAGGGGAGCCGTGACGAGTGCTGCCCTCGTGTAGTCGTCCAGTAGCATGAGCCAGAGGACGAACAACCCCCAGGCAAGCGCGACGATCGGCAGAACCGCGTAGCGGCCGAGCTGCAGGATACAGGCCAGGGCGAACCGTTTCATTTTGGTTCCGCGAACAACGGCTCGTCGAGGACGATCAACTGATCAATCCCTGTCGATCCAAGACATTTGGAAGTTCTGTTCAGCATTGATCAGCTGGGTCAATCGCGGCTGACCGATCGTCGTCGGCAGGCCGCGCAACCGGTCACGAAGGGTACGACATTTGTTGTTCCGGAGGACCACGTTCCGATGAGACGTCGGTGTTCTCATCGGAAACCGTAACATCTGGACCGGAGTACGCGCTTTCAGAAAAGTCGCGCGGCATCGAAACATGTTGCGGATGTTGCCACGTAACAACACTGGTTGTGCTTCGTCCGTGCATGTATCGGTCGCCCGCTGCGCGATGTCCCGATGCAGCCTCGAGATGGCAGGGTGATCCGTCACGAGAGCCGGGTTCATACACACCACCCGCATTGGATTTTTCCCGATCAGCCATGGGAGAGATGCCCGGGTACATGCGGCGCGAGCGAGATCCGGGCCAGATGTAGACGGATCCTCGCTCCTGTCGGTTGCACTGGTGTAGTCCGGGCCCGGAGAGTGCCCGATCGAACGCGCGATGTAATCCTGCGGTAAGGGCGAGAACCTAGTTTTCGAACTGTCCTTGCGGTCGACGTCACATCAGTTTCGCAATCGACCGCGCGTGTCGGCAGCGATGACTCTCCACCCCACGATGTGGCGCTTGACCGGAATGACATTGGAGAGGTGTCGCAGAACTGAAAGCTCGACCTGATCAGGTTGGCTCCGTCCCACCTGCGGCACCTCTCCAAGAAAAGCTGGCACCGCATGGCTTCGAACGTCGTCGGAGTCCAGTGAGCAGGCCGTTCGGGTTGTGACCCAGCCCCACGCCCCCGAACGGCCTGCAATGCTTCGCCTCGCTCTATCTCAAATTCCTCTTTGTACCTGGTGTCTCTTCTCCGTAACGACGTCTGCGGTCGCACGTTCATCGCGTTGTTCGGACATACGCACGGCAGCCGGCGGACCGAACTGGGTTCAGAGGCGTTCTGATGACGAGGTCGTGGTGCCGCGATCTGTAATGATGCCGTAAGCCGCAACCGCGACTCTCCTGCCGCGACGGCTGAGCCGAATGCAAGGAGAACAGAATGAAACGGATTTGCGCGCTTCTGATCGTGGCATCGACCATGGCAGCCACGATCACGACGCCGGCCAGCGCCGGCGGCAACCGCGGAGCGGCGGTGGCAGCCGGCGTGGTGGGAGGTCTGGCGATCGGAGCCCTTCTCGGGTCTGCGGCGACCGCCCGTTCCGCTCCCAGCTATGTCTACAGCTACGAGGACTATTCGCCGCCTCCGGTCGTCTATCGTCGTTACCGTGTCTACGAGTATGACGCCGGATATGGCGGCAGCCATGGTGATGGCTATGGCAGTGGCTATCTGTCCGGCTACAGAGACGGCTATTCGGACGGAGCTTGGGACGGCGACTGAAGCCTTCACGTATCCGCAATGCGCAAGGTCCCGCCAATGCGGGGCCTTGCCTTCGATCCAGAGCGTGCGGCGCCCGGATGCGGCGACGTGACCGATGCGTCCTGCGTCGCCTCGACATGTCCGCATCCACTATGCCGGATGCCCATGATCGAGCAATTTGAAGCGCTTCTTGAAAGTCCCATGACGTGCTGATTAGCCAAATGAGCGCAAAGCTGTACGCATCGCTCGCTCGCGATCGAACGCCTTCCGTCCTGCGCGAGCAGTCCTGTGCTACCAGTTGCGGGCAGTCATGAGCGGTGAAGCGGGTGGTGCTCGCTCTCTCCTGATCGATCGGTCCATCTCTGCGCGAGGCCGCGCGTGATGGTTCGCAGCGTCGCACGCACGCTCATGGCCGTCGGTGCCTTCGGATTGGCAGGCGGCTGCGCTCAACTCGACGGTCCATCGTCTTCGGAAGTGCCGCCGTCCAGTGAGGCTGCGCCTCGTCCGGACACGGAGCCGGCTCCGGCGGCCTCACTGATCGCGCCGGTTCCGGCGCATCCTCCATCGCAGCAGCGAAGCGAATCCCGCGTCGTTTCCAGGACGCGGCGCTCAGCGCAGATTGGCGACATCCTGACGGTTGACGTCAATGTCGACGAGCGCATGATTGTCTCCAGCGCGCCCAAACAGCAGACGGTTGGAGCCGGAGAGCCGAGAAGCGCGGGGCCGGGCAGCGCCGCAGGCCAATTGACGGCGTCGCGCCGAGACCCGAGGCGCATGAGCGTGGCCGCCGTGATCACGCAGGTGTTGCCGGACGGTCGTCTTGCGATCGAGGGACGGCGCGCGGCGCAGATCGGCGGCGCCGTCGTCGAGGTGGCCATCGCCGGCGTTATCCGATCGCAAGACGTCGGCAACGGCAAAACCATCGATGCCTCGAAGATTGCGCAGGCACGCATCTGGTCCCGCTGGCGCGGAAACACGGACGCGCAGCGGCAGGGTCAGTAGCGGAGCGCCGTCGGCGGTTCGACTGCCGGCTGACTCGAAGCCGTCGAACGATGGTTGGTGCGGTCGGGCTGCGCGCCGCCTTAGCGTGTCACCAGGAATGCGACCACCGTCCGCGTGCATCCGGTCCATCCGAACAGTCGGGCCTGCACCACGAACTCGCGTTTGACGTAGTCCCCTGGGCGAGCGGCCGATTCCGCGGCTGCGATGCAATCCGTCTGGTCCCGGAAGCACAGCGAGACCCAGCCGCGGTCGTCATTCGCCTCGGCCGGGCTGTCCGAAATCGGTTGACGAGCTGTGGTGGGGAGGCCGTAGGAAGGGTGATCGTCGCTATAGAAGGTGGTCGCAAGCGCAAGGCTTTCGGTGCCGCCGACATGCGCGAGGGGCCTGCCGGTCAACTCCCGCCATTGCCGCGTCGCTTCCTGCGCCGTCTGCTGATAGAAGGTGCGGCCTTCTTCATAGCCGTGATTGTTGCGATAGAGAGCGTGCAGTGGAGCGGCGATGATCGCGGCTGCGATGGCGACTCCGGCCGTCAGCATCGCCAGGTTGACGGTGTAGAATCGTTCGATCCGATAGCTCGCGCCGCATACGACGACGACCACGAACAAGAACAGTCCTTGAAGCGCCCACAAGGATGGCAGGTCGGTTCCCATGATCAGCGCGTTGACGACGGGCAGTCCGACCGAACCGACGGCGACGTACGCCAGCAGCCGGAGGCCATCGTTCAGCGCAGCCATCTCTGCGGGGAATTGCCTGATCCTGGCCCCGGCAACGATGATCCAGGTCACGGCCGCCACCGCCATCGCGGCGACGAGCCCCAGCAGGAAGAACACGGAATCCCGCAGGGACGTGCACAGGTTGGATTTGGCGTGCATCAGCGCGTGCTGGATGGGCGCTGCATCGGTGGCGACGAGCCAGTCGAGATGCATCGACAGCGCGGCTAGCCCGGCCGCCGTCGAGATCCATGGCGAAGCCGACGTGAAGTAGGCACGGCGCTGCGGATGCGCCATTGCCGCGAATGCGAAGCTCATCACCAGAAAGATCGAATAGTACTTGCCCAGCACAGCGAGCGCGGTCGTGAGGCCTGCTGCGATCGACCAGAGCATCGCTCGCGTTTCGAACGCGCGCAGGAAGCAGTAGGTGGCCAGCGGCCATGTCGCCAGCTGCACCGAGTTCGCGTTGAAGCGCTGCGCGTGAAACTGATAGGCGGGCGTCAACATCAGCAGCAGCAGCACGATCACCCGCTTGTCCCCGGTCACGAAGCGGCGCGAAACGAGGTCGACGAACCACAGCGCCAGCGCCGCGTTGGTCATCGCCATCAGGTGAAATGACCAGTCGGACAAGGGGAATACGGCGGTCCAGCCACCGGCGACCCAGCCCATCAGTGGCGGATGCTTGTTGTAGCCCCAGCCGAACTGTCGTCCGAATGTCCACGTCTCCAGAACGTCGGGATGCAGGCCGGCGCCGGCATAGGCGATCGACAGATAGATCGTCCAGACGATCACGAAGCACGCCAGCAGCAATGGTATGGCCCAGCCGGCCTCGATGCCGTCCAACCAGCGCAGGAATGGACGGCGCCACGCCGCCGGCTGGCTGTCCGACCGTTCGGCGAGCGCCGAGAACGCAAAGTCATGGAGCATGTCGGTGTGCATCAAAGATGGTGCGCCGGACGCGACGTTCGGTCAGCGGCCGCGAGGCGTCGGCAGCACGCGTGCGACGTAGGCCGAGGCGTGTGGCAGTCAAGGAATTGGCGGGACGACGAAGATCGCGCCGCAACTGATGATGGGATCGGGACCGCCCGACGTGTCCGGTCGATCATGCGTCAGGCTCCATACGGGCGAATCCTCGGCCATTGTTGAACGCGTGAGTCTCGGTCGAGACGATTACGAAAAGCTGACATTTCATCACGTACGCGCTGGCCGATTGCAAATCGGTTCACAGCGGCATCGTCCGTCATACGACTGCAATCGCGCCGGCTGAGAAGCTGTTCGTTCTACAACCGGAGACTGTCGGGATGGGACACGAAAGGAGGCGTTGCACCCGTCGGCGGCGCCGCATGGAGCACACGGGAAGAAAAGTTGCGCCCGGGCGGCACGGGGCAGAACAATTCAATTTTCGGTCGGTCGCTTGAAATAGCGGTACCAGAGCGCGGTCGACGTAATCCTATTGTAATCCGTCCGTAATGATAGGAACACGCAGGTGTCGATGTTGCGGGAGAATGGCGTGCGCGTTCTGGTCGTTGAGGATGACCCCCAGCTGGGGATCTGGCTGCGGGACGCGCTCGCGACGGCCTTCGGCTCGTCGGATATCGTCACCACCCTCGACGAGGCGCGGGCTGCGATCGCCGTGCGCAGTTTCGAGCTCGTGGTGATCGACCGCGGCCTTCCGGACGGTGACGGGCTGGCGCTGTTGCCGCACCTGCGGCAGCAACAGCCGAGTCCGGCGACCGTCGTGCTGACCGCGCTCGACGATCCCGTCGACATCGCACGTGCGCTGGATGAGGGCGCGGACGATTACGTCGCCAAGCCATTCGAGCCGATCGAACTGGTCGCGCGGGCGAGGGCGGTGCTGCGCCGCCTGTTTCTCGACCGCGGCGCGATGGTTTCCATTGCCAATCTGAGCTACGACGTCGTCAATCGCGCGGTCTGCGTCGATCAGGCTCCCATCGTCGTGCCGCGGCGCGAGTTGGCGATCCTCGAGGCGCTGGTCCGCCGCAGCGGGCGGGTGGTCCTGCGCGAGACGCTCGAATCCGCAGCCTATGGCTTCGAGGACGAGATCCAGTCGAATGCGATCGAGGCGCATGTCTCCCGGCTGCGCCGCCGCCTGCGCGAAGCCAATTGCAAGGCCGCGATCAGGCCGGTGCGCGGCCTCGGCTATCTCCTGAGTGGCGAGTGACGGATGCGCAAGTGGCAGAAGCTCACCCGTATCCGTCGCTCCATCACCTTGCTCTCCGCGACGTTGATCGGGGTCGTCAGCACCATCATGCTGATCTGCGCTGCCGCCCTGCTGATCCGCTTCGGTGGCGACGATGACGGCACGTGGGGCGCCGCCGATGTCGCCGATGCGTTGAAGGAGGCGGTTTCCCGCGATGCCAGCGGTCGACTGCTCGTCAAGCCGACTCCCCGTCTCGACAGGATCATCCAGGATTTTCCGACGTTCTGGTATGTCGTGTCGGACAAGAGCGGCGAGGTCAGTTTCGGGCCACTCCCGAAATGGCGCCCGCAGAAGCCTGCGGCAGCACAGGACGGCACCAGCTTCCTGGCTTATGCGATCGACGGCGAGACCCTTCGTCTGAAGCGCATGACCGCCGTCCGGAATACGTCGGTCGGCGAGGTCCTGATCGAGACCGGCGGCGTGGCCTATACGTCGACGCAACTGATGCTCGGCACGCTGACCGATGCGACGATCGTTGCGCTTCCCATCATCCTGGTGCTGCTGGCGACGGTGTTCGCGGCCCTGGTGTTCGTGCCGACGCTGATCGCGCGCCCGGTTCGCACGGTGGCGAGCGCGGCCGAGATGATCGACGGCGTGCCGGATGGCCGCCGGCTGCCCGAGGGCGATGCGCCGGCCGAATTGCTGCCGCTGATCGCGGCGTTCAACCGCGCATTGTCGCGCATCGACCATGCCGCCGAGGCGCAGCGCAACTTCCTGTCCAACGCCGCCCATGAGCTGCGGACCCCGCTGACCAATGCGCGGACCGCGCTCGAAGCGGTCCAGGATGCGGGACTGCGCGCGAGGCTCGTTGCCGAGAATCAGAAGCTGTCATCGATCGTCACCATGCTCCTGCAACTGGCGCGGATTTCGATGGAGCCGGTCGAGCTGACCGAGATCGATCTGGTCGCGCTGGCGCGGCGCGTTACGGCCGAGCACGTGCCGATGGCGCTGCAGGCCGGGCTGGAGCTCGGCTTTGCCGGATCCGACGCTCCGGTGTGGATCCAGGGCTCGGAGCCTGCCCTCGCGGTCGCGCTCTCGAACCTGATCAGGAACGCCGTCACGCATGCTGGCGCCGGTGGTCCCATTCTCGTCGACGTCGACGCGGCAGCAAGCCTGAGCGTGATCGATTCCGGGCCGGGCCTGCAGTCGGATCAGCCCGAGCGCCTGCTGCAGCCGTTCGAGCGCGGGCAGGCCCGCGGCGAAGGCATGGGGCTCGGGCTTTCCATCGTTTCGCAGGTCATGGCCACGCATCATGGCCGCGTCGAGCTCCGTGAGACGCCCGGCGGCGGCACGACGGTCCGGCTGAGCTTCGCGCCTGCGGCGCCTCAGCAAGGCGCGCCGGTTGCAAGAGGGGCGGCTTGGCCGGCCGTGCGCACGGTCGAAAAGGCCGGGCCGCTGGCGCGCTCCTGACGACCAAGCGTCAGCATCAGGCTCGATCGCATCGTAGCCTGACGCTCGTAGCTCGGCGCAGAGCCAAGCCAGCAGCGCTTGCTCCGGACTGGTTGATCGGATTCGGCATCTCGGTAGCCGCACCGAAGCGGTCGATGATGAGAGAGTTCAGCTGTGTCATCTCGCGCATCCGCTTATGGCGCCCGCCGGGATCGAGACCGGAATTGCGACGACGATCGACGGCGAGCGGCCTTACCAGGCGTAGCGGACGACGCCCTTGCCGGCGTAGGAGCGCGTGACGTTCGAGAACTCGCCCTCGAAGGTCGCGGCCGCCGCCCAGCCGTTCGTCCATTTCAGCTCGGCCGAGGCGGTGGTCAGTGCGGATTCGCTGGCCTGCGCCGCGCCGTTGACGACGAAGCTCGCGGCCGGCAGCGCCTGGAACGTCGCCGTGACCGCGCGGTTCGGGTTGAAGTCGTGCGCCCACGCTGCGCGGCCGCGCAGGGTCAGCACGGCGTCCTGCATGGCATAGGATTTGTCGCTGCGCAGGCCGAGCTCGGTGCGCGTGTCGGTCGATGTCCGGGCCGCATAGGCGAGCGCGAAGGCGCCGCTGCCAGAGACTGTGCGCTCGGCATAGCCCGGCAGATCCAGGGCCGTCACCTGGGCCGCGGCATAAGGCGTGAAGCCGATGCCGCCGATCCAGGGCGAGACGAAGCGCGTGCCGGCCTCGATGCGGCCGGAATAGGCGTTGGCGTTGAACGCGGCGCTCAGATGATCGCTGCCGGCAACGGTGACGATGCGGTCGGTCGTGACCGACTGCCAGCCATAGGCGAGCGTCGCGGAGACATAGGCCGGGCCTTGCACGTGACGCAGATAGGCGCCGGCCTGGAACAGGTCGGAGCGGCCCCAGCCCTGGCCGGTGACGTTGAAGCTGGTGCCGCCGCCCGCGAGCGCGAAGCCGGCCAGCGTATTCGGAGAGAACTGGTAGTCGGCGCCGACGGCCGTGCCGTAGAGGTTGCTCGCCGTGTTGGTCGAGCCCGCGGCCGCATTGCCGTCCGTGGTCTGCGACCCGCCGAAGCCGGCGGCCCACATGCTCCAGCGCGACGCGAACGGCGCGGCCGGCGCCTTGGTGGCCATCGCGAAGGCGTCGCCGCCCCGACGTGCCGCAGAGGCGCTGGCGCGGTCGTCGTCCTCGGCATAGCCCGTAGCGCCGCCTTGAGCGCCCATCGTGCCGCCGCGCTGCGCCGGATCGGTCAACAGACCCATGAACTGCGCCATCGCGCCGAACGTCGTCTGCTGCGACGACGTGCCGAGCTGGCCGGCGGCCTGCGACAGGCCGGCCGGCGTCAGCGATGCGTAGGCCGCGGAAATGCCGCCGCCGGCATTGAAGGCGTTGGTCAGGGCGTCGCCGGCGGCGCGCTGATTGCCGTTCAGGCCGGGGATGCCGCCATAGCCCAGCGCGACGTTCAGATAGACGTTGTTGGCGTCATAGCTGAGCGACCTCGTGAGCGTGGCCGTGCCCGTGGTGGTGACGGTCGGCGCGAAACTGCCGGAGACGCCGCCGCTCGCGGTGAGGATGGTGTAGGTCTTGGCGACATAGCTGCCCGGCGCGAAGGCGATGTTAACGGTCGCGCCGCCGAGCGTGGCGGTGCCGCTGACATTCGTCGTCGACGCGGTCGTGGGCGAGACCTGCACCAGGTAGATCGCGCCGGACTGGAAGGCGAGATTGCCGGAGACGCCGAGCGAAGTGCCGGCGACGCCGTTGCCGGGCGCCAGGATGCCGCCGCTCGCGACGGTCGTGCCGCCGACGGTGCCGATGCCGCTCAGCGTGCCGCCTGTGTTCACGGTGAGGCCGCTGGCGGAAGCAAAATTGCCGTCGATGCGCAAGGTGCCGGCATTGACGTTGACGGCGCCGGCGTAGGTGCTGGTGCCGGTCAGGGTCCAGGCCGAGGAGCCGACCTTGTCGAAGGTGGAGAAGTCGCGATACTGCGCGGCCGCGCCGAGCTGCGAGATGTCGAAGGTCGAGCTGCCGCTGCCGCCGAGCTGCAGCGTGTTGTTGGCACTTCCGCCGACGAGGCCGTTGATGACCGAGCCCGGTGCGAGCGTCAGCGTGTTGCCGGGGCCAAAGAAGCTGATCCCGCCATTGATCGTGCCGGCATTGATGATCGAGGAACCGGAGGCCGAAATGCCATAGCCGCCGCCGCTGATCGTGCCGTCATTGTAGATCAGCGAGTTGCTGCCGAGGAAGACACCGCCCCCTCCTGGGCTGCTGATCGTGCCCGAATTGAAAACCGCGAGGACGCCGTTGCCGCCGCCGATGCCGAGATTCGTGCCGCTGATGACACCTCCAGCGAGGTTCGTGATCGTCCCCAAACCAAAAGGACTGACAAAGCCTGCTGCGCCGGAAATGGTGCCGGAATTGACGATGATGAAGGATGAATAGCCCTCGATGGCGTTGTTGTGTCCCGTGATGGTGGCACCGGCTGCATTCGAGATGGTCAGGGTGTAGCCCTGGAGCCATTCCACCCGATGCCGGTGATGGCTCCGGCATTGATGATGCTTCCGTCATGGATGTTGATGCCCGCATCCGAGCCGGTCACCGTGGCTCCGGCTGCAACGTTGACGGCGATCGCCGTCTCGATGCCGGTGCCGTAGCCGAAGGTGCTGGTGTTCGTTCCGGGCGCGCCAGCGCCCTGACCCGTCGTGGGGCCGGAACAGGTCGCGGTCACGCCGTCGGCGGCGGCCGGCGTACAGTCGGCATGGGCCGCGCCGGTGCCGAGCGCCAATACCGCGATCCCGAGAGCCAGCGCGGACACGCTGCTCTCCCAGCAGCGCCGGCGACGATGTGTGCCGCGTTCGGATGACGCACGAACCACCTGCCCAACTTGCACTTGCATTTCCACGCCCCAACTACGCAGTCACTGTTCCCTGGCGGGAACCGTAACATCTGAAATGCAGCGTGCGCTTTCGGAAATACTACGCAACAACAAGACATGTTCGAGATGTTGCCGCGCGGCTACAGCGGTTGTGCTCGGTTATTCTGCACGTTTTGGTAAGGCGCGGCGACGTGTTCAACGCCACCACTGCGACTAATAGCCTGTGAGCGTGGACGCTCTGACGCCGAAGGTCGCCGCCGTCTCAGCGCGGCTCCTTGCTCCGCTGCCATTTGAGGAAGTCGCTGTAGAGCCTCGCCGCCTCGTCCGGCGACATCCGCGCCTGCGCCTTGCGCTCGTCGAGAAACTTGCGGAATTCCGCCGGGTTGCCGTCCTGCGCCGGCGACTGCATGGCGCGGGCGCCGTCGAGCCATTCTTGCGCGGCCTTGAAGCGGACCAGGCCCTGCACCGGCGCCGACAGCACGGTGTCGCGCCATTTCGGATGCCGCGGCGGCGACTGCAGCACCTGGATCTTGCCGAACAACGCATCGACGAACCGCGCCGTGCGGCGATAGCGCTCGCTGTTCTCCGGCCAATTGTAGACCATCAGCACGGTGGAGGCCGCGACCGCGTCGACCCTGGTGCCTGGCGGCACCAGGTTCGGATATTCCTCGGACGAGAACGACGACGGCAGATAGATGTCCTGCAGCGCGTGGTCGTAGGGGACGGCCAGCAGATGCAGCCGGCCGCCATCGTTCTTGATGCCCTTGATGATCGGTGCATCCTTGGACACCGAGGCGATCCAGGCATCGCCCTGGCCGTCGATCAGCTTCTGCAGGCCGCCGGTCGGATCGGTCTGCGAATCGATGTCGGCCTGGATGCCGAGCCGCCGGAAGATCGTCCGCGCCGCGGGCAGGCCGATCGAGCGCTCGGCGAACACGCGCTTGCCGTTGAGATCCTGCAGCGAGCGGATCTCGCGCCGCGCGACGATGTGGACGTCGTTGTGGAACAGCTGGGCGATGTAGCGCACGCGCTGGGCGATGTCCGGAATGTTGTATTCCGTCTTGACGAATTCCAGCGCATCGGTGGCGACGAAGCCCATGTCGATGTTCTTCAACATGATGATGTCGACGAGGTTCTGCGCCGAGCCCTTGCCGAGGATCGGCAGCACGCGCAGGCTTTCGCCTTCGTCGAGCACCGCCGCCATGTCCGAGCCCATCACCGACATCGGGCCGCCGATCGGTGCGGTGATGACGGTCACGGTGCCGGAATTGAGCGACTCGCGATCGGGCAGGGTGCCGACGGGGGCTCCGGCCACGGGCGCACGCTGCTGCTGGGCTCGGACGCTGCCGGTCAGCGCCAGGAGAGATGATGATACGATGGCAACGACGAATGCGCCAACAGTTACGCGCGCGACACGATTCACCGAACGCTTCCTCGATTCATTCTAATTTGGCAGTGCACTTAGCAATTCGATCCGGGCTGAATTTTGGCCACGCCGTGGCGATGCCCAAGAAGCTTCAAAATGGCCTGACCGGCTCCACGCCTGTGCTGGAAATGCGGTGCGCGCGCGTCGATGTTGTATCACCGCGAGGACGCAGCTTTCGCGGGATTGGCTGCGCGTCATTCCGGGCGCGCACCTGCGCCCGGAATGACCGCCAAGGATGTTGTTAGCAAGGATGTTGTTAGTTCGCGCTGGCGGCATCGAGCCGCGCGACCTGGTCCTTCGTCAGCGTGAGCTGCGTTGCCGCGACCAGCGTGTCGACCTGCTCCGGCCTGGTGGCGCTCGCGATCGGCGCGGTCACCGACGGCTTGGCCAGCAGCCAGGCCAGCGCGATCGACGCCGGCTGTGCGCCGGTTTCGTTCGCGACCGCGTCCAGCGCGGCGAGGATGCGCAGGCCGCGCGCGTTCATGTATTTCGGCACGCTGCGCGCGCCGCGCGGGCTCTTGCCGTAGTCGGCCTCCGAGCGGTACTTGCCGGTGAGGAAGCCCGCGGCGAGCGAGAAGAAGGTGATGACGCCGACCTCGTTCTGCTCGCACACCCGCTGCAGCGCGCCCTCATAGGACGCGCGCTCGGCAAGGCTGTATTCCGGTTGCAGGCTCTCATAGCGCGGCAGGCCATTGGCCTTGGCGATGTCGAGCGCGGCCTGCAGCCGTTCGGCCGAGAAGTTCGAGGCGCCGATGACGCGCACCTTGCCGGCCTTGATCAGTCTGTCATACGCCGCCAGCGTCTCCTCCTGCGGCGTGGTCTCGTCGTCCTTGTGCGACTGATAGAGATCGATCATTTCGGTCTGCAGCCGCCGCAGCGAGTCCTCCACCGCGCGGGCGATGTAATCGGCCTTCAGCCCGACCTTGCCGTCGCCCATGTCCATGCCGACCTTGGTGGCCAGAATGATCTTGTCGCGGTTGCCGCGCAGCTTCATCCATTTGCCGATGATGGTCTCGGACTCGCCGCCCGTGTGGCTCGGTACCCAGCGCGAATAGACGTCGGCGGTGTCGAGGAAGCTGAGCCCCGCGTCCAGCACCTTGTCGAGCAGTCTGAACGAGGCCGCCTCGTCCACGGTCCAGCCGAACACGTTGCAGCCGAAGCAGATGGGCGGAACGAGGAGGCCGGAACGGCCGAGCGGACGCATCTTCATGACTGTCTCTCGATTCGGTGGAGCTGCTGAATGTGTGGCGGGATGGCGGGCGAAGGCCCGCGGCAGATTGCCTCCATTCATCGCGCGTGACCAGCGCGGCAGGAGCATGGCGGGGCCGCCATGCCGCATCCAAACCATGGCGCGGCTGCCCCGAGATGGTTCCGGCGCCGCCAGACTTTTCACTTAGTTGCAGATGATGGTCCGGCAATTGCGAATGTCTCGCAGCTGGGCGCGGGGCACGGGTGAGAGGAGTCCGTCCAATGAACACGCTGACCTATGACCAGCTCGGACTGAGCTCCGATGCCTTGATGGCGCCGGATCCGGCGTCGCCAAAGACGCCGGCCACGGCGGCCGCGGCCGCGTCGCCGTTCGTACTGCCGGCGGGCGCCGTCTCGGATCCGATCGTGCATGCCGACGGCTCGGAGACGGTCGCAGTCCATACCGGCGGACTCACCTTCAATCTCACCTTCGATGCCGCGGCCGCCGCGGCGCCCGAGAGCTTCCGCGCCGGCGTCGAGCAGGCCGCGGCGATCCTGTCATCGGCGATCACCGACCAGGCCACCGTCAATCTCGCGATCGATTTTGCCGGCACCGGCGGCGGCGCCGGCGCCAATGTCAGCAACGGCGTGCTCGCCAACTACACGCAGCTCAGGACCGATCTGCAGGATCACGCCGCGGCGGGCGACACCGTGTTCGACAATCTGCCGACCACCAAGGCGGTGCAGGGCCATCAGCAGGTGTTCGTCGCCAACGCGCAGGCCAAGGTGCTCGGCCTGATCGACCCGAACAACACGACGACGGAGGATGGCTTCGCCGTCTTCAACACCGACATCCCGACCCAGTCGCTGGTCGGCGTCGCGCTGCACGAATTGTCGCACGCGCTCGGACGCGTGCCCTCGCCGGGCAATCTCGACGTCTTCGACCTGTTCGATTTCACCAAGCCGGGACAGCATCTGATCAACAACAGCATCAGCTCGGCGCCGCCTGCGTACTTCTCGCTCGACGGCGGCGTCACCAAGATTGCCGATTACGGCCAGATGTCGGATCCGGCCGACTTCCTCAACACCGGCATCCAGGGCGCCCACGATCCGCTGAACGAGTTCTACAATCCCACCACGTCGCAGACGCTGTCGCCGATCGACCTCGTGGTGCTGGAGACGCTCGGCTACAACATCTCGACGCCGGATACCCAGGCGCTGCTCGCGCAGATCCCGCATGCGGCGGGCGTCGCCGCGCCGGCGCAGACGCCGCAGCAGGCTGTCGCGATCGCGTCTGCCGTCGCGGCGGAGACGGCCGCCAGCCTGACGAAGCTGGGTGATGCGGCAGGCGCCGCGCAGGTGCTCGCGAATGCGCATGCCGATGCGGCCGCCGCCAACGCGACCGATGCCGGCGCGAGCCATCACGAGACGGCGACCTACGCCTCCTATTCAACCGACGCGCACCACGACGCCATGCTCGCCATGCATCTGCACGCCATCACCGCCAACTGACGCGCGCCGCGCAAACCGGCGCAGATCACGCCTTGCCGCGGTCGAAGCGGTGCCGGCGAGCGGCCGGGCGAGCAGATCCTTTCAGCCCCTGGGAGAATCAAATACCCATGGACCGAAGGCAATCTGGGGTGGCGCAATGAAGGGTCGCGAGATCGAGACGGCTTCCGGGCGCGACAACACCGGTCGAGCGACGCCCGAGAGCCCGGCTCAGCTGCACCAGGCCGCTCTCGATCACATGCGGGCCGGCCGGCAGCTCGATGCCCAGCTGTGTTGCCAGCAGATCCTGACAACCGATCCCGGCCATGCCGACACGCTGCATCTGATGGGGCTGTTGTCGATCCAGGCCGGACAGTTCGATCACGCCGTCGAATGGGTCGCCGGCGCGATCCGGCGCGAGCCGAAGCCGCTCTATCTCACCACGCTCGGGACCGTGCTGCTGCAGCAGGGCCGCGGCGCCGACGGCCTCAAGGCGTTTCAGAAGGCGGCCGAGCTCGAGCCCGGCAACGCAGAGCGCTGGCAAAATCTCGGCATGGTGCTGGCCGAGCTGCAGCGATCTGATGACGCGATCCTCAGCTTTCAGCATGCGCTCGAACTCGCGCCCGGCGCGTGGGATGCCGCGCGCAAGCTCGCGATCCTGCTGCAGCAGGCGGGGCGTTCGGAGGAGGCGCTCGTCGCTCTCGACCGGTGTGAGGTGCTGAAGCCGGGCGATGTCCAGATGCTCAGCCTGCGCGCCAATGCGCGGTTGAGCCTGGGACGATACGCCGACGCCCTCGGCGATCTCGAACGTCTCCGTCTGCTCGATCCGGCGAATGCCGATCTCTGCAACCAGCTGGGAAACTGTCTGTCGGCGCTCGGCCGATCCGAACAGGCGCTGTCCGCCTACGACAAGGCCTTCGCGCTCGGCGACACGCATGCGCTGAAGAACAAGGCGATCGCGCTGGAGCAGCTTGGCCGGTTCGACCTCGCCATCGCCGGCTATCGGCGGGCTGCCGCCGCCGATCCCGATGATGCCGGCGCGGCATGGAATCTCGCGCTGCTGCAGCTGCTGACCGGGAATTTCGAGGCCGGCTGGGCGGGCCGCGAGGCGGCGCGCTGGAAGATCCCGATCCTCGTCGCGGGTTATCCGAAGCTGTCCGGACCGCTCTGGCAGGGCGCCGAGCCGATCGCGGGCAAGACCATCCTGGTCTGCCCGGATGAAGGTCTCGGCGACGTCATCCAGTTCTCCCGCTACGTGCCGCTGCTGGCGGCACGCGGCGCGCGCGTGATCCTGCTGGTCCAGGACGAGCTGCAGCCGCTGCTCGCCAGGCTGCCCGGCGTCGCGCTGTGCCTGCCAAAATCGACCACGACGGCGCCGCCTTACGATTTTCACTGTCCGCTGACCAGCCTGCCGCTGATGTTCGGGACCCGCCTCGACACCATCCCGGCGCAAACCTGCTATCTTCCCGCGCCACCGCCCGAGCGCGTCGAGGCCTGGGCGCAACGCCTCGGCGCACATGACCGCTTGCGGGTCGGCCTCGTCTGGTCGGGCAATCCGCGACATCCGCGCGACCGCGCCCGCTCCATGCCGTTCAGCGCCCTGGCGCCGCTCCTCGATGCCGCCGCGACCTTCATCAGTCTGCAGAAGGATCCGCGCGCAGACGACAGGCCGGCGCTGCTGGCGCGCACCGACATCATCGATCCCACCGCGGATCTGACCGACTTCGTCGAAACCGCGGCACTCGTCTCCTGCCTCGATCTCGTGATCACCGTCGACACCAGCGTTGCGCATCTCGCCGCCGCGCTGGGCCGCCCGACCTGGGTTCTGCTGCCGTCAGTGCCGGACTATCGCTGGCTGCTCGATCGCGACGACAGCCCGTGGTATCCGAGCATGCGCCTGTTCCGCCAGGACCAGCGCCGCGACTATGCGCCGGTGATCGCGCAGGTCCGCACCGAATTGGATGCAATGATCAGCCGCGGCGCCATTTGAAGGCGGGTTCCCCGCCTGCTGGCGGACGGAATTGATCCCGGCCATCAGGATCGTTCGGACGCTCGCTGCCGTTCGAGTTGGCGCAGGTAGCTGAGGCCGCAGACCGTCAGCCGGCCGGGATCGTGCAGGCCTTGTTCGGCGAGCCTGCGAATGTGGCGCGCGACGTCACGCCGCGTTCCCTCGTCCAGATCACGTCTGGCCATGCGGCGATAGATCTTCATCGCTCGAACGAGCGGCTTTGCGATTTCGACCTGAAGCATCGGAGATAACCGGCGGCGCCGGCGATCGTTCCGAAATCCTGCGGCGCTGGAACTCATCGCTCATGAGCCTCTCGCGAGACCGTCAGAGCCCGGATGTCGCCTTGGCCGGCCGCAGCCACAGGACGAAGGGAACGATGAGGACGTAGATGGCAACGACGGACAGCCAGATGGCGCCGGGCCATTGCTCTCGGACGACGAAGTACATGCTGGAGAATCCGAGTGGCGCAACGATCGATGCGAGGCTCACCGTCGAGGCGAGGACGCCCTGGAGCTGTCCTTGCAGTTCGCTGTCCACGTGCCGCGTGGCGATGGACTGCAGGGCCGGCGCGCCGATGCCGCCGAGCGCGAACATCGGCATGATGGCAAACACCATCCAGCTCCGGCTGGCGAATGCCAGCGACGTGAGGGCGATGCAGACGCCGGCGATCCCGGTGAGGATGGCGCCACGTTCGCTCAACAGCCTCACGGCGGGGCCGGGCAGGAATGCCTGTGCGAGCGTCTGGAACACGCCGAAGGTGCCCAGCGAGAGGCCGATCCACAGGCCGTTCCACCGGAACGTATCGCCGCCCCACAGCGCCCAGCAGACGCCGTAGGCCTCGCCGGTCGCGCTGAACAGGAAGAAAACGGCCACGATGGGCAGCAGGCCTTTCGCCGAGAATGCCCAGCGCAGCGGCCGCAGCGGGTTCAGGACGGCGATCTCGATCGGCGCGCGGCTCGGCGCGTGCGACTCCGGCAACGTCGCAAGCGCCAGCAGGAGATTGCATCCGTTCAGGACCGCCGCCACGACGAACGGCAGCCGCAGCCAATGATCGCCGAGCGTGCCGCCAAGCACGGGACCGATGATGAATCCGAGGCCGAACATCGCGTTGAGAAGTCCGAAGCGGCGGGCCCGCTCCTCCTCGGCGGAAATGTCGGTGATGTAGGCGGTGGCGACCGAGACGTTGGCGCTGGTGACGCCGGCGACGGCGCGGCCGAGCAGAAGCATCCAGAGATCGGATGCAAAGGCGAGGAACACATAGTTGACGGTGGCGCCGGCCAGCGAGACCAGCAGCAGCGGGCGCCGGCCGAGCCGGTCGCTGAGCGAGCCGAGCACCGGCGCGCAGACGAACTGCATGGCTGCGTAGAGCGCAGTCAGGATGCCGAGCGTGGACGCCACGTTGTCGGCGTGCGTCACCTCCTGCAGCAGCGAAGGCAGGATGGGAAAGATCAGCCCGATGCCGACGGCATCGAGCACGATGGTGAGGTAGATGACGGCAAGAGGCTTGCTCATGGCGCGCTCCAATCCACGCGAGCCAGCGACGCTGAAAAGCGCCGGCTGCTCGCTGGAGCCTGACGGTCGTCAGGCGATTGAGTTTGGGAGACGCTGGGCCGGTCCACGCCGGGACGGCGGATGGACGGCTTGTACTCGGCCGCAGGCCGCGGCCGCTTTTCGCGACACGCGCCATCTACACGCGGAGGCCGGACAGGGCAAGCCGGTTTTTCGAGCTGCGACCAATGCGCTGCAGCGGATAGAGCGGCGTCCGCGATCGGTCCGACGTCACGCCGGCGCGGAAGCGCACGGCGGCAAGCGGCCGCCGGGACTCTATTCCGGCGTTTGGAGGGCCGTGGCGCAGGCGCGCTCCAGCGGATTCCGCTTCACCGGCCCACGAAGCACGGCGAGCTTTTCGGCGAACAGCATCGGAAACTCACACGGTTTTGCCGCGCTGCGACCTTCGGGCAGGACCGTGGTTGCATCGACGCAGGCCTGGTTGATCTGGGCCTGCGAGATGTTCGAATTCTGCAGCTGTGCGCCGCGCAGGTCCGCACCCGTGAAATTCGCCTTCGAGAAGTCGACGGGGTACGATGCGCCTTCGCTCGAGGATCGTTGACCGGTCGCAGCCATGACGTCGTTGATGCCGAGTCCAGGATCGAACAGCGCCGGCCAGACCGTGCGCTGCGACGGGTCGTCGATGAAGACATCGTAGCTGTAACTATCATATCCGGTGACGCCGAATCCGAGGATGCCGCGCTCCGTCCGTGCTTCGCGCAAGTCCACGCCTTGGAAATCCGCATCGCTGAAGAGACCTCCAACGAAGACGGATCTCCGAAGGTCGGCAGCCGCGAACCGGGCGTTCTCCGCCTTCACGTTGACGAAGCGCAGTTCTTGCATGTCAGCTGCCAAAAAGTCGTCGCTGACATATGAGCCATACATCGCACCGGTACGCATGAATGCTTGAGTGAATGCCGTTCGGCGGCTGCCGTTGGTCGTTGAAGAGAACTTTGAAATCTCGGTACCGCACAGGGAGCTCTTGCTCAGGTCGAACGTGACGTAGCGTGGGTCATGCCCGGCCGAAACGACGCGCGCTCGCGGCGGTGTCAGATTCAGCGAGGAATTGTTGAGCGTGACATTTCCGGACAGCTCGCTGTTCACGGCAAGATAGTACAGGGACGTCGACTGTCCGACCTCGAAGCGCTTGCCGTTGGCTTCGCCGATGGTCCGCCACGCGAGTGCGATCGACCCTTGATACTGCTGGTATTGGCCGGCATCGATCTGGTCGAGTTGCTTCAGCATCATGTCGAGAGAGCGGGCGTTGGTGTAGATGGCGACGGCGCCGGCGAGGATCGCCACCACCGCGCTGATCGGAGCAACATGTTCGCGCAGGAAGCTGATGAGTTTGTGATAGGCGTCCAGTGTTAAGACCATCATGCCGTGCCCCCTCCCGATGTCCACCCTCGCTGATCGTTTTCTCGGAGCATATCTTAAGGTAGTATGATTGTCATATCTCGCGTCGGTGCAAAGCCGCTGGCCAAGGCGGTCTCGGCTTACCGGAAGCTGGCCGCTGCGCCCGTCTTCGGTCGTGATGGCGCTTGGACGGTGTCTCATTCGACGATCGCCAGCCAACGCGGATGGGCAGGACGTCGGCAAGATTTCGGTCTCGATACATCGGGGAACCGATCGCCGGATTGTGGCTTGGTGGCGAGGTAGTTCTGATCTGCCGCAGGCCGAACGAAGGAGGCATCTGCCATGCCCGACGATGAAAGCAAGCTGGAAGGCCCGGATCTAACGCTCGGAGTGTCCCCAAGCGATTTCAAGAACGGCATGCTGCTCGGCTGCGTCGACAAGGAGGCCGTGCTGCTGGTGCACACCGGCTCCGACATCTTTGCGATCGACGCGTTCTGCAGCCACTATCACGGCCCGCTTGCCGACGGTTTGGTCGTCGGCGACAGCGTTCGTTGCCCTTGGCATCACGCCTGCTTCGATCTGCGGACCGGCGAGGCCAGGCGAGCGCCCGCGCTCTCGCCATTGTCGGTGTGGCAGGTCGAGCAGGAAGCCGGCCGCATCATGGTCAGGCGCAAGCGCGACCGAGTGGGCCCGGCCCGGGCGGCGGCGGCCGATGCACCTCGTCGCATCGTGATCGTCGGCGGCGGCGCCGCAGGCTTTGCGGCGGCGGAAATGCTGCGCCGCGAGGGCTATGGCGGTGAGGTCATCATGCTCAGCCGCGACGAGGCGGCCCCGGTCGACCGTCCGAACCTGTCGAAGGATTATCTGGCCGGCAAGGCACCCGAGGAATGGGTGCCGCTCCGGCCGAATGAGTTCTATTCGGAGTCCAAGATCGATCTCCGGCTGCGGACCGACGTCACGGCCATCGATGGCAAGGCGCAGCAGGTCGTGCTCGGCGATGGCAAGCGCCTGCCCTTCGACCGGCTGCTGCTCGCGACCGGTGCCGAGCCTGTCAAACTGCAAATCCCCGGTGTCGACCAGCCGCATGTTCACATGCTGCGAACGCTGGCGGACTGCCGCGCGATCATAGCCAGTGCTGCGCATGCAAAACGGGCCGTCGTGATCGGCGCCAGCTTCATCGGCCTCGAAGTTGCCGCCGCGCTGCGCGACCGCGACATCGAGGTGCACGTGATTGCGCCCGAGCAGCGACCGATGGAGCGCATCCTCGGACCCGACATGGGCGATTTCGTCCGCGCGCTGCACGAGGAGCATGGCGTCGTCTTCCACCTGCAGGACAGCGTGACGGCGATCGATGGCCGGACGATCAGCCTCAAGGGTGGCAGCACGTTGGAGGCCGACCTCGTCGTGGCCGGCATCGGCGTCAAACCGCGTCTCGCTTTGGCCGAGCAGGCCGGCCTCAAGGTCGACCGCGGCGTGGTCGTTGACGGGACTCTCGAAACCAGCGTGCCCGGCATCTTTGCCGCCGGCGATATCGCGCGCTGGCCCGACCGCCATTCCGGCGAGAGCATCCGCGTCGAACATTGGGTGGTCGCGGAGCGGCAGGGACAGACCGCCGCCCGCAACATGATGGGCTTCAACGAGCCCTTCGATGCCGTGCCTTTCTTCTGGAGCCAGCATTACGATGTGCCGATCAACTATGTCGGCCACGCGGAGAAATGGGACGAGATCGCGCTCGACGGCGACATCAGGCAGAAGGACTGCGTGCTGCGCTACAAACGCGCCGGCCGCGTGCTCGCGGTCGCCTCGATCTACCGCGACATCGATAGCCTGAAGGCTGAGCTCGAGATGGAGCGGAGTCGGTAGGGCCGAGCGGATTGCCAGCCAGCAGACCAGCGTAACGCCGACACCGCGCTCCGGCTCGCCAAGTCGCTCGACCCTCGCCGAGCTTGCGAGCGGATTACGAGGTTCAGAGTTCGATTTTCTTCTTGATCTCGCCTCTAGGTTGCGGAAGGTTGGCTGCGGGGAGATTGGTATGCCAATTAAGCCGCGCTCGATTGACCATAGCTTCGAGGGCTATCACACCGACCTCGATCCCCTTTGCCTCCCGCGGGAAAGAGGGCCAACGAGATATTTGCTGTTCTTGTGCATCTCAAGCCGGAACGAGAGAGCAATAACTGTAGCCGCTCGAATCGGAGATCATATTCTGAAATCGTCGGGCATGCCGTCGTAAATCTTCCCATGGAGAAGGCGACCGGTTGCCTTCTTATTGTTTCCTCCCCACTGCTTAAAGAAGAATACTGTCTCATAACGCTCGCACATAACCTGAATTTCGTCGACCCATTCCGATTTCATCTCGCGAGCGGCGGGACCGCTTTCACCGCCAACAATCGCCCAGTCAATGTCCGCAAGATTCGCTGCCTTCACCGATCCGATGAGCGGTTCAAACGAAACGAACCGCACCGCGGCCGGAGCGGATCGAAGCGCGTCCAATCGCTCGAAAACACGATCATCTTCCACACTTGTGCCAAGCCAAACATTTGGCAGGACCGCAAAGTCTCGCATTGATAGAACGGATGACATGCGTTCTGGACGCTTTGTAAGAATTTGATAGGTGTGGCGTGGCGTGGTTTGCATCACTTTCCATACACGAAGTATAAAACTCACGGAGACATCGGGGTGGAACAAGTCTGACATTGAGTTCACGAAGACCTTACGAGGCTTCGCCCACCTCTCGGGGGCCTGGAGCGCCCTTTCGTCCATCGCAATCTTGCCTGTCCAGACTGCCCGCTTTCCGCTCTTGCGGGTGAGCCCCCGGTACTTCTCAGTACCCATGGCTTCTAGTCTGGCGGCCATCCGCATAGCGTAACAGTTCGTGCAACCAGCGGTCAGAGCGGTGCAGCCGGCGACTGGGTTCCAGGTCACGTCGGTCCATTCGATCGTTGTCTCAGCCATCGAACTCTCCAATCTTCGAACAGACTCACGACGATAGTACACCGCTTGCTCTTTTTTGCGATCCCAGCACACGCGATCGCCTGCACGACGGGCAATTCCCGCATTCCCATCATGCGCAAACTGCCCGTCGAGCCAGTTTGTCGCATGCTGTTCGGCTTGCACCGTCGGGCAAATCAGAACGATGCTCTCGGCCATCCCGTTCGCGATGAAGAGGGGCGTTTCGGCCGATCGTCACGGAGCGTAGCAAGCGGGGAGCGGTGGACGTGTCGGGCTTGGGGCTTTCGCGCAAGCGGGCCGGCGAGTGAGCCTGGGACGTACGGTCAAGTCGCGTGGTCCTGGCCTCCCGACGCTGAGGTCAAGCTGGCTGATGATGCGGAGACGCGTCGCGCCGGTGATGGGGGCAAGAAAGCCCGGTCCCCAGGGAGATCGCGAAGCAGCCGTTAAAGCCATCGCGCGGGGAAGGCCGGGTCGTCCGGCTGGACTCGTGGTACCTGCCGCCTGCATTTTTTTCTGCAGGCGGGCCACGGGCCTCAGTCGAGGTCCGGTCTTCCCCGCGCCCTCTCGTTATCGAGGGCAATGCCGGCAGCATGACCTGGGCGCGATCCGTGCCGCGGGGCTGCGGTGGGCTGTTTGGAAAAATCGTGGAGTGGATGTGGGTGAGGAGCGAAGACGCAAAGGCGTCATGCGCGCCGGTGCCTGCGATGCGTATGAGGCGAGGTGGCGGCTCTACAAACTTGGTGTCGTCCCGGCCTTGAGCCGGGACCCATAACCACAGGCGGTCGTGTGAGGCAGGCTGGTGGCTCAGAGTGTGCCCAACACCTCTCCCTGTGGTTATGGGTCCCGGATCTTCGCGCGCGATGCGCGCTCGTCCGGGACGACAGCGGAGGGTGAGGCGAAACGGTCGAGCTACAATTTCGCTGTCATCGCCCGGCTTGACCGGGCGATCCAGTATTCCAGAGGCGGTGGAGATGGAGCCGAGGGGCCGCGGCGTACTGGATCACCCGCCGGAGCCTGTCATCGGGCTCGCCGAAGGCGAGACCCGTTGGCGGGTGATGACGACTGAATGTGGAGCGTGAGATACCAACTCACGCGCGGACTCGGTGCAATGTTTGCTCACGCCGCGCCGGTGCTCTACTTCCTGATCCTGACACCCTTGGTCGTGAAGCGCTGCGCGCGCTCATCGGGCCGCACCGGTCGCCGCGTCGCTGCGGCCTTGCCTGTCCCCGGTGGCTGATGCGCGGGCACCAGCTGGTCCGGGCGCGAGCCGATCAGGTCGGCGCGGCCCATGGCCCTCAAAGCGTCGCGCAGGACGGGCCAATTGTCCGGGTCGTGATAGCGCAGGAACGCCTTGTGAAGGCGGCGCTGGCGCAGGCCCTTGATGGCTTCGACCTTGTCGCTGCCGCCGTGGCGGACGCCGCGCAGCGGGTTGACGCCGGTGTGGTACATCGCGGTCGCGGTCGCCATCGGCGACGGCAGGAAGGTCTGCACCTGATCGGCGCGGTAGCGGTTGCGCTTGAGCCACAGCGCGAGGTTCATCATGTCCTCGTCGCTGGTCCCAGGATGGGCGGCGATGAAATAGGGGATCAGATAGTACTTCTTGCCGGCCTCTCGCGCCGCCGTGTCGAACATCTCCTTGAAGCGGTCATAGGCGCCGATGCCCGGCTTCATCATCTTGTCGAGCGGGCCGCGCTCGGTATGCTCGGGCGCAATCTTCAGATAGCCGCCGACGTGATGCGTCACCAGCTCCTTGATATAGGCCGGGCTCTCGACCGCAAGGTCGTAGCGCACGCCGGAGGCGACCATTACGCGCTTGACGCCCTTGACCTCGCGCACCTTGCGATAGAGCCGGATGAGATCGTCATGCGAGGTGTTGAGGTTCGGGCAGATCTCGGGAAACACGCAGGACGGCCGGCGGCACGCGGCCTCGACCTTGGGGTCCTTGCACGCCATCCGGTACATGTTGGCGGTGGGGCCGCCGATGTCGGAGATCACGCCGGTGAAGCCCGGCGTCTTGTCCCGGATGCGCTCGATCTCCTGCAGGATCGACCCTTCCGAGCGGCTCTGGATGATGCGGCCCTCATGCTCGGTGATCGAGCAGAAGGTGCAGCCGCCGAAGCAGCCGCGCATGATCGTCACCGAGAACTTGATCATCTCCCAGGCCGGGATCTTCGCGTCTCCGTAAGACGGATGCGGCGCGCGGGCGTAGGGCAGGTCGTAGACAGAATCCATCTCGGCCATGGTGAGCGGGATCGGCGGCGGGTTGAGCCAGAGGTCGCGGTCGCCGTGACGCTGCACCAGGGGACGCGCATTGCCGGGATTGCTCTCCCGATGCAGCACGCGCGAGGCCCGGGCATAGGCCTCCTTGTCCTGCTCGACCTGCTCGCAGGAGGGCAGCCGGATGACGACGTCGCCCTTCTCGCGCGCGGCGCCCTCATCGGCGGAGTCGAGATCGTCGGCATGCAGCTCGACAAAGCCTTCGGGCACTTTCCGGAACAAGGCGGTGCCGCGGATCGACTGCATCTCCTTCGGCGGTTCGCCGCCGGCGATCCGGTGCGCCACCTCGATCACGGCGCGCTCGGCATTGCCATAGAGCAGGATGTCGGCCTTGGCGTCGGCCAGCACCGAGCGGCGCACCTTGTCGGACCAATAGTCGTAATGCGCGATCCGGCGCAGCGAGGCCTCGATGCCGCCGAGCACGACCGGCACGTCCTTGAACGCCTCGCGGCAGCGCTGGGCGTAGACCAGCGTGCAGCGGTCCGGCCGCTTGCCGCCCTCGCCGTTCGGCGTGTAGGCGTCGTCGCTGCGGATGCGGCGATCCGCCGTGTAGCGGTTGACCATGGAGTCCATGTTGCCGCCGGTGACGCCGAAGAACACGCGCGGGCGGCCGAGCGCCTTGAACGGCTCGGCCGACTGCCAGTCCGGCTGGGAGATGATGCCGACGCGGAAGCCCTGAGCCTCGAGCAGCCGGCCGATGATGGCCATGCCGAACGAGGGATGGTCGACATAGGCGTCGCCCGTCACCAGCACGATGTCGCAGACGTCCCAGCCGAGCGCGTCCATCTCCTTGCGGCTCATCGGCAGGAACGGCGCAGGCGTGAGGTCCGCGCGGTGGCGGGGCCAGGAACCCAGGGGCTTGGCGGCGGGGAGGGCGATGTTCATCGCCCACGCATAAGGCCGTGGGCGTTCGAGTTCAACCGAGCGCCGGCCGGCCCGGGGTGGCGGAGCATCACATTGTCCGGCATGGTTCCCGCGGGGTATCGCGGGGGGCCGTCAGCCGGCCGGCTCTCAGCGGATCCCTTCGGACGCCTCGGCCCGGCGCTTCAGCCAGCCGTGGCCGAAGAACGCCAGCAGCGCGGCAGCTGCGAGCATGATCCAGATCGAGGGCATCTTCGAGCGCGTGCTGCCCGAGGCGTCGCCGACGGTCGTCGGACCCGCCATGCGGGGGTCGGTCATCGACACCAGCCGCATGTCGGCGGCGTCGGCCGTGCTGCCACGCAGGCCGGTCAGCTCCGGCGCCGGGGCATCGGCTGCCAGCATTCGTCCCATTTGCGCGCCGGCATAGGCGGCCGAGCCGTCGTCGCCCGATGTCCGGTCCATCGCCGCCCGGCTGCCGGCCGGCAACTGCGCGAACGAGTCCAGATTGGCCGGCCGGTGCGATTTCGGCGTCTGCTGCGTCATCCGCTCCGGCTTGTCGAGGTGGTCCATCTTCTTCGGCGAACTGCTCTGCGGCAGCGCGACCCGCATTTGCGGCCGGGCATAAGACGGCTGGGTGATGGCGAGAACGCGATTGGACCAGGCCATATAGGCCTTGCAGAGATCGTTGCAGTATTGCCCGTTGACGGTCTCGCTGTTCGTCGAGCCCGCCTGCGCAGCCGCGGGTGCAGCAAGGCAGATGACGGTCATGAGCGCTGCGGCGGCTCCGAGCTTCGTCGATCTGAGATCAGGCAACGTGTTCGACTGGCCAATCATTGCAATTTCCCCCGTCGCGGTTTCACTCCGTTTGCGAGATAACGACAGCGGCTCAGGTCGATAGTTGGATCAGATCGCGTCAACTTCCGGATTAGATGAGGTCAATTTGCTGATGCGAGGCGTTCTCAAGGGGCCGCGGGCCCTGCTGTTCGACATCGACGGCACGCTCGCCGACACCGATGCGCTGCATATCGAGGCCTTCAACGCGGTGTTCGGGCCCTTCGGCCATGATTTCGATCGCCCGCGTGCGGCACGCGAACTGTTGGGACGCTCAAATCTGTCGATCGGTGCCGAATTTCTGCCGGATGAGCCGCCCGAGCAGCGCGCCGCCATCATGGCGCGGAAGGAGGAGGTGTTTCGCAGCCTCGCCGCAGGCAAGGTGCAGCCGCTGCCGGGGTTGATGGCGTTGCTCGCTCATGCCGAGGCGGCGGCGATCCCGGTCGTCGCGGTGACCAACGCGCCGCGTGCGAATGCCGAGATGATCCTGCACGGGCTCGGCATCACGGACCGGTTTCGCGCCGTCATCATCGGCGACGAGCTGCCGCACGGCAAGCCGCACCCGCTGCCCTATCTCGAAGGTCTGCGCGCGGCGGGCGCCGCGCCGGAGGACGCGGTCGCGTTCGAGGATTCGCGCGCCGGCATCACGGCTGCAACTGCCGCTGGCATTGCCACCATCGGCATGCGCACCAATCTCGGCCATGACGACCTGATCGCGGCGGGCGCCGTGCTCACTGCGGCTGCGTTCGACGAGCCCGACGTGCTGGCGCTGGTGGCGTCACGGCTGGGCGGAGCCGCCTGAGTCGCCGGAGCGGGGCGTCGGTTCAAACGGAGGAGACGAAATATTTCGGCGATGGTGGTCTTTGAAACGCAGCGCTCATGCCTAATTGCTCGCCCGCCGACATCGAACGGCATGATCGCGCACGGCGACAGCGTTGCGGCAGCAGCCGCGCCGGCCGCGCGCGACTTGGAGATCCCTCATGGACATCACCAGTCTGATCCAACCGGCCCTCTGGGCCGGGGCGGTCATTGCGCTGCTTGCCTTGCTGAAGCTTTCCAACATCATTCGCTACATCCCCAACAACCAGGTCGGAATCGTCGAGAAGCTGTGGAGCACCAGCGGCTCCGTCGCCGACGGCTTCATCGCGCTCAACGGCGAGGCCGGCTTCGAGCCGGAGGTGCTGCGCGGCGGCCTGCATCTGTTTTTTCCCTTCATGTACCGCATCCACCGCTCCGACCTGGTGACGGTCGGCCAGGGCAAGATCGCCTATGTGTTTGCCCGGGACGGCGCGCCGCTCGGCGCTTCGCAGGTGCTGGGCGCCAACGAGAGCGACGACAAGAGCGACTTCCAGAATGCGCGGCGCTTTCTCCGTGCCGGCGGTCAGAAGGGTCCGCAGCGCAAGATCCTGCGCGAGGGCACCTATGCGATCAACACGACGCAGTTCGCCATCATCACCGACGAGCGCGTCTACGGCCATGCGCTGAGCGACCAGGAGCGCATCGTGCTCGACGCGATGCAACTGACGATCGCCGAGCGCTGGGGCTTCACGCCGGTCATCCTGGCGGCCGATCATGACTTGGTCGGCATCGTCACCGTGCATGACGGCCCGTCGCTGCCTCCCGGCGAGATAATCGCGCCCGAGGTCGGCACCGATCTGCATGACGCCGCGACGTTCCACAACAACTTCCAGGAGCCCGAGAAATTCCTCGCCGCCGGCGGCCACCGCGGCCGTCAGCTGCAGGTCATCGTCGAAGGCACCTGGTACATCAACCGGCTGTTCGCGACCGTCGAGAGCGTGGCGAAGACGATCATCCCGGTCGGCAATGTCGGCGTCGTGATCTTCTATACAGGACCGCGCACCGCCGACGTCTCGGGCGAGCAGTATCGCCATGGCGAGCTGGTCGGCAATGGCAGCCGCGGTGTCTGGAAGGATCCGCTGCTGCCCGGCAAGTACGCCTTCAACACCTACGCCGGCAAGATCGAGATCATCCCGACCGTCAACTTCATCCTGAAATGGGTGCGCGGCGAGGTCGGTGCGATGAAGCTCGACGAGAACCTGTCGGAGATCTCGCTGATCACCAAGGACGCGTTCGAGCCGACCCTGCCGCTCTCGGTGGTCATGCACATCGACTACAAGAAGGCGCCGATGATCATCCAGCGCTTCGGCGACGTGAAGAAGCTGGTCGAGCAGACGCTCGATCCGATGGTCTCGGCCTTCTTCAAGAACGTCGCCCAGAAGATGACCCTGATCGAGCTGCTGCAGAACCGTGCTGCGATCCAGGAGGAATCGGCGGCCGAGATGAAGGTGAAGTTCGAAGGCTATTCGCTCGAACTGCAGGAGGTCCTGATCGGCACGCCGCGCGCGGCTCAAGGCGACCAGACCATCGAGAACATCCTGATCCAGCTACGCATGCGCCAGGTCGCGCGCGAGCAGGTCGAGACCTTCCAGGAGCAGGAGAAGGCCGCGGTGCAGGAGCGCACGCTGAACGAGGCCAAGGCGACGGCCGCGGCACAGGCCGCGCTGACGCAGTCGCTGATCCAGATCCGGGTCAATGAGAACGAGGGCGCCGCCGCGCTCGCCCGCGCGCAGAAGGATGCCGAGACCCGCAAGGTGACGGCGGCCGCCGTCGGCGAACAGTCGCGGCTGGAAGGCCAGGGCGAGGCCGATCGTGCGCTCGCGGTCGGTACCGCCAGCGCCCAGGCGACCAAGCTTGCGGTCGATGCCTATGGCGGGCCGGAGTTCAGGCTTGCCGAGCAGAACTTCGCCAAGTTCGCCGACGCGCTCACCAAGATCAACCAGCCGCTGGTCCCGCAATTCCTGATGTCGGGCGGGCAGGGCCAGGAGAGCGGAAATTCCGGTCTGATTCCGACCGCGATGCTGAGCTCGATGTTCGGCCGCATGATGCCGGAGGCGCTCGAACAGCTGAAGCGCGAGGCGCCGCGGACAGGGCGATGATGAGGGAGGAGAACTGAGGCTGACGGCGGGGACGGCGGAGCTGACATGTCGCTGACATCAGCCAACAGCTTGCCGTCACCGCTGCTGCGCAACGGTGCGATCAGCGCGGCCGAACGATTGGCCGCGTTGAGATAAAGGTGAGACGCATGCGCAAATTGCTGATCGCGGCCGGTCCGTGGGAAGAGCCGTTCCGGTTGATGCTGCAGTCCGATGAGGACGTATCGACTTGCGAGCCGCGCGGCCGACGGACGGGCGCGGGGATGCGAGCGAAGCGCGTCGGTCGTCGCAAGCATCGCTCGCCCCGGTGGACACGGCCGTCGCGCGCCATGGCCGCGATCTTGGCAGGGTTGAAGGCGACGCTGTCCGCCCTGGTTCCGGCGGACAGCCAACGCCGCCCGCGCGAAGGCGCCGACGTCTCTCGCGATGTGTGCTCGCCCCGGCCGCGGCTTCGCGTTGTCAGCGATTGCGGCGGGGCGCTCGAAGCCCAGGCCGCGTCAGCGATCGCGCCGAGCGCGATGTCTCACGACGCGATGACGCCACGCCATCGCGTCCGCTCGTTGCGCACGCCGGCCGCCAAGCGCCGCCGCCTGCGCTGGCGTTGATCGAGCCGGAGTGTGTCCGGGGGGCCGCACCGTTGATCAATGCAGTGGAATTTCAGGTGCATTGGGCGCAAGCTGCTACGGATATCGCGAGAGCTGAGGTGCCATGCATCGCTCCGGATTCGTTGCGGCACTGCTGATCGGCCTGTCCGCCCTCATGGAGGACGCGGCAGCCCAGACCGCAGATGAACACGTCACCTTTGGCCCCGCGCCCTACGTGCTCGGCCGCCTGCAGCAGCGTCTCGCACTCGAGCGTGGCGAGATGGTGAGGGCAACCCGCCAGAGCATCGATGGCTATCTGTCGAAGCCCGAAGGCGCGGGTCCGTTCGCGGCCGTCGTATATCTGCACGGATGTGGCGGGCTCAGCGAGCGCACCCGCCGTCATTTCGCCAGCATGTTGACGGGCTGGGGCTATGTCGTGCTTGCCGTCGACAGCTTCAGTGCGCGCGGCCTCGCGCAGGCCTGCGACCGACCGATGCCCGATCGTCAGGCCGACGCCTGGGGCGCCATGGCGTACCTCTCGTCGCTGCCGTTTGTGGACCGGGCGCGGATCGGCATCGTCGGCTCCTCGCAGGGCGGCATAGTCACGATGCGGCTCGCCTCGACGCATGACGTCAAGATCTATGATGTGCCCGACGATCTCACCTTCAAGGTCGCCGTCGCCTATTATCCGATCTGCAGCGTCGCGACGCGTTGGCTCGCGGTGCCGACGCTGATCCTGATCGGCGAAAAGGACGATTGGACGCCGGCAGAGAACTGCTTGCAATGGCTGTCGCTGCGGCCAGCCAAGGGAGCCGCCGTCCGGCTGCAGGTCTATCCCGGCGCCTATCACGCGTTCGATTTTCCCGCGCTCAAATATGGCCTGTCGAGCTTCGGCCATTGGCTGCAATACGATGCCGACGCAGCCGCGCGCTCGACCTCTGAGATGCAAGACTTCCTGGCGGCCTATTTGGGCAAGTAGCGAGCGATTTCACCCGAAGGCATCCGGTGCCGCGGATGCGCGACACGGTTCGGTCACATGAGCGCGCATGGGTGCCCTGCAGGCGCCGCTCGGCGCACGCCGCTTGTCCGGATATCCGTGTCGTGAGATTGAGGTGGATATGGCGCGCCCGGCTCGCGTGCTCGTCACTGGCAACCAGGTGCAGCCCGTTCATGTTCTTGTCGCGCTTCCTGCTCGCGTCCGCCGCGCTGCTGCTCGCCACCGCCGTTCTCGCCGCCGACGCGCCCGGTGAGACCAAGGGCACGGCGCTGGAGCCGTCGCCCGACAATCTGGCGCTGACCTGGGCGAGAGCGAACCTGGTGTTGCCGGCGACGCTCATGGGCGGACGGCGCTGGGAGGGGCATGCAGAGGACGCACCAGACGTGGTCGGCATTGCGCCGCTGGTCGTCGTGATGCACGGATCGAGCGGCGTGGCGCCTGCCATCAAGGACTATCAGGTCTGGCTCGCCGATGAGCTCGGCGCCGCGTCGGTGGCGCCCGACAGCCTCGCGATCCCCGACCGGCTGACCTACACGTCCCCGGTCGACGTGGCGACGTACGAACGCGTCCATGCCTTGCGGCTGGCCGAGCTGGAAAACGCATTGAAGGCCGTGCGCGACTGGAGCTGGGTCGACCGCTTTCGCGTCGTCTTGGCTGGCACCAGCGAGGGCGCGGTCGCGGTCGCCCGGTACGCCGGCAAGGACGCCGCTGCGCGCCTGATCTATTCATGGTCGTGCGAGGACAACTACTTCGTCACCGCGCCGCGGCTCGGCATCGGGCCGAAGGAACCGGTGCTGAACGCGATCTCGGCGCGCGATCCGTATTTTTCGGCGGCGAACCCCTGGAACAAGGACCGCGCCGTTACCGGCTCCTGTGCCGCGGCCCTCAAGGACGATCCGAAGGCGGAGGTCCTGGTGATCGATGCCGACGTGCACACCATCCTGAATCGGCCGGAGGTACGGGAGCGGACCGCTTCGTTCCTGCGCGGGGTCCTGAATCCGTAAGGCCGTCATCTCGGCGAATGGTCGGAGATTGCAAAGGTGCTGAGACTGCTCGTCCTCGAAGGCAATTCGCTGGCCGGCCGCCGTCGTTGGGCGGAGGTCGCGGGTCTCACGCCGTCGGAAAGCTATGCTGACGTGCTGCGCGCGCTGGCGCCCGGCGCCGTCGTCGACATCTGCACGCCCGCCGATGCCGATGCGCGGCTGCCGCAGCCGCTCGACGCCTATCAGGGCATCGTCATCACCGGCTCGGCGCTCAACATCTATCAGCGCGAGCCGGAATCGCTGCGCCAGATCGAACTGGTGCGTGCGATCTTCGTGCAGGGCGTGCCGATGTTCGGTTCGTGCTGGGGGCTGCAGCTCGCCACCGTCGCTGCCGGCGGCGAAGTGTCGCTCAATCCGGCCGGCCGCGAGGTCGGCTTCGCGCGCAAGATCGCACTGACCGAACTTGGCCGCGCCCATCCGATGCACGTGGCGCGCGGCGATGTGTTCGACGCCCCCGCGATCCATAGCGACATTGTCACCCGGCTGCCGCCGGACACGACGGTTACAGCGCGCAACGCGATGAGCGAGGTGCAAGCCGCGGAAATCCGCAATGGACGGGGCCGGTTCTGGGGCGTGCAGTATCATCCCGAGTTCAGCCTGCAGGACGTCTCCTGGGTGATCCGTCGCATCGGGCAGCCGTTGGTCGATGAAGGATTCTTCGCTGATCTGGCCGAGCTCGAGCGCTATGCCGTCGATCTCGCCGCCCTCCATCATGATCGTGCGAGGCGCGACATTCTCTGGCGCCTCGGGCTCGATCAGGACGTCGCGAATGACGGGCTGCGCCAGGCCGAGATCAGCAACTGGATCGCCTCGCTCGACGCCCGCTGAGACGGCTACCTCATGAACTGAACGATGAGCGGCGCCAGTGCCACGTTCATCAGCCCGACCAGCACCATCACCAAGCCGGCGATCGCGCCTTCCTCGCGGCCGATCTGATGGGCGCGTGCGGTGCCGGCCCCATGCGCGCCGACGCCGAACAGGGCGCCCTTGGCGAGCGTCGAGCGCAGCGGCAGACGCGCCAGCACGATGTCGCCGACGGCTGCGCCAATGATGCCGGTGAGCACGACGAATACGGCCGTGAGGTCGGGACTGCCGCCGATCTCGCCGGAGATCTCCATCGCGAACGGCGTGCTGATCGAGCGCGGCAACAGGCTCAGCCGCAGTTCGCCATCGATGCCCAGCACGTAGGCCAGCGCCCAGCTGGTCGCGACGGCGGTGAGGCTGCCGGCGACCATGCCGGCCAGCAGCAGCGGCCAGCGGCGGCGGATCAGCGCGCGCTGCTCGTAGATCGGCACGGCGAAGGCGACGGTGGCAGGGCCGAGCAGCGCCACCAGCCAATGGGTGCCGCGGATGTAGTCGCGATAGGAAACGTTGAGCGCGAGCGCTGCGATCATCAGTAGCGCGGGCGCCACCGCAAGCGGCATCAGCCACCAGCGTGGCCAGCGGCGGTGCAGGCGCTTGGCCAGCAGATAGAGCAGGATCGTCGCCAGCGACCAGACCGCAGCCTGGGCCAGCGGCTCACGCCACAGCGCTGCTGCTGTCATCACGCTCCGTCCAGCGGTAGCAGATGTCGACGGTGAGCGCGGTCACGCACATCACGGCGGTCGTGCTCACGATGATGAGGGCGAAGATCTTCAGGCCGAGCAGGCCGAACAGCTCGCGATGGTCGAGCAGCGCCAGCACCGCCGGTACGAAGAACAGCAGCATCTCGGCCAGCATCCAGTTGGCACCGCGCTTCATGCTGGCGACCTTCAGCCCGCCGGCCAGGAATAGGACGAGGGCCAGCACCATGCCGATGATGCCGCCGGGCAGCGGCAGGCCAGTCGTCCGCGCCAGTGCCTCGCCGGCGGCCCAGAACGCGCCGAGCAGGCCGATCTGCACCAGCCGATTGCGGCGGAGCAGGCGTTGGAGCTGGATAGGAATGCTGCGATGCGTCATGGAGAGGTCCAAATCGGTTTCTGCAGCATAGATTATGCGGCATCGCAGCATGTAGAAAGTGAATTGAATGAATGATCTCAAGTCGTATTAGGAATAGTGTGTCCCATTATGGAACTCAGGACCCTGAAAACCTTCGTGGAGGTCGTCCGGCAGGGCGGTTTCTCCCAGGCCGCCAAGGTGGTGTTCGCCACCCAGTCGACCGTGAGCAAGGCGGTCAAGCAGCTCGAGGACGAGCTCGGCCTGCCGCTGCTGGACCGGCTCGGCCACAAGAGCCGCATGACCGCAGCCGGCGAGATCGTCTATCGCCGCGCCATCCGGTTATTGGCCGAACGGGACGACCTCCAGGCGGAGCTCGAGGAGCTGCGCGGGCTCAAGCGCGGCGTGCTTCGTCTCGGTCTGCCGCCGATCGGATCGAGCACGCTGTTCGCGCCGTTGTTCGCGCTCTATCGCCAACTCTATCCGGAGATCGAGATCCGGCTGGTCGAGCACGGCAGCGACCGCTTGAGCGAACTGCTCGCGGCCGGCGACATCGATTTTGCCGGCTTGCTGCCGCCGATCGCCGATGAGTTCGCATCCCAGGTCGTGCGCCGCGAGCCGCTGATGGCGCTGATCTCGGTCGACCATCCGCTGGCGCAGCGCGAGAGCGTCACACTGGCAGAGCTGCGCGGCATGCCGTTCGTGCTGTTCGAGGCCGGCTTCGCGCTCAACCGCATCATCCGTGAGGCCTGCCGTCGTCACGGCTTCGAGCCGATCGTGGCGGCGCGCAGCACCCAGATCGATTTCATTGCCGAACTTGCCGGCGCGGGACTCGGCATCGCCTTCCTGCCGCGCATGATCGCAACCCAGCGCACGCAGGTGCCGATCAGTCTCGTCCTGCTCGACGAGCCCGGCACCGAATGGACGCTGGCGATGGCCTGGCGGCGCGGTGCCTATCTGTCGCCCGCTGCGGCCGCGTGGCTCAGGCTGGTGCGCGAGCGCGGCGGCGAGGCGTGACGCGCGGCGCGACGCAACCAGCCGGGATGTAGCTCAAGCTGAGGAACACGCCTTGGAGGCGTGCGGAACTTGCTTCGTCCTGACGCGTTCCTGCCTCCCTCGCCATGCGCGAACCGAAGCGCGCCTCGATTTCATTCATCCATCCAGAGGGGGCAGGGATGTGCCGTTGGATCGCCTATCGCGGAGAGCGCACCGCGTTCGAGCATTACGTCACCGAGCCTGAGCACTCGCTGGTCACACAAAGCCTGCGTGCGCTGGAATCGACCGCAGGCACCAATGGCGACGGCTTTGGTCTCGGCTGGTACGGTGATCATCCCGAACCGGGTCTCTATCGCGAGACGCGGCCGGCGTGGTCGGACGAAAATCTGCGCTATCTCTGCCGGCATCTGCATTCGCATTTGTTCTTCGCCCATGTGCGCGCAGCCACCGGCACGGCGGTGACGCGGCAGAACTGCCATCCGTTCGCCTGCGGCCGCTGGCTGTTCATGCACAACGGATTCGTCGGCAGTTGGAACCGGCTGCGACGCAAGGTCGAGGCGATGATTCCAGATGCGCTGTATCCGTCGCGGCTCGGTACCACGGACTCGGAAGCCGTGTTCCTCGCCATCGTCGGCGCCGGGATCGATAAGGATCCGATCGGAGCCACCAGCACGGTTCTGCGCGCGCTCTGTCAACTGGTCAATGAGGACGGTCTCAGCGAGCATCTGCGCTTCACCTCGGCGTTGTCGAACGGCCACGATCTCTATGCGTTTCGTTTCGCCGCGAACGATCACGCCAACTCGCTCTATTACCGCGAGGACGGCGATCAGGTCATCGCTGTCTCCGAGCCCTATGACAAGGAGTCGGACTGGATCGAGGTGCCGCCGGACCACGTGCTGGTCGCGCGCGCGTCACGCCGTGCCGAAATCGTTCCGCTCCTTGTCGCAGGTTCCGTCGGCTTCGAGGCGGAACGCAAGCGATCACAGAGGGTTATCGGACGCATATAGAACAACAGGGAGTTCGATGGTCCGCGATGTGCGGCATTTGTGGTGAAGTCAGATATTCCGGTCAGCCGTCGCTCACGGCGCTCGGCCGCGTCAATGACGCGATGCAGGCGCGCGGGCCCGATGCGGCCGGCGTGTACGTGCAGGGCGGAATTGCGCTCGGCCATCGCCGGCTCAGCATCCTCGATCTCTCGGCCGCCGCGCAGCAGCCGATGATCGATGCGGCGCTGGGTCTCGGCATCGCGTTCAATGGCTGCATCTACAATTTCCGTGCATTGCGTTCGGAGCTGCAGGCGAAGGGTTATCGCTTCTTCTCTGACGGCGACACCGAGGTCATCCTCAAGGCCTATCATGCCTGGGGCAAAGCCTGCGTTGAGCGCTTCAAGGGCATGTTCGCGTTCGCGCTATGGGAGCGCGACAGCGGGCGCCTCGTGCTTGTGCGCGACAGGCTCGGCATCAAGCCGCTATACTATACCGAAAGCCCTGGCTTCTTCCGTTTTGCTTCATCTCTTCCCGCGTTGCTCGCAGGCGGTGGTGTCGACACCTCGCTCGATCGAACTGCGTTGCACCACTTCTTCAGCTTTCACGCTGCCGTCCCCGCGCCGCGGACCATCCTCAACGGTGTGAAAAAGCTCGAACCGGCAACCTTGCTGACGATCGAGCCGGACGGAACACAGCACCGCGAGCGCTATTGGCAGTTCAGCGTCGGCGAGCCGCGCCCGACCGATCGCGCCATGAGCCAGGAAGAATGGTCTGACGCGCTGCTCGAAGCGATGACCGCTGCCGTCGACCGCCGCCGCGTTGCCGACGTTCCGGTTGGCGTATTGCTGTCGGGCGGCCTGGATTCGTCGCTGCTGGTGGCGCTGCTGTCGAAGCTCGGGCATCAGGACATCAGAACCTTCTCGATCGGATTCGATGCGGTCGAAGAGCATAGCGGCGACGAGTTCCGCTACTCGGACATCATTGCGCGGACGTTCGGCACCAACCACGAGCAGATCAGGATCGGCGGCAACCGCGCACTCGAGGCATTGCCCAATGCCATCGATGCAATGTCCGAGCCGATGGTCAGCCACGATAGTGTGGCCTTCTATCTGTTGTCGTCGGAGGTCGCCAAGCGCGTCAAGGTGGTGCAGAGCGGGCAGGGTGCCGACGAGGTGTTCGGCGGCTACAGCTGGTATCCCGGCTTCCTGTCGGCGAACGATCCGGTCCAGCAATATCAGGCGGCTTATTTCGACTGGAAGCATTCGGATCTGCAGCGGCTGCTGACGCCGGAGTTGCTGGGCGATGACCATAGCCTGACCTTCGTGGAGCGCTTCTTCGGCGATTGCGGCCGCGCATCCGCGGTCGACAAGGTGCTGCAGATCGACACCGAGATCATGATGGTCGACGACCCCGTGAAGCGGGTCGACAACATGACCATGGCGTTCGGCCTGGAAGCCCGCGTGCCGTTTCTCGACCACGAGGTCGTGGAGCTTGCCGCGCGGATGCCCGCCGGGCTGAAGGTGAAGAACGGCGGCAAGTACATCCTCAAGGAGACTGCGCGCCGGTGCGTGCCGGCCGAGGTGATCGACCGCCCCAAGGGCTACTTCCCGGTGCCATCGCTGCGCTATCTGCGCGGGCCGTTCCTGGACTATGTGCGTGACGTCCTCACTGCCGACAAGGCGCGGACGCGGGGTCTCTACCAGCGCGATTTCGTCGACCATATGCTGCAACACCCTGAAGCCGAGATGAGTCCGAAGGGACATTCGCGGCTGTGGCAGGCGGCCTTGCTGGAAGCCTGGCTGCAGACCCACGGAATTTGACAACAGACAGGGATTGCCAAAATGGGTTTGGATCCAAGGATACTCGAAAAGCTGCGGCTGGGTTTGAGTGACGATGAACGCCGCCTGGTGATCCGTTCCGCCACCGGTGGCGAAGAGGTCAGCGAATATTCCTTCGGCATCGAGGAGGAATACTTCCTGGTCGATGCCCAGACGCTGGATGTCGCGATCCGCACGCCGGACGACCTGTTCGAGGCCGCCAACTGGTCGACCGGTGGACAGGCGATGCGCGAGATGCTGCAGGCGCAGCTCGAGGTCGCGACCAACGTCCATGTCGACGTCGGCGATGCGCGCGAGGAGATTAAATTCCTGCGCCGCGAGGTGGCCAGCGTCGCGAGCCAATACGGCCTGACGATCCTGGCCTGCTCGACCCATCCGACCGCGATGTGGCGCAGCTCGCAGCCGAGCCCGAAGCCGCGCTACGCGGAGATGATGGAGGATCTGCGCATCGTCGGGCAGCGCAACATGCTTTGCGGCATGCACGTGCATGTCCAGTTGCCGGATCCCGAGCTGCGCTTCGTCGTGATGCGGGCGATGATCCCTTATATCCCGGTGTTCATCGCGCTGTCGGCGTCGTCACCGTTCTGGAATTCGCGCGAGACGGGGTTGAAGGGCTACCGGCTTGCCGCCTATGACGAGCTGCCGCGCACGGGCCTGCCCGAACTGTTCACGTCCAAGCAGCAATTCGACCGCTACGTCGCGGCACTGACCAAGTCCGGCGCGATGCCGAACGAGAGCCATGTCTGGTGGGCAATGCGGCCGTCGCTGCGTCATCCAACCCTCGAATTGCGTGCTCCCGACGTCTGCACCGCGGTGGACGATGCCGTCGCCATCGCCTCGCTCTATCGCGCCCTCGCGCGCCACCTCTATCTCAACCCGGAACTCGCTGAGACCGTCGGCAATGTCGAGCGCGCGATCGCGGTCGAGAACAAGTGGCGGGCCCAGCGCTACGGCACCGACTGCATCTTCGTCACCGAGGATGGTCCCGTCACCGGCCAGGAAATCCTGAACCGGATGATCACCGACGTGGCGCCGCATGCCGAAGAGCTCGGATGTCTCGCCGAGGTCGAGCGCTGCCGCACCATCATGCAGTTCGGCAGCTCGTCGGATTATCAGCTGCAGGCGTTTCGTGAGTCCGGGGGGCAGCTTTCGGCCGTCACGCAGTGGATCGCTGCTGCGACCATCTCTCGCGCCGAGCCGCCGCGCTCGCAGGCGCCGGTCGAACCGGCGCAGTGAGCGCAGCTCAGAAAGCTGGCTTCGTCACGCGTCCGTCGCGCGCGACGAGGCGGCCGTCCTTGTACACGGAGCGTCCTTTGGGCACGCTGACTACAGCTTCAGGAACGTGCTCGGCGCTCAAGGTCACGAAATCAGCGCGGGCGCCGACGCCAAGGCCATAATCTTGGAGCCGCAGCGCCTTGGCGCCGGCCTCGGTCACAAGGTCGAAGGCGACCCGCAACTCATCGTCGACGTAGAAACCGGAGCGGTAGCCGATCATCATGGCTCGGTTCAAGAGATCGCCGTCGCCATAGGGCCACCAGGAATCCCGGATGTTGTCGTTTCCGCTGAACACGGTGACGCCGGCCGCACGCAGTAGCGCGACCGGAGGGAAGGGCCGTGCGCCCGGCGCGTTCGTCATGATGGCGACGCCTGATGCCGCCAGCACGTCGGCGATCTTCTTGAGCGGGTCCGCAGGCAGATCGCCGAGCGCATAGGCGTGGCTGACCGCGACATGGCCCTGCATCCCCAGCGCACGCGTGCGCGCCGCGATCTGCTCCAGCTCGAACAGACCGAGCATGCTCGCATCGTGCAGGTGGATGTCGACATCGACGCCGTGCTTGTGCGCCGTGCCGAACACGACATCGAGATGCTTCTCGACGTCGCGGTCGAAGCTCGCCGGATCAAGGCCGCCGACGAGGTTGGCACCGAGCTTGATCGCCTCGTCGAGCAACTCCGGCGTGCCTGGGCTCTTGAGGATGCCGCTTTGCGGAAACGCGACGAGCTGGATCTCGATGAGGTCGCGATACTCCTCGCGCACGCGCAGGATGGTCTCCAGGGATTTCAGACCGACCGAGCCGTCGACCATGACGTGGCTGCGCATCCGTGTGGTGCCATGGCCGATGCAGAGATCGAGCTGGTTACGGGCGCGGACGTCCATCGGCGCCGCAGCGGCCATGTTCTGCGCCTGGAACGCGACCCGCTCGTGCACGTCGAAACCATCAGTGCACGGCTTGTGCGGCTTCCAGGCATCACCATAGAAGCTGGTGTCGAGATGGATGTGGCCCTCGACCAAGCCGGGCACGACCAGCGCGCCGCCGAGATCGATCACCTCGCGTGCTTCTGGCCGCTCCGTCTCGGCCAGCAGGCCGCTGATGCGGCCGTTGTCGACCGTGATCGCATGGCGAGCGCCGCGGTCGAGCCGCGCATTGATGAACAGCTTGTCGACGGCCATCCGGAAATCCTTCCCATCCGCGCGCCAGCATTGGAGCCGCCGTGGACGGTCCGATGCTGGCGCTGACGAGAAGACATTCTCGATCAAGAGCGGTGAGAGCTGCAAGCGCCTTCAGGCCGCGATGGCCTGCGGCAGTCCGGCGATCCAGTCGCGGGCGAGCGCGATGTCCGCCTGCGACAGCTGGTGCCCGGCCGGCAGCGTCGTGTGGGTCACGTCGGCGCCGGCATCCGACAGCTGGCTGCACAGCTTGGCCGAATTGGCCGCCGGCACAATCGGATCGGCCAGCCCGGACAGCATCAGCACCGGCTGGCGCTTCAGCTTGACTGCCGGCGGTTGCGTCAGCGGCACCATGGCGCGGAACAGCACCGCGCCGGCCAGCACCTCCGGCTGTAGCAGCAACAGCGCGGCGGCGATGTTGGCGCCGTTGGAATAGCCGACCGCGACCGGCGCCGCGATGCCATAGCGCTGACGTGCCTCGCCGACGAAGGCGCCGAGCTCCAGCGCGCGCCGGCGCACATCGTCTTCGTCGAACACGCCTTCCGCCAAGCGGCGGAAGAAGCGCGGCATGCCATGTTCGAGCACCTGCCCGCGCGGCGACAGCAGCGCCGCGCCGGGCGACAGCGTGGCGCCAAGCGGCAGCAGATCGTTCTCGTCGCCGCCGGTGCCGTGCAGGAGCAGCAATGGTGCTGCTCCCGGTGTGCTTCCAGGCTGGAAGCGGTGGGTGAAGGACAATGTCCCGGTCACGATGTGGCCTCCTCGAGGTTGGGCAGCACGCCCTCGATCTGCTTGCGGTGCGATTCGAGGAACGCGGGCAGCTTCAGATTGCGTCCGAGCTCGGCGACCGGCTCGTCGACCGCAAAGCCCGGGATGTCGGTCGCGATCTCGAACAGCACGCCGCCCGGCTCGCGGAAGTAGATCGAGCGGAAGTAGTTGCGGTCCTTCTGCTCGGTCGGATGCAGGCCGTGGCGATCGACCAGCCGCTGCGCCATGACACCCTGCGCCGCGTCGTCGGCCGCACGGAACGCGATATGATGCACCGAGCCGGCACCCTGCGCGCCGCGAAGGAATCCCTTGGCCTCGTAGATGTCGACCACGCTGCCTTGCGCGTCGCCCGGCGCCTTGAAGCGGATCACCGAGCCTTCGCGCCCCTTTTCCTCGAAGCCGAACACGTCGGTCAGGACGGCGGCGGTCTTCTCGGCCGAGTCGAGCAGCAGCGTGATGCCGTGGAAGCCGCGGATGGCGTGCTCGGCCGGAATGTCGCCATTGCTGTAACCCGGCTCATTCTCCGCGCCGGGGACGCCGACCAGCGCCAGCGCCATGCCGTCGGGATCGGTGAACGGCAGCACGGATTCGCCGAAGCGTTTCTCCAGCGCCTCATAGGCGATGCCCTTTTCGGTGAGCCGCTGCGTCCAGTAGCCGAGGGAGCGCTGCGGCACCCGGAACGCGGTCTGATGCGTCTCGCCGACGCCGCGACGGCCGGGCCGCGCGCCGGCCCAGGGGAAGAAGGTCAGGATGGTGCCGGGGCGGCCGGTCTCGTCGCCATAATAGAAATGATAGGTGCCGGGATCGTCGAAATTGACCGTCTTCTTGACGAAGCGCAGGCCGAGATCGCGGGTGTAGAAGCCGAAATTGCGGATCGCGTCGCCGGCAATCGCTGTCACGTGGTGAAGTCCGGGCATGTGGGTCTCCTGCCGGTAGGGCCCCGAGTGGGCCGTTGAATTCCTGTGACGCAATATTGGTCGGCTTTGATTTGGAGACAATCCGTGCTCTTGTGACGTCTCTGTCTACGAAATGGCGACAATAATGGTCCGGGGACCATGGACAAACTGAGCAGCCTGCGCGCCTTCGTGAAGGTGGTCGAGAGCGGCAGTTTTGCTGAAGCCGGGCGGCAGCTGCGGCTGTCGCGCTCGGCGATCTCGAAATATATCGGCGAGCTCGAGCAGAGCCTCGGCGTGCAACTCATCGTCCGCACCACGCGTCACGCCAGCCCGACCGAGACCGGCCAGCGCTATTTCGAGCGCGCAGTTGCTATCCTCGCCGAGCTCGACGCGGCCGACCAGGCCGTCAGCCAGTCCCAGGCCGCGCCGCGCGGGCTGCTCCGCGTCAATGCGCCGATGTCGTTCGGCACCATGCGGCTCGGGCCGGTCGTTGCCGATTTCATGGCCGATTACCCCGAGTTGCAGCTGCAGATCGTGCTCAGCGACGACCTGCTCGATCCGGTGCAGGACGGCTTCGACGTGACCTTGCGGATCGCCGAGCTGGAATCCTCCAGCCTGGTGGCGCGACGGATCATGCCGGTCGAGCGCGTTATCTGCGCCGCGCCCGGCTATCTGGCGCGGCATGGCACGCCGCAAAGCCCGGAGGATCTCCGCCGCCACACCTCGCTGACCTATGGCTTCCTGCTGACCGGCAATCAGTGGAAGCTCACGGGACGCGACGGCGATCATTGGATCCAGCCGGCCTGGAGACTGTGCGTCAACAATGCCGAGGTGCTGCGCGACGTCGCTATCCGCGGGCAGGGCATCGCGCTGATCCCGCGCTTCATCGCCGCGGAGGCGCTCGCGAGCGGCGCGCTCACCGCGATCCTCTCCGACTACATCGCGCCACCGCTGGCGCTCTACGCGATCTATCCGCCGACGCGACACCTGTCGGTGAAGGTCCGCCTCTTCATCGACTTCCTGGTCGAGCGCTTCGGCAGAAACGCAGGCTGACGAATTTAGGTCACGGCAGGTTCTCGCGCAGGATCAGTTCGGCGCGGGCGCGTGCGATGTCCTGCACGGCGCGTCCGGCGCGCAGGCTGGAGAAGATGGTGACGCAGTCCATCAGCGAGGTCTGCGGGTTCTGCGAGATCACGGCGTCCAGGGTGCCGTCGAGCAGCATCGCGCGGGTGTCGGGCGACAGGCCATGGCCGACGAACACCACGTCGTGCTGGCGCCCGGCCTCGCGTAGCGCGCGTCCGATGCCGTCGGCGCCGCCGCCGATGTTGTAGATGCCGGCAAGCCGCGGATGCTTGGCCAGCAGCAGCTTGGTCTGGCGATAGTTGTGCGCTTCGTCGTCGTGACCCTCGCGCAGACCCACGACCTCGATCTCAGGAAATTGTTCGCGGAACAGATGCAGGAAGCCCATCTCGCGCTCCTCATGGGCGCGATAGCTGAGGCTGCCCGCGATCATCGCCACCTGCGCCGGGCGGTTGCCGATGAAGCGCGCGATCAGATAGCCAGCGGTGCGGCCGGCCGCACGGTTATCGAGCCCGACATAGGCGACGCGTCGTGTATTGGCGATGTCCGAGATCAGCGTCACCGTCGGCACGCCGCGTTCGGCGAGCACGTCGACCGACTCGCGGACCGCAGGATGCTCGATCGCCATGAACACGATGCCGTCGACCTCACGGCCGAGCCGCAGCAGCTCCTGCGCCAGCAGATCCGGCTTCAGGCTCTCGATGTGCTCGACGCGGGCGCGCATGTTGAACGAGGCGAGCTGGTCCTGCGAGGAGATGATCAGCCGTCCCAGCATGTTGAGAAAGCGATTGGTGCCGGCCGGCAGCAGGAAGCCGAGCCGCCACGGCTTCAGCGCCTGCGCGTGCAGCGTGCCTTCCATGAGATAGCCGAGCTCTTTGGCGGCCTGCAGCACGCGTTGCACCGTGATGGGGCGAACGCCGGGCCGCTGGTTCAACACGCGGTCGACGGTGGCGGCGGAGACGCCGGAAAGCCGCGCGATGTCGTCGATGCCCGCCCGCCGGCGGCGGCGCGGCGTTTCAGTGCTCGTCTCCGTCATCAGGTCGTTCCTGGCGGGTCAAAAAGCCATCAAAAACCATCAAGAATTGAGTTTGACGGCCGTCATCCGTGCTCTCTATCGTGCCGGCGACGATGCGGCAAGAGCCTGACAACAAGGGCTGGCCGACCAACAACAAAGGGAGGAAGTCATGACCCGACTGAGCCGGCGCAGCGTCCTGGGGGTGCTCGCGAGTGCCTCCGCGGCCTCAATGATCGGCGCGCCTGTCGTGGCGCGCGCAGCCGAGATCGAGCTGCGCTACGGCAACAATCTGCCCTCGACCCATCCGCTCAACATCCGCGCGCAGCAGGCGGCCGATCAGGTCAGGGACAAGACCAACGGCCGGGTCGAGATCAAGATCTTCCCCAACAACCAGCTCGGCGGCGACACGGACATGCTGAGCCAGGTGCGCAATGGCGGCATCACCTTCTTCACGCCGTCGGCGCTGGTGATCGCGACGCTGGTGCCGGTGGCCGCGATCAACGCGGTCGGCTTCGCCTTCGCCGATTACGATCAGGTCTGGCGCGCGATGGATGGCGGCCTCGGCGCGCATGTTCGCGCCGCGATCGCCAAGGTCAATCTGCACGCGTTCGAGAAGATCTGGGACAACGGCTTCCGCCAGATGACCTCGAGCAGCAAGCCGATCGAGTCGGCCAAGGACATGGCGGGGCTCAAGATCCGCGTGCCGGTGAGCCCGCTCAGCCTGTCGATGTTCAAGGCGCTCGACTCGGCGCCGGCCAGCCTGCAGTTCAGCGAGGTCTATACCTCGCTGCAGACCCGCATCGTCGATGCGCAAGAGAACCCGGTGTCGATCATCCAGGTCGCCAAGCTCTACGAGGTGCAGAAATTCTGCGCGCTCACCAACCACATCTGGGACGGCTTCTGGTTCGTCGCCAACGGCCGCGCCTGGGCGGGTCTGCCCGATGACGTCAAGGCCGTCATCACCGAGGCGCTCAACGACGCCGGCATGAAGCAGCGCGACGACGTCAGGCGCCTGAATGAATCGGTTCAGGCCGAACTGCAGGCCAAGGGCCTCGCCTTCAACAAGGCCGCGCCGGACTCCTTCCGCGCCAAGCTGCGCGACGCCGGCTTCTACAAGGAATGGAAGGAGCGGTTCGGCGCGGAGGCGTGGGGCCTGCTGGAGAAAGAGGTCGGCGTGCTCGCCTGAGCGTCGCCAGATGCTTCGGGAGTCGAGCGCCATGAACAGTCACGCGGTTGCGATGCCGGCGCCGGATCTGCCGGCATCAGGCCTGACGGCGGCTGCCCATCGGATCGAGCAGACCGTGGGCCGCATCGTCGAGGCCGTTGCCGCGATCGTGCTGGTCGCCGAGATCCTGATCCTCGGCGCCGGCGTCATCGCGCGCTACGTCCTGCATGCGCCGCTGGTGTGGTCGGACGAGCTCGCCTCGATCCTGTTCCTGTGGCTGTCGATGCTGGGTGCAGCGATCGCGCTCCGGCGCGGCGAGCACATGCGCATGACAGGCGTGGTGGCGCGGGTGTCGCCCGCGGTGAGGGCGCTGCTCGAAGCCGTGGCGACGACGGCGGCGATCGCGTTCCTGCTGCTGATCCTGCCGCATGCGCTGGACTACGCATCCGAGGAACGCTTCATCGTCACGCCGGCGCTGGAAATCGCCAGCGCCTGGCGCGCGGCGGCGATCCCGACCGGGATTGCGCTGATGCTGCTTGCGGCGGTGTTTCGCCTGGTGCGGCTGCACGCACTCAAGCCGGTGCTCCTCGCGATCGCGCTCACGGCTGCATTGCTGATGGTGTTCTGGCTCGCGGGACCGGTGCTGAAGCCGCTCGGACGGCTCAATCTCGTGGTTTTCTTCGTCGGCGTCGTCGGCCTCAACGTGTTCGCGGGCGTGCCGATCGCGTTCGCCTTCGCGCTCGCCACCTTCGGCTATCTCGGCTTGACCACCTCGACGCCGATGCTGGTGATGGTCGGCCGGCTCGACGAGGGCATGAGCCATCTCGTTCTCCTGGCCGTGCCGCTGTTCATCTTCCTGGGCGCCCTGATCGGCATGACCGGGATGGCCGCGGCCATGATTCAGTGGCTGTCGGCGCTGCTCGGCCACGTCAGAGGCGGGCTCTCTTATGTGCTGATCGGCGCCATGTATCTGGTGTCGGGCATTTCAGGCTCGAAGATCGCCGACATGGCCGCGATCGCGCCGGTGTTGTTTCCAGAGATGCAAGCGCGCGGCGCCAAGCCGGGCGATCTCGTCGCGCTGCTCGCGGCCACGGGCGCGCAGACCGAAACCATTCCGCCCTCGATCGTGCTGATCACGATTGGTTCCGTCACCGGCGTCTCGATCGCCGCGCTGTTTACCGGCGGCATGCTGCCGGCGCTGGTGCTGGGCCTCGGGTTGTGCAGCGTCGTCTGGTGGCGCTATCGTAACGAGGATCTCAGCCATGTCCGGCGTCCGACGTGGCGCGAGGTCGGACGGCTCGGCCTGGTCGCCTTGCCCGCGATCGCACTGCCATTTGTGATCCGGCTTGCCGTGGTGGAAGGCGTGGCGACCGCCACCGAGGTCTCGACCATCGGCATCGCCTATTCCGTGATCGCCGGCCTCCTGATCTATCGCCAGTTCGACTGGCGCCGGCTGCCGGCGATGCTGGTCGAGACCGCCGCGCTCACCGGCGCCATCGTCTTCATCATCGGCTGCGCCACGGCGATGGCCTGGGGTCTCACCCAATCCGGCTTCTCGCAGAAGCTTGCGGAGCTGATGGCGGCCATTCCCGGCGGGGCCTGGGGCTTCCTGGCGGTTTCGATCGTGACCTTCATCATCCTCGGCAGCATCCTCGAAGGCATTCCAGCGATCGTGCTGTTCGGGCCGCTGCTGTTCCCGATCGCACGCCAGGCCGGCGTGCACGAGGTGCACTACGCGATGGTGGTGATCTTCGCGATGGGCATCGGCCTGTTCGCGCCGCCGTTCGGCGTCGGCTACTACGGCGCCTGCGCCATCAGCAAGATCAATCCGGACGAGGGGCTGCGCTACATCTGGGGCTATGTGCTCGCGCTGCTGCTCGGTCTTGTCGCCGTGGCCGCAATCCCGTGGTTCTCGATCGGCTTCCTTTGATGTTTGGGCCAGTGTTGGAAAGGACGTTGCCATGAGCCGCCTGTTCGGCGAGATCCGTCAAGCCGGGTATGTCGTACCCGATATCGAGGCGGCGATGGATTACTGGTCACGCGTGCTGGGCGTCGGCCCGTTTTTCTACAACGAGCGTGTCCCGATCAGGAACTACCAATATCGCGGCGCGAGCTACGAGCCGCACAATTCGGTGGCGCTGGCCAATTCCGGCCCGCTGCAGATCGAGCTGATCCAGTGCCGCAACGACGTGCCCTCGATGTATCGCGACTTCACGCAAGCTGGCCATTTCGGCCTGCAGCATGTGGCGTATTGGACCGAGAGCTACGACGCCGATCTCGAACGGCTGCTCGGCCAGGGCTTCAAGCCGGTCATGAGCGGCGAGGTTGGCGAGCGCGGCCGCTTCATCTATTTTGACACGCACTATCATCCCGGCACCGTCATCGAGCTGTCGGAGGTGCTGGGACCGAAGGGCACGATGTTCCGCATGATCCGCGAGGCTTCGCAGGACTGGGACGGCAAGGACCCGGTGCGCCCGTTCCCGGATCTCAGCAGGTTGTGAGCATGGTTGCGTCCGACCACTTCGAGGCCAGCTACCTGATCGAGACGCCGCTCGATCCCCTGGATGTTGCGGAGGTGATGGCGGGCGAGCAGTCCTGCGGCACGTTCACCCGGGTCGAGGGCGAGACCGATGCCTTGCGCGCGCGCGCCCGCGCCTCGGTGACCGGCGTCGTGGAGCTACCGGCCGTGGACCAACCCAGCCTGCCGAATGCCTGGCTGCGGCGCAAGGGCGCGACAGGTCCCTATCGTCGCGCGCGCGTGACGATCTCGTTTCCCGTCGCCAATGTCGGCGCCAATCTGCCGACGCTGGCCTCGGTCGTTGCCGGCAATCTCTACGATCTCGGCGAGGTCACCGGTCTCCGGCTGGAGCAGATCACGCTGCCTGCGGCCTATCGCGCGCGCTTCGATAGTCCGAAGCAGGGCATCGCCGGCACGCGCCGGCTGACGGGAGTTCGTAGCGGCGCGCTGGTCGGCTCGATCATCAAGCCGAATGTCGGCCTCGACGCGGACGAGACCGCGGCGCTGGTCGCGCGTCTCTGCGCGGCTGGCGTCGACTTCATCAAGGACGACGAGATCTCCGCCGATCCCGATCACGCCCCGCTCGCCAAGCGCATCCCTGCCGTGATGGCGGCGATCAGGCGGCATCGGGATTCAACCGGCAAGCACGTCATGATGGCATTCAACATCACCGACGAGACCGACGCGATGCGGCGCCACGCCGATCTGATCGCGCAGCATGGCGGATCCTGCGCCATGGTGTCGCTGAACTGGTGCGGTTTCTCGGCGGTGACGACGTTGCGCCGCAGCTCCGATCTTGCGCTGCATGGTCATCGCAACGGCTTTGGCGCGATCTCGCGCCACCCGCTGCTCGGCATCGGCTTCCAGCCTTATCAAACGTTGTGGCGGCTCGCCGGGGTCGACCACATGCATGTGCACGGGCTGCAGGGCAAGTTCGCGCAGGAGGACGACGAGGTGGTCGAGTCGGCGAGGGACTGCGTGACGCCGCTGACCGAGGGCTGCGACGATCGCGTGCTGCCGGCCTTCTCCTCCGGGCAATCCGCCGCCACGGTCCAGGCGACCTATGACGCGATTGGCCACGCCGATCTCCTGTTCATGGCCGGCGGCGGCATCATGGCGCATCCGGGCGGACCCGCGGCCGGCGTCAGCAGCATCCGGCAGGCTTGGGACGCGGTCACGTCAGGTGTTTCGCTCGAACAGGCGGCCGGTGTGCATCCGGAGTTGCGGCAGGCTTTGGCGAGCTTCGGGCGGACCGGATGAGTGCCTTGGCACATTTCGCGCGGCCGCGCGTCGGCTGGTATGGCGACGACCTGACCGGCGCCACCGACACGCTCGCGACCTGGGCCGAGCGCGGCCATCGCGCGCAGCTGTTTCTGCGGCCGCCGACGACGGCGCAGTTGGCAGCGGCAGGTCCGCTCGACGCCGTCGGCATCGCCGGTGCGACCCGATCGATGCCGCCCGCTGCGGCTGCCGTGGAGCTCGACGCCGCCGGACGTGCTTTGGCGGCACTCGGCGTCGACGTCCTGCACTACAAATGCTGCTCGACCTTCGACAGCGCGCCCGAGGTCGGCAGCATCGGCGCGGCCGTGTCAGTGCTGCGGCGGCATGTCGCCAATCCGCTCGTGCCGATCGTCGGCGGCCAGCCCAATCTCGGCCGCTACTGCCTGTTCGGTCAGTTGTTCGCCGCAGCCGGTGCTGGTGTCGAGGTTCATCGCATCGATCGCCACCCGACCATGAGCCGGCATCCGGTGACGCCGATGGCCGAGGCCGATCTGCGCCGGCATCTCGCGGCTCAAGGTCTGGAGCGGATCGCACTGATCGACTACCGCGCCTATGCGGACGGGGACGCCGAGACCAGCCTCGATGCGAACATGGCGGCCGCGCCTCATGCCGTGCTGTTGGATGTGGCCCAGGAGAGCGACCTGGCCGTCATCGGCCGGCTGCTCACCGATCGCCTCGCCGCCGGCTCGATGCTCGCGGTCGGCCCGAGCTCGGTGGCGAGGGCGTTTGCGTCGGCGTGGGATGGGCCGGCCGAGAACTCGGCTCTGCCCGCTGCCACGCCGCGCGTCGGCGGCTCCGTGCTGGCGCTGGTCGGAAGCCTGTCGCCGGTGACGCGGGCGCAGGTCGCGGCGGCGGGGGGCTACAAGATCATCGCGGTCGATCCGGCGAGGCTGCTCGTCAACGACGGTGATCAGCAGGCGCTGTGCCGCGACGCCGTCGCGGGACTTGCCCACGGACACGTCATGCTGGTCACGGATGGGGCACCCGGCGCCGAGATGGCGCGCGTGGCGCATGCGACCGGCGCGCTGCTCGCCGCAGTGCTCGCCGGGGCGGACGTCTCGCGCATCGTCGTGGCCGGCGGCGACACCTCGAGCCTCGCGTTCGCCGCGCTCGATGCCTGGGGGCTGTCCTATCGGGCACCGATGGCCCCTGGCGCGCCGCTGTGCCGCCTGCATAGCGACGATCCCCACCTCGACGGCCGCGACATCATCCTCAAGGGCGGGCAGATGGGGCCGGTGAGCTTTTTTAACGACGTCATCGCGGGCTGACGCACGGCCTCGAAAATCGCTTCGAACGCCGCTCTGGCTGCTGCTAATGTTCTGTTCGGACCGGCACGAGAAGGACATACGGATGGGGCGGCTGAGCACGCATATTCTGGACACGGTCAGGGGCAAGCCCGCCGCCGACGTTGCGATCGACCTGGATGCTCTGCAGTCGGATGGCTCCTGGCGCCGGGTGAAGCAGGTCCGGACCAATGACGACGGCCGCACCGACCAGCCGCTGCTGGCGGGGGACGAGCTCACGACCGGCACCTACATGCTGACTTTCCATATGGGCGCTCATTTCAAGGCGCACGGCCTTGCCTCGGGCGATCCGCTGTTTCTCGATTTGATCCCGCTCCGTTTCACGGTCGCCGACGCCGACGCGCACTACCATGTGCCGCTGCTCGCGACACCCTGGAGCTATCAGACCTATCGCGGGAGTTGAGCCGGATGAGTGGGGACGTTTATCCGCGCGACATGGTCGGCTACGGCCGCACGCCGCCGCATCCGCGCTGGCCGGGTGATGCCCGCATCGCCGTGCAGTTCGTGATCAACTACGAGGAAGGCGGCGAGAACAACATTCTCCACGGCGACGCCGCGTCCGAGGCGTTCCTCTCCGAGATCGTCGGCGCGCAGCCCTGGCCGGGCCAGCGCCACATGAACATGGAGTCGATCTACGAGTTCGGCTCGCGGGCGGGGTTCTGGCGTCTGTGGCGCATGTTCACCGCGCGCAAGCTGCCGGTCACGGTGTTCGCCATCGCCACCGCGATGGCACGCAACCCGGAGGCCGTCGCTGCCATGAAGGAGGCAGGCTGGGAGATCGCCTCGCACGGATTGAAATGGATCGACTACCGCGACGTCTCCGAGTCCGACGAGCGCGCCCATATCGAGGAGGCGATCCGCCTTCACACCGAACTGACCGGAGAACGGCCGCTCGGCTTCTACCAGGGCCGCACGTCAGCCAACACGCTCGACATCGTCCTGAACGAGCAGGGCTTCGTCTACAGCGCCGATTCCTATGCCGATGAGTTGCCTTATTGGATCAAAGGCCCGCACGGCCCGCAGCTGATCGTGCCGTACACGCTCGATGCCAACGACATGCGCTTTGCAAGCCCGCAGGGCTTCAATTCGGGCGATCAGTTCTTCGCCTATCTGAAGGACAGCTTCGACACGCTCTACGCCGAAGGCGCGGAGAGCCCGCGCATGCTGTCGGTCGGGCTGCATTGCCGTCTCGTCGGCCGTCCCGGGCGCGCCGCGGCGCTGGCGCGCTTCCTCGACTACGTCATGGGCCACAACAAGGTCTGGGTGGCGACCCGGCTGGACATCGCCCGGCACTGGATCAGGACGCATCCGCCGGCCGGCCATCTCAGGCCGTCGCAGATGTCGCGCGTGCTGTTCGTGGAGCGCTATGGCGACATCTTCGAGCACACGCCCGAGATTGCCGATCGTGCCTATCGCGCGGGTCTGTCCGCATTCGACGATTCCGCTGATGCGCTGCACACGACCTTGATGAACGTCGTCCGCGCCATGAGCCGCGACGAGAGACTGAGGCTGATCCGCGCCCATCCTGAACTGGCCGGGCGAGAAGCGCTGGCCGGCGAGATGACGAACGATTCGATCGGCGAGCAGGGCCGGCTCGGTTTCACGGCGCTGTCGCGCGCCGAGTTCGAGCGCGTCGCCGACATCAACCGCCGCTACCGCGACAAGTTCGGCATGCCGCTGATCGTGGCCCTTGCGCTGCACGCCGACCGCCCCTCGGTCATCGCCGAGATGGACCGTCGCATCGGCAACGACCTGGACACCGAGATCGCCAACGCGATCGACCAGATCGGCCACATCACGCGGGCGCGGCTGGCGAAGAAGTTCGAGCAGGGGTGAAGGCTTTTGTAGTTGCGAGCTCATGAAGCCCCGGATGGAGCCGTGCTGACGGTGCGCTCCCTCTCCCCGTTCTTACGGGGCCGCGACGAGCTTCGCTCGCGCTGAGAGGGTTGGGGTGAGGGACAGCCGCACGGGAAGTGTTTGTGGAGAGACCTGTACCCCCTCACCCGGATTGCATCTGGCGATGCAATCCGGCCTCTCCCCGCATCCGCATCCGCATCCGCCTTCGCTCTTCGAGCTACGGCGGACAAGAGCGGTACACGAGCAAGCCGCTCGCGCCGGGGTCAAACTAGACCAGCAACACTCGCTCCGCCTCCGCGGCGACATCCAGCAGCATCCGGTCTCGGCCGCGCGCCGCAATCAGTTGCAGACCGAACGGCAGGCCCTGCGCATTCGTCCCGCAGGGAACGGAGATCGCCGGCACTCCCGCATGATTGGCGGAGGGCGTGAACACCGCGTGTGCCCGCGGGCTCGCCGGCCGGCCGCCGATCGTGGTCGGGCCAAGCTGTGTCAACGGCCACGCGACACATGGCACGGTCGGCGCCAGCAGCACATCGACCTCTGTGAAGAAGCTCGCGAAGGCGCGCGCGATTCGTGTGCTGGCCTCCAGTGCGCGGCCGACATCGGCGCCGCTCAGGCTCAGGCCCCGCTCGATCTGCCTGGCAATGTCCGGATCGAACTGCGCGGGATCTTTGCGGAAGGCATCGCCATGGAGCGCGGCGAGCCCGGCATGCTGGAGTGGCATGACGGCGTCCTCGGCGAGACCGGATGGCCAGACCGGATCCCTGTTCACGATCATCATGCCCTTGGCGCGCAGGCGATCGACCGCCTGCTGCAGGCCCGTGCTCACCTCATCATCGACGGCAGTATCGAGCCCGAGCCGCGGCGAGAACGCCACGCTGAGCGGCTTTGCAGGATGTGCCGCGGGCACATCGAATGAATCAGGATCCCGCGGATCGGCGCCGGCCATGACCTCGAACGCAAGCCTGGCATCGCCGACATCGGCTGCAATCGGCGCGATCACCGAGATGCCCCAGAACGGCTCGGGAAACCCGGGCCCATAAGGGATCGCGCCATAGGACGGCTTGAAGCCGACGACGCCGACATGGGCCGGCGGCCGGCGGCTCGATCCGCCGGCATCGGTGCCGATCGCGAGCGGCACGAGGCCGGCCGCGACGGCTGCGGCCGGTCCGCCCGACGATCCGCCCGGCGTGAGACGCGGGTCTTGCGGATGATGCGTCGGCCCAAACAGGAGCGAGGTCGTGACGCCCTTGCAGGCGAATTCGGAGGTCGCACCGATGCCGACGACGACCGCGCCGGCCCGGCGCACCCGCGCGACTGCGATGGCATCTTCGGGTGCCGTGAACTCGGCAAACAGACGCGAGCCCTGCGTGATGCGCCAGCCTGCGACCCAGATATTGTCCTTCACCACGACCGGCACGCCGGCGAGCGGCAGCGTCTCGCCCGCGGCTACGCGCGCGTCGACAGCGTCGGCCTCGGCGCGTGTGCGCTCCGGATCTGTGGTGACGATGGCGTTGAGGTCGCGCGCAGCGGCGATGCGCGCCAATGCCTGCTCGGCCATTTCCCTGGCGGTGCTCTGCCGCGCGTTGACGGCAAATGCGATCTCACTCGCGCGCATGGACCCGCTCCATCAGCAGCACGGCCGCACCCGCGGCGGATAGCAGCGCCAGCGCGACAAAGCTGCCGCCGAGCCCAAAGCGAGGCGTCAGAACGGCAACGAGCAGAGGCGCCGCGACGAGGCCGAGGAACGACGCCGTGAGCACCGCGCCCGTTGCCTCGGCAACACGTTCGGGCTTGGCGAGGTTGGCGATCTCGGCAATGAACACACCGTTCCAGCCGCTCGCCGTCAGTCCGAACACGACGGTGAGCAGGACCAGGATTGGTCTGCTCAGCAGCGGACCCCAGAGACCGAGCAGCAGCGCGCAGGCCGCCATGCCCGCGCCCGCCATCACCAGCACCGCGTGCGCCGAGCGCAGCCGTGTCGCCACCACGCCCCAACCCAGCCGTCCCATCAGGCCCGCGCCTTGCGCTGATGCCAGCACCCAGCCGGCCTCGACATGGCTCAGCCCGAGCTCCGCGGTGCCGAAGCTGACGAAGCAGGTGTTGAGGATCACCTGCATGCCGCTGAACGGGATCGAGGCAATCGCGAGCGCGGCCATGCGGCCGTCGGTGCTGACGAGTTGCAGCCGCTGCCGCAGGCCGAGGTTCGGCATGACCTGCGTCGTGACGGCATAGGCCGGGCGCAGCCGCTCGAAGCTGACGAAGCCGATGACGGCGCAGACGATCACCGCGGCATAGGCCGAGCTTGGCGCGAGTCCGACGGCAAGCGGCGGCAGCAGCAGCGAGCCCATCACGGCGCCGATCTGGCTGCCGGTCTGCCGGATCGAGAACACCATCGCGCGCTTCTCAGGCGGCACCAGCCGACCGAGCAGCGCCGAGCTCGCCGGCGTTTCCGGTCCGGCAGCTAGGCCCAGCGTCAGCCCGGCGCCGAGCAGCGCCCAGCCATAGCCGAGCGTCGCCAGCGACATGCCGGCGCAGACGGCGACCGCGCACAGCGCTGCGACGCGCAGCGAGCCGACCTTCTGCACCAATGTGCCGCCCCAGAACGAGGAGACGAGGCTGATGGCGAACGCCGCTGTCGAGAACAGCGACAGCTGCTCGATACTGATCCCCGCACGAGGCGCGATCGTGCCCGGCGCGAACAAAGCCAACGAGACCAGCGCCTGTAGCGCCGTCATGGCAGCGACGGCGGGCCACAGCGGCGCTGCTGGCGCGGCGACCCGTTTCGCGTCTATCATGACTTGATAACCTGGCAGCGGAGTAGGTGATGGCCGGCGGTATCTCGGTTCACGCGGTCGATGTGGCGAACGGGCGGCCGGCGCTGGGCCTGCGCGTCGCGATCTGGCGCGTGGTGCCCGATCGCACGCTGCTCGCCGAAGGCCAGCTTGGCGCCGACGGCACCCTTGAGGCGCCGGTCGTCACGGGCGACGGCGTTACTGCCGGCGAGTATGAGGTGCTGTTCCATATTGGTGAGTTCTTCGGAGCGGGCGGGCAGACGAAATTCCTGACAACAGTGCCCTTCCGTTTCGCGATCGACAAGGTCGAGGAGCATTTTCACCTGCCGCTGAAATTCACCCCCTGGGGCTATTCGATCTTCCGCGGGGCTTGAGAGCGAGGCTCAGCCCGTCAGCCGCTTTGACAGGCCCGTGGTGCGCTCCATGATGGCCATCAGGGCGATGGTGGCGATGATCAGCACGCTGGAAAGGGCGGCGATGGTGACGTCGAGCTTGCCTTCGAGGTCCTGCCACATCCGGATCGGCAGCATGTCGGTGGCGGCATCGCGCAGGAACAGCGATACCGGCACGTTGTCGAACGACGACATGAAGGCGATGAACGCGCCGGAGATGATGCCCGGACGGATCAGCGGCAGCACGATGCGGCGGAAGGTGTACAGCCTGGACGCGCCAAGAATGGCCGAACTCTCCAGCAAGGTCGGCTCGAGCTGCGCCAGCGCCGCCACTGTATTGCGGACCACATAGGGCACGCAGACGATGGTGTGGCCGATCACCAGCGTCAGCAGCGACACCGGCAGCCCGATCAGCGAGAAGAACATCAGCGCTGCGAGGCCAAAAGCGAGCGCCGGCAGCACCAGCGGCGACATGAACAGCGAATCGAGCAGCTTGGCGGTCAGGCGCTTGGAGCGCGAGATCGCCAGCGATGCGGCGACGCCGAGCACGATCGACAGTCCGGTCGACCATAGCGCGACGACGACGCTGTTGCGTGCGGCGAACTGAAGCTGCCAGGCGTTCCACAGCTCGAGGTACCAGCGCGTCGAATACCCTGGCGGCGGGAACTTCAGCGAGAAACCTGACGTGAACGAGACGATTACCACGACCAGCGACGGCGACACGATCAGGATCAGCGCCAGGATGGCGATGACCGTCATGACGATCTGGAAGCTGAGCGCTTCGAGATTGTGCTGCCTGCGGCTCATCTGATGTCTCCATAGCCACGGGCGCGCCGTCCGAGCGTCGAGAACAGCGCGACGATGGCCAGCACCGCGAACAGGAAGATGATCGAGATCGCGGCGGCGAACGGCCAGTTCTGCAGGGTCGAGGCCTGCTGATAGAGATACATCGGCATGAACAGCATCTGCCCGCCGCCGACCAGCGACTGGGTGATGAAGGCGGTGATGGCAGCCGCATAGGTCAGGGTGCAGCCGGCGATGATGCCGGGCATCGACAGCGGCAGCAACACCTTGACGAAGGTGCGCCAGCTGCCGGCGCCGAGCGAGGCCGAGGCATCGGAGAGATTGGGGTCGATGCGGCCGATCGCGGTGATCAGCGGCAGCACCATCAGCGGCATCTGCACCTGCGCCAGTGCCGCGATCAGTCCGCCTTGCGTATAGATCATGCGCAGCGGCGTGCCGATCAGGCCGAGCGACTGCAGCACGGAGTTGATGATGCCTTGCCGTCCCAGGATCACGATCCAGGCGAAGGTGCGGACCACGACGCTGGTCAGCAGCGGCAGCAGCACGATCATGATGATCAGCGTCTGCACCCGGCTGCCGGAGCGCTGATAGAGCCAGGCAATGGGATAGCCGAGCACGAGGCAGGCCAGCGTCACCTCGGCGCCGAGCAGAAGCGTCGAGCCGAGCACGGACAGGCTGAAGGGATCGGTCAGGAACTTGATGTACTGGCCGAGCCCCCACACCGTCGCTGCAGTGTCGTTGTGCAGCGACAGATAAAGCAGCTGCGCCAGCGGCAGCACGAAGAAGATCGCGAAGGCCGCGCCGAGGGGCAGCGCGAGCCCCAGGCTGAAGCTGGTTACGTCTCCCGGCGCTGTCGTGGCGCTCTTCATCGCGTCAGATCTTGATGTCGCGGTTGAACTTCTCGATCCAGGAGGCGCGCTGCTCGTTGATCTTCTTCCAGTCCTGGAACACGAACTTCTTCTTCAACTCGTCGGTATCCTTGGCCAGCACCTTGGCGATCTCGCCTGACATGGCGACCTTGGTATTGGTCGGCACGATCAGATAGGGCGAGTTCATCAAGGTGGTCTGCACCTCGGGCGACAGCGCCGCCTCGATCAGCTTGAAGGCGAGTTCCTTGTTGGGCGAGTTCTTGACGATGTGGATCGTGGTCTTGAAGGCGATCGCGCCTTCCTTCGGCGCCACGAATTCGACCGGCACGCCGCGCGCTTTGAGGATCTGGATAGCGTTGAAATTGCCGGGCGAGATGTCGACCTGGCCCTGCTGGAACAACGTCGCCAGTGCGCCGGGATTGGCGGCGACGGCAGCGAGGTTCGGCTTCAGCTCTTCCAGCGCCTTGAAGCCTTCGTCGACATTGGCCTCCGAGCCTCCCCGCATGCGGGCGATCTCGACCAGCCAGCCGGTGCCGAGCGTCGAGTTCAGGTTGGTGATGCCGACCTTGCCCTTGAATTCCGGCTTCCACAGATCGGCCCATGACGTTGGCGGCGTCTTCACGGTCTCCGGATTGTAGGTGAGGCCGACGACCTGGAAGAACGGCGCCGGGCCCATGGCGTCCTGCGCTTCCGGAATCAGATCCTTGTAGTACGCGCTCTTGTCGGCCGGGAACGGATCGACCAGGTCCTGGCCGATCGCGACCAGCGCCGGACCCGGATCGTGCAGCATGACGTCGATCGGCGGATTGGCCTTGGCGGCGTTGACCTTGGCGATCTGGTCGACCGACAGCATCGGGTCGAGCACGATCGCTGCATCGGCGTTGGCCTTGCGGAAGGCCGGGACCAGCACCGCCTTGTGCGCTTCCTCCCAGCTGCCGGTGAAGGTCGCGAACACCAGCGGCCGCGCCTGCGCGAGACTGAGACCAGGGAAGGCGTGCATTGCGCCCAGCGTCAAGGCGCTGGTGAGGAGCCGGCGGCGATCAAGCATCATGTTTCACTCCGATGTGTTGGTTGTTCATTGCGGAAAGACGGTCGCGAGTCCCGGTGCGAGCGGCGCAACGCGCACCGGCGTGCCGGCCTCCCGCAGCGGCGTACCGCCGGTACGGGCCTGCGAAATCTTGATGCTCGATCCGTCCTTGGCCTTGATCTCATGGACGACGGTGGCACCGAGCGGCAGCGCCATGCCGATCTCGCCGGCAAAGCCGGAGCCGTCGCTGACGAAGGTGAGATGCTCGGGACGCAGGCAGACGGTGACCTCGTCTGAGGCACGAACCGTCTTCGGCGCGCGGGCGATGATCTCGCCGCCGGCCTCAAGGCCGACCCTTACGTTACTCGCATCGGTCGCAAGCACCACGCCCTTCATCTTGTTCGCCGTGCCGACGAAGGTGTTCACGAACAGCGTCTGCGGCTGGTCATAGATCTCACTCGGCGTGCCGAACTGCTCGAGATGGCCGTGGCTCAGCACGGCGACGCGGTCGGCCATCGACAACGCCTCCTCCTGGTCGTGGGTCACGATGAGGGTGGTGATGCCCGCCATGCGTTGCAGCCGCTTGACCTCGATCTGCATGTCCAGCCGCAAATTCTTGTCGAGCGCCGCGAACGGCTCATCGAGCAGCAGGATCGAGGGCTTGATCGCGAGCGCGCGTGCCAATGCCACCCGCTGCTGCTGGCCGCCCGACAATTGCCGCGGCAGTCGTTCGCCGAATTGGCCGAGCTGCACCATGTCGAGCAGTCGTTGCGCTTCCGCGTTGCGCGCGGCCTGGCCGACGCCGCGTGCGGCGAGGCCGTAGCCGACATTCTCGTTGATCGACAGATGCGGGAACAGTGCGTAGTTCTGGAACACGATGCCGACGGCGCGGCGATTTGGCGGCAGCGCATCGACGACGTTATTGCCGATGATGACACGCCCCTCGCTCTGGCCGATGAAGCCGGCGATGATCCGCAGCAGCGTGGTCTTGCCACAGCCGGACGGGCCGAGCAGGGCGATGATCTCGCCGCCTTTCACATCGAGATTGATGTCGGATACAGCCATCGTGCCGCTGGCAAAGCGGTGCGTGATCCGATCCAGAACTAGCGACTTGGCTTCCGATACGCTGGCCATGGGCTTCCTGCTCTATTCGTTTGAAAAAGCAAGAAGCGTGCCGCCTTTTCAGGCAGCGGAAGCGGCTTGTGTACAGGAGCTGCAGGCGCCGGTATCGGAGGGGCTCAAACGACGCTACTCGATCCGCCGGCGTCGCACTTGGTTTGTGGCTTACTCTCTCCGCGCGCCATTCCGGGGGGCGCGTAGCCTGGAATCCGTATCCACAGGCCGTCATCGCGGAGCGAGGGCGCCGTGGCTATGTCTCGGGTCCAGCCGTGCAGTCGTGGTTATGGATTCCGGGCTCGCGCTGACGCGCGCCCTGGAATGACGTGGGGAGAGAGCCGGTGTTCCTCACGACGCTCAATTGTCGACTACGCATCACGATGCTCCAGCCGTGCGGCCAGCGCCTCTGCCAATCCCACCGTCGGCTTCGCTGCCGGCCGCCTGAACGTCCCTGCGGTCGCCTTGCGCATCTTCAGGGCCAGCAGCGCTTCGGCCTGCTTCACCGCGGCGATCACCTGATCGACCACCGGCACGGGAATGCGGTGCGCGACGCGGGCCGCCAGCCCTGAGAGTGGCGCGCCGGCGAAGATCAGCACGTCGGCCTCGTTCTCCTCGACCGCGCGCAATGCCAACCCGACCAGCAGTTCCTCCTTTTCATGCTGCACGTCGGAGATCTGCTTGAAGCTGCCGTCGAGCATGCGGATGCCGGCGCAGCGATCCATCAGCCCATGCATGCGCACACACTCCTCGTACCAGGGGCCGAGCGCCTGCGCGAAGGTGACGATGGCGAAGCGCCGTCCGGCCATGCAGGCGGTCAGCATCGCCGCTTCCGCGAGCCCGATCACCGGCACGTCGAACAGCTCGCGCGCGGCGAACAGGCCGGGATCGCCGAACGCGGCGATGATCGCGGCATCGAACGTGCCGTTACGTTCGGCCAGCATCTCCAGCGCGACGGCCCCGCCGATCTGCGCCTCAGCGCGGGTCGCAATATAGGGCACGCCACGCGGCGCGGTGCAGGGGATCAAGGTCGTGCCGGGTGCGGCGGCCTCGCGACCGACCTGCAGCATCAGCTCGGTGATATCAGTGCGGATGTTGGGATTGAGCAGCAGGATGTTCATGGCGCCTCGCGAGGGATGGGCAAGCTTGCCCGAGGGATTGCCGCCTTGTCCATGGCCGACAGCCAATCGGGCTCCGCTGGGCAGGCATCACGATTGCGCGGCCGGGCCTTTTCGTTGCCGCTCGAATCGGCAGCGATCGGAACAGAACTTCACCCCGTCCCAGTCGCGCGCCCATTTGCGCCGCCACGCGAAGGGGCGGCCACACGCCTTGCAGATCTTGATCGGCAGGTCGGCCTTGCGCCGCATTTTCGGCATGGCGCGTCAACACGGGACTGGCGTGCCGCGCCAGTCGTGGAGGCCGCGGCCTTGGCGGTGCGCGGGAGGCGGGAGAAGCTGCTCCATCAGCGGTGCCGGCCCCGTGGCGTTGCGATCAGCTCGTTCGTCATATCCATCCCCTCCGGAGCCGTGGAGCGCAAGGTTCCGCGGCGGCGGCCCACATGGCCAACGATTCTGCTCCGCGCTCGGATCATTGCGCTAAGCTGCGGTGGCGATCCGGCTCAGGAGTGTAGTGCGCGGAGCAGCTGGATCCCCGGGATCGACCTTCGGCATCGCAATCGAGCGGGCGTTCACCGCGCTGCAACGAGTTGCGTCCAAGTTGGAGGCGCGAAGAGAACGAGCGGTTCATGACACCAGACACTCCAGCCCTCGCCGTGCGAGGGTTAACGAAATGTTTCGAACGGCCTGCGGTCGACGGGCTCGACCTGATCGTGCGCGTCGGTGAGTTCTACGCGCTGGTCGGCCCCAACGGCGCCGGGAAGACGACGACGTTGCGCATGGTCGCCGGTCTGCTGCGTCCGGATGCCGGCCGCATCGAGATTTTCGGCATCGATGCGCTGCGCGAGCCGATCGCCGCGAAGCAAGTGATGGCCTGGGTCTCCGACGAGCCGATGATCTATGACAAGCTCACGCCGCTCGAATATCTCGAATTCGTCGCCGGGCTTTGGGGCATCGATGCCGCGCGCTCCGGTGAGGCCGCCCGCGAGCTGCTGGTTTCGCTCGGACTTGAGGCGCATCTCCACGAGCGATGCGAAGGATTTTCCAAGGGCATGCGCCAGAAGGTGGCGCTTGCCGGCGCGCTGATTCATGATCCGCAACTGATCATTCTCGACGAGCCGCTGACTGGGCTGGATGCGGTGTCCGCGCGTCATGTGAAGGGGCTGCTGGCCGAGCGCGTGCGCCGTGGCGGCACCGTGATCATGACCACCCACATTCTCGAGGTCGCCGAGCGGATGGCCGACCGCATCGGCGTCATCGCCGCCGGGCGCATCGTGGCCGAAGGAACGCTCGCCGAGCTCCGCCAGCAGAACGGAGCGAATGACACCAGCCTGGAAGAGCTGTTCATCGCGCTGGTCGACGTCGAGTTGGCTTCATGACGCGGACGGCCACGCTCGCCTGGTTCGCCCGTCACGAGATCAGGCTCGCCTGGCGGGAGTGGCTCGGCATGATCACGGCTGGCCGGAGTCGGCGGACCCGCGCGGCCATCATCGGCCTGCTGGTGTTCGGTGCGGTCATGCATCTGCCGGCCTGGGTCGTGGTGGGCCGCTACGCCGACCTGCAGCCGCCGCTCGACAAGACCGCGCTGATCGTCATCACCTCGACCATCATGCTGTCGTGGGCGCTGATGCTGTCGCAGGCGATCGAGTCCGTGACCCGCGTGTTCTACGCCCGCGCCGATCTCGACCTGATCATGTCGTCGCCGGTGCGGCTGGCCGAGATCTTCTCGGTCCGGATCGCCGCGATCGCGCTGTCTGTCACCAGCATGGCGCTGCTGCTGGCGACCCCGTTCGTCGACGTCCTGCTGATCGAGGGCGGCGTGCGCTGGCTCGCGGCTTTCGCGGTGGTCGCAGCCGTCGGCCTGTCGGCGGCCGCGATCGCCATCGCGATCACGATCATCCTGTTCCGACTGATCGGGCCGGCACGTACGCGCCTGATCGCGCAGATCCTGGCAGCCGTGATTGGAGCCGGCTTCGTGATCGTGCTGCAGATCGCGGCGATCGTGTCCTATGGCACGCTGTCGCGCTTTGCCGTTCTCACTTCGGACGCTGCGGCTGCGATCGCGCCGGATCCGGATAGCGTCCTCTGGCTGCCGGCCCGCGCCGCCCTCGGCGACGGCCAGGCACTCCTGGTCCTGCTTGCTGCGGGTCTGCTGCTGCTCGGCGTGGTGATGGCGGTGTTCTCGCCGCGCTTTGCCGACACCGCGATCAGCGCCGCAGCCCAGGGCGTCTCCAGCCGCGCCGGCACGCGCATCCGCGCCTTTCGCGGCGGATCGCGGCAGCAGGCGCTCCGGCGTAAGGAGTTCATGCTGCTGCGGCGCGATCCCTGGCTGATCTCGCAGACGCTGATGCAGCTGCTCTATCTGGTGCCGCCGGCGCTGCTGCTGTGGCGCAGCTATTCCGACAGCTCGCAGGCGGTCATTCTCATCACTCCCGTCATCGTGATGGCGGCGGGCCAGCTTGCAGGCGGTCTGGCCTGGCTCACCATCTCCGGTGAGGACGCGCCCGAGCTGGTCGCGACCGCGCCATTGACCGCCGCGCGCGTGGTGCGGGCCAAGATCGAGGTCGTGCTGCTGACGATCGCCGTGATCTTCGCGCCGCTCGTGCTCGCGCTGGCCTGGATCGCGCCGTCGCAGGCGCTGGTGACGGCCGCGGCGGTGCTGGCCGCGACGGTCTCCTCGACCGCGATCCAGCTGTGGTTCCGGGTGCAGGCGCGGCGCAGTCAATTTCGCCGCCGCCAGACATCGTCGCGGCTCGCGACCTTTGCCGAGGCGTTCTCCTCGATCGGCTGGGCGGCGACCGCGGCGCTGGCTCTCACGCTGCCCGAGGCTGCGCTGGTCTGCGGCCTGATGACCGCGGGACTGTTGTTCGGAGCCTGGCGGCTCAGCCCGCCGCGGACGTGAGGTGATCAGCGCAGCAACTCCATGACGGCGGCAGCGAAAGCTTCGGGCTCCTCCTGCGGCAGGTTGTGGCCGGCGCGCGGGATCACGCGATGGGCGATCCGGTTGCTGAACTTCGCCGCATGCGCCTGGCCATCGGTCGCCGGGATGACGCCGTCACCGTCACCATCGAGCGTGACCGTCGGCACATTGATGACGGGCTGGGCCGCCAATCGCCGCTCGAGGTCCTGATAGCGCGGATCGCCCTCCGCCAGCCCGAAGCGATGCCGATAGCTGTTGATCACGACCGCGACGTGATCCGGATTGTCGAAGGCCGCCGCCGCGCGCGCGAAGGTCGCATCGTCGAAGCGCCAGTTCGGTGACCATTGCTGCCAGAGCAGACGGGCGATCTCGGCGCGGTTCGCGGCGAGCCCGGCGCGGCCGCGCTCGGTCTGGAAGTACCATTGATACCAGAACGCGAACTCGCGCGGAACGGGCGCCGGCTCCATCGCCCTGGCGATGTTCTGGATCAGATAGCCGTTGACCGAGACCAGGCCGGCGCAGCGCTCGGGCCACAGCGCCGCACCGACGCAGGCGGCCCGGCCGCCCCAATCATAGCCGGCGAACACGGCGCGCGGGATCGCCAGCGCATCCATCAGCGCAATCAGGTCGGCGCCGACCGCGGCCTGCTGCCCTGAGCGCGGCGTCGATGGATCGCGGAAGCGGGTCGGGCCATAGCCGCGCACATAGGGCACGACGACGCGGCAGCCTTGCGCGGCAAGGCGCGGCGCAACGTCGACATAGGAATGGATGTCGTAGGGATAGCCGTGCAGCAGGATGACGACGGGGCCGTCGGCCGGTCCGCTCTCGACATAGGCGATGCTGAGCACCCCGGCATCGATCGACCGCACCGGTTGCATGACGGGTTGCATGATTGGCGCCTGCGACGATGTGCCTTGATCCGTCATGCCATCCTCCACCATTCGCCGGACCTTGCCCTGTCCGTCCCCGCGTCGTGATGACGATAGTTCTGATCGGGTTTAGGCGCTACACTCACACGCGCTGTTGAAGGGGAACTGCCATGCTGCGTCCGCTGCTCTCGCTGCTCGCCGCCCTGGTCGCGTTCGCATCGCCCGCTCTGGCGCAACCGGGGCCGCGCGCCAGCGAGTGCCTGGCGATGGCCGGCGGCCCGCGCGCCATGCCGGTGAGCCTGCGCCAGGCCGCGGGTGCCGGCAACGAGGTGACGATCACCTATGCCGGACACTCGACCTACTTCATCGATACGCCCATGGGCATCCGCATCGCGACCGACTACAGCGGCGCCTATCAGGTCGGGCGGCTGCCCGACGTGATCACCATGAACCGGGCGCACTCGACGCACTACACGCTCGCGCCCGATCCGCGCATTCCGCACGTGCTGCACGGCTGGGGCGATGACGGCAAGCCGGCCCAGGTGTACGAGCGGATCGGCGACGTCCTGGTCCGCAACATCACCACCGACATCCGCCGCTATTTCGGCGATTCCATCGGCATCGACATGATCAAGGACGGCAACTCGATCTTCATCTTCGAGGTCGCCGGCCTGTGCATCGGCCATCTCGGCCATCTTCACGTCAAGCTGGACGAAACGCATTTCGCCGCGATCGGCCGGCTCGACATCGTCATGGTGCCGATCGACGGCACCTATACGATGTCGCTCGACGGCATCTCCGAGATCACCAAGCGGCTGCGCGCCTCGGTGGTGCTGCCGATGCACCGCTTTGCGACGCCGCTCGAGGAGTTCATGCGCAAGGTCGGCCAGCAGTTCGAGATCGACCGCCGCAGCGAGCGGACCTTGAAGATGTCGCGCGAGCTGCTGCCGTCGAGTCCGACCGTGATCATTCTCGACGGAGTGTAGCCTCAGGCACCCGCGAGGCTGGCGCCGCGACGGCCTTCCGGCGTCAGGAACATGCGCTTGAGCTTGTTGATCACGCGCACCGCGAGGCCGAGCACGTAGGGCTGCGTCTTCAGGCAGAAGGCGAGCTTCTTGACATGGCCTTCGACGTGCCATTTGGCATGGGCGCCATCGCGGAAGAACACCACGTCGCCCGGCCCATAGCGCTTCGCCGGCATGCCTTCGCTCTCCAGCACGATCGCGCCTTCCAGGATCAGGATGGTCTCGTCGAAATCGTAGTACCAGTTGAACTTGCCCTCGGTGCAATGCCAGACGATGGTCGAGCCCAGACCATCGCTGCTGCGCGCGATCGTGCAGGAGGTCGCCGTCGGAGTGCCCTCGATGATCCACGACGGCTCGATCGGGGCAGGCGCCAGGTCGACGGCGAGATTGGCGGTTTCGATCAAGGACGGGGACATCGCGGACCTCAAATGGATGGGACTGAAATGACCGGCAGGGCGCCGGCATGAGCCTGCAACCATAGCTGGTTGCGCCTAATGGCCGCTTGCCGGGATCATTAAGATTTGAGTCGACAGGCGCGACCAGCCGTCGCATCACAACCACGCAAGCGCTATAAACTTCACGCAAGCGCCGCAATTTGTTCGCGGCCTCGCCAAACCTGCCGATTTACTGTTTGCTCGCACTGCAAGATGCGGACATGCTTCCTCCGGTCGCGTGACGCGCCTTGCATCATGCCTTCACCTTAAAACTTTTGCCGCCGTCGCAGAGATAAGGAATTCCCGAGATGCGTCGCCTGAGCCTCGCCATCGCCCTCACGCTGTCCGCCGCCACCCTTGCAACCACCTCCGTCGTCATGGCCGGCGAAACGCCTGCCCCCGAGAATGCCAAGGCCTACTTCATCAACCTCAAGGACGGCGACACCGTCTCCTCGCCGGTCGTGATCCGCTTCGGCCTGTCCGGCATGGGCGTGGCGCCGTCCGGCACCGAAGCCCCCAACACCGGCCATCACCATTTGCTGATCGACGCGCCCGCGCTCGAAGGCGATGCGCTCAACGAGGCCATCCCCGTCGATTCCGGCCATGTGCATTTCGGCAAGGGCCAGACCGAGGCGTCGGTCACCCTCACGCCGGGCAAGCACACGCTGCAGCTCGTGCTCGGCGACTGGAGCCACATCCCGCACAACAAGCCGGTGATGTCGGAGCGGATCACGATCGACGTGCAGGCCACCACGGGCAGCGCCAAGCAGTAAGCCCGTTCCAACAACGGTGCGGCCGCGAGCATGGCTCGCGGCCGCGTTTGGGACAGGCATCAGTGGTGCCCGACCTGGCATCCCTCAGGCCCACTCGCCCTTGCGGAACACCGGCACGCGGCTGCCGTCGGCATTGATGCCGTCGATGTCGGTATCATCAGCGCCGATCATCCAGTCGATATGGATCAGGCTCTGGTTGCCGCCTTGCGCCGCGATCTGCTGCGGCGACAGCGTGGTGCCGTTGACGAAGCACTTCGAGTAGCATTGGCCGAGCGCGATGTGCGACGCCGCGTTTTCGTCGAACAGCGTATTGTAGAACAGCAGGCCGCTCTTGGAGATCGGCGAGGAGTGCGGCACCAGCGCGACCTCGCCGAGCCGGCGCGCGCCCTCGTCGGTGTCCAGCACCTTGTTCAGCACTTCCTCGCCGCGCGAGGCCTTGGCCTCGACGATGCGGCCGTCCTCGAACCTGACCTGGATGTTGTCGATCAGCGTGCCCTGGTAGGACAGCGGCTTGGAGCTGACGACGTGACCCGACACGCGGCGGCAGTGCGGCGTCGTGAACACCTCCTCGGTCGGGATGTTGGCGTTGCAGGTGATACCGTTCTTGGCAGTCGAGGCGCCGCCTTCCCATTCGTGGCCGTCGGCAAGGCCGATGGTCAGATCCATGCCGGGGCCGGTGTAGTGCAGCGCGCTGAAACGCCGGCCGTTGAGCCATTCGGTGCGCTCGCGCAGCACCGCGTTGTGGCGCTCCCAGGCGGACACCGCATCGTCGCGGTCGACCCGCGACGCCGCGAAGATCGCGTCCGCGAGCTTGGCCACCGCGACCTCCTCGGGGACGTCAGGGAAAACCAGCTTGGCCCAGGACGCGCTGGGATAGGCGATGATGTTCCAGTTGGTCTCGAAATTCGTGATCTTCTCCAGCGCCGGCTGATAGGCCTTGGAGTTGGCCTTGCTGGCGCGCGCCACCTTGGACGGATCCTGGCCCGACAGCAGCATCGGATTGTCGCCGACGATCGCGAGCCGCGCGGTGTTTTCCGAGAACGCCTTCGCCATGCCCTGGTAGAGCCAGTCCGCGGCGCGATCGAAGCTCGTATCGTGTCCATAGCGGTAGCGCGCCAGGGTCAGCTCCTCGTCGGAGAAGAACGAAGTCACGATTCCCGCACCGGCCTTGTAGGCGTGCTCGGCGACCTTGCGCACGAGCGGCAGCGCCACCGACGGCGCCGTCAGCAGCAGGTCTTGACCGGGCTGCAGCTGCAGGCCGACCTTGACCGCGACCTCGGCGAGGCGGTCGAGCTTCACAGGATCGATGGCGGCAGCGAAGTTGCTGACATGTGCGGTCATCAGGGTATCCAGTTCCGTTTCTTTGCGGTGTTGAAGAGATAGGCCAATCGATGGGGCGGTCAATGGCGAAACGGGCCGACGAGACCTCCGCTGTCGTCCCGGGCTCGACTCGGGACCCCTAGCCACAGGAAGCTATGATACGGGCATGCCCTTCACTTGTGCCTCACACCCGCCGGTGGTTAGGGGTCTCGGGACAAGCCAGGGGCGACACCGAATTTGTCGCACCGACATTGGACACCAGGCGCAGCTCACAACGATCGACGTCGCATTCGTGATTGCGCACCGCCGCCAACGCATTTGAACGACCTTTTACAAATAGCCCAACGCTCTCGCGGCGCGCTTTGCGTCCGAGTGATGCATCGTTCACCCTCTTTCCAAAGCGAGGGTGCAGGGAAGGCCGGGAGCTCACCGCTCCCGTGGCCCCCGTGCGAAAAAAATGCACGGGGCAGGAACCACAGGTTCGGCCGAGACATCCCGGCCCTCCCTGCGCGATGGTTTTCACGGCTGCTTCGCGTTCTCCCCGGTGCGCCGGGCTTGTTGGTCACCGTCACCCGCCCGGCGCCATCAGCGCCGGCGCAGGCTTGATACTGGCTTCGGAGTATCAGGACCACGCGACTTGACCGTACGAGCCGGTGTTGTTCGTCGGCGCGACTTCTCACGCTGCAAACCGGCCCGCCCATCACATCCCGCACTCCACGCTTCGTGACGACCGCGCAGCGCCCCTCGTCGATGAGGCGGGATGCGGTGAGAGGATCATGGAATTACGAAAAAGCGAAGCGAAATATTTTTACAGGCAGGACTGGACAGCCCAAATCGGCCTGAGCGCATTGATGAAAACGGATTGATCGCGCATGGCCGTGCACCTGGAGCAGAGGCCGTAACGGGCCATCGCCAATCCCTATGCAGCACCTGAGTCGCCCGACGGGCATCATCTACCCTGATCACTCCGTCCTCGATCAGTATCAGTCCTCGATGAGCAGGCGCTCGCCATGAACGTACCAGTCGGCGCGCGTCGCCCAATGGACGTGTCGATCGGGGGCGGCGCCGAGCGGCTGATCGAAGCCTCCGGCGGGAATGATCGCCTCGCGGCCGCTGCGGGTCAGATGCGGCAGCGGGCTGCCGCATCTGTTGCAGAAGGCCGTCGCAAAGCTGCGCGCGCGCGGCAGGTCGAACCGCGTCACCAAGTCCTCGCCCTGCAGCCAGCGCAATGCGTCGGCCTTGACGACCACCTCACAGGAATGCGCCGTGCCGCTGGCCTTGCGGCAACGCGAGCAATGACAGTTGAGGAATTTGTCGAAAGGGCCGTCGACTTCGAACGCCACCTCGCCGCACAGGCAGCTGCCGCGAAACGTCATCATATCCATCTCCTGAGATCATCCAGTGTGAGCACGCAGATTGTAGCAGCACCGATACCGCCGATCTGCGCCTACGGCACGGCTTCTCATTAGTATCATTCCCGCGGCTATCAGTAGGCCCTCGCGATCTCAGCTATCATCCTACAGATGATGACGTAGATGTCTTCTCCTGCAGGTGGATTGTCGCGTGATCTTGTATCAGGGCGAGTCAATAACTCATGTTCATTTGGAACCGCGCGAGCGGGCGGTCGCGTCCCGCAAATGCATGGCTCAGGGGCGTTTTGGTCACTTTGAGGACATGTTTGGACGTTGATTGGCGCGCGGCAGGGGGATTTCACAGTGTACAGGAGTCCTCCGAATGTACCGCGTTGTCGTCATCGTCGTCGCATTGCTCGCTCTGTCAGTTCAGGCGCAGGCTCGTCCCCGCCACCATCATCATCACACCTCCTACCGCCACCACTCCGTCATGAATGCCATGGCTTCGGTGCAGGGCGAAGGCCGCGTCGTCGGCGGCCGGCCGTCGGGCTGCCCGCACGCATTCTGCGGCTGTGAGGCGTCGCTCTACACGTTTGGCCGTGTCGTTCCCGAGTTGAACCTTGCATCCAATTGGCGGCGTTTCCCGCGCGCGGCGCCTGCGCCGGGCATGGCGGCGGTCCGCTCAGGCCATGTCATGATCCTGCAGCAGCAGGTCGCCGGCAACGTCTGGTACGTTCACGACGGCAATTCCGGCGGCCACGTCACCCGCGAGCATCCGCGCTCGATCGCCGGCTACACCATCGTGAACCCGAATGGTGGCTCGGCCATGTACGGCGCCGCGGCTCGCATCACGCGCGAAGCCCGTGCACCGCGCTATCAGCGGCTCGCACGCAATGGACGCTCGGACAGCTGGATGACCAGCGCGGCGCCGATGTCTGTCAACTAGGTCGGGCCTCTCGATCGAAACGATCAGGCCGTCCGCAGTTCGTCTCTCGCTCTGGTGCGTGCACACGGCTTGCGGCGGCTCACATGGTGCTCACATCTCCCCCGCTTGCGGCAGGGCTGTCGCATCTGATGATCTGAGCTTTGTGCCCGTCTGCCTCCAAGTCGTCATGGCCGGGCTCGTCCCGGCCATCCACGTCTTTGCCGACCGCGGACATAAAGACGTGGATGCACGGGATAAGCCCGTACGTGACGAGCAACTCATCTCGGGTCGCTTCGCGGCGAAGCTCGACGTTGCGGCGGCCGCCATCACGCCGACCGCGCCGCGCGAGTGCGTCGTCGACTTCACACAAAGCTAATATCCCTCCGGCCTCGGCATCGCCGTCCCGATCGAACGCGACCCGGGGTGGCGGCCGGTGACACGCTCCATCATCTCGTTCGGCTTTGCACAGGCTGTGCTGGCGCTGCTTGGGCTGGCACTCGCGGCTGGGGGCCTCATTTGGCGTTTCCAGCGCAACCGCAACGAAGCATTCGCGGGCGGCGTCGCGGAAGGCAGCCCAACTCGAAAGCGCCTGATCGCTGCAATCCTGGATGAGACGCAGAGCGACTGGTGGGACAGGCTGGTCTTTCAATATCTTGGCTCGAAGCGGTGACCCGCTCCGACGATACACGTGGCCGCCGGCGAGCCGGACCTGCTGCGCGGTCGCGTCATCGCCGATATCCGGCCGACGTTGACGACGTCGCGCAAGCGGATTGATCCCGATCAAGGACCAGGCGCCGCGCCGGAGCAAACTCACCGTCAACCTGTGGCTGCACAGGCAGGACATGGGGAGACGCCATCATGGAAAACGCCATGCGGAGATATCTTCTTGCCTTTACCTTGGTGGTCGCCACGCTCGGCTTTACGTCGTCGGCGCGCGCGGGATGCTGGCCGAACGAAAACTTCCACCTCGTGTGCTGGCTGGATACCTATGGAACGGCGTGCGAAGCGCACCACGCGCTGACCAGCGTGAGAGCCGTGCTGTATCCGGAGCCGCGCTACTCGTACTATGAATTCGAGGTTTCGCACTGGTGGACGGCCCACAAGACAGTGGCCTGTCCGCCGAATCAAAAGACGACGTTCAGCGGTGTCTGGGACCGGGAGACCGGAAAGGCGGAGGAAACGGCGACCACCGGCATTTCGTCGGTGACGAGGCGAGTCTTTTGCAGCAACAATCCCTGGACGGGCCAGGGGCCGCCGACGGTGCCGATCTGCTCCTATCCGGCCGATGATCCGAACGTGGGACTGCCCGTCACCTCGGCGATGCTCACGCAAAGCCAGCGAGACGATCTGCTTCGCGTTCAGGAGCCGTTGCATACAAGTTGCCAGCAGATCAAGCCGCTCGAGGACGAGGTGTCGTGGCTGAACGGCCGCCCCATCGTCGAGGTGGTCGCGTCCCACCATGAATATCAGAAGCTCGAATGGCATCTGTGGTTCATGGACTTCGGCGAGTTCGGACCATGGCATGAGGTCGCGGCACCGAAGCCGAAGGGCCCCTTGATCTGGAAGGGCACGACCTACACCGAGCGCCGCATTGCGACATCGAGGCACAGATATTGGCTGAACAAGCCCGGCCGCTGGAAGGTGGTCGCGAAGCCGAGGCCGACCGCGGCGGCGGCGCAGGCTTTTCCGATCAGCGTGACCACCGAATGTCCCGGCGCGACGTTCAACGTGCAGTGACGGGCGATGACGCGGTCTTCATGGCGTGCGGGAACATGCTTCCGCACGCCATGTCACATCGCCTGGACTATTTCTGCGGCTCCGTGGTCGACCATAGCAAGGTCGTCGCGCTCTTCTCGTAGGCCATTCCCTTGGGATAGCTGATCAGTTCCATCTGCAGGCCCCAGGGGGCGAAGAAGTACAGGATCGACTGGCCCGCGGCCGGACCTTCATTGACCGGGATCGGCCCCTGCATCGTCTTCACGCCCTTGGATTTCAGATACGCGGCCGCCTTGTCGATGTCGTCGACATAGAGCGCGATGTGGTGGCCTCCGATGTCGCTGTTCTTCGGCAACGTCGTGGCCTGCTCCGGCGCTTCGTACTGGAACAGCTCGATGTTCGAGCCATAGCCGCAGCGGACCATGCTGATCTCGTCGATCTTCGCGCGCGGATGAACGTTGACGACGTCCTGCATGAAGGTGCCCTTGTCGTCGGAGAACGGTCCGAACGACATCGCGTGCTTGCAGCCGATGACTTCGGTGAAAAATGCGATCGCCGCCTTGACGTCCGGCACCGTGATGCCGGTGTGATCATGGCCGCGCAGGCCGGGGATGGAGTCGGCCGAGGCGATGGTGGAGGAGAGAGCGAGGACGACGAGGGCAGACGTAGCACGTTTCGGCAGCTTCATGACGGTGGGCTCCTATACCTGACGAAGTTCATGCCTTGATCTCGGTGTGGGCGGCATTGTCCCCCTCCAGGGGAGGGTGAGCCTGCGGCGACGTCCGTGCCTCTTGCGAAGGGCTGCACGCGAGCCGCCGGCAACAAGCGTCACCCCGATGCCAGCTGTTTCTCGACCGCCTTGTGATCCTGGGCGAGACCGGCTGCGAGGCCCTTCGCCATGTCGCCGACATAGATGTCCTCCTCGCCCGCCTCGTAGCCGTCGAGGATTTCCCTGGCGGCATCGGCCGGCGTCATCTTTGGAATCGGCAGGCCGGCGGTCATGCGGGTGTCGACGGCGCCGGGCAGTGCACCGACGACGCGGACGCCCCTCGGCGCCAATTCACCGCGCAGGCCCTGCGTCAGGCTGAGCGCAGCGGCCTTCGAGGCGCAATAGGAGCCCATGATCGGCAGGTTCACGCGCGCCAGGATGGTGAGAATGTTGAGCACCGAGCCGTGGTTCTTGATCAGTGCCGGCGCAAAGGCGCGCGTCAGCCGCAGCGGTGCGAGATAGTTGATCTCGATCTCCTCCTTGGCGATGGAAAGATCGGGCGCCGCCAGCAGCGCGGTGTTGTGATTGACGCCGGCATTGTTGATCAGCAGGGTCACGTCAGACGCGAGCGACGCGGCCGCTGCGGTATCGGCGTCGCTGGTGACGTCGAGCTTCAGCGGCACGATCGTGTCCGACGCCGCAAGCGCCGAGACATCGCGCGCCGCGGCGTAGATCTTGGCGGCGCCGCGTGCGCGCATCTCGGCGATGAGCGCCTGGGCGATGGCGCCGGCGGCGCCAGTGATGATGACGACGGAGTCCTTGATGGTCGCGCTCATGCGGCTGATCCTTGCTGATGAGGATGCTGACGGGACGGAGGGTCGTCGAGCCAGCCCGGCTCGACATCGGGGAGGGGAATGGCGGCCAGCAGCTGGCGCGTATAGGCGTGTTGCGGCTGGGAGAAGATGCGGCCGACCTGGCCGTGCTCGACGACCTCGCCACCCCTGAGAATGGCGACCTCGTCGCACAGCACGCGGACGACCGACAGGTCGTGGCTGATGAAGACGACGGTGAGGCCGAGCTTGGTGCGCAACTCCTTCAGCAACATCAGGATGTGCGCCTGGGTCGAGACATCGAGGCCGGAGACGATCTCGTCGGCGACGATGAAATCGGGCTGCAGCGCCAGCGCGCGCGCGATGCCGGCGCGCTGGCGCTGGCCGCCGGACAGCTCATGCGGATAGCGGTCGACGAACGCCGTCGGCAGGCCGACGAGGTCGAGCAGCGCGGCGGCGCGATCGCGGCGGTCGCGCCGGCCCTTGAGGCGGCCATAGACCTCGAGCTGGCGCGTCAGCGTCACGGCGAGCGGTAATCGCGGATTGAGCGAGGATTGCGGATCCTGGAAGATCATCTGGATCCGCGCGCGCAAGGGACGCAGCGCGGCTTCGGGGAGATGGCTGATCTCGACGCCGTCGAACTGGATGCCGCCCGAGGTCGGCTCGAGCAGGCGCACCAGCAGGCGGCCGAGCGTGGTCTTGCCGGAGCCGGACTCGCCGACCAGGCCAAGCACGGCGCCGCGCGGCACGGCGAGATCCACGGATTTGATCACGTCGCGCATGACCGGCTTGCCGAACAGCGACGTGCTGCGCGCCGGGTAGGCGAAGCCGAGCTGGCCGGTGCGCAGCAGGATCTCGCTCATGCCGGCCTCCCCGCGGCGGGCTGATCGAGCCGATGCGCCTCGGCCCAAAGGCTCTCGATCAGCGCCGGCGGCACCGGCTTCAAGGCGTCCGCCGGGCGATCGGCGCGCGGCGTCGCCGCCAGCAGCGCGCGGGTATAGGCATGATGCGGCTTCACCAGCACCTCAGTGGTCGGCCCGTCCTCCAGCACCCGGCCGGCATGCAGCACGGTCATGCTGCGGCAGATCTTGGCGACGACGCCGAGATCGTGGGTGACGAACAGGATCGCCGCGCCATGCCGCTGGCGCATCCGCTCGACCAGCTGCAGCACCTGGCGCTGCACGGTGACGTCGAGCGCGGTGGTCGGCTCATCGGCGATGACCAGCGCCGGATCGCAGGCGAAGGCCAACGCGATCAGCACACGCTGTCGCATGCCGCCGGACAGCTCGTGCGGATAGAGGTTGAGCACACCAGCGGGATCGCGGATCGCAACCTCCGTCAGCAGCTCGGCGGCGCGATCCAGTGCTGCGCGCTTCGACAGCTTCAGATGCAGCTGCAGCACGGCCGTGATCTGCGCGCCGATGCGCCTCACAGGATTGAGCGAGGTCATCGGATCCTGCGGGATCAGCGCGATGCGACGTCCCAGCAAATCGCGGCGCGCTTTGTTCGCCATTCCCAGGAGGTCGCGACCCTCGAACTGAACGCGGCCGGCTGTGATCGCGGCCCTGGCCGGCAGCAGGCCGAAGATGGCGCGGCCGACCATCGATTTGCCGGCGCCGGACTCGCCGACGAGACCGCGAACCTCGCCGGCCTCCACGCGCAGGCTGACACCGCGCAGCACGCCGGCCGCGCCGATCGCGACGTGGAGATTGTCGATGGTGAGCACGGCACTCATCGGCGCTGCACCGGGTCGAGCGCGGCGCGCAGGCCGTCGCCGAACAGGTTGAAGCCGATGACGCTGACGATGACGGCGCCGATCGGCAGCGCCATGATCCACGGCGCCTGATAGACGATCTGCCGCCCCTCGGTGATCATGCCGCCCCAGCTCGCGGTGTCGCCGGTGACGGAAATGCCGACGAAGGACAGGATCACCTCGACCAGGATCGCGATGCCCATCTCCACTGAGAGCAGCGTGACGATCAGCGGGGTGAGATTGGGCAGGATCTCGAGCCGCAGCGCCTGCGCGCGGGTGAGGCCGAGCACGCGCGCGGCAGCGGCGTAGTCGCGGGCGAGCTGGGCCTGGGTTTCGGCGCGGATGATGCGCGCGAAGCGGGTCCAGTCGACCACGACGATCGCGGCAATGACCGAGGTGAGGCCGGCGCCGATCACGGCGGCGAGCACGATCGACAGCAGCACCGGCGGAAACGCCATCCAGATATCGATCAGCCGCGACACCGACTGATCGATCCAGCCGCCGAACGCGCCGGCGATCAGGCCGAGCGCGATGCCGATGATAGCCGCGAGCAGCGATGCAATCAGCGCGACCATGACGGCGGTCCGCGCGGAGTACATCAGCCTCGACAGCACGCAGCGGCCGAGGCTGTCGGTGCCCAGTGGAAATGCGGCCTCGCCGCCCTGCATGAACGCCGGCGGCAGCTGTGCCGACATCAGGTCCTGCTCGGCCGGATCATGCGGCGCGATCAACGGCGCGAACAGCGCGACCAGCAGCAGCAGCGCGACGATGCCGCCGCCGATCCACAGCCGTGCGCCGCCGCGCGCGAGCGCGCTGCGCCACCGTGATGCCGGAGCGGCGATCGGGGCTGAGAGAGCGAGATCAGCCATGACGCAGCCTCGGATCGAGCAGCGCGACCAGCAGGTCGACCGCGAGGTTGAGGGCGATGAACAGCACGGCGAAGGTCAGGATCAGCCCCTGGATCAGCGGGAAATCGCGGTTGATGACGGCATCGATCGCCATGTTGCCGATGCCTTCGTAGGAGAAGATGCGCTCGACCAGCACGGTGCCGCCGAGCAGCAGGGTGACCTGCACGCCCGACAGCGCGACCGTCGGGATCAGCGCATTCGGAAACACCTCCCGCTGCAGGATGGTGGTGCGAGAGAACCCGCGGGTGCGGGCGATCTGCGCGTAGTCCTGGTCCTCGGCCTCGGCGAGTTGCGCCTTGAGGAGACGAGCGACCAGCGCGGCGAAAGGCAGCGCCAGTGCCAGCGAGGGCAGCAGCATGTGGCGCAGCAGATCGGCGGCGACATCGAGGCGCAAGGTGAGCAGACTCTCGATGAGATAAAAGTGGGTACGGAAGGCGACCGCGAGCTGCGGATCCAGCCGGCCGGAAATCGGCAGCAGCGGCAGCAGCACGCCGAAGCCGAGCAGCAGAATCAGCGCCCACAGGAAATCCGGAATGGCGAGGAAGACGCCGTTGGCGGTGTCGAGCAGCCATTCGGCGCGGGTGCCGCGCATGAGGCTGCCGACCAGTGCGACGGCTCCGCCCATCAGCAGCGCCATCACGACCGAGAGGCTCGCGAGTTCGAGCGTCGCCGGCAGCCGCGTGCCGACCAGCTCGAACACCTGCTGGCGCAGGCTGATCGAGCGGCCGAAATCACCGGTCGCCACCTGACCGAGCCAGGTGATGAACTGCGACAGCAGCGGCTGGTCGAGCCCGTAGAGCGCGCGCATCCTGGTGATATCAGCAGGCGAGGCGCCAGGCGGGATCATCATCGCGATGGGATCGCCGGGCACCACGCGCAGCAGCACGAAGACGATGGCGCCGACGCCGAGCAGGGTCGGCGGGATCAGAGCGAGGCGCTTGAGAATGGCGCTCCAGCGCATCGCCCGTGCTCCGTCTCAGCCTTGCGTGACGAGCTGCGGCAGGATCATGCCGTTGGCCTGCGCGACAACTTTCAGTCCCTTCTTGTGGATGATCGGCTGGACATATTGCAGCAGCGGGATCACCTCGCCCTCTTCGGCGATGTATTTGTCGACCGCCTTCCAGCCAGCGATGCGCTTGGCTTCGTCCTTCTCGCCCCACAACGGCCCGATGCGTTCGATCAGGTCCTTGCCCTTCCAGGCCGAGTGCGGCGACGGACCGAACATGGCGAAGCCGGTGGAGGTGGTGGGATCGCCGATCGCGTTGCCCCAATTATAGAACGCGGCCGGCGCCAGCGCGTGGCGCGCGCGAAGCTCGAAATGCTGGGCGATCTCATAGACCTCGATGTTCGCTTCGATGCCGACCTTGCGCCACATGCCGGCGATGGCCTGCACCATCTCGTAGTCCTTGGGCTTGAAGCCGCGCGTGGTCTGGATCGTGAACTTGACCGGCTTCGTCGTCGAGTAGCCGCTCTTGGCAAGCAGGCTCTTGGCGAGCTCCGGATCATAGGCTGTCTTGATCGAGGGATCGAAGGCCGCGTAGCCCGGCGCCTCCAAGGTGTCGATCGGCACGCCATAGCCGCGCAGCAGCTTCTCGACGATCGCCTTCTTGTCGATGGCGTGATTGGCGGCGAGCCTGACGTTGCGGTCGAGCATCGGATCGATGTCGGTGAGGAAGATCATGCCGATGTCGGAGATCGGCTGGGTCAGGCCGGCGAGAGTAGGCTTGCCCTTGAGGCGGTCGAATTCTTCATAGGGAATCTCGAAGGTGATGTCGGAGCCGCCCGACTCGATCTCGGCGACGCGGCTGGTCGGATCGGTGACGAACTTGAACACCACGGTCTCGAATGCCGGTTTCGGTCCCCAATAGCCGGGATGCGCCTTCAGCCGCAGGAAGGCGTTGCGCTCGAACGCATCGACCTTGTACGGGCCCGAGCCGATCGGCGCCTTCTCGAACCCTTCCGCGCCGACTTTCTCATAGTAGGCCTTCGGCAGGAGGTAGCCGGTCAGGAACGCCATCCATTTGAACAGCACCGGCTCGAACTCGACGACATCAGCGGTGATGGTCTGGCCGTCGATCTTGTAGTTGTTGATCTTCGCCCACACGAACTGGATCGGATTGCCGCCCTTGGGATCGGCGGCGCGGGTCAGCGACCACACCACGTCCTCCGGCGTCACCTTGGAGCCGTCGTGCCAGGTCGCGTCGAAGCGCAGCTCCATCGTGACCTTGGTGCGGTCCTCGTTCCAGCCCCACTTCGTCAGCAGGCCCGGCTTGAACGAGAGATCGGCGGCCTGGCCGATATAGGGATCGAAGATCGCCTGGTAGATCGACTGGATCGTCGGGTTCACCGCCGACACGCCGACGGTCGGATCGAACGACGGCAGGTTGACGTTGTAGGCGATCGTCAGCGTGCCCGCGGCGGCGCGTGCCGACTGCAGCGGAAGCCCCGCGGCGAGAGGCAGAGCAGCCGCGCCCGCGAGCTGCAACATCGTACGGCGAGAGATCTGATGGTCACGCATGGTGATGCAACTCCGGATGAGGATGGGCGCCCTGCCGACGCCGTCGGAATGGGTGATCAGTTCGGCGCGCTCTCGGCCCAGCGCTTCATCAGCGTGTTCGAAGGCAACGCTTCGTCGACCAGCTTCTTGGCGGTCTCGACGCCCGCGACGGGGAATTTGGCCGGATCGAGCAGGCCGATCTGGACCAGCACCGAGGCCTGGTCCCAATAGATGTGCTCGTTGTAAAGCTTGTCGCCGCGGAAGCGCACGATCGCGACCAGGGGGATCTCGACATATTTGCCGGTCGGCGGGATGCCCGGCAGCATCCAGTCGATCTCGATGTCGTGGGTGAAGCAGAACAGCATCTCGTCGACGACGCGGTCGGCGCCGATCGTGCGCGAGATCGGCACCAGCTTGGTATCGGCGGGCGTCTTCGGGATGAAATGATTGGCGTAGAAGCGCAGCAGGTCCTTGTAGCCGACGCCGCCGGTCATGGTCGGAATGTGGTTGACATAGGGCTCGGCGACCATCGTGCCCATCGTCGCTTCCGCCGAGCGGGTGGCGAATTCGAGCTCGGTGTGGCGGTCCCACAGCGACGACAGGTCGTAATGCGGGCCAAGTACCTTGCGGAATAGCGCGATCGAGCGCGAATGCGCCATCAGGGTCGCCGGCTTGTCGAAGCTGGCGCGCTCCGGCGCGGCAAAGGCGTGATCGCAGCCGGGATAGAGATAGAACTCGGCGTCATCGCGGCCGGCGAAGCCGGCCTTGACCGCCTCGCGCGCCTCGGCCGGCGCGAACTTGTCGAGCTCGGCGAAGTGGAAGACGATCGGACCCTTGATGTTCTTGGCCTCGCCGATATCGGCCTCGATGCCGACGCCGTAATACGCGACGGCGCAATCGACGTCGGTGCGGGCCGCGGTGAGATAAGCGAGCTTGCCGCCGAGGCAGAAGCCGAGCGCGCCGACCTTGCCCTTGCATTCGGGGCGCGCGCGCAGCACCTTCAGCGCATCCGCCGTGTCCTTGATGGCGAGATTGACGTCGAAGCGCTGGTAGTAGCCGAATGCCTTGCCGAAATCGGCCTCGCCATAGCCGAGCTCGATGCCCGGCTCGAAGCGCCAGAACAGGTCGGGCGCCAGTACCACATAGCCTTCCTCGGCATAGTAGTCGGCCACCGCGCGCATCGAGGCGTTGACGCCGAAGATCTCCTGCAGGAGCACGATGCCGGGACCGGAGCCTGACGCGGGCACCGCCAGATAGCCCTTGAACGTGCCGCCGTCGGCGGCGGCGATCTCGATCCACTGTCCAGCGCTCTTGCCAGCCATCGTCATGCTCCCCGTTCGTCGGCGCCGGTGCCCACAATGACGCCGCACCTGATGTGTTTTCTTCATTGAATTTTTAATGTAAAAATGTCGGATGTAAACAGCAGAGATTGAGCATGCGCTGCACATGCATTGTGCGGAGCGGCATCGGGAGACGGGAATTTGAAACGGACGACGAGCGCCGCGGCGAAACGCAAGACCGTGGCGGTGAAGGCGAAATCCGCAAGCGGCAAGACGGGGTTACAGGCCGAGAAGGCCCGCCTCGACGCTGGCAATGGCGATGGGAAGGGCTCCTGGCATCTCGCCCGCAGCGACGCCGAGCGGCGGCTTTCGGATTTCGAGTTCGCGCTGGAGCGGCTGGCGCAGTCCTATTATCGCTGGAAGGCGTCGTGTCTCGCGGCCGTCTGCGAGGTGCCGCTGACCGGCGACGACGTCGCGGTCCTCAACGTCGTGCGCATGGGCGACGAGCCGAAGCGGCTCGCCGAGGTTGGGCAATTGCTCAACCGTGTCGACGTTCCGAATCTGCAATATGCCACGCGCAAGCTCGTCCGCGCTGGACTGATCGAGACCGAAGGCCGCTCGTCGCGCAAGGAGACGCGCTACCGCGCCACGGCCAGGGGCAGGGCCGTGACCGAGGACTATGCGGCCTTGCGTGCCGCGACGCTGCCGCCGATGTTCGAAGCGATGCCTGGCTGGATCGACAGCTGCACCGCGACCACCGCGCAGCTCGACCAGATGTCGGGACTGTACAGCCAAGCGACACGGGTGGCGATCACCAAACGGCATCAGTCCTAGACCTCTTCATAGGACGGGGCCGGTCTTGTCGTAGCCGAAGCCCGGCTGCGATCACGACCTGCGACGGCCGGCTCTTGTGCGATTTATGAACTGGCTCACATTTCGTCGGAAAATTCGACTTCCTTCGGGAGGTTGCGGCAGGACCTCGTTTCGCCGCAAGATGGATTCCGGCGGGTCGGGGTGCAGCCGGCCCATGCGAGGGCGAAGATGATCGGCATTGACCTGGCCGAAGACGGATTCGAGCTGGTCTGCGGCGATCGACGCATTGGGCAACGCCGCCTGCTGGACGCGGAGACGACAGGCCAACTCGAGGCTTTCGCGTCGCGCTATGGCGAGCTTCTTGGTCGCGGCGATCCGGCTGCGGATCTGCTGACGCTGGGGCGCGAGTTGTACGGCTTTCTCGACGGCGACGGCGGCGATCTGGCGGGATTGATCAACCAGGCGCTGGGACGCGCGCTGCAATTCGAAATTGCCACGCCGGCGCGGCGACCATCGCCAGCGCAGCTCGCGGTGCTCCGCGCGCCGTGGGAGTTGCTTGCCGATCACGACGGCTTTCTGGCCCAGGACGTCCGGCTCGGCTTCAGCCCGGTCCGTCGGCTTGGCCTCCCGCGGCCCGCGCCTGCGCTCGATCCCTATCGGCTGGGTCTGGTGTTCATGGCGGCGTCTCCGCGCGGCGCGATCGAGCTCGACTACGAGGCCGAGGAGAGCGCGATCATGGCGGCCGTCGGGACCACGGATCTCGATCTGCTGGTCGAGGAGAGCGGCAATGCCGACGAGCTCATTGCACGCCTGACCGAGCTGCCGGCGATGCAGGCTTTGCATCTGTCCTGCCATGGCCACCAGGCCTGGCGTCCCGCCGGCCAAGCTGCGGCCGCGCCCAAGCCGGTGCTGCTGCTGGAGGACGAGACGGGGCAGGAGGCGCCGACCGACTCTGACGCCTTGATCGGCGTCCTGCGCGCCCGACCTCCGCGCTTCGTGTTCCTGTCGGCCTGCCTGACCGCCGCGTCCAACGAACGCCGCGACGGATGGCATGGCGACAAGCGTCCGGAGGATCGGCCACGCGGCGACGTCGCGGTGGTTGCGCAATCCATGGCCGAGGCGCTGGTGGACGGCGGCGTGGCGGCCGTGCTCGGCTGGGATGGCTCGGTGCGCGATGGCGCCGCCACGATGTTTGCGGCTCGATTGTATGAGCGGCTTGCGGACCGGAAGACGCCGGCGGAAGCGGTCGCCGAGGCTCGCCGCGTGCTATTGAATGCGCCTGATACGCGGTTGCGTCGCGACTGGCATCTGGCCCGGCTGTGGCTTGGACCACAGGGCGGCGACGCGCTGGTCGGCGGCAAGACACGCCGCACGATGCTGCCGGCGCGGCATGGCGAGAAGGAATTCCTGATCAAGCAGCGCGCGGGGACCGAAGTCGCCTCGCACGCGATGTTCGTCGGCCGCCGGCGCGAGCTGCAGACCGCGCTGCGGGCGCTGCGCGATGGCGACCATGCCGGTCTGCTGCTGCACGGCATGGGCCGGCTCGGCAAGTCGAGCCTGGCGGCGCGGATCGCCAACCGCGCGCGCCACCTCCGGCTCGCGGTGGCGTTCGAGCACTACGGCGAGCTCAGTCTCTTGGCGGCGATCGGCGAAGCCGTGCGCGGACATCGCGAGGCCTCGGATGCCGTCCGCATCGCGGAGCAGCGTGTCCGCACCGACCGCAACTGCTTCGAGCAGGAGTTGACCGCGCTGCTGGCGGGCCCTTGCGCCCAGTCGGGCAACGGCGGTGCGCCGCTGCTGCTGGTCATCGACGACCTCGAACGCGTGCTGCACTGGGATGATGCCAGGCAACGTCATCTGCTCGATCCCGAGGCCGTGCCGGCGCTGCGCGCCGTGCTCAGATCGTTCGATCCCGGGATGACAGAGAGCCGGCTGATCATCACCAGCCGCTTTCCGTTCCGGCTCGACGGCCTCGAGGCCCACCTGCTCGACCTGCCGTTGCCGCCACTGTCGCCAGCTGCGCAACGCAAGCTCGACCTGCGCCAGCGCAGCGCCGCGTTGGCTAAAGGCAATGGCGCGACCCTGCTCAGGGACCGTGAGACGCTGCTCGCACGCGTGCCGGAGATCGCGCGCGGCAATCCGGGCCTGCAGGATCTGATCGGACGAAAGTTGGTGCTATCTCGGGCTGTCACCGTAGTCCGCGTGGAACGCGCGCTCACAGAAATGGAGTCCTGGCTAACACACGGTGAACTGCCTTCCGATCCCGAGTTGAAAACCTTCATAAAAAATCTTGCAGTCGATGACTTGATCAATCTTGCCGGGGAAGCGGGACGCGAGTTGTTGCGCGGACTAACCTTGTTCAAGCTGCCCATTCCTGAACAGGTTGCACAGAAAGTGGCCCATATGGTGGGCGCATCCTTGGCTCAGTTGCGCGAGCTCGGCCTCGTCGATACTCACGAGGACTTCGTGGACCAGTGCCTATCGGGTTACTCGGCAAACCCACTAGCAGCAGCGCGTGTAGACCCACTCAGCGAGCGAGAGCAGAAACAAGTCGCACGACAAACGGTGCGTGAGCTCTTCACAATGCGAAATACCAGTTCAGCCAACATGGATTGGCCTGCCATGCTCTTCGAGGAATTTGCTCGCCTCGGTCTCTTGGCAGAAGACAGCGAAATAGTGGCTGCGTCTGGCCCGGTGGCAGTATTTGCGTCGAAGGCTAGATCTGCCAAGCAGGCGGATGCGCTTGGAAGGGACGCCATTCGGCTGCTTGATACACAAAATCGTTTCGTGCCTTTGGCGCTCTTGAGGGCAGCCGCAGAGGCCGCGGCGACCTTTGGCGATGGCCAAGTCGCGGACAAGTTGATCGCCCGAGGAGTGGAGGAGCTAGAGCGACAGCAGGCGACGGGAGCTGACATTGACAAAAAGGAGGCCGCTCTTCTGCTCCGCGCTCATGCCGAACGCTTGATGATTCGAGGTGAGCAGGACAAGCCGTTGCTATTTCTGACTGATCAAGTGTTGCCGATGCTCGAAAGTCTCGGCGATCTTCAGACCCAGGCTTTTGCAAAAGGTAACATCTCCGAGATCCTAGTAAGACGCGGAAAGCTAGACCAGGCGCAACAGCTACTTGAAGAGCAACTCCCAATTTTTGAGAAACTCGGCGATGCGCGCTCCCGCGCCGTAACGTTGGGCAGGATAGCCGATATCTTGATGATGCGAGGTCAGGTAGAAGAGGCACTTCGGATCCGGCAGAATGAGCAACTTCCTGTCTACGAGGCAATTGCCGATGATAGATCTTTAGCTGTCACGTTAGGGAAGATTGCTGCCGGCTTAGCTAACCAGGGCAAAGCGACCGAGGCCTTACGGATTTGGAGCGATAAGCTGCTGCCAGCGTTTGAGCGCATCGGCGATGTGCGCGCGCGCGCCGTCACGCTTGGTCATATAGCAGATGTTATGGTTTATTCCGGCCAACTGAACGAGGCCTTTCGGATCCGCACAGAAGAGCAGCTACCAGTGTTTGAGCGATTGGGGGATGTACGCGCGCGTTCGGTCTCACTTGGAAAGACTGCCGATATTCTGTTGCGGCTTGGCAAGTTAACCGAAGCGCGCGCCATTCGCGAGGAATGCTTAAACCTAGCTCGCGAGCTTGATGATCCGGAAAATCTCTCTGCCACCTTGTGGGGGTTAGCCCAGCTTGATCTTGAGGAAAAGCGAACTGATGAGGCAGTCCGGCGCCTAAGGGAAGCTTACAGTCTGATCTCCGATCTGGGAATTGCCGCTGGCATAGCTATGGTAGGGCGTACGTTCGGCCAAGTATTGGCAGCAACTGGAGACGCCACTGAGGCATCGAATGTGCTTCGCTGCTCTGCCGCGAAATATCGAGAGCTTGGCTGGGAGGACCTTGCGATCGAAACGGAAGAACTAATCAAGCAACTGGGCCTCGCACAACCGTCGTCACCTCCTTAGCCCTGGATTACGCCCCATGCCCAAGAAAATCTGCATCTCGATCGCGGTCTCCAGGCCGGAGAAGCTGGATGCGCTGCCAGGGGCGATCATGGCATCGCATGACGTGCTGGCCTGGGCCAGGGCGGCCGGCTTCACGACCCCGCCTGCGGTCACCGACGAGGATGGCAGCGCGGTGACGGTGACGCGGCTGAACCAGGCGCTGATGCCCGTGGTCGGCGACACGGCGGACGTGATCGATCACTTTATCATCCATTTCGCCGGCCATGGCATTGCCGCCGATGCCGAGGACCAGTTCCTGCTGCTGACGCGTTGGCGCTCGCAGCCCGACCAGGCGATCCGCCTCAGCCGGTTCGTGCGGCTGCTGCAGTATTATCAGCCGGGCCGGGTGTCGTTGTTCATCGACGCCTGCCGCTCGCGTCCGCCGCAGGACGCCGACGATCTCAATGGCAGCGGCATCCTCGACCGGCCGGAGGAGGAGCCGCAGGAGTTTCTCGAGGATCGCTTCCGCGCCGTCGTCAACGCCACCGAATCCTACATGATCAAGGACCCGGCCGGCGGTCCGGCGCGCTGCCTGTTCACGAGCGTGCTGCTGAAGGCGTTGGCGGGCAGCTATCCCGAGGCGAGCGAGGCGCGGGACGGTGTGAACGTCGTGACCTCCGCCTCGATCTACAACGCGGTGACCACCCATCTGCCGCAGGAGGCTGCGCGCTACCGTCTGCGCCAGACGCCGAGCCTCAAGCCGTCCTTCGTCAAGCCGAAGGATGTCTATGCGAAGCTGCCGATCGCCTTCACGGCGCCCGACCTGCCGCCGCCCGCGGCGCCGCCGGTGCCCAACCCGGCGTTCGAAAGCCTCGCACGGAAAGGAGACTTGAATTTCAAGGTTGGTATCGATGGAGGATTCGCAAAGATCGTCAAGCCGGCCGATACGCTCGCCGAGAAGATCCGTCGCGATTACCAGGCCGAGCAGATCCCGACGCATTTCGAGACCGGAGCCGGCCTTGCCGTCAATGGCGAAGAGGTGCGCGGCGTGCCGGTGGTCACTCCGCCGGCGACCATCGAGCCTGACCGCATCGTGGACGGCGGCGCATGGTGGCGGATCGCATTCCCCGACCGCTCCCATGGTCCGCCGGCCAGCCTCGCCATCGAGCTATGGGACGGCAGTTGGATCGGCGCCGCCGTGCTCCCGCGGCTGATCTTGTCGATTACCGTGGGACGACGCGATGGGGTCGATGCTCCGAAGCCGCAGCTCGCGCCGATACGGGGGGCCACCAGCGTCATCTATCGTCCCGTGCCGGATTGGGTGCCCGATGACGAGCGGCAATCGGCCGTCGAGGCTGCCGAGAGCATCATCAGCAGGCTGCGGGCGGGCGCCTTGACGGGCGAAGAGGCGTTGTCGGTTGCGACCCGCGTTCGCGGCGACAAGCACATCGATCCGATGCTCGGGGCCGTTGCCGCTTATCTGTACGACGCGGCCGGAGATCGCGACAGCATCCGGCGCCTGGCCTGGTTCTATGCGAGGCGAGGAGAGCCGATTCCGTTCGACGTCGCGCTGCTGGCCGATCTCAAGGGGGAGCGCAGGGACGGACGACTCCATGTGTCCGTGCCGGCAGTCGATGCGCGCCAGCCGCGGACCAGCGACGAGCTTCAGCATCCCGATTTCTTTCGCGCGACGACCGGAATCTCCGACGCGGTCGTCGCCGGCGGCTTCCCCTGGCTGCGCCAGGGTTGGGCGCTGCTCGATACGGTGCGGCTGCCGGTCTGTCCGGCATTGTTCGCGCTCGCCGACAGCATTCTGCCGCTGCCTTTCACCACGCTCGCCCCTGACGCGGGACGCGCGCTCGCCAATCTGATCCGACAGAGGGAGGTGTGACATGCGTCTCGTGCTCGTCCACGGCATCAATCAGGAAGGCAAGAGCGAACAGATCATCAAGGAGGAATGGCTCGGCGCGCTGGAGCAGGCGCTCGGCAGGCCGGGGCGCTTCGATCGCGCCAGCGTGCGTGCGCCGTTCTACGGCGACGACCTGGCACGGCTGACCGACGGCGGCACGCTCGGCCAGGCCATCGCGCAGGGCGTTGCCGAGGATGATGAAGAGCGCGCCTTCATCACCGCCGGCCTGCAGCAGATGGCGCTCGATGCCGGTCTTACCGACGATCAGATATCGACGCAGCAGACAGTGGAGCAAGGTTTTCCGCATGACCGCCGCTTCATTGCGATCGTCCGGCTGCTGGAAGGGCTGTCGCCGTTCCACGGCGAGATTGCGTTGCGCGTGTTGAAACAGGCGTACACCTATCTGAAACAGCCGCACGCCACTGCTGCGGTCGACGCCATCGTCGAGCCTGTGCTGCGCGAGGGTCCGTGCGTGGTGGTCGCGCATTCGCTCGGCACCGTCGTGACGTTCAAGCTGCTGCGCAAGCTCGCTGCGGAGACGTCTCCGGTGCACGTGCCGCTGTTCCTGACCATCGGCTCGCCGCTCGCGATCGTGGCGGTGCAGACCGCCCTGAAGAAGCCCCGCGCCGTTCCGGGCGGGGTCGCGCGCTGGTTCAACGGGCTCGATCCCAACGATTTCGTCACGCTCGGCCGCGCCCTGACGGCCGAGACTTTCGCGGCGGGGATCGACAATCGCACCGACATCGATAATGGCGACGACCCGCACGCCAGCCAGCGCTATCTGAAGGATAGCGCTGTGAGCGCTGCGGTCGACGCCGCCGTCTGACTTATGAGGCTTACGCCTCCCGCGTTTCCTTCCTGAACAGCACATAGAGCGCGGGCAGCACCAGCAGGGTCAGCATCGTCGAGGAGATGATGCCGCCGATGACGACGGTGGCGAGCGGGCGCTGCACCTCGGCGCCGGCGCCGGTGGCGAGCGCCATCGGCACGAAGCCGAGCGAGGCGACGAGCGCCGTCATCAGCACCGGGCGCAGCCGCGCCAGCGCGCCTTCCTCGACCGCGGCGCGCACCGGGCGGCCCTCCTGGCGCAGCCGCTCGATGAAGGCGATGATGACGAGGCCGTTGAGCACGGCGACGCCTGACAACGCGATGAAGCCGACGCCGGCCGAGATCGACAGCGGCAGGCCGCGCAGCAGGAGCGCGGCGATGCCACCGGTCAGCGCCAACGGCACCCCGGAGAACACCAGCGCCGCATCGGCGACCGAGCCCATGCTCATGAACAGCAGCAGGAACACCAGCGCGAGCGCGACCGGCACCACGATCGTCAGCCGCTTGGTAGCCGAGACCAGCTGTTCAAACTGGCCGCCCCAGCCGATCCAATAGCCCGGCGGCAGCTTGACCTTCTCTGTCACGGCAGCCTGCGCCTCGGTCACGAACGAGCCGAGATCGCGAGTGCGGACGTTGGCCGTGACCACGATGCGGCGCTTGCCGTTCTCACGGCTGACCTGGTTCGGCCCCGGCGCCGAGGCGACGGTGGCGACCGACGACAGCGGCACGTAGCGCGGCTGCGCGGTGGAGCCTCCTGCTAGTGCCGTGCGCAACGGTGCGGTGTTCTGCTCCTCGCTCGCGGGCAGCGGAATCGGGATCGCGCGGATGGCATCGAGATTGCCGCGCAGCCGCTCGGGCAGCCGCACCACGATGTCGAACCGGCGGTCGCCGTCGAACAGTTTTCCTGTGGCCTTGCCGCCGATCGCGATCTCGACGACGCTCTGCACCTCGGCGACGCTGAGGCCGTAGCGCGACAGCGCCTGTCGGTCGATCTTGACGGTGAGGATGGGCAAACCAGCCACCTGCTCGGTCTTGACGTCGGTGGCGCCGGCGACGCCGCGGATCGCGGCCTCGACCTGGCGCGCGGCGCCCTGCAGGATGTCGAGATCGTCGCCGAAGATCTTGACGCCGACGTCGCTGCGCACGCCTGAGATCAGCTCGTTGAAGCGCAGCTGGATCGGCTGCGAGATCTCGTAGTTGCTGCCGGGAATCTCGTCGGCCGCCTGCTCGATCTCGGCAACGAGCTGCGCCTTCGGCTTCGACGGGTCGGGCCACTCCTGGCGCGGCTTCAGCATGATGTAGCCGTCGCCCTGCGACGGCGCCATCGGATCGGTCGCGACCTCCGCCGTGCCGATGCGGGTGAACACGTCCTTCACCTCGGGGATGCGCCGCAGCCGCGCGTCCAATGCCTTCTGCAGATCGATGGAGAGCGTGAGGCTCGTTCCAGGGATGCGCAGCGCCGCGAGTGCGACGTCGCCCTCATCGAGGCTCGGAATGAACTCGCCGCCCATGCGCGTCGCGGCAAAGCCGCTTGCCACGACGATCATCGCGGCTACGGCTGCGACCATCAGGCGGTGAGCGATCACGCCGCGCAGCAGCGGCGCGTAGATCCGCCGCGCGCCGCGCATGACGAAATTCTCCTGCTCGGAGACCTTGCCGGTGACGAAGATCGCGACCGCTGCCGGCACGAAGGTGATGGAGAACAGCACGGCAGCGCCGAGCGCCATCAGCACCGTCAGCGCCATCGGCGTGAACATCTTGCCCTCGACGCCGGTCAGGGTCAGCACCGGCAGATAGACCACGGCGATGATGCCCGTGCCGAACAGGCTTGGCCCGATCACCTCGCGTGCGCCGCTGACGATCGCCTGCAGCCGCTCGGAGGTGGTGAGCAGGCCGTCCTTGCGATGCTGTGCCTCGGCCAGCATACGCAGGCAGTTCTCGACGATGATGACGGCGCCATCGACGATGATGCCGAAATCGATCGCACCTAAGCTCATCAGGTTGGCGCTGACCCGGCTTTCGACCATGCCGGTGATGGTCATCGCCATCGACAGCGGGATGATGCAGGCGGTGACCAATGCAGCCCGGATGTTGCCGAGCAGCAGGAACAGCACGACGACGACGAGCGCGGCGCCTTCGAGCAGGTTCTTCTCCACGGTGCGGATCGTCGCTTCGACCAGATGAGTGCGGTCATAGAGCGTGCGTGTGATCACGCCCTCGGGCAGCGATTTCGTGATGTCGTCGAGCCGGGCGGCGACGCGCCGCGCCACGGCGCGGCTGTTCTCGCCGATCAGCAGCATCGCCGTGCCCAGGATCGTCTCCTCGCCGTTGAGCGTCGCGGCTCCCGTGCGCAGGTCGCGGCCCTCGGTCACCTCGGCCACGTCGCCGATGCGCACCGGCGTGCCGCCGCGCGCGCCGATCACGATGTCCTTGAGCTCGGCGGCGCTGCCGACCTGGCCGGGCGCGCGCACCAGATATTGCTCGCCATTGCGCTCGATGTAGCCGGCGCCGACATTGGCGTTGTTGGAGGCGAGCGCGGCGATCACGTCGCGAAAACTGATCTTGTAGGCCATCAGCCTGCCGGGATCCGGCAGCACGTGGAACTGGCGCTCGAAGCCGCCGATGGTGTTGACCTCGATCACGCCGGGCACGCCGCGCAGCTGTGGCCGGATGATCCAGTCCTGGATCGTGCGCAGGTCGGTCGGCGAGTAGTCCGTGCCTTCGGACGTCTTGGCGCCGGGCTTGGCTTCGACCGCATACATGAAGATCTCGCCGAGCCCGGTCGACAGCGGCCCCATCGCGACCTCGACGCCGGGCGGCAGCTGATCCTTGATCTGCTGGATGCGCTCATTGACGAGCTGGCGCGCGAAATAGATGTCGGTGCCGTCCTGGAACACGACGGTGACCTGGCTCAATCCATAGCGCGACAGCGAGCGCGTGTAGTCCAGCTTGGGCAGGCCGCCCATCGCGGTCTCGACGGGATAAGTGATGCGCTGCTCGGTCTCGAGCGGCGAATAGCCGGGCGCCTTGGCGTTGATCTGCACCTGGACGTTGGTGATGTCGGGCACGGCATCGATCGGCAGCCGGGTGAAATTCCAGGCGCCGAAACCGGCGGCGGCGAGCGAGACCAACAGCACCAGCCAGCGCTGGCGCACGGCGAACGCAAGGATCGCGTCAATCATGCTCGGCCTCCCCCTTGCCCATCTCCGCCTTCACCACAAAACTGTTTTCGGCGACGTAGTGCTCGCCGGCGGACAGACCATCGCGGATCTCGATGTAGCTCGGATCGGACTCGCCGAGCGCAACGGGACGCGCCTCGATCTTGTCGCCGTCCTCGCGGACGAACACGACGGTCTTGTTTTCCAGGGTCTGGATCGCGCTGGCGCGCACCGCCACGGCGACGCTGCGCTTGCCCAACACCAGTCGTGCGGTGACGAACAGGCCGGGGCGCAGCCGGCCGTCGGTGTTGGCCAGCACGACGCGGGCGAGCGCGGTCTGCGTCTCGCTGGCGCCAACGGGGGCGATGTAGGAGACGTGGCCGCGGATCACCTCGCGTCCGTCGTCGGGATCGATCAGCACCTCGTCGTCGAGCCGGACGCGCCTCAGATCCTGGCGATAGATCGACAGGTCGACCCAGATGGTCGAGAGATCGGCGACGACGAAGGCCGGCTTCTGCTCGGAGGCGTATTCGCCGAGCGAGATCTGGCGGTCGATGATGGTGCCGCCGATCGGCGCCTTGAGGTCATAGGCCGTCAGGCTCTGGTTGCTCTCGATCGACGCGAGCAGCTCGTCCTTGCCGACGGTGTCGCCGATGCGCTTTCTGATGGCACGGACAATGCCGGGAAAGCGCGGCGTCACCTGCACCAGCGCCTCCTGATTGGCCCTGAGCACGCCGTTGAACGACAGCGTATCCGACAAGGTCGCCGGTCCCGCTTCAGCCAGCGTCACGCCAGCAGCCGCGAGCTTCACGTCGCTGATGCGGATGCGGTCGGCGCCGTGCTCGTCCTGCTCGACGTGGTCCTTCGGCGCCGCGCGCTCGTGCTTTTCGGCATGGTCTGCATCGCCGACGGTCGCGTCGGTGTGCGGCACCGTGTCCAGCAGCAGGCGCGACGCGCCGGCGCCGCCTGCGGCCGCGAGGATGGCGATGATGATGACGATGGATTTCCTCATCGCGCAGTCTCCCGTGCCAAAGTGAAGGGGCGCCCGACGAGGCCCTCGATCGTCGCGATGGCGACGTGGATGTTCTGCAGCGCCTCCTGCTCGCGCAGCCGCGCCTGCGCCACGCTCGCCTGTGCATCCAGCACTTCGAGCAGGGAGAAGCGGCCGGCGCTGTAGCCCTGCGCGATCTCGTCCGCGGCTTCCTGCGCCTTGGGTATCGCGATCTCGCGCAACACGGACAATTCGCGCAGCGAGCCCTGCAGTGAGTCGTAGGCGCGGCCGGCGATCACCAGCAGCGCGTTGCGGTTGGCCTTGCGCTCGGCCTCGGTCTTGGCGAGGCTTTCCTGCGCCGAGAGGATGTTGCCCTGGTTCTGGTCGAACACGGGAATGGGCACGGAGACGCTGAGCCTGACGGCATCGTCCTGGGTGTCGTTGAAATGCCGCCAGCCGCCGCTGACGCGCACATCGGGATAGGGCTTCAGGCGCGCCAGCAGCAGCTCGGCGTTGCGCTGCGCGTAGACTGCGGTCCAGCGTACCAGCTGCGGGTTGGCATCGATGGCGGAAATGACGCTCTGGAACGACGGCGGTTGCCCGCTGGCATCAAAACGCCCCGACACCGCGGTGAATTTCGCAGAGGTGTCGCCGAGCAGCACCGCGAGCTCGCGCCGCGCACTGGCCTGAGTGGCCTTGACGCGCTCGCGATCGGCCCGCACCAGTGCCGAGGCGACCTCGGCACGTCCGGTCTCCGCAGGCGATGAAGCGCCGGCCTCCACACGCCTCCGCAACAGCGGCGTCAGCCTGTCGAGCGCTGCGACCTGATCGTCGAGGATCTGGATGCGGCGCTGGGTCGCGAGCACCGTGACGAAGGCGATCGCCGTCTCCGACAGGATTTCCAGCCGCACCGCCTGGCGCTGGATCTCGGCGACGCGCACGCCGGCCTGGCCGGCGGCAACACGCGCATCGCGCTTGCCGAACCATTCGAACGCCTGGCTGATCTGCAGCGTGGTCTCGGCGGAGCGCGTGCCGCGATAGGCTCCCGAACCGAATGAATTGTCCTGCTCGTAGGAGAGTTCGGGATTGAGCAGCGCGCCGGCTTGCAGGCGCTGGCCTGAGGCGATGCCGATGTCGCGGTCGGCGGCGGACAGCCGTGGATTGGCATTCAGCGCACGCGCGAGCGCCTCGCGCATGGTCAGAGGCTGTGCGACCGCTGATTGCGCGGACATCACGAGCAGGGCTGCCGCGCATGCAACGCGCGCAGCCATCCCGGGGAATGGCATGAAGCTGAACCTGTCTTGACGAGCAATGATGGACGGCTGGAGCCGCCCGGTGCGTGGCGTCAGGTCAGGTGCTTGGGCGGAGGGGATTCCGAGTCGGACAGAACGCCGGCGCGGAGCACTGGAATGGCCCAGTCGGTGGCGGCGACGATGTCAGCCGGAACGGCTGCGATCTGCAGCTGCGGCACGGCGACCGAGAAGCAGCCGTGGCAATGATGATCCGCCATTCCGCGTTGATCGGAATGATCGGCCTTGTCGAGCAGGGAGGCGATTTCCGGCTTGCCGGTCGAGGGATGTGCAACATCGAGATCGCACGCGCCATGGAGAGCGCCCGCGAACAGGTACGCCAACATCACGCACAGCGCCGCGATCCGGCGCAGCATGCGCGGATGGCTCGTGAGATATCGTCGGCCAATGATGCGCAATGCGCCCCCTGTTCGCTCCGCGGATAGCACGTGGCCGGCCGTGTTGTCGATCAGCAACAATGTAACAAGGGGAACCGCCTCACAGCGTCGCAAGCGCGGGGGCGAGGATCACGCACGCGAGCAGCGCCAGCGCCGCAGCACTGCAACGATAGCCGAGCGTGGCCGGCACGACGTGCCCGAAGCCGCGGCGCAAGGTCGCGCCGAGCAGGATCCAGCCGCTCCCAATCATTGCGGTCGACAGGCCGAGCGCCGCGAACCACGGCAACAGCTCCGTCAGATCGCCTGTCGCCGGCAGCAGCGTGAAGGCGAAGATGATCGCCTTCGGATTGAACAGCGTCGTGACGAACACGCGGCGCAGCGTGACGGGCGCGGCATCGGTGGTGCCGCCGCTGCCGTGACGCCACAGTGCGACGGCAAGGTGCAGCAGATAGAGCACGACGACGATGCGCAAGGCGTGCCCGACCAGCGGCGCGGCCGCAACAACCGGTCCGAGCACCATGCGCAGCATCAGGATCGCGAGCAGATAGCCGGCCCACTCGGCGAGCAGCAGATGAGCCGACGCGCGGGCGCCGCGGCTCGCGCCCGCGGTGGCGAGCAGAGTGTTGGTCGGACCGGGTGTGGCGAGCAGGGCGATGGCCGCCGCAATGAAGGTCAGGAGATCCATGCCTGTATCGAGCACGCGTGCCGGTCGCTCGTCTTGACGCGGGTCAATGTCGGCCGGCGTCCAGCCTGTCCAGGCACGGTCCGGCGCGGTGGGGGGCGAGTCCCGATTTCCGGAACGGCTTGCGCGTCAGGCATTGGCCGGCGCGCCGTCGTCTCGCCCCGGAATGACGATGCTTGGCTGTCGTCGTCGAGCGAGCACGAGCGCCATAGCCAAGGCTCTCGCGTAGCTGTGCGATCAGCGGTAAACTGTAGCGCATGAGCGCGCCGTATTGGCGGCATGCAGTGCGATTGATTGACTCGCCGCCTTCGCAAACTAAGGTTCGCGCCGCCGGATAATGCAGAGCGCAGGATCATCGGGGCGATCGATGATCGCGGCGCGAAGGATCGGATACGAATGACTTTGGCGATGAGCTGGGACGAGTGGGCCCGGCATGATGGTTTGGCGCTCGCGGCGCGCGTCGCGAATGGCGAGCTGACGGCGGCGGAGCTGGCAGCCCAGGCGGCTGCAGGAATAGCCAGGGTTGATCCCGTACTCTCGGGCGTGGTGGAGGTGTTTGCCGACGCGATCGAAGATCCCGCCAAGGCAGGCGCGAACCTCGCGGGCCCCTTCGCCGGCCTGCCGTTCCTGATGAAGGATCTCGGGCCGACCATGGCCGGGCGCCTGCAGGAGCAAGGCTCGCTGTACATGCGCGGCAACCGTCCCGCTGCCGACACCCACCTGACCTCGAAGATGCGCAAGGCCGGTCTCAATTTGATGGGACGGACGACGACGCCGGAATTCGGCGTCTGCAGCTCGGCGGAAAATCCCGCCGTCTACGTCACCCGCAATCCCTGGGACACCGACTACACGACCTGCGGCTCGTCGGCCGGAAGTGCTGCGATGGTGGCCGCAGGCGCAGTGCCGATCGCACACGCCACCGATGGCGGCGGCTCGATTCGCATTCCCGCCGGCGTCAACGGCAATATCGGGCTGAAGGTCTCGCGCGGCGTGTTCTCGATCGCGCCGCATCTGTCGGACCTGAGCGGCCTCGTCTCGATCCAGGGCTGCCAGTCACGCAGCGTGCGCGACACGGCGGCGTTTGTCGATCATTGCCGCGGCGGCGCGCCCGGCGAGTTCATGCCGTATTGGACCACGCCGGAGCCCTATGTCGAACTGATCAAGCGCGATCCGGGCAAGCTCAGAATCGCGTTGTCGCACCAATGGGGCGACTACCGTGCGACGCCGCACATCGCGGCCGAGCTGGCGCGCGTCGGCAAGTTTCTCGAAAGCCTCGGCCATCACGTCGGCTACGCGCTGCCGGAGGTGGACTATCGCGCGGCGTTCGCGGCGCAGACCACCTGCTACATCTCGAATTTCGCCATCGTCATCAACAACCTTCTCGCGTCGCGCAAGCTCGAGCGGCCGCCGGCCGATCTGATCGAGCCCGTCAACATCCGCATCTGGGAGGCGGGCAGGGGCACCAGCTTCGCCGAGCGGGCGGCGATGCAGGCGGTGTTCAACACCACCTCGCGGGCGTTCGGCGCATTCTTCGAGGACTGGGACATCATCCTGACGCCGATCACGGCGCTGCCGACGCCGAAGATCGGCACCACCGAATATCTGACGATCAGCGATAATCCCGATGTGCTCGACTGGTTCGAGAATCTCTGGCGCAATTTCGCGTTCACGCCGCTCGCCAATCTCTGCGGCATCCCGGCGATCTCGCTGCCGCTCGCCAGCAACGAGCACGGCCTGCCGCTCGGCATCCAGGCGATCGGCAAGCAGGCCGATGATGGCCTGCTGCTGCAACTGGCGGCTCAGATCGAGCGCGCCATCGGCGGCCAGTGGAACGGTGGCGCGACGCCGGCCGTGCATGTCACCAAGGGCTGACGCGGCCTCTCGGGTGATCCTCAGTCGTGGGCAGAAACCGCGCCGGGCGCCGGGCTGCTGATTTGGGCCATCAGCGGCGAAGCCTGAAGGGTCGAGATCCCGGTCTCGTCCATCACGAAGCGCGGTTGCACCTGCCGTGCGGCGCTGTCCTCGATCATGGCCATCCGCTGATTGTCGAGCAGCAGCCAGCGTCCCTCGAGCCGGGCGGCCACGACGGCGTGATCTTCGTCGCGCGCGGTGTTGCGGAGGATGACGATACGCAAATCCTCCGGCGGGATTCCGGCCAGCCGGAGCGCGACGAACTTTGCGATCGCATAATCCTCGCAGTCGCCCGCCAGATTGGCGAACGTGACGAGCGGCGACGTCCAGACGTCCATCTCGCCATACTGCGCCAGGTCGCTGGCGGGCCGGATGGCAAGATTGATCGCCCGGTTGATCTCGCCGAGGCGGGCGCGACCTTCCTTGGCACGCCCTTGATCGACGATGGCGAGCAGGCGCAACGCGGCTGGCGATGCGCAACGGTCGCGATCTCCGTCGCACAGGGCGAGCTGCACGCGCTCGTCGTCGAGCTTGCGGGCCAGCGCCAGCCATTTGCTGCGCAGCGGCCCTGCCTCGAGATCGGCCCGTAGCAGACCGAATGGCTCGGTATCCGTGAAGAGGGTTGCAAGTCCCCGCGGCTGTCCGATCGGCCCGGCCCCGGCTGGACTGCCGATCCACAGAACGGCGCTGGCGGCCGCTGCCGCGAACGATGCGCGCATCAGCGAGAGAATCTTCATGTGACGCCCCGTGCCCGGAACTCGGCCGGCGCGATCTCACGCCTGCGGAACCGGATGCTTGTTGGGGACAGCATCAGCGGGGTGACTTTGACTCTGCTTAAAACCCGCGCGCCGGGGTCCAAATCGCGGCATTCAGGATGAACGTTGTGTTGCGCCGATGCGACAAATGCTAGCGAAAGCCGGGTCAGGGTCGCTCCTGGCGGCCCGGTTCACGTCGAGGTTGTGGTCCGCATTGGTCCGCAGCTCCCGCTTAATTGATGCAATTTGTAGATCTGTGTTCGGCCGATCGCGGTCGTCAGCTTGAATTTCGCCGATGGGAGTATGGGGGTGCGGATATTGCCACCTGAGAAAGTATTGGGTGTTCGTTGAATACAGTTAATGACTGCTTGGGCGCCAGATCTCGCTCCTGAATACTTGTAAGATCATGATTTTCCTTCCGGAAAGGAAGGCAGAAACTTGGCGACATGGAAGCAAACCCGTGGATCACGCGGTTTCCTGGCGCTGTGAGCACAAGCTGAAGATGGTTCCTCCAGACACTCGCCAGTGATATGCACGCATTGAACACGCATTGTTATGTAATAATTAACCATAGTCGGTGGCCCCGTGAATTACGCTGGCAAGTCTGACGCCGCGCTTTTCTCCGATGGCCTGGGCTCGTCCGCGCATGCTGTGAAGCTGCCGGCGCCGCACGCCCATGCGCCGGCGGACGCGATCGTCGTTCCCGACGCGCATTTCCTGTTCCACGCCGATTTCAAGCGCTCCGGTCTCGATCTGGTGCTGTCGTCCGACGGCCACGAGGTCGTGCTGCCTGATTACTTCAAGGGCGAAAAACGGGCTGCATTGGCTTCGCCCGACGGCGCTCACCTCACCGGTGATCTCGTCAATGCGCTCTCCGGCGCCGTGCAGGTCAGCCAGGCCGGCGGGGCGGCAAGCGCGGGCAAGGTGATCGGTCACGTCACCAAGCTGCAGGGCACCGCGACCGTCATCCGCAACGGCGTCTCGATCCTCCTTCACAACGGTGACAACGTCGAGAAGGGCGACATCGTCCAGTCCGGCTCGAATTCGACTGTTGGCATCACCTTCATCGACGGCACCGTGTTCGGCCTGTCGTCGAATGCGCGGATGGTGCTGAACGACATGGTGTACGACCCCAACGGGTCGAACAATTCGTCGCTGATCAGCCTCGTTGCCGGCACCATCTCGTTCGTGGCGGGCGAGACCGCCAAGCATGGCGACATGAAGGTCGACACGCCGGTCGCGACCATGGGCATTCGCGGCACGGCCGTGCTGGTCGAGATCGACTTCAGCGTGCCGGGGCAGGGCGGTCTGCCCGACGCCAAGTTCCAGGTGCTGGTCGAGCCCGACGGCCGCACCGGCTCCTACGTGCTGTTCGACAAGACGACGCTGCAGCCGATCGCCGTGGTCAACCAGGCCGGGCAGCAGATCCAGATCAGCAACGGCGTCGTGAACCAGAGCGCTGTCCCGCTCTCGCCGGACATCCAGAAGCTCATCAACGACGTCTTCACGCTGAAGTTCACCGACAACACCAACCCGAAGAGCACGCCCCACTTCACCGACGTCGGCGTGCTGCAGACGCTGACGCCGATCACGCTGGCCGACGGCACGACCGCGACGCCGAAAATTCTGGTGACCGACGGTCCGACGTCGACCCCCACCGGCAACACGCCGGTCGAGAACATGCACTTCGCCGGCCCTCCCGAGGTCAGGGTGCTGGACGTCAATGGCACCCTCAGCTCGACATTCGGACTGAGCGAGCGGGCCGGCCAGACCGGCATCAGCACCGATCTCGATACGATTCTCAGCCGCGTCAATTTCACCGACATCAATCCCGGCGACCGGCCGACCGTCTCGGTGAGCTTCAAGTCGTATGCCTATCACAGCGCGCAGCAGGCCGACGTCACGGCATCGTTGAATGCCCTGCAGCTGCAGGACGTCATGGCGACGGCCGTGAAGATCACCGTCGTCTCCGATCCGAACAACAAGAATTTCGGCTCGGCCACGCTGACCTACAGCGTTCCCGACAGCAGCTTCGACTTCCTGGCTGCGGGCGAGACGCTCACGCTGACCTATCTCGTGCGCGTCGACACCAACTACGCGCTCGCCAACGAGTATACGTTGGTGCCGATCACGATCACCGTGACCGGCACCAACGACAAGCCGCAGATCACGTCGAGCGTCCATGCGATCGCCTTCGAAGGCGGCACCAGCGTGCCTGGCGGGCCGCTGGTCTCGGACGATCCGACGTCGGGCTCGCTGACCTTCAAGGATGTCGACCTCACCGATACGCATGCCGTCTCCGCCGCGCTGACCAGCGCGGTGCTGCAGGGCGGCAGCACCGTTCCGCCGGCGCCGCTGGCGCTGTTCGAGCAGGCGTTGACGGCTTCGCTGGCGTCGGACAGCACCGGCAGCGGCACCGGCAAGATCAATTGGAGCTTCGGCAACCTGCCGGTCTATGTCGCCGATTTCATTCCGGCCGGGCAGACCCTGACGCTCACCTACGCGGTGACCGTGACGGACTCGCATGGCGCAACGTCGACGCAGACGATCACGGTGACGATCACCGGAACGGACGATCCGGCGGTGGTCTGGATAGCCACCACGCAGCCCGGCGAAGGCAGCGGCGGGCAGGTCATGCTGTGGAGCGACGGCGCGAACTGGGAAACCGGTCTCGCTCCGACGGCCAATGACGACGTCATCATCATCACCGATCAGCTGCATGGGCTGACGCCGGCCTTTCCGGTGACGATCGAGATGGCAGCCTCCGCCAAGTCGGTCAGTCTGAACCATTTCGGCGGCGGACCGGTGCCGGAGCTCGACAATCACGGCACGCTGAGCATCAGCGGCGCTCTGACGGCCGAGGCCGACTCCCGCATCTATAACTTTCTGGACGCGACGATCAGTGTCGGCGGCTCGGCGCAGATCCTGGACCACGCTCAGTTGCACAATGCCGGCACGGCGTTGCTGGCGGGCGGCGGCGTGTTCGGCGCCGCGGCCGGCGTCGTCAATACCGGGACGCTCGAGCTGTTCGGCGGCACGCTGACGGTGAATGGCGACATCGCCAACGCCGCTGGCGACAGCTCCGGCCTGATCCAAATCGACCAGGGCGCCACCCTGACGCTCGATGGCGGCAGCATCGACGGCGGCAGCATCGTGATCCAGGGCGGGCTGATCGTTCAGACCTTTGGAACGCTCGACGGCGGTGAAGGGCCGGCTCAGCAAGCCGATGGCCTGCTCGTTCTGAAGGGCGGGGCTGCGATCAGCAATGGCGATCTGACCAATTTCGGCGAGATCGACCTAACCGGCAGCGGCAACACCCTCTCGAACGAAGTCGTCACCAATTTCGGCAAGATCGACGTGAAGGCGGATGGCGAGCTGACGCTCGATCTCGGCACCAGCGTCGACAATGCGGACAGCTTGATCACGGTCGAAGGTGCAGCCAGACTGACGCTGTCGCAAGCGGGCATCACCGGGGGCACGCTGACGAATGAGGCCGGAGGAACGATCGCGCTGACCGGCCAGGCCTCGCTGATCGGCGGCACGCTCGGAAATTCCGGCGTCGTCACCGTGTCCGGCAGTGGCAATGCGTTCGACGACGAGACGATCACCAATGCGACCGCCGCCGCCATCACCATCGCGCTGAGCGGCGCGCTGTCGCTCAGCGGCACGCATATCGCCGGTGGCGCGATCAACAACCAAGGAACCATCTCCGTCGATGGCGACAGCACGATCGACGGCAGTGCCGTCGGCGGCGGCGAGCTGCTGATCGGCCAGACCGGTATCGGTTCGATCGCAGAGGGGGCCGCCATCCTGACGCTCAAGGATGGTGCTGTGCTCACCGGCGCTAGCGTCACAATCGGCGACGGCTCGACGCTCGAGGCCGCCTCGGCTGCGGGCGCGATGCTGGTCGGCGTGACCGTCGACAACTCCGGCACCGTTCAGGTCGATGAGGGCGCGCTGCTGCTGATCGAGCACAGCACGATCACCGGCGGCGATCTCGTCAATCATGGCATCGTGCATGTCGAGACCGCGGCCGCGACCACGTTCAACAATGTCACCATCGATAACACCGACGGCCAGATCATCATCGACGAGGATGGTGAGATCCCGGTTGCATCGACCCTGGTGCTGGATGGGAGCACGACGCTCACCGGCGGCACGTTGAAGATCCAGATCGCCGGCACGCTGGAGGTTGCCGGTCACGACGTCACGCTGACCGGCATGAAGGTCGAGAATGTCGGCGTCTTCACCGTGGATCTCGGTGCCACCCTCGATCTCGCCGACACCACGGTGAGCGGTCATGGTGAGCTGCATGTCCACGGCACGATCACCGCGAGCGGCCTGAGCGGCCTCAGCGGAACGATCTACAACGACGGCACGATCGAGATCACGGCTGGGACGTTCGAGATCACCGGCGATGTCCAGGGCTCCGGGTCGATCAAGGTCGATGCAGGAGCAACCCTGACGGTCGATGGCCATGTCGACCAGACGATCGACTTCAGCAGCAAGGGCAGCAGCGAACTCGTCATCGATGATCCCAGCTTCTCCGCCAAGATCGCCGGGCTCGGCGTTTCCGACAAGATCGACCTGCAGACGATCGCATGGAGTGCCACCACGACGGCGACCTACGATTCGAAAACGGGCGTGCTCACCGTCACCGACGGTGCGGGCCACAGCATCGATCTGACGCTCGTCGGCGACTACACCAACGCGCATTTCGCCGGCAGCCGCGACGCGAACGGCGGCACGTTGATCACGCTGATGGCCGATGACGCGGCGCCGGTCATCGCCGATCCCGCCCAGCGCGGCGTCATCGCTGAAACGGCGAAGACGACTGGCTCTTCCGATCCGCACAGCGTCGGCGGGACCATTCACTTCACCGACGTCGACCTGACGGATCGCCCGACGGCGTCCATCCTCACGGATGTGCAGAGCGTCACCTGGACTGCGGCCGATGGGCACACCGACTTGTCCAGCCACCTGACGCCGGGCCAGATCACCGCGCTCGAGCAGGCGCTGCAACTACTGAGCCAGAGCGGCAACACCAATAACGGCACGGTCGGCTGGACCTACGACATCGCTGACGGCAAGCTCGATTTCCTCGGCGCCGGCCAGACCGTCACCGTCACCTCGACCGTGACGCTCACCGACCATCAGGGCGAGAGCGCGACCTCGACGATCGTCGTCACCATCACCGGCAGCAACGACCAGCCGGTCGTGACCAGCGCTGTGCAGACCGGCGCGGTTGCCGAGCGCGTAGGCAGCTCCGGCTCCGACCTGCCGGATACGGCCACGGGCGTCATCACCCTCACCGATGCCGACGTCACCGACACCCATGTGATCAAGGTCAGCGGCGTCACCGTCGATGGCGCCCATGACGGCCTGCCGTCGGACAGCTCGGTGCTGTTGAGCTGGCTGTCGCTCGGTCAGTTGAGCGATTCCAACAACGGCCACAAGGGATCACAGCCCTGGACCTTCTCGGCCAAGGACAAGGTGTTCGACTATCTCGGCGCCGATCAGCAGGTGACGCTGACCTACACGGTCGAGATCGACGACGGCCACGGTGGCGTGGTCGAGGTGCCCGTCACCATCACGGTCAAGGGTGCGGAAGACGCGCCGGTGATCACGGGCGAAACCAATCCGACCGTTCAAACAGTCGTCCTGTCCGAGCGGGCCGTCGTGCTCTCGGCCGGCACCCCGGTCAATGCCGAGGGCATGGCGACCGAGACCTTCGATCACGTCACGTCCAATTCCGACAACGGGCGCGGCCATGACAGCTTCTACAGCGAGGCGCTGCACGCGACCTTCACCGCCAGCGGCAATGCCGGCCTCGTGCACGGCTCCTCGCCGGTGTCCGCGGCTCCCTACATGGAGGGCGGTGCGGACCAGACCAACTATCTGAGCATCGGCAACCAGGCCCAGGAGACCATCACCTTCGACAGCGCCAAGAACAGCTTCGGGCTGTATTGGGGCTCGGTCGACAGCTACAACAGCATCTCCTTCTACGACGGCAACAAGCTGGTGGCGTCCTACACCGGCAGCGACGTCGCGCCGCTGCTCGCCAATGGCGGCCAGGCGTCGCTGGCCTCGAACGGCTATGTCGAATTCCTCGGCCTGTCGCCGTTCAACAAGGTCGTGCTCGCCAGCAGCCAGAATGCATTCGAACTCGACAACGTGTCCGCCGGCTATATCCCCGATCAGCCGGTGAAGCTGGCGAGCGGCATGTCCGGCACCCTGACCGTGCTCGACAAGGATGTCGGCGACACGCTGACGGCCTCGGTACACGACAATGGCGTGATCAAATACAATGGCGGGTCGAGCCTGCCTTCCACGGCACAGGTCCAGGCGCTGGCCGATGCCGGCGCCGTCACCTTCGACAGCGCCACATCCAATGGCGGGTCCGAGGTCCTGCATTGGAAATATCATCCGGCAGACGTGAACCTGGACTTCCTGAAGCCCGGCGACGCGCTGACCGTCACCTACCAGGCGGTGGTCGGCGACGGCCACGGCACGTCGGGTACGAAGGCGCTGACGGTGACGCTCGTCGGCGATGGCGCTTCGACCGTCAACGGGACGGACCAGGATGACAATTTCGTCAATGTCGGCGGCGGCGTCACCATCTTCGGCAAGGGCGGCAACGACACCTTCGTCTTCAACCCGCATTTCGGCAGCGCCACGCTCGGCGATTTCGACGTCAGCAAGGATACGGTCGAGATCGATCACGCGCTGTTTGCGAACATCAATGCGATCGTGGCCGCCGCTCAGTCCGCCAATAGCGGACACGACACCGTCATCACCGATGCGGCGCACGATACGCTCACCCTCAAAGGGGTGACGCTGGAGCAATTCAAGGCGCATCACGACGGTTTTCACCTCGTCTGAGCCCGCGCCGTTGGGGTCGCCGGCCTCGGCGTGATATCGGATGATGCATGAAGCGATTGAGAGCTGTTCCACGATGGTTCGCGCGCAGGTTCGGCTATGCGCGCGTGATCTGCCTGCTGCTGCTGGTCGCCTTCGCGACGTTACGCGTCGCCGACCCTGCTCCGGTGCAGGAACTGCGCCTCCGGACCTTCGATAATTTCCAGGCGCTCAGCCCGCGGCCCAAGACGATCCGTCCGGTGACCATCGTCGACATCGACGAGAAGAGTCTCGCCAGTCCCAAGCTCGGGCAGTGGCCGTGGCCGCGGACGCGAATCGCCAAGATCATCGACAGGCTGACGCAACTCGGCGCCGTCGTGATTGCTTTCGACGTCGTGTTTGCCGAGCCGGACCGGCTCAATCCGGGCCTCGCGGCGGAAACCTTTCCCAATCTCGACGCGGCGACGCGGGAGAAGCTGAAGGCGCTGCCGTCGAACGATGAGGTGTTCGCCGACGCCTTGCGCAGGTCGCGCATCGTGCTCGGCGAAACCGGCAGCCCGAACGAGCGCGCCGATCTCGACAAGACGCTGCCGGTGACCGGCTTTGCGATGCTGGGCGAAGATCCGGCGCCCTACATGCCGCCGTTCCCGGGGCTGTTGCGCAACGTCCCCGTGATCGAACATGCGGCGCTGGGGCGGGGCCTGTTCACGATCCCGCCGGAGCGCGACGGCATGATCCGCCGGGTGCCGATGATCATGCGGGCACAGGACGTCACGATGCTGGCGCTCAGCTTCGAGATGCTGCGGGTCCTGACCGGCTCGGATACGGTTCTGATCAAGGCCGACACGGGCGGCATCGTCAGCCTCAATCTCCGCGGCTTCCAGATTCCGACCGACGGCAATGGAAAGATCTGGGTGCACTATGCCAACCACGACCCTTCGATCTACGTCTCGGCCGTCGACGTGCTCGAGGGGCGCGTGGCGCCGGACAAGATCGCAAAGAAGCTGATCCTGATCGGGCCATCCGCCATCGGCCTGAACGACATCAAGACCACCCCGGTCTACCCGGCGATGCCCGGGGTCGAGGTGCATGCTCAGGTGTTGGAGTCGGTGCTCACGGGCGCGATCCTGACCCGGCCGTCCTGGAGCATTGCAGTCGAGTTCGTTGGCGCGATGCTGCTCGGTCTGCTCGTCATCGTGTTCGCGCCGCAGCTCGGCGCCATCACCCTGGTGTTGGTCGGAGCCTTGTTCGCCACCGCGCTGCTGGGCATATCCTGGTACTTCTACACGCAGCACCGGCTGCTGATCGACTTCACCTATCCGATGCTGTCGACGACCGCGGTCTATCTGACGCTGATCTTCGCCAATTTCGTCCGCGAGCAGGAGCAGCGCCGGCAGATGCGCTCGGTGTTCGGGCAATATCTGTCGCCGGTTCTGGTCGAGCAGCTCGCGCAGTCGCCGCCCACGTTGGGAGGCGAGGAGCGCGAGATTACGGTGATGTTCTCGGACGTGCGCGGCTTCACCACGATTTCGGAGAGCTACAAGCACGATCCGCAGGGCTTGACCCAGCTGATGAACCGGTTCCTGACGCCGCTCACCAACGCCATCATTGCGCGCAAGGGCTATGTCGACAAATATATGGGCGACGCCATCATGGCGTTCTGGAACGCGCCGCTCGCCGACAGGGAGCATCAGCTCAACGCCTGCGAGGCCGCGCTCGACATGCTCGATCGCATCGACCGCGTCAACGGTGAGCGCGAGCAGGAGGCCGCGCATGGCGGCCACGTCTACATTCCGCTCAAGGTCGGCATCGGCCTCAACACCGGCATCGGCGTGGTCGGCAACATGGGCTCCGACCTGAAGTTCAACTATTCGGCGCTCGGCGACAGCGTCAACCTCGCCTCACGGCTCGAAGGGCAATCCAAGGAATATGGCTTCCCCATCATCGTCGGCTCGGCGACGGCAATGGCGGTCAAGGACAGGCTCGCCATCCTCGAGCTCGATTTCATCATGGTCAAGGGCAAGACCGAGCCGGAGGTGATCTATGCCATCACCGGCCGCGAGGACGTGATGCATTCCGAACGCTTCCAGCTTCTGCGCAATTTGACCATCGAGATGCTGGCCGCCTATCGCAGCTGCGACTGGGACGAGGCGCTGGCTGCAATCGCGCGCGGCCGGAAGAAGGACGAAGCGCACGATCTGGCGAAGCTGTACGATCTCTACGAGGTGCGCATCCGCGCCTATCAGCAGAACCCGCCGCCGGCGGATTGGAACGGCGCCCATGCTCTGCTGACGAAGTGAGACATCCGCCGTCGATTGGCGGAGTGCGGCTTGGAACGTCAATGCTGCGAAACGCGCACCGTCGTCATACCCCGCGAAGGCGGGGTATGCATCACCCGCCTTCGCGGGTGATGACGCCGTTAGTTACCGGTGAATCGGCGCGGAGCGCGTTATTCCTCACTCCGCCCCGATCGTCGTCAGGTCCTGGAACCAGTGCTGGGCCTGCACGAACTTCTTCACCTTCGGCGACAGCGCATGCGGGTTGGTGTCGTGCACCACCCACACCAGCACGGCATCGTCGACGACGGCGGCATGCGCCTGCGCGATCAGTTCGTCCTGCTTCGCCGGATCGAAGGTCTGCTTGGCCTCGGCGATCAGCGCGTCGACCTTCGGGTTCTTGTAACCGCCCCAGTTGACGCCAACGGGCGCGATCTGGTCGGAGGCGAAGAAGCGGACGATGGCGTAGAGCGGATCGGAGGTGACGTAGGCGATGTTGTTGGCGGTGATGCCGGCGTTCATCTCGTCGGCGGCGCCCTTGCGCCAATGCGTGTACAGCGTTTCCAGCTCCACCACCTTGAAATCGATGTCGATCCCGATTTCCTTGAAGCTCTGCTGCAGGAATTCGTTCATCGGCAGCGATAGCATCTGGCCGGTGCCGCCTTGCGCGATGATGAAGGTGGTCTTCAGCGGCTTGCTCGGCGAGTAGCCGGCTTCCTCGACCAGCTTCTTGGCGGCGGCGAGATCATATTTCAGCTCGAAGGTCGGCTTGCCGAACCACGGGCTCGACGGGTCGACCTGGCCCTTGGCCGGCTTGGCCAAGCCGTTCATTAGCCCGACCACTTCGTCGCGATTGATCGCGAGGTTGAGCGCCTTGCGCAGGCGGATGTCGGTCCAGGGCGAACCTGGAAGCACGCTCAAGTGATAGTTCCAGACGTGCGGCGTGACGTTGTCGACCAGCTTCATGCCGGCGGCCTTGAGCTGCGGCACGGCGTCCGGCGCCGGCGTCTCGATCAGATCGACCTGGCCGGCGAGCAGCGCATTGGTGCGGGTCAGCGCTTCCGGCATCGGCACCAGCACGAGCTTGTCCGTCTTCGGCAGCCGGTCCTTGTTCCAATATTCGGAATTCTTCGTGAGCTCGGCGAGCTCGCGCGGCACCAGCTTGGTCAGCTTGAAAGGTCCGGTACCGGAGGGCTGGCTGGCGAACTTATCCCAGTCCTTGCCGAGCTTCTCATACTGCGCCGGGCTCGAAATCAGGAACCACAGCATCTGATAGGGAAAGAAGGAATCGACCGTCTTGGTCGTGATCTCGACCGTGGAGTCGTCGATCTTGGCGTAGCTCGCCACTGACGGGAGCCGCGTCTTGACCTGCGCGCTTTGCCGTTTGTCGAACTGCGGTGCCTTATCGTTGAGCACCTTGTCCAGATTCCAGATCACCGCATCGGCATTGAAGTCGCTGCCATCGTGGAACTTGACGCCCTTACGCAACGTGAACCGCCATTTGGTCTTGTCGGCGGCGTCGACCTTCCACTCGGTGGCGAGGCCGGGGATCAGCTTGCCGGGCTTGTCGGCCGTGCTCATGTCCCACGCGACCAGCGGATCATAGAGCGTGTAGCCTGTGAACTGATAGGCTCCGGCGCCGCGATCGGGCTGTCCGGTGGTCAGCGGAATGTCGGCCATCGAGATGCCGTAGCGCAGAACGGTCTCGGCCCGCGCAGCGGCCGCTGAAAGGCCGAGCGCGAGCGCCGTGGCGAACAGTGAGTTGAGAATACGCATGCGAGTAACACTCCGTGGCAATCGGATGAATTCGATCCGCGAAACCTGCAATCCGGGTGCCAAGCCTTCCGGCGGGATCATTTGAGCACAAACAATTGTGACCTCGCGTCGCAGGACCGTGTTTGCGGGCTCTGCTGGCATAGCCGTTGCATAACGATGCACAGAATTTAGCCAGCTTGATCGGAGATGTTGATCGTGCTTTCGCGTATTGCGACCTCGAGGACCAACCGTGCGGCCGTTGCGGCCGCGATGATGACGACGGCTTCGCTCGTCCTGCTGCCGGCTGCGGCCGGCGCCGAGACCGTGCTGCGCATCGGCATGACGGCCGCCGACATTCCGCGCACGCTCGGCCAGCCCGACCAGGGTTTCGAGGGCAACCGTTTTACCGGCGTGACGATGTATGACTCGCTGACGATGTGGGACCTGTCGTCGGCGGACAAGCCGAGCGTGGTCATTCCCGGCCTTGCCACCGAGTGGAAGGTCGACGAGGCCGACAAGACCAAATGGACGTTCAAGCTGCGTCCCGGCGTCACCTTCCATGACGGCGCGCCGTTCAATGCCGATGCCGTGGTGTGGAACGTCGAGAAGGTGCTGAAGCAGGACGCGCCGCAGTTCGATCCGAGCCAGGTCGGCGTTACCGCGTCGCGCATGCCGACGCTCGCCTCGGCGCGCAAGATCGACGACATGACCGTCGAGCTGACGACCAAGGAGCCGGACAGCTTCCTGCCGATCAATCTCACCAATCTGTTCATGGCGAGTCCGACCAAGTGGCAGAAGCTGTATGAGGCCGCGACCGGCGCCGACGACAAGGCGAAGTCGCAAGCCGCCTGGGCCGCGTTCGCCAAGGACGCCTCGGGCACCGGCCCGTGGAAGATGAGCAAGTTCACGCCGCGCGAGCGGCTCGAGCTTGCGAAGAACGAGGCCTATTGGGACAAGGCGCGGGTTCCGAAGTCCGACAAGATGATCCTGCTGCCGATGCCGGAAGCCAACGCGCGCACCGCGGCGCTGCTGTCCGGTCAGGTGGATTGGGTCGAGGCGCCGGCGCCGGACGCGTTGCCCGAGATCAAGCAGCGCGGCTTCAAGCTCTACGCCAATGAGCAGCCGCATGTCTGGCCCTGGCAGTTCTCGCGCGTCGAGGGCTCGCCGTGGAACGACATCCGCGTCCGCAAGGCCGCCAATCTCTGTGTCGATCGCGACGGCCTGCGCGATGGTCTGCTCGCCGGCCTGATGGTGCCGGCGACCGGCACCTTCGAGAAGGGCCATCCCTGGCGGGGCAACGTCACCTTCGAGATCAAGTACGACAAGGCGGCGGCGCAGAAGCTGATGCAGGAAGCCGGCTTCGGGCCGAACAAGAAGCTTGAAGTGAAGATCCAGACTTCGGCGTCGGGCTCCGGCCAGATGCAGCCGCTGCCGATGAACGAGTATCTGCAGCAGGCGCTGGCCGAATGCTATTTCGACGTCAAGCTCGACGTCATCGAGTGGAACACGCTGTTCACCAACTGGCGCCGCGGCGCCAAGGATGCCTCCGCCAACGGCGCCAACGCCACCAACGTCACCTATGCGGCGATGGACCCGTTCTTCGCGCTGGTGCGCTTCCTGCAGTCGTCGATGGCGCCTCCCGTCTCCAACAATTGGGGCTTCATCAACAACCCCAAATTCGACGAGCTGGTGAAGAAGGCGCGCCAGACCTTCGATCCCGCCGAGCGCGACAAGGCGCTCGCCGAGCTGCACGCCGCCTCAGTCGACGACGCGGCGTTCCTCTACGTCGCCCACGACGTCGGCCCGCGCGCGATGAGCCCGAAGGTCAAGGGCGTGGTGCAGCCGAAGAGCTGGTTCATCGACTTTTCGCCGATCTCGGTGGAGTAGTTGGAGGCGGATCGTTAACCCGCCGCTTGCTCCGCTATGCTCCCTCCCCCCTTGCGGGGGAGGGTCGGGGTGGGGGGTACTCCGGCGGCAGTCTTCGTGGGGACCCCAACCCCCGACCCCTCCCCGCAAGGGGGGAGGGGAGTTTCTTTGTGCCGCTCTCATGTCGCGACTCTCTGGCTATCGTGAGAGTCAATTGAAGGTGACCCGTGCTCTCTTACGCTGCCAGGCGGATGGTCTATGCGATCCCCATCATCATCGGGGTCGCGCTGGTCTGCTTCATGCTCGTTCACATCACGCCCGGCGACCCGCTCGTCGCGGTGCTGCCAGCCGACGCCTCGCAAGAGCTGGCGCAGCAGCTGCGCGTCGCCTACGGCTTCGACAAGCCGCTGCCGGTGCAGTTCGGGCTGTGGCTGTGGCGCGCGGTCAATGGCGATCTCGGCAACTCGATCGCGACCGGCCGTCCCGTGCTGGCCGAGGTGCTGCGCGCGGTGTCCAACACCGTCACACTCGCGATCGCCGCCGCCATCATCGGCTTCTCGCTCGGCCTGTTCTTCGGCCTCGTCGCCGGCTATTTCCGCGACACCTGGATCGACAAGGTCGCGACGTCGATCGCGATCGCCGGCGTGTCGCTGCCGCATTACTGGCTCGGCATGGTCCTCGTCATCATCTTCTCGGTCGAGCTGAACTGGCTGCCGGCCGTCGGCGCCGGTCCGTCCGGGTCCGGCGCGTGGTCGTGGGACTGGCCCCATCTCCGCTTCCTGGTGCTGCCCGCGATCACCACCTCGGTGATTCCGATGGGCATCATCACCCGCACCGTGCGGGCTCTGACGGGGGACATCCTCAGCCAGGATTTCGTCGAGGCGCTGCGCGCCAAGGGCCTGCGTGAGACCCAGGTGTTCCGCCACGTACTGAAGAACGCCGCACCGACCGCGCTCGCGATCATGGGGCTGCAGCTCGGCTACATGCTCGGCGGCTCGATTCTGATCGAGACGGTGTTCTCCTGGCCCGGCTCGGGCCTGCTGCTGAATTCGGCGATCTTCCAGCGCGACCTGCCGCTGCTGCAGGGCACGATCCTGGTGCTGGCGATGTTCTTCGTCATCCTCAACCTCATGGTCGACATCGCGCAGGCCGCGATCGATCCGCGTATCAAGCGGGGCTAGGGATGAGCGTCGGTTCGAGCGCGATCAACGACTCCTCGCTGCAGGCCGCTCCCGCGGCCAACGCGCGCGGCTATTGGGCCACCGTCGGCCGCCGCATCGTCAGGGACAAGGTCAGCATGGTCTGCGTCGCGATCCTGCTGCTGATCCTGCTGTCAGCCCTGCTCGCGCCCTATCTGCATCTCGCCGATCCCTATCAGGGCTCGATGATCCGCCGGCTGCGCCACATCGGGACGCCGAACTATCCGCTCGGCACCGACGAGCTCGGACGCGACATGCTGGCGCGGCTGATCCATGGCGGAAGGCTGTCGCTGCTGATCGGCATCTCGCCGGTCATTCTCGCCTTCGGCATCGGCACCCTGCTCGGCCTCGTCGCCGGCTATGTCGGCGGCTGGGTCAACACCGCGATCATGCGCACGATCGACGTGTTCTACGCGTTCCCCTCGGTGCTGCTGGCGATCGCGATCTCAGGCGCGCTCGGCGCCGGGATCACCAACTCCATCGTCTCGCTCACCATCGTGTTCGTGCCGCAGATCACCCGCGTCGCCGAGAGCGTCACCACAGGCGTGCGCAACCGCGATTTCGTCGAGGCCGCGCGCGCCTCCGGCGCCAATGCTTTCACGATCATGCGCGCGCACATGCTCGGCAACGTGCTCGGGCCGATCTTCGTCTACGCGACGGGGCTTATTTCCGTGTCGATGATCCTCGCCGCCGGCCTGTCGTTCCTCGGCCTCGGCACCAAGCCGCCGGAGCCGGAATGGGGGCTGATGCTGAACACCCTGCGCACCGCAATCTACGTCAACCCCTGGGTGGCGGCACTGCCCGGCGCGATGATCTTCGCGGTGTCGATCTGCTTCAATCTGCTGAGCGACGGCCTGCGCAGCGCGATGGACATCCGGAGTTGATGTTTGGCATGCTGATTTTACCGGACAACTGCGCGGCATCGGCGGTGTACCTCTCCCCGCTTGCGGGGAGAGGTCGGATCGCATCGACAGATGCGATCCGGGTGAGGGGGTACAGGTCTCACCACACACACTTCCCGTGTGGCTGCCCCTCACCCCGACCCTCTCCCCGTAAGAACGGGGAGAGGGGGCCCAGCGGGACTCGCCGCGCCTGCTTGAGTGCCGCATCATGAGTGAAGCAACATCCGTCACCGGGCTGGCGCCGATCGAAGACCTTGGCGGCAAAGCGCAGCCGTTACTGCGCGTCGATGGGCTCACGAAGCATTTCCCCGTGCGCGGTGGCCTGTTCGGCGCGCGCAAGACCGTGCGTGCCGTCGACGATGTCTCCTTCAACATCGGCAAGGGCGAGACCGTCGGCATCGTTGGCGAGTCCGGCTGCGGCAAGTCGACGACGGCGCGGCTGCTCATGCACCTGATGGAGCGCGATGCCGGCGAGATCATCTTCGACGGTCGCCAGGTCGGCCACGAGATGTCGTTGCGCGAGCTCAGGCGCGGCATGCAGATGGTGTTCCAGGACTCCTATGCCTCGCTCAATCCACGGCTGACGATCGAGGAATCGATCGCGTTCGGACCGAAGGTGCACGGCATGGCTGACACCGCCGCGCGCGCACTCGCGCGCGAGCTGCTCGGCAAGGTCGGCCTGCGTCCGGAGATCTTCGCCAACCGCTATCCGCACGAGATCTCCGGCGGCCAGCGCCAGCGCGTCAACATCGGGCGTGCCCTGGCGCTGTCGCCACGTCTGGTCATCCTCGACGAGGCGGTGTCGGCGCTCGACAAGTCGGTCGAGGCCCAGGTGCTGAACCTGCTGATGGATCTCAAGCGCGAGTTCGGCCTCACCTATCTGTTCATCAGCCACGACCTCAACGTCATCAACTACATCTCCGACCGCGTGCTGGTGATGTATCTCGGCGAGGTCGTCGAGCTCGGTCCGGTCGAACAGGTCTGGGCCAAGCCGGCGCATCCCTATACGCGCGCGCTGCTGGCAGCGATGCCGTCGTCCGATCCGGACAGGCGCACCGAGGTGCCGCCGATCTCGGGCGATCCGCCGAATCCGATCGACCCGCCCGCCGGCTGCCGGTTTCACACCCGTTGTCCGTTTGCGGAGGCGCCATGCGCGAATGTCGCGCCAAGATTGACGGAGCTGGATACAATGGGTCATCAGGCCGCCTGCCACATGGCGATATCAGGTTCGGGACATAGCCGGGCACCGGCCGCCTGATGAGCGGACATCAGCAGCGAGAAGCGGAATGACCAGACCCACGCCCCAGCAAGTCAGCGCCATCGCGGAGGCCTCCGGGCTGCCCGTCGACAAGGAAGTCGCGGCGCGCATTTCAGACTCGATCGGACCGGCCTTCGATAATTTCGCCGCCGTCGCCGGCACTCTTCCTTTCGACCTGGAGCCTGCGAGCTACGTCGTGGCGCAGACGCTGAAGGTGGGCCGATGACCACCGAGCCTGCTTTGATGACCCTGACCGACGTCGCCAAGGCGATCGCGGACAAGAAGCTGTCCTCCGTCGAGGTGACGCGCTCCTGCCTGCACCGCATCGCGCAATGGCAGCCGAAGCTGAACGCTTTCATGGCGATCGAGTCCGAGCCGGCGCTGAAGGCGGCCGCCGAGGCCGACGCTGATCTCGCCAAGGATGGGCCGAAGGGGCCGCTGCACGGCGTGCCGCTGGCGCACAAGGACATGTACTACGAGGCCGGCCACGTCTCGACCTGCGGTTCGCTGATCCGGCGCGACTTCGTGGCAACGACCACGTCGACCGCGCTGCAGCGTTTGAAGGATGCCGGGGCGATCCGGCTCGGCACCCTGCAGATGGCGGAGTTCGCTTACGGTCCGACTGGCCACAACGCGCATTACGGCGCCGTGCATAATCCGTGGAAGCTCGGCTACGTCACCGGTGGCTCGTCGTCGGGCTCGGGCTCCGCGGTCGGCGCGCGCCTGACGTTCGCGGCGCTCGGATCGGACACCGGCGGCTCGATCCGCATGCCCGCGAATTTCTGCGGCGTCACCGGCCTGAAGGTGACCTGGGGCCGCGTCAGCCGCGCCGGCGCGATGCCGCTATCGCAATCGCTCGATACGGTCGGCCCGCTGGCGCAGACCGCGGAGGATTGCGCGCTGCTGCTCGGGCTGATGGCCGGTCCAGATCCGGAGGATCCGACCGCGAGCCACGCGCCGGTGCCGGACTATGTCGGCGCCACCCAAGCCTCGATCAAGGGCCTGAGGATCGGCGTGCCCAAGGCGTTCTATGTGGATGATCTCGATCCTGAAGTGGCGCGCTGCCTCGATGCGACGATCGCGGTTTTGAAGACCGAGGGCGCCGACATCGTGCAGGTCGAGCTGCCCGATCAGCGCCAGCTCACTGCGGCCTGCCAGCTGGTGCTCGCGGTCGAAGCAGCGGCCTTTCACAAGCGCTGGATGATCGAGCGGCCGCAGGACTACGGTCCGCAAGTGCTGATGCGGCTGCAGAACGCGCTGGCGGTGTCGGGGGTGTCCTATCTCGAAGCCCTGCGCTGGCGTGGTGCTGCCTTGGCCGCGCATGTCACGGCGACCTCCGGCGTCGATGCGGTGATCGCGCCAGTGTCGCCGCTGGTGACGCCCTCGATCGGCGAGAGCGACGTCGGCGGAGCCCCGGGCGCGGAAGCCGTGATCCAGCGCATCACCCGCTTCACCCGCCCGGTGAACTATCTCGGCCTGCCGTCGCTCGCGATCCCGACCGGCTTCACCGCCACCGGGCTCCCTGTCGGCATGCAGCTGATCGGCCGCTCGTTCGATGAGGCCACCATCCTGACCATCGGCGCCGCCTTCCAGCGCGCGACCGACTTCCACGCCAGGGTGCCGACGCTGCCATGATGGGAGAGACGTCTGCATCCCGCCCGGCGGTCTCACCCTCCCCTGGAGGGGGAGCGTGGCAGTTCGCATCGGAGAACTGCCGGGGCGTTCCTGGCGGCAAGGTGAAGTAGCCATGACCAACCTCGTCGAGATCGACAACCTCACCATTCGCTTCACCGGCGAGCGCACGGTGCATGCGGTGAATGATGTCAGCCTGTCGCTGGCGGATGGCGAGGTGCTGGGCCTGCTCGGCGAGTCCGGCTCCGGCAAGAGCGTGACCATGCGCGCGCTGATGCGGCTGCTGCCGAACAGGCGGACGCAGATTTCCGGCAGCGTCAAGGTCATGGGGCGTGACGTGCTCGCGATGAGCGAGGACGAGCTGTCGCAGTTCCGCGGCCGCACGGCGTCGATGATCTTCCAGGAGCCGGGGCTTGCGCTCGATCCGGTCTACACGATCGGCAAGCAGATCGCCGAAACCGTGATGCGGCACGAGGGCAAGAGTTCCGCGGAAGGGCGCGCGCGGGCGCTGGAGATGCTCGACGTCGTCCGCATTCCCTCGGCCAAGCGGAGGCTCGACTCCTATCCGCACGAGATGTCCGGCGGCATGCGGGCAGCGGGCGATGATCGCGCTGGCGCTGGCGTGCCGTCCCAAGGTGCTGCTCGCGGACGAGCCGACCACCGCGCTCGATGCCACCGTGCAGATCCAGATCCTGTTGCTGCTGCGCGAGCTGCAGCGCGAGTTCGGCATGTCCGTCATCTTCGTCACCCACGACATCGGCGTCGCGATCGAGATCTGCGACCGTGTCGCGGTGATGTATGCCGGAGAGATCGTGGAGCAGGGCAGCTTGCGCGACATCGTCCGCCAACCCGTGCACCCCTATGCCCGAGGCCTTCTGGCGTCGACGGTCCACGGCGCCAGGCGCGGCGAGCGGCTGCAGACCATTCCGGGCACGCCGCCCTCGCTCGACCAGGCGCCGCGGAGCTGCTCGTTCGCGCCGCGCTGCAGCCTGGCGCAGCCGCGCTGTTCGGAGGCGATGCCGCCGAACATTGCGCTCGGGCCGCAGCGGCGGGCGCGCTGCATTCTGGCCGAGGCGCCAGTGAGTGTGGCGGCAACGTAACGGTCCGCCCGAAACACGCCGCCCGGCCGCCAGAACCGTGCATCGCGTGTCGAAGCGTCGCAGCGGCCTCGCTAAGGTGCTGTCACGCGTGGCATCGATCGTCCGCGCCGGATGAGGACACGCCATGCACGTATCGAACGAAGGTATCCTGGTCATTCTGTTCGTTGGCCTGGTTGCAGGCTGGCTGGCCGGCAAGATCGTGCGCGGGACCGGCTTCGGGCTGGTCGGCGACATCGTGATCGGCGTGCTCGGCGCCCTGGTCGCGAGCCTCATCTTCCCGCGGCTCGGCATCCGGATCGGGACCGGCCTCGTGTCCGAAATCGTCTATTCCGCGCTCGGCGCCATCATTCTTCTGCTGGTGGTGCGGCTGGTGCGGACCGGCGGGCGGCTCTAGGGCTTGCGCTCCGGCGCGGCTGAACGTTTGCACTGCGCCGCGCGACACACCCAGGCACATCGCTAATTTACGCTAAAGTGAGCATCGTTGGACGCTCGCCGCAGGAATCAGTATATTTCGCCGCGTTTGCCGCCAGTTTGTGCTTTTTATCGGCGGTCTTGCAGCTCATTTGATCAATTGAAGAGATGGTGGTGATGGCGGCCGCACCTCACGTGAGGCAATCCGAACTCAGCGATGCCTTGCGCGGCTGCCGCAGCGCGTTCATCGGCGTCGGCGTGATGAGCTGCATCATCAACCTGCTCTATTTGACCGGCTCGATCTTCATGCTGGAGGTCTACGACCGGGTGCTGCCGAGCCGGTCGGTGCCGACCCTGATCGGCCTCATCATCATCGCGGCCGCGCTGTACGCCGCGCAGGGCGCGCTCGACATGATCCGCAGCCGCATTCTCGGCCGGATCGGCACTGCGCTGGACGAGAGCCTGAACGCGCGGGTGTTCGACACGGTGGTGCGGCTGCCGCTGTCGGTCGGCGGTCGCAATGAGGGTCTGCAGCCGCTGCGCGACCTCGACAACATCAGGAGCTTTCTCGGCAGCCAGGGACCCGGCGCGTTCTTCGACCTGCCGTGGCTGCCGCTGTATCTGGCGATCTGCTTCGCCTTCCACGTGATGCTCGGCGTCACGGCGCTGGTCGGCGCCGTCATCCTCGTCACCCTGACGCTGATCACCGAGTATCTCACCCGCACCCCAGCCAAGGAGGCGATGGGCCTCGCCGCCCGTCGCAATGATCTCGCCACCGCAAGCCGGCGCAACGCCGAGGTGCTGGTCGCGATGGGCATGACCGGGCGGCTGATGCAGCGCTGGAGCGAGACCAACGAGAAATATCTCGCCGGCAACCAGCGCGCCAGCGACGTCGTCGGCGGTCTTGGCGCCATCGCCAAGGTGTTGCGGATGATGCTGCAATCGGCCGTGCTCGCGGTCGGAGCCTATCTCGTCATCCACCAGGAGGCGACCGCCGGCATCATCATCGCCGGCTCGATCCTCAGCGCGCGGGCGCTGGCGCCGGTCGATCTCGCGATCGCGCATTGGAAGAGCTTCGTTGCCGCGCGGCAGAGCTGGCACCGGCTGAGCCAGCTGCTGCAGACCATGCCGCAGCGTTCCGCGCCGACCCTGCTGCAGCCGCCGGTCGGCAAGCTGTCGGTCGAGGCGATCTCGATCGTCGCGCCCGGCGATCAAAAGGCGATCGTGCAGGATGTCAGCTTCGCGCTGTCCGCCGGAAACGGCCTCGGCATCATCGGCCCGAGCGCGTCGGGCAAGTCGTCGCTGGTGCGTGCGCTGGTCGGTGTCTGGCGTCCGGTGCGGGGCCATGTCCGGCTCGACGGCGCGGCGCTCGACCAGTGGTCGACGGACGAGCTCGGCCGTCACATCGGCTATCTGCCGCAGGACGTCGAGCTGTTCGCAGGCTCGGTCGCACAGAACATCAGCCGTTTCGATCCGCAGGCCTCCCCCGATGGCATCATCGCCGCCGCCCAGGAAGCCGGCGTGCACGACATGATCATCAAGATGCGCGAGGGCTACGACACCCAGATCGGCGAGCAGGGTGCGGCGCTGTCGGCGGGCCAGGCGCAGCGCGTGGCGCTGGCCCGCGCGCTCTACGGCAATCCGTTCCTGATCGTGCTCGACGAGCCCAACTCCAATCTCGACACCGAGGGCGACGAGGCGCTGTCGCGCGCGGTGCGCTCGGCGCGGGCGCGCGGCGCCATCGTCGTCGTCGTCGCGCACCGTCCGATCGGCATCGAGGCGGTCGATCAGGTGCTGGTGATGAAGGACGGCCGGGCGCAGGCGTTCGGTCCGAAGGAGACGGTACTGGCGCAGGTGCTGCAGCCGCGCGTGACGACGCCGGCGCCGATCAAGATCGTCTCCGAGGCCGGAGTGACGAAGGCATGAGCAGTCAGGTCATTGCGGGGCCGCTGACGGGAGCACGCAAGCCGGCGAGCGTGCGCGAGTCGATCCGTCGCCACCTGCTGGTCGGCATGGGCGTGGTCGTCGCGGTTGCCGGCGGGCTCGGCGGCTGGGCCGCGACCCAGCAGATCTCCGGCGCGCTGATCGCGCCCGGCCAGATCGTGGTCGAATCCAACGTCAAGAAGGTGCAGCATCCGACCGGCGGCGTGGTCGGCGAACTCCGGGCGCGTGACGGCGACGTCGTCAAGTCCGGCGACATCGTGGTGCGGCTCGACGACACCGTGACCAAGGCGTCTCTCGCCATCGTCACCAAGAATCTCGATGCGCTGCAGGCGCGCGCCGCCCGGCTTGAGGCCGAGCAGCGCGGCTGGGCCAAGATCCTGTTTCCGCCGCAGCTGCTGCAGCGCATGAGTGACCCCGACGTCAAGAGCCTGACGGCGAGCGAGACGAAGCTGTTCGAGGTCCGCGTCAACGGCCGCATCGGCCAGAAGGCGCAGCTGCGCGAGCGCGTGGCCCAGCTGGGCGAGGAGATCGAGGGCCTCTCGGCGCAGGTTGCCGCCAAGGACCAGGAGATCGCGCTGGTGCAGAAGGAGCTCGACGGCGTGCGCCAGCTCTATGAGCAGCATCTGGTGCAGCTGTCGCGCCTGACCACCCTGGAGCGCGACGCCGCCCGCCTCAACGGCGAGCGCGCGCAGTTCATCGCTGCGCGTGCCCAGGCCAAGGGCAAGATCAGCGAGACCGAGCTGCAGATCATCCAGGTCGACAAGGACATGGTCAGCGAGGTGTCGAAGGATCTGCGCGAGACCACCGACAAGATCGGCGAGTTCGTCGAGCGCAAGGTGACCGCCGAGGACCAGCTGCGCCGCGTCGACATCCGCGCCCCGCAGGACGGCATGGTGCTGCAGTCCTCCGTCCACACCGTCGGCGGCGTCATCACCGCGGGCGACACCATCATGCTGATCGTGCCGCAGAGTGACGACCTGCAGGTCGAGGCCAAGGTCAATCCGCAGGACATCGACAAGCTGCAGGTCGGCCAGAAGACCCTGCTGCGGCTCTCGGCCTTCAACCAACGCACCACTCCGGAATTGAACGGCGTCGTCAGCCGCGTCTCGCCGGATGTCACCACCGACCAGCGCACCGGCCAGAGCTACTACACGATCCGCGTCTCGATGTCGCCGGAGGAGATTGCCCGTTTAGGCGACGTCAAGCTGATCCCGGGCATGCCGGCCGAAGCCTTCGTCCAGACCGGCGACCGCACCGTGATCTCCTATCTGATGAAGCCGCTGCACGACCAGCTGATGCGCGCGTTCCGAGAGAAGTGAGAGCAGGCATAGTCCCCTCGTCGTGAGAGCCACGGGCGGCGCTCCAAACGCGCTGTCGTCCCTGCGAACGCACTAAGGTTTCTACACGTCTGGCGCGACAGATTGACTCGGGAAGTCATGATGTTGTGCCGTCTTTACGGGTTGTATGATTCCATCTCCGATGCTTGATTCAAGGGAGCATCGGAGATGGAGCGAGAGCCGGATCTGTCACTGGGGGAGTTTGGCGACGTTCGCCTCGATAAAAGGGGGCAGCGTTCGTCCAGGCTATGCTTTGCACGCGCAGCGTCTGCCTGCGCCGGATGGCGCAGGGTGACTGGGCCGCGTACATGGCGTACTGGCGGTTTGTGAACAATCCGCAAGTCACGATCGATCGGCTGATTGAAGGCTGGAGCCGGCAGACGGCGACTGTGGTCGCGGGGCGGCATGTGCTGGCGATCCAGGACACCAGCGAGGTCAAATTCCAGACGCGGAAGGGGCGGCGGCGCGGACTGGGCGAGGTCGGCAAAGGCAATGCCCGTGGCGTGCTGTTGCATGCCATGTTGGCGGTCGATGCCGACAGCGGCGCCTGCCTCGGTCTCACCGGCGGCAAGGTGTGGACGCGCCGGGGCAAGGTGAAGGTGCCTCACGACCAGCGGGAGTTGGCCGACAAGGAATCGGCGCGCTGGGTGACGACCGCCGAACAGGCCTGTGACGTTCTGGCTGCCGCACGCATGATCACCGTCGTCAATGATCGCGAAGGGGAGTTCTTTGCGCATTGGGCTTTGACGCCGGGAGACAACGTCCACCTGCTGACGCGAGCCATGCACGATCATGCGCTGGCCGATGGCAGCACACTCTACCAGGCGGTGGAGCGAGCGCGCTTCTGCGACAAGGCGATGATCGACCTGCCGCAGCGCATGGATCGCCGCGCCCGCCAAGCTCAGCTCTCGCTGCGGTTCGGAACGGCCGAGCTCAAGCGGCCGGCGCGCCCCGGCGTGAAGGGCCTGCCGGAGCGCGTCGAAGTCAGCTTCGTGGAAGTCGTCGAATTGTATCCTCCGAAAGGGGCTGAGGCCGTTCATTGGCTGCTCTTGACCACTCATTCGATCGCCAAGGCGTCCGACGCTTGGCAGATCGTCTCCTGGTACAAGCAGCGCTGGATCATCGAACAGCTCTTCCGCTCGCTGAAGACCCAAGGGTTGCAGATCGAGGACAGCCAGCTCGAAAGCGCCCAGGCCCTGATCAAGCTCGTGGCCATCGCCACCAAAGCAGCCTGCATCGTCATTCAGCTCGTTCAGGCCCGCAACGGCGGTCAACAACTGCCGATCGAATGCGCCTTCACTCCGGAAGAAATGAAGGCCCTGGCGGCCATCAACAAGACGATGAAGGGCAGGACCAAGCTTCAGGAAAACCCTCATCCTTCCGAAACACTCGCGTGGGCGGCATGGATCATCGCCAAACTCGGAGGATGGACCGGCTACGCCTCCCATCGGCCTCCCGGGCCCATCACCTTCCACAACGGAATGAATCGCTTCCAAATCCTCGTCGCCGGCAGAGCCCTCCAAACCGTGTAGAAACCCTAGTGCGAACGCAGGGACCCCTAACCACCGGCGGACGTTGGTTTGCGCGACTGCAACAACGCGGAGCCTGCCCCAAGCGAGATCACGCGGTATGGGTCCCGGATCGGCGCCCGCCGACGCCGCGCGTCAGCGGGCTTGTCCGGGACGACACCGGATTATGGGGTGAGCTTCTCGAGCAACAGCTCCAGCGCGCCTTTCGCGAACAGCTGCATGTTGGCGAAACGGTCGCTGCCGCCGCTTTCTAATGTCACTACAGCGGACGCAGGCCCGGCGACAGCGAAGCACGCATGCCCTGCCGCGTCGCCATAGCGGTTGCCGGTCGGGCCGGCTGCGCCGGTTTCCGACAGACCCCAATCGGTCGCAAAGCGCGTCCTGATCTGCCGCGCCAGGAGCTCGGCATACGGCTCCGACGCCGAGCGGATGCCCTTCATCGCTTCGTCCGGAATATCCATCAGCACGCGGCGGGCATCGCGGGTATAGACCACGGCGCCGCCGAGGAAATAGGCCGAGGCGCCGGGCACAGCAAGCAGCGCAGCCGCGATCAGTCCGCCGGCCGAGGATTCGGCGACCGCAATGGTCTGCTTGCGCGAGATCAGTCGTGCCGCGACCTGCCCGGCAATGGCGATCAGCTCGTCCATGTCAATTTTCTCCACGGGCCGCCCGCGCGCCGGCGGCACATAAAAAACGGGCGGCACCGTCCCGATGCCGCCCGGACTATCACAGAAGGCGCGATCAGGCCGTGACCGGCTCGCGCGCCGCGACCGCCTGGCGGCCACCGCGATACACCGTCAGTGCCGCGATGATGCCGAGCACGGCAGCGAACATCAGCCAGTAGCCGGGCGAGGCCTTGTCGCCGGTCTTGTCGATCAGCCAGGTCGAGGCGAACGGCGTGAAGGTGCCGAACAGCGCCGCGGCGAGTGCGAATGCCAGCGAGAAGCAGGTGGTGCGGACATGCGCCGGCACGATCTCGACCAGCGCGCCCAGCATGGTGCCGCTGTACATGCCGAAATAGAACGAGAACATCATCTCGACCGCGAGCATCTTGCCGAAGCTCGGCGCCGAGACCAGCCAGCTCAGCGCCGGATAGGCCGTCAGCAGCGCCAGCGTGGCGATCGCGATCAGCACCGGCTTGCGGCCGATCTTGTCGGACAGCGCGCCGCCGACCGGGTTCCAGATGAAGTTAGTCACCGCGACCAGCAGCGTCACCAGCAGCGCGTCCGCCGTCGACAGCTTCAGCACGTTCTTGCCGAAGGTCGGCGTATAGACGGTGACGAAGTAGAACGTCGTGGTGGTCAGGATCGCGATCATCATGCCGAGCAGCACGATGCGCCAGTTGGCGAGCGCCGAGGCGAACACTTCGCTGGCGGTCGGATGCTTCTTCATCGCGAGGAACGCCGGCGTCTCCTCCAGCGTGCGGCGCAGGAAGAAGATCAGCGGGATGATCAGGCAGCCGACGAAGAACGGGATGCGCCAGCCCCAGGCGGTCACGGTGGCTGCCGGCATCGTCTCGCTCAGGAGATAGCCGAGGATCGAGGCGACGAAGATCGCGACCTGCTGGCTCGAGGACTGGAACGAGGTGTAGAAACCGCGGCGGCCTGGCGTGGCGATCTCGGACAAATACACCGATACGCCGCCGAGCTCGACGCCGGCCGAGAAGCCCTGCAGCAGGCGGCCGAGCAGCACGATGACCGGTGCGGCGATGCCGATGGTCTCGTAGGTCGGACAGAACGCGATCACGACGGTGCCGGCGGCCATGATGGCAAGCGTCACGATGAGGCCCTGGCGGCGGCCGATCCGGTCGATATAGGCGCCGAGCACGATGGCGCCGACGGGCCGCATCAGCGCGCCGAGCCAGAACACGCCGAATGTATTCAGCAGCGACGCGGTCTCGTCGGTCGACGGGAAGAACGCCTTGCCGATCGCGGCCGCATAGAACCCGAACAGGAAGAAATCGAACTGCTCGAGAAAATTGCCGCTGGTGGCGCGCAGGATCGCGCCGATGCGCGACTTGATGGTGGCGGGCTGCTGGGCTGAGGTCGGTGACACGCGAGAAAACTCCTACCGTCGAGTGGCTCGTGCGGAAGACATTCTGCGCCGGCCGAAAGGAAAGGGTGTGGCAATCTGCCACGCGACATCGTGTCGGCCAATAGGTTTGCTACCAAATGCCTAGCGCTGAACAGAATTCGACGCTGCATTTCTTTGCTGCGCTGCACCCTTCAGCCATTGCCGGAACGATCTCAGCTTTGGTGGATCGGTCCGTCCCTCCGGCGTCACCAGATAGAACCCGGCGTCGCTCGGCAGCGCCATCTTGAACGGCACGACGAGGCGGCCCTTGGCGACGTCGTCCTGGACGTAGGCCGTACGTCCGATCGCGACGCCAAGGCCGTCGATCGCGGCCTGAACGGTCATGAGCGACAGATCGAAGCTCAGCCTGCCCTGCCTGGACATCTCGACCGGCAGACCTGCCGCGGTCAGCCACAGCCGCCAGTCGTCGTCATAGCCGCCGCTGGCCTGCAGCAGCGTGTGATGGGCGAGGTCTTCCGGACGGCGCAGCGGCCTGTCGCCCTGCAGCAGCGCCGGGCTGCAGACCGGAAACAACTCGTCGGCCATCAGCCATTCGGCGCGCACGCCGGGCCAGTGGCCGCGGCCATAGCGGATCGCAGCGTCGACGTCGTCCTTGCGGAAATCGACCAGATTGGTCGACGTCGTGATCCGCACGTCGATCCCCGGATGCGCCTCCTGGAATGCGGTCAGCCGCGGCAGCAGCCATTTTGCGGCCAGCGAGGCGATGGTGGAGACCGTCAGTACCTTGGCGTTGTCCTTGCGCACCAGTCGCTCGGTCGCCAGCCGGAGATCGTCGAAGGCGGCGCGGACCAGCGGGAGATAGTCGCGGGCCTGCGGTGTCAACGCGAGGCTGCGGTTCTGCCGCACGAACAGGCGCAGCCCGAGCTCGTCCTCCAACCGCTTGATCTGATGGCTGATCGCGGTCTGCGTCACGTTCAACTCGGCCGCCGCACGGGTAAAACTCAGATGCCGCGCCGCAGCTTCGAACGCCCGCAACCCGTTCAGCGACGGCAGCCGCGCCATCCAAGGCCTCCCCAATGCATGACGTTATATCATCCGAAGCGGTAGTTAATGTCGTTTGTAGATGCCTTGCTGAACACCGATAGTGCAGCCTCAATGTAGTTTCAGGAGGCTTCAATGTCCACGTGCGTCTCCTCGTCGATGACGAATCATCATGAAAATAAGCCCCACGGCCTATGGTCGGAGGCAGCCGATATGCTTGCGGCCTGGCGCTTCCGCTACCGAACACGGCACGAGCTGTCGCTCTGGTCCGAGCGCGATCTGCATGACCTCGGCCTCTCCCGGAGCGACATCGCCGCCGAGATCGACAAGCCGTTCTGGCGGGCCTGAGCCCCTCACTCGTCCCGCCGCGCCGGCGCCGCTTCGCAAAGGAGGGCGCCGGCAATTCTCCTCTCGAGGAAGCCCGCCATGCCGACGCCCGCTGTGGTTGACCGCCTTGCCGTGTCCGATGTCATCCACACGAGGCGCGGTGAGCGGGTCAACCTGCGCTTCGTGACTTCGAAAGATGCCGACGCGCTGCAGAGCTATGTCCGGTCCTTGAGCCAACGCTCGCGCCACAAGCGTTTCCTCGGCGCACTCAGCGAACTGCCGAAGACGGTGCTCGAGGATTTCGTCGCGCTCGGCCGCAACGACCGTTACAGCCTGATCGCGACGATGGAGCAGGACGGTATCGAAAGCATCGTGGCCGAGGCGCGCTACGCGCTCGATCGGGACACCGGCCGTGTGGAGTTCGGCCTCTCGGTGCAGGACCGCTGGCATGGCCACGGCATCGGCCCGGCGCTTATCGCGAATCTGGAGCGCCGCGCGCTCGGGTTGGGTGCTGTGACCCTGTCAGGCGACGCGCTCCGCACCAACGACGTGATGATTGCACTGGCCCGAAAGGCCGGCTTCACCATCCAGCCGCATGCGGATGATTGGACCCTCGTGCGGTTCGAGAAGGCGTTGAGCGGCGTGGCGGCGCATTCGCAAGGTGCGAACTTGCATGTGATCGGCGCGTGAGCCGCGCGTCGCAACGCCGGTCATCACATGACGCCTGTCATGCCGCGCGTAGGCGGGCATCCAGTACGGTGCGGCCTTCGGTGTGTCTCGCTAGCAGCTGCGTTTACTGGATCGCCCGGTCAAGCCGGGCGATGACAGTTGTCATGAGGCGGGCACCCATCCACGTCATTGCGAGCAAAAGCGAAGCGATCCAGAGTCCCTGCTGGGCCCTGGATTGCTTCGCTGCGCTCGCAATGACGAGAATTGAATGCCTTCGCTCCGCCGTCAAAACGTCTCCACCCACGGCCGCACCTCGACTTCCCAGCTCCACGCGCTGCGCGGCTGCTGCAGCACGCTCCAATAGCTGGCGGCGATGGCGTCGGGATCGAGCAGCGAATCCGGACGCTCGGCGGGGTCCTGCCGGGCCGCGCTCCTGATGCCGCCATCGATGACGAAATGCGCGACGTGGATGCCTTGCGGCGACAGCTCGCGCGCCATGCTCTGGGCGAGGCCGCGCAGCGCGAACTTGCCCATCGCGAACGGCGCCGATTGTGCGTAGCCCTTCACGCTCGCGGACGCGCCGGTGAACAGGATCGCGCCCTGCTTGTTCGGCAGCATGCGCTGCGCCGCCTGCTGCGCCACCAGGAAGCCGCCGAACGCGCTGACGGCAATCGCCTGTTGCACGTCGGCCGGCACCAGATCGACCAGGGGTCCGCGCGCCCGGGCGCTGGCATTGTACACGACGACATCCGGGGGACCGATCTCGCGCTCGACCAGGCCGAACAGCCGCTCGACCTCTTCCGGATTGGTGGCGTCGCAGGGATAGGCGCGGGCGCCGGTCTCGCTGCAGAGCGCGCCGAGCTTCTCGATCTTGCGGGCAGCCAGCGCGACGCGGATCTTCTCGCGCGCGAACAGCCGCGCCAGCGAGGCGGAGAGCCCTTCGCCGGCACCGACGATCAGGGCGATCTTGTAGGCTGGGATGTCCATGGGCTTGTCCTCGGCTTGGCAATGCGTCCGCTTTGCTCAAGCTAGTGCAGCCGGGACCATCTTCCTATCGTCCATCCCCACAATTCTGCCTGATCTCAGGACGGGCGCGGCTGCAGGCCGGCGAGGCAGCCGATTTCCTCCAGCACGACGTCGAGCCGGCTGCGGTCGTGCAGGAACGCGTATTTGCCGCGAAGCATGGCCAGCGAGCGCGCATGATATTTCTGCGGCTTCTGCGTCCATACCGAGCCGCCGAGCTCGACGCTGAACGTGCTGCGGTTTTCGAGCAGCGCCGTCTCGTTGGCGATCGTCCACGGCATGAACAGCCCGCCGACCTGGCGGATCAGGATCGGCATCAGGGTCAGCGACAGTTCCGGCCACAGCTCGAACTCGCCTTCCGCGCGCGGCCACAGCATGCGCTGGATCCAGGCCAGCACATGCGGCGCACTGCCCTCGATCTGCGCGCCGGCGGTGGGATCCGTCCACAGCTCGTAGAACTGCCCCCACAGGCCGAAATCGCCGTAAGAGGGCCGTCCGCCGAACAGATAAGGCCTGGTGGCCAGATGGCGCTCCAGCAGACCGAGCATCTCGACAAAGCCCTGCTCGATCTGCGGTCCGTTGACCTCGTCGGATCCGACATACCAGAGCCGCTCGACCATGCGGGCGCGGATCTTCTCCGCCATTTTGCCGAAGCTGATCTCGTCAGCCTTCGGTGCGACCATGCGGGCGATGCGGCCGGAGGAGGCTCGCTGGTCGAGGTCGCGCGCCCAGCGATAATGGAACATCCATTTGTTGCCCCACTCGTCGCCGAACTCCTCGATCAGGGCCGAGATGAAGCTCGTCAGCACATCGCCCGGATGGATCGGGTTCTGCGGATAGTCGAGCTCCAGCGCGTCGATGATCGGCGTCGAGTCCTGCATCGGCACCTCGTCGGGCGCGACCACCAGCGGAATGATTGGCAGCTTGGCGTGCCGCGCAAAATCCGCTTCGCTTTCCGCATTGCGCAATATCCAGTGATGCGGAATGCCCTTGTAACGCAGATACGATCGCACCTTGACCGAATAGGGCGACATCTCCGCCCCGAAGATGCGATAAACCTTCCTCGGCTGATTGGTCATGACACTGCTCCCTGGCGCGTTCGGGCGTGGTGCAGGTGTATCCGATCAGATGCAACCTGTCGAAGAGTCCATGAGAGACTTGCGAAAACGAACGAGGGCTTAAAGCTCATGCATCAGTTCCTGAAACGCGATGACGTGATGACCGGCGGCACCAGGCCGGAGCTGCTGGCGCCCGATACCACCGGGCTGAACTTCTATCGCGCCGATCCGGCGCTCGCCGACCTCCTGCGCATCCATCTGCCTGACGCCTTGTTTCGCCACCTCGTGCCGCATCTCGACCGGCTCGGCGAGCTCGCCGGCTCCTATCTCGACGAATGCGCGCGGCTTGCCGACCGGCATGGACCCGTGCTGCATCAGCGCGATCGCTTCGGCCGCGACGCGCAGTGGATCGAATATCATCCGGCCTATCGCGAGCTGGAGCGCGCCGCCTTCGGCGAGTTCGGCATCCATGCGATGTCGGTGCGCAAGGGCATTCTCGGCTGGCCCGACAAATATCCCGTCACGGCGAAGCACGCCTTCACCTTCCTGTTCAATCAGGCCGAGTTCGGGCTGGGCTGTCCGATCAACGTCACCGACGGCTGCGCCAAGCTGCTGGCGAGCTTCGGCAGCGGCCCGCTGAAGGCCAAGTATCTCGACGGCCTCACCCAGACCGACATGAGGAAGCTGACCCAGGGCGGCCAGTTCATGACCGAGAAGGAGGGCGGCTCCGACGTCGGCACGTTGACGACGACGGCCGTGCAGGAGGGCGAGCACTGGCGCCTGCATGGCGAGAAATGGTTCTGCTCCAATGCCGATGCGAAAGTGGTGATGCTGCTGGCGCGGCCTGAAGGCGCCGAAAGCGGCACGCGCGGCGTCGGCCTGTTCCTGATGCCGCGCTTCCTCGATGACGGCAGCCAGAACCACTATCGGATCGTGCGCTTGAAGGACAAGCTCGGCACCCGCTCGATGGCCTCGGGCGAGATCAAGCTGGAGGGCGCCATCGCCTACGCGGTCGGGCGGCTCGATCGCGGCTTCGTGCAGATGGCCGAGATGGTCAACTCGTCCCGGCTCTCCAACGGCGTCAAGTCGACCGCGTTGATGCGGCGTGCCTGGCACGACGCCATCACGGTCGCGCGCAATCGCGTGGTGTTCGGAAAGCGCATCGTCGATCTGCCGCTCGGACGCCGTCAGTTGCTGAAGATCCTGCTGCCCACCGAGCAGGCGCTGTCGATGAGCTTCCTCACGGCCGACGCGCTCGACCGCACTGAGGCCGGCAGCCAGGATGCCGCGGCGCTGTTGCGCATCCTGACGCCGACCTTGAAATTCCGTGCCACGCGCGACGCGCGAAAAGTCTGCGGCGATGCGTTGGAGATGCGCGGCGGCATCGGCTATGTCGAGGAGTTTGTTACATCGCGGCTGCTGCGCGATGCGCATCTCGGCTCGATCTGGGAGGGCACCGGCAACATCGTCGCGCTTGATGCGCTCAAGCGCGCGGTCGGCCGCCACGGCGCGGAGTCCGCGCTGGCGGCCGATCTGCATGCACGGCTCGACGACAGCGCCGATGTGCCGCAAGCGTGGCGTGATCAACTGCATCGGCTGGTCGATCGCGCAGTCGCCTTTGCGCGGGACGTCGCCGGGCATGCCGACAGCGAAGCCGAGGCGCGGCGCGCGACCAGCCTGCTTTATCACGTCGCCAGCGCGGTCTCTCTGACGTGGGAGAGCGCGCGCATCCACGCGATGCGCGGCGACGCGCGCCGCTTGTTGTTGGCCAAGCTCGTCGTCGCACACCGGCTGACACCGTCCGATCCGTTCCGGCTTGCGGAAAATAGGGCGGATGACACGATCGCGTCGCTGCTGCTCGGCGAGCGAGCGGCGGGCATGGCGGAGGTTGGCGAACTGATTTCTGCGGCGTAGGCTGTTAGCGAAGTGAAATTAGTCTGCTACGCTTCTGTGAAGCAGGTGCTTCCACACAGGCGACAGTGATGAGCAAACAAGCTGCCGCGGGCTCGGTGTTTAACCTCGCCCCGCTTGCGGGGAGAGGTCGGATTGCATCGGAAGATGCAATCCGGGTGAGGGGGTACAGGTCTCTCCGCGAACACTTCCCGTGCGGCCGCCCCTCACCCCACCCCTCTCCCCGTGAAGAACGGGGAGAGGGGGCGCAGCGAGTGCGTCGAAACAGATGGGTCTCAACTCACAACAACAAACAGGGAGAACGCCAATGAAAGCTGCCGTGCTGATGGAGGTCAACAAGCCGCTTGTCATCGAGGACATCAGCCTGCCCAAGCCCGGCCCGCGCGAGGTGCTGATCCGCACGGCGGTGGCCGGTCTCTGTCATTCCGACCTGCACTTCATCGAAGGCCTCTATCCGCATCCGTTGCCGGCCGTGCTCGGCCATGAATCCGCAGGGATCGTCGAGCAGGTCGGCTCGGACGTCAGCTATGTGAAACCGGGCGATCATGTCGTCACCTGTCTCTCGGTGTTCTGCGGCACCTGCGACAACTGCACCACCGGCCGCCCGGTGCTGTGCACGGATACGACCGTGAAGATGCCGCCCGGCGCCTCGAATCGACTGTCCTGGGGACGATCTGAGAAACTGCATCAATTCCTCAATCTGTCGTCTTTCGCCGAGCAGATGCTGGTGCACGAGAATGCGATCGTAAAAATTCGCGCCGACATGCCGCTTGATCTCGCCGCGCTGATCGGCTGCGGCGTCATCACCGGTTATGGTGCCGTCGTGAACACCGCACGGGTGACGGCCGGCGAGACCGTGGCCGTGATCGGCTGCGGCGGCGTCGGCATGGCCGCGATCAACGGCGCAGAGATTGCCGGTGCGGGGCGCATCATCGCCATCGACACCAACCCGGCCAAGCTGCAGCTCGCAACCAAGCTCGGCGCCACCGACGTCATCAATCCCACGGACGGCGACGTCGTTGGGCAAGTGCGCGAGCTGACCAAGGGCGGCGTGCAGCACGCCTTCGAGGTGCTCGGGCGCAAGGAGACCGCCGAGCAGGCGTTCGCGATGCTGGCGCCGGGCGGCACCGCGACCATCGTCGGCATGATTCCATTCGGCCAGAAGATCGAGCTGCACGGCTTCGATTTCCTGCGCGAGCGCCGCATCCAGGGCTCGTCGATGGGCTCCAATCATTTCCGCGTCGACATGCCCCGCCTCGTGGAGTTCTACCTGCGCGGCAAGCTGCATCTGGAGGATTGGATCTCGGCCAAGCTCAAGCTGTCGGAGATCAACGAGGGCTTTGCCAATATGAAGGCCGGCAAGACGCTGCGCAGCGTGATCATGTTCGACGCGTGAGGGGCGTGCTCGTGCTGCATACACTGCTGTCGTCCCGGCCTTGAGCCGGGACCCATAGCCGCCGGCGGCTATGGGACGATGACTGATAGTTGCACTAAATCGTGAGATTCCGCGGTATGGGTCCCGGGTCGGCGCACGCCGGCGCTATCGCGCCGACGCGCTTGCCCGGGACGACAGCGGTGGTGAGGGCACGTTTCGGTGTTCCCCACGGAGGCCAACTAATCCGCAAACATCGGCGGCGGGACGAAGCCGCCGAATTCGCGCTCGATCAGCTCGGCGAGCTTCAGCGGCGTGCGGTCTTCGAGGAACGGGCCGACGATCTGCACGCCGACTGGCAGGCCGTCTGCGAGGCCGAGCGGGATCGCGGTCGCCGGCAGGCCGGGCAGGGTCGCGATGCCGGGCCAGGCCAACTGATCGGTGTAGACGTGCGCGACGCCGTCGATGCTGATGCGCCGTTGCTCCTGGTCGGGCGAGTGGTCGTGCGGATAGGCCGGTGTCGGCATGATCGGGCAGATCACCGCATCGAAGCTCTCGAACAGCGTCCGCCATTGCGCGCGCAGCCGGGCACGGGCCGCGTTGGCCTGCACCCAGTCGCGGTGGCTCAGCGCAATGCCGCGCAGCCGCTCGGCGCCTAGGCTCGTCGCCTCCTTGGGAAGGTGTGCGGCCGCCTGGCTGGCGCCGGCATGGACGTCGGGCGGCATCATGGCGCCGAGGAAGCCCAGCAGCATCCGCATGTAGAGTCGGCTCGATGCGGCGAAATCCGGCAGCAGCTTGCTCTCTCTGGTGACACGGACGCCGGCCTTGGCGAGATTGTCGGCGAGCCGTTCGATGGCGCCGCGCACGGCCGCGTCGGTCGGCAGCAGCGGATCGCTCGCGATTACCAGCACGCGGAAATCCTGCAGGCGCGTGTGCCGCGATGGCGGCAGCTCCAGCCGCCACGCTCGGCCAGCCTCGAGCGGATCAGCACCAGCGATCACGTCGAGCAGCAGTGCGAGATCCGCGGCCGAGCGCGCCATCGGGCCGACCACCGCAAGGTCGGCTTCGCCCGGGATGGGATCGAAGGGCGGCGGCGTATGGCCGCGCGTAGCAACGAGCCCATAGGTCGGTTTGTGCGCCGTGACGCCGCAATGGAACGCCGGCACGCGCAGGGAGCCGCCGATGTCGGAGCCGAGCGACAGCGGTCCGTAGCCGGCGGCCAGCGCCGCGGCCGATCCGCCGGAGGAGCCGCCGGGCGTGCGACCGAGATCGTAGGGGTTGTTGGTGGTGCCGTAGATGTCGTTGTAGCTCTGCCAGTCGCCGAGCCCGAGCGGCACGTTGGTCTTGCCGAGCACGATGCCGCCGGCATCCTTGACGCGGGTCACGGTGAGCGCGTCTTCGCGGGCGATGAAATTCTTGTGCTGCGGAAAGCCCCAGGTCGTGGGCAGTCCGGCGATGTTGTAGGATTCCTTCACGGTCAGCGGCAGACCTAGCAACGGCCGGCGCTCGCCGCGTGCCAGCGCCGCATCGGCGGCCCGTGCGGCTTCCAACGCGCGCTCGAAATCACGGACGCAGACGGCGTTGATCTTGGAGTCGTGGCGTTCGATACGGTCGATGGCGAGCTCGGTCAGCTCGACCGATGAGATCGTGCGGTCTGCCAGAGCCTTCGCCGTGTCGACGGCGGTTGCGAACGTCCATTGCGATGCGGCCAAAGCTCGATCCTCCCGGTAGGATGTTTGCCGGGAATCTTAGCCGATGCTGATGGCGGCCGCTCGACCAAAATCGCGGAGCGCCGTCTAGCCCGGCAGCATGCGCTGCATGACGCGGTCGCGATAGATGAAGATGTGCGCCAGCGCAGCGCCGATGTGAACGATGATCAGGATCAGCAGCAGCCATTCGGCGGCCTGGTGCAGCCCGTCGATGGCGCGATTGCCGGCCGGGTCGCGCGCCGCCAACATCGGCAGATTGAACAGATAGAAGAACGAGACGCTCCAGCCGCGGAAGGATGCAAACAGCCAGCCGGTGATGGTGCTCGCCAGCACCATCACATAGAGCAGCCAATGCACCACCTCCGAGCTCAGCCGTTGCCACGGCGGCAGCGAGCTTTCCGGCGCGACCGGATGGGTGAGGCGCCAGACGAAGCGCAGGAGAATCAGCGCCAGGATGGTCAGCCCGAAGGAGATGTGCAGGATCATCGGCGCGCCGGGCGGCGTGTTGGCATGCAGGTCCGGCATCAGCCAGCCGATCGGATACTGGATCGCGAGCAGCGCCACGATCAGCCAATGGAGGATCTTTGCAGGGGTGCCGTATTGCAGACGCGGCGTCATGGCGGGCCTTCCGTGATGATCAGTCTGGCGCAAATCAGTATTCCGGCGCGAGGGTCCGCGCGGCGGCGCAGATGCTAGGCTGCGCCTATCAGGATGCCCACGCCGAGCACGATGATGCCGCCCAGCACGATCTGGAACACTGCCTGCAGGAACGGCGTGTCCATATAGCGGGCGCGGATATACGCGATCGCCCACAGCTCGAAGAACACGACGATGCCGGCGATCGCGGTGGCGATCCAGAACGCGTTGGCCCAGGAATCCGGAACCAGATAAGGCAGCGAATGGCCGAGGCCGCCGATCGCCGTCATCACCCCGCACACGGCGCCGCGCAGCCACGGCGAACCGCGCCCCGTCAGCGAGCCGTCGTCGGACAGCGCCTCGGCAAAGCCCATGCTGATGCCGGCGCCGATCGAGGCGGCGAGACCGACAAGGAAGGTCTGGAAATTCTGGTGCGTGGCGAAGGCGGCGGCGAACAGCGGCGCCAGGGTCGAGACCGAGCCGTCCATCAGGCCGGCGAGACCGGGCTGCACATATTGCAGCACGAACACGCGGCGGCGCGTCTCGTCCTCCTTGTGGCGGACGTCGGGGCTGAGAATCTTGTCGGTCAGTTTCGCTGCGACCTGCTCGTGGCCCTTTTCGGCGAGCGCGAGGTCGCCGAGCAGCCGGCGCACGCCGACATCCTTGGCCTGTTCGGCAGCCTTCGCATAGAAGCGCTCGGCTTCGAACTCCATGGTGCCGACCTCCTTGCGGATGGTGTCGAGCGACAGGTTCTTGGTCAGCCAGATCGGCCGGCGCTGCAGGAAGCCCTTGACGTTGTCGCGCCGGATCGGCGGCAGGTTCTTGCCGAAGCGCTCCTCATAGAGCTCCAGCAGCATGTGGCGATGACCCTTCTCCTCCTCGGCCATCTGTTCGAACAGCTTGGCCGAATCCGGGTAGCGCTCCGCCAGGTCTTCCGCGAAGCTCATATAGATGCGGCCGTCTTCCTCTTCGGCCGAGATCGCGATTGCCAGGATCTCGCGCTCGGTGAGGTCGGCGAAGTTCTTCATTCCAGGTCCCCGGATCTGTCGCTCTCAACATTCGAGTGTTTAGAACGTTTCTAAAGTCTATATGGATTTGCCGCAGCGCGGTCAAACTGCCGCCGCCGAGTGGTCGCGAAACCTTTCGTGACGTCGCATTCAGGCTCCAGTCAGGGAACCCAAGCGCTAATTCACCGTTCGCGTTTCGCTCTGCCACCTAAGGAGTTCCAATGGACAGCGTCAAATACCGGCTCAACGATCCAGGACTGGCGCCGCGCCGAACCCGGATGGATATTCCAGGCTGGGCAGGCGAACGGCAGCCGCGCGCGAATGGCTCGCATGAGCAGGTCTGGCATTGCGTACCATTCTCGGAAGGTGCGCAATATGGCATCGAGCTGTTTTACCCCTACGACTTCGAGCTTCAGGTGACGACCCGCGACGGCAAGCTGGAGCTGTCCGGCGACTGGGGGGAGCCGCCGAGCCCGAGCCTGCAATGGCCGCCGTTCCGCAACTTCGGCGACGGCTTCTACACCTACCAGATCCTGCTCGATCTCAAGGTGCCCAAGGGCTTTGCGATCCGGACCGAGCCGCATCCGCGCTTTTACACCGACCGGACCGATAGTTGCCCGATCGCGGTGCCGGCCCTGATCCGCAACTTCTGGCCGATGCTGTTCTTCTGCGTGTTCAAGGCACCTGCGGAAGGGCGGACGCACATCTTCCGTCCTGGCGAGCCGTTCGCGCAGGTGATCGTGATTCCGGAGGAGGCGAATTTCACCGTCGAGCCGATGGGACCTGAAGAAGCCGCCGAACGCGAGCTGCAGTCGCGGCGTATCCATGCCAGCCGGCCTGTTCTCGCCAAGGAGACCGAATGGGTGTCGAGCACCGATACCGTGTTCGACGGCACCTATCGCCATCTGCACCGCGCCGCGAAGGAGAAGGCGCGCAAATCATGATAGCCGACCGCTGAAATGGAGATGGCGCCAGCCTTGCGGCCGGCGCCATCCGAATTCATCCCACCGCGATCAGTAGCGATCGTAGTACCAGTGATGGTGGTGGTGATGATGGTGGTGATGATAGAAGCGGCGCGGCGGCACCACGTAGACGCGAGGTCCGTAGCCATAGCCGTACCCATAGCCATACCCCGGGCCGCGCCAGTAGCCATGGTGGTGATGATGATGGTGGTGATGGTACCACTGCGCCAGCTGCACCTTGGGCTCAGACGCCTGTGGTCCCTGCTCGTCGAGCGCCTGCAGCACCTTGGCGGCGTCCGGGATCGGTTCGAGAAGGTCGGCATAGGAATTGGCCTTCAGCACGTCGGTCGGCGCGGGAGCCGCCGATGCCTGTGCGGTGCCGAGCGCGCCGACAGCGGCGACTGCGCCCAGCAAGCCTGCGATCTTCTTATCCATAAATCATCTCCTGTTGCGCATCGCCCGGATGCAGAAACGTCAACCCCGAAGGTTCGTTCCTCGATTCGCCTTATAGTTCACAACGACGTCCGAAATCAGGCTGCTGCTCTGTTCAGGAAGGTTAACAGCAGCCGGCTCACTCGTTCATGTTGTTCCTGCTGCACCCAATGTCCGGCGCGATCGATCAGCTCGCACAAGATCATGTTGGTGCAGATTCGGGATTGCATCGCTTCAAACACGCCGGGCCGTTGGTAGATGCCCCAGTCTTGCAGACCGGAGATGAACGCAGACGGAACGTCGATCGTGCGATCCGACCATGTCTGCAATTCAGCATCGAACAGTCCCGACGTGCCACAGCGATACCATTGCAGTCCGCCCTGGAAGCCGTTCCGTTCATATTCGGTGGCGTAGACCGTGAGCTCATCGTCCGGCAGCCAGCGGTTGGCGGCGATCGTTGCCGCATCCGGCATCTCCTCCGCGACGGTCTCGGCCATCGTCCTGGCGAGGTCCATCACGTAGTAGGTCGGCAGCTTTGGGAGCTCGCTCGCATTCCACGCCTGCAGCGGAGCGGGCGCGTTGCCCGGCCAGTCGGCGCTCTTGTGGTGATAATAGGCGCGCAGGAAATCGCGCAGTCCTTGCGGCGCCCTGACCATGTCGGCATTGGCTTCGCGCGTCGCGTAGTACGATTGATAGTGCTTTCGCGGTCGCGGCAGCGCGGCCAGCTCGTGATGCACGGGATCGTCGGGCAGTGCGAGGGGATGGTTGGCGATGCCGAACGGTGCTGCGGGTGGGCCCGGGAACGGCGCACTCATCATCACCACCGATCGAAAGACATCGGGGCGGATCAGCGCGCACCACGCCGCGACCGGGCTGCCGAAGTCGTGACCGACGACCGCCGCGACGTGGCGGTGGCCGAACGCATAGGCGACGCCGAGCGCATCGCGCACCAGATTGGTGAAGCGAAACGGCGCGAGATCGCCGTCGTAATCGGCGTTCCACCCCGTGGTGCGGCCATAGCCGCGCTGGTCGGGCGCCAGCACGTGATAGCCGGCCTCAGCCAGCGCCGGCATCACCTTGCGCCAGCTATAGGCCAGCTCGGGAAAGCCATGCAGCAGCAGCACGCAGGGGCGGCCGGGCGTCTCGAAGCCGGCTTCGAGCACATGCATCCGCAGGCCGTTGATGCCGTCGACGAAGCGGGAGCGGATGGAGGGGGGAAGGGGGAGGGGTGGAAGGGACTCTGACATGGCGTGAACTCTCCTCGCGTCGTCCCGGCCAGGCGAGCGAAGCGAGCGCGAGCCGGGATCCATAACCACAGGCGCCCGTGTGGCGCCAAGTTGGAGCTTGTACCCGTCGCATCATCGGCGGCGTTGGCTATGGGTCCGTGCGTTCGCAGGGACGACACCATTGATGAGGCGCGATCCCGCCACACAAATCGCTGTCGTCCCAGGCAAGCCTTGGCGGCGCGTCGCGACGCCAAGGCGCCGACCCGGGATCCGTAACCACCAGCCGTGGTGATTGCAAAGAACGTAGCTCCAGCGTGCTCAACAGCCGAGGACGGTCGCCATGGGTCGCGGCGTTCGCCGGGATGACAGCTTCGGTCGGCGCTACGCCGTCGCCTTCTTCGGCCAGTAGCGCTCGCGCAGATGGCGCTTGACCAGCTTGCCGGTCGGGGTGCGCGGCAGCTCCGGCTCGAAATCGATCGAGCGCGGGCATTTGATCGGCGACAGATGCTGGCGGCAGAACAGGATCAATTGCTCCTCAAACGCCTTGCCGGCGCGCGCCATGTCGTGCGGCTGCACCACCGCCTTGACCTCCTCGCCCATCTCCTCGTTGGGCACGCCGAACACGGCGACATCGGCCACATCGGGATGGGTGATGAGGATGTCCTCGGTTTCCTGCGGGTAGATGTTCACGCCGCCGGAAATGATCATGTAGGACTTGCGGTCGGTGAGATAGAGAAATCCGTCGGCGTCGAGATAGCCGACATCGCCGAGCGTCGACCAGCCCTTGTCATTATGGGCGCGCTTCGTCTTCTCGGGATCGTTGTGATAGGAGAACTGCGGCGCGTCGGCGAAATAGACCGAGCCGATCTCGCCGGTCGGCATCTCCTTGTCGTCCTCGCCCAGGATCTTGATCTTGCCGACCACCGCGCGGCCGACGCTGCCGCGATGCTCCAGCCACTGCTTCGAGGTGCACACGGTGACGCCGTTGCCTTCCGAGCCCGCGTAGTACTCGATCAGGATCGGGCCCCACCAGTCGATCATCCTGGCCTTGACGTCGACCGGGCAGGGCGCGGCGGCGTGGATCGCGCCCTTCAGTGTCGAGACGTCGTAGCTCTTGCGGACCTCCTCCGGAAGCTTCAGCATGCGCACGAACATGGTCGGCACCAGCTGCGACTGCGTGACCTTGTAGGCCTCGACCAGCTTCAGAAACTCCTCGGCGTCGAAATGCTCCATGATGATCGAGGTGCCTCCGAGCACCGTGACCATCATGTTGAAGCGCAGCGGCGCGGCATGATAGAGCGGCGCCGGCGACAGATAGATGCTCTCCGCATTCATGCCGCACATGTCGGCGCAGAGCACGCGCAGGAGTGGGCTGGCCTGCTCGATCGGATTGCCTTCAAAATCCTTCTTGATGCCCTTCGGCCGTCCGGTGGTGCCGGACGAATAAAGCATGTCGTAGCCGGCGACCTGGTCGGCGATCGACGTCGTCGGCTGCGCGCCGGCCTCCTTGTCCCAGGAGCGGAAGCCTGGCTCGGGCTCGTCGACCATGAAGAACAACGGGCCGTCCGACGAGGCCGTCACGAGCTCCCGCACCTGCTCGGCGCATTTCGGCGAGGTGATGAAGACTTTGGCGCCGCAATCCCTGATGATGTAGGCGATCTCGTCCTTGGTGAGATAGCGGCTGATCGCCGTATAGTAGAGACCGGAGCGCTGCGCGGCCCACGCGATCTCCATGAAGGCGAGCCGGTTCTCCATCAGGAAGGCGACGTGGTCGCCGGCCTTGAGCCCCAGCGCGCGGAACAGCTGCGCGCCCTGGTTGGAGAGCTCGTCGAGCTCGCGATAGGTGATGGCCTTGCCGGTCCCCGCCATCTGATAGGCGATCTTGTCGGGATGGCTCTGGGCGTGAATGGAAGGGTGGGTCATGAGGGCGCGCCGCTGAGAAAAGGAAAAGGTGTCGTCCCGGCCTTGCGCCGGGACCCATAGCCACAGGACGCTGTGGCGAGAGCGAGCTGTGGCTCCAGCTCGCGCATCATTGGATTCGGTGGTTATGGGTCCCCGCTTTCGCGGGGACGACACCGTTGTTTGTGGCGCGACCTATAGCCGCTCGACGATCGTCACATTCGCCATGCCGCCGCCTTCGCACATGGTCTGCAGGCCGTAGCGCTTGTTGCGGGCCTTGAGCGCGTGGAGCAGCGTGGTCATCAGCTTGGTGCCGGAGCCGCCGAGCGGGTGGCCGAGCGCGATCGCGCCGCCATTGACGTTGAGCCGGCTTGGATCGGCGCCGACCGTCTTGAGCCACGCGGTCGGAACGGAAGCGAACGCCTCGTTGACCTCATAGAGGTCGATCTCGTCGATCGACATGCCGGCCTTCTGCAGCGCGCGCTGGGTCGCCGGCAGCGGCGCTTCGAGCATGATGACGGGGTCGCCGCCCATCATGGTCATGTGGTGCACGCGAGCGAGCGGCTTGACGCCGAGCGACTTCAGGCCGCGCTCGTTGACGACCATCACGCCCGACGCGCCATCGCAGATCTGGCTCGCGGTGGCCGCGCTGAGCTTGCCGTTCTCGGCGATCAGCTTGACGCCCTTGATGCCGTCGAGGGTGACATCGAAGCGGATGCCCTCGTCGATGTGGTGGGTATCGGTCGAGCCGTCCGCTCTGACGATCTCGAGCGGGATGATCTCGTCCTTGAAGTGGCCTGCTTGCGTGGCCGCGATCGCGCGCTGATGGCTGTTATAGGCGTATTCGTCGAGCTCATCCTTGGAGAGACCGTACTTCTCCGCCATCATCTCCGCGCCGGTGAACTGGCTGAACTGGATGTTCGGATAGCGGCTCTCGATGCCAGGGCTCTTGTAGTGCCCGAAGCCGTTCTTCGCCGGCAGCGTCGACGACAGACCCATCGGCACCCGGGTCATCGACTCCACGCCGGCGGCGATCACGACATCCATCGCGCCGGACATCACCGCCTGCGCCGCGAAATGCAGCGCCTGCTGCGACGAGCCGCACTGCCGGTCGATCGAGGTGCCTGGCACGCTCTCCGGCAGCTTCGAGGCCATCACCGCATTGCGCGCGATGTTGTTCGACTGCTCGCCGGTCTGCATGACGCAGCCCATGATCACGTCCTCGACCTGGTCCGGCGCGGCGCCGGACCGATCGACCAGCGCGTCCAGCACCTTCGCGGCGAGATCGGCCGGATGCCAGCCGGCCAGACGGCCTCCCTTGCGGCCGCCGGCCGTGCGTGCAGCCGCGACGATGTAGGCTTCCGCCATGACGTGTCCTCCCTAGACTTGGTGTTCGTGATTGGCCGCGATTTAAATGCGCGACTGGGCCTTAGTCAATCGATCAATTAACTCTTGAGATCAACTCTGGCTTCGGCTTATCTGGCCCGGTCAATCGCGAGATGAATTGTGGGACCTCAGCTTCAGAACAGCGCGCCGGAGAAACTTGCCGTGGGGCGGAATGCCACTGCGGAGAAGCTCCTGGTCGCCGCCAGCGAGCTGATGATCCAGCGATCCTCGATCGAGATTTCGCTGAGCGACATCGCGCAGAAGTCCGGCGCCAACGCCGCGCTGGTCAAATATCATTTCGGCAACAAAGACGGACTGCTTCTGGCGCTCCTGGCGCGCGACGCCGCGACCGAAGTGACGAACCTCGAATATCTGCTGGCGCAGCCGATCAGCCCGACCGCGAAGCTGAAGCTGCACATCAACGGCATCATCCGCGCCTATTACCGGTTTCCCTATATGAACCGGCTGATCCATTATCTGCTGCACGAGAGCAGCGCCGAGGCCGCCGACGAAGTCTCAAAGTTCTTCGTCGCGCCATTGCTGGATTTTCACCGCCGGCTGCTCGAGGAGGGTGTCGCCAAGGGCGAGTTTCGCGTGGTCGATCCGGTGCTGTTCTACACCAGCCTGATCGGCGCCTGCGATCATCTGTTCTTCGGCCGCCACGCGATGTCGCGCGCGATCGGCGTCGGCCCGGTCACCGATGATGTCTGCCGCCAATACATCGCCCACATGGAGGCGCTGATCTGCGGCGGAATAGTGAAGGGCGCGAATGGCGAGTAGGGAGGTGCGAATTGGGCTTCCCTCTATTCGCACCTCCCTACTTGCTATTTCGCCAACAAGAAACCAAGGGAGGAAACGCACCATGCAATTGAACAACGTTGCCGTTCTCATCACCGGCGGTGGATCGGGTCTCGGCGCCGCCACCGCGCGCGCCATGGCCGCCAAGGGCGCCAAGATCGCCGTGCTCGACCAGAGCAAGGAGAACGCCGAGAAGGTCGCCGCCGAGCTCAACGGCGTCGCCATTCATGCTGATGTCACCGACGAGGAGCAGGTCAAGGCCGGCCTCGCCAAGGCGGAGGCTGCCCATGGCGTCGCCCGCGTGCTGGTGAACTGCGCCGGCATCGGTGGCTCGCAGCGCATCGTCGGCAAGGACGGCGTCTATCCGCTGGCCAAGTTCACGCGCATCATCACCGTCAACCTGATCGGCACCTTCAACGTGCTGCGGCTGTTTGCCGAGCGCCTCGTCACCGCCGAGCCTGTTGGCGAGGAGCGCGGCGTCGCCATCAACACCGCGAGCGTTGCCGCTTATGAAGGCCAGATCGGGCAGATCGCCTATTCGGCCTCGAAGGGTGGCGTGGTCGGACTCACCTTGCCGGCGGCGCGCGATCTCGCCAGCCAGAAGATCCGCGTCAACACTATCGCGCCGGGCCTGTTCCTGACGCCGCTGTTGATGGGCCTCAACGAAGAAGCGCGAAAGAGCCTGGGTGCCCAGGTGCCGCATCCTGCCCGCCTCGGCGACGCCTCGGAATACGGCAACCTCGCCGTCCACATCGTCGAGAACCCGATGCTCAACGGCGAAACCATCCGCCTCGACGGCGCCATCCGCATGGCCCCGCGGTAGGGAGCACGATCAGAGAGACAGCGCACAGTGCGCTCCCTCTCCCCGTTCTTACGGGGAGAGGGTTGGGGTGAGGGGCAGCCGCACGGGAAGTGGTTGCTGTTAGACCTGTACCCCCTCAACCGGATTGCATCTTCGATGCAATCCGACCTCTCCCCGCAAGCGGGGCGAGGTTGCAGCGCGCCCCGAGGCGCGAGCGAGTCAAACAACGCTGGCGGGCACCGGTCTGGTGCGTAGCCGGGATGACGGTGAGGAAAGCGCCATGTCCCAACCGCTGCTGATCGAGCATGACGATGGTGTCGACCGGGTGACGCTCAACCGTCCGGAAAGCCTGAACGCGCTCGACTCCGCACTGATCGACGCGCTCAATTCATATTTCGAAAGCCTTCAGCGGAATCGCACCACGCGCGTGGTGGTGCTTAAAGGCGCGGGCAAGAATTTCTGCGCCGGGCTCGATCTGAAAGCCGCGATGCAGCGGCGCGGCGGCGTCAACGAGCCGCCGAGCGTGACTGAGTCGCTCGACTCGCAGCGGCGCATCGCCGACATCGTCATGCTGATGCGGCGCTGTCCGCAGCCGATCATCGCGCTGGTGCAGGGTGCGGCCGCCGGCGGCGGCTTCGCGCTGGCGCTCGCGGCCGACATCCGCATCGCGACGCGCTCGGCGCGGATGAACTGCGCCTTCATCAAGCTGGGCCTCGGCGGCTGCGACATCGGCACCAGCTACTTTTTGCCGCGTCTCGTCGGCGTCTCCGTCGCCGCCGAGTTGATCCTCACCGGCCGCTTCATCGGCGCCGAGCGCGCGCTCATGGTCGGACTGGTGTCGGAGATCGTCGAGGAGGACATGCTCGACAGCGCGGCTGCGCCTTTCATCGATGCGATGATGACGGCCTCGCCGGTCGGCCTTCGACTGTCGAAGGAATGTCTCAACATGAGCGTCGATGCGTCGTCGATCGAGGCCGTGATCGCCATGGAAGATCGTAACCAGGTGCTGTGCAGCCGCTCGGAAGATTTCAAGGAAGGCATTGAGGCCTTCCTACAGAAGCGCAAGCCGGTCTATACCAACCGCTAGATATCAAGATCCGCAAAGGACGATATTTCGGGAGACGCAAATATGGACGGGACGACAGCTGCGGTGCTGGAGAAGCCGGCATTCCGCAAGGTCAATTGGCTGGCGCGCGACATCGATGTCATCAGGCGCGATGATGGCGTCGTCGTCATCAAGTCGCGCATTGCGCTGCAGGCCTATGAGCCGCATCTTGCTGCGCCGCTCGCACGCTGGGCCAAGGAAGCGCCCGCGCGGACCTGGCTCGCGCAGCGCGGTGGCCCCGATCGGCAATGGCGCAAATTGTCCTATGCCGAAGCCAAGCGCACCGCCGATGGGCTGACGCAAGCGCTTCTCGATCTCAAGCTCGATGGCCGCCCGGTCGCGATCCTCTCCGGCAATTCGATCGAGCACGCGCTCCTCACTCTCGCCGCGATGCAGGCGCGGCTGCCGGCAGCACCAGTGTCGCCGGCCTATTCGCTGATGAGCCACGATCACCTCAAGCTCAAATATCTGTTCGGGTTGGTGAAGCCGGGCGTGGTGATGGTGCAGGACGGCCCGACCTTCGAGAAGGCGCTCAGGGCGCTCGATCTCGACGGCGTCACCGTCGTCCACGTCGCCCGCCCCTGCGAAGGCATCCCGAGCATCAGCTACGCGGATCTGGCCGCGACGCCGGTCACGAGCGAGGTCGAGGCGTCGATCGCGCAGATCACGCCTGATACCGTCGGCAAGCTCTTGTTCACGTCCGGCTCGACCGGCATGCCCAAGGCCGTCATCAACACCCAGCGCATGATGTGCGCCAATGCGGCGATGATGATGCAGACGCGGCCGCGCGGGCCCGACGCGCCGATTTCCACGGTGCTCGACTGGATGCCGTGGAATCACACCATGGGCGGCAACGCGCTGTTCAATCCGCTCTTGATCGAGGGCGGCACGCTGTACATCGATGACGGGCGACCGATGCCAGGCCAGTTCGACGAGACCATCCGCAACCTGCGCGAGGTGTCGCCGACCTATTACGCCAACGTGCCCGCCGGCTATGCCGCGCTTGCGGCGGCGATGGAGAAGGACGACGCGCTATGCCGCTCCTTCTTCAAGGATCTGGGCATCATGGCCTATGGCGGCGCGCGGCTGCCGGACGATCTCTACGAGCGGATGCAGGCGCTGGCGGTGAAGACCACCGGCGAGCGCATCGTGTTCTACACCGGCTGGGGCTCGACCGAGACCGCGCCGACCTCGACCGGCACCTATTGGAATACGGAGCGCGTCGGCCTGATCGGGCTGCCCTTCCCGGGTGTCGAGCTGAAGATGGTGCCTGTCGGTGACAAATATGAGCTGCGGCTGCGCGGCATCAACGTGATGCCCGGCTATTTCGGCCAGCCCGAGCTGACGAAGAAGGCGTTCGACGAGGAGGGCTTTTATTGCATCGGCGATGCCGGCGTGTTCGTCGATCCCAATGATCCCGCGCAAGGCATCATCTTTGCCGGCCGCGTCGTCGAGGACTTCAAGCTGACGACCGGCACCTTCGTGCATGTCGGCTCGCTGCGCACCGATGCGATCGCAGCCGCAACGCCGGCGATCCATGATGCGCTGGTGACGGGGCAGGATCGTGAGTATGTCGGCCTGCTGGCGTGGCCGAACCTGCACGCCTGCCGGCAGCTGGTTGGAAATCCTGAGGCGAGCTTTGAGGATGTCGTGAAGCATCCCGTTGTCATCGCCTGTGTTCGCCGCGGCCTCGAAGCCCATAACAAGGAGTGCGAAGGTGCGAGCAGCCGGCGGATCGTGCGAGCGATGCTGATGGTGGAGCCGCCGTCGATCGATGGCCACGAGCTGACCGACAAGGGCTACATCAACCAGCGCGCCGGCCTCGACCGCCGCGCCGCACTGGTCGAGCGGCTGTATGCGGCTAAGCCCGACAGCGACGTGATCGTGCTGTGATGAGGTCCTTGCCACTTGCTCGCTGTCGTCCCCGCGAACGCGGGGACCCATACTCCGAGGACCATCCGTACTCTACTGGAGCTAGTTTCGGGCACACCAAACCGCCGGTGGTTATGGGTGCCCGCGTGCGCGGGGACGACCACCAAGAGCCTTTCAAACAATAGAGTGACATCCGATGAACTTCGATTTCTCCGACGACCAGAAGCAGCTGCGGGACCAGGCGCGGAAATTCCTCGCCGAAAAGTGCCCGCCCAAGGCGGTGCGCGTCGTGCTCGACGGGCAGGCACCGTATGACCGCGCGCTGTGGAAGGGCTTTGCCGAGATGGGCTTTCTCGGCGTCGCCATTCCGGAAGAATATGGCGGCGCCGGCGCCGGCCATCTCGAGCTGTGCGTGATCGCCGAGGAGGTCGGCCGGGCGCTGGCGCCGGTGCCGTTCTCATCCACGGTGTATCTCGCCGCCGAAGCGCTCATGCTCGCTGGCAGCGACGCGCAGAAGCAGGCTTGGCTGCCGAAGATCGCCAGCGGTGAAGCGATCGGTACGCTCGCTTTGTTCGAGGGCACCGGCAATCCGTCGCCCAAGGCGATCAAGGTAGAGGCCGCGAACGGCGTGCTGAACGGCACCAAGAAGCCGGTCGCTGACGGCGCGATCGCCGATCTCATCATCGTCGCCGCGCGCACGGGCTCGACCGGCCGCGACAGCGACATCTCGCTGTTCCTCGTCGACGCCAAGGCCGGCGGCGTCGAGGCCAAGGCGCTGACCAATCTCGATCCGACCCGCGGCCAGGCCGAGCTGACGTTCAAGAACTGCAAGGCGGAGCCGCTCGGCGCGGCCGGCGAGGGCTGGAGCATCCTCACGGAGGTGCTCGATCGCGCCGCCGTGCTGACCGCCTTCGAGCAGGTCGGCGGCTCGGACCGTGCGCTGGAGATGGGCCGCGACTACGCGCTGGATCGCATCGCCTTCGGCCGCCCGATCGGCTCGTTCCAGGCGGTCAAGCACATGCTGGCCGACATGTATGTGTCGGCGACCCTGGCGCGCTCGAACTCCTATTATGGCGCCTGGGCACTCTCGACCAATGCGCCGGAGCTGCCCGAAGCCGCGGCGTCGGCGCGCATCAGCGCGACACAGGCCTTTCAGCACTGCTCGAAGAACAACATCCAGGTGCATGGCGGCATGGGCTTCACCTGGGAGTTCGACTGCCACATGTACTACCGCCGCGCCAACGCGCTCGCGCTCGGGCTCGGCAGCCTGTCCTATTGGGAGGACCAGCTGATCGACCGCATGCGCAAGCGCAACGCGGCGTGAGGTGAGCTTCAGTGTTCTGTCGTCATTGCGAGTAGCCGAAGGCGACGGAGTAATCCAGACGTTCCTTCCGGCCCTGGATTGCTTCGCTTCGCTCGCAATGACGAGACTGAAAAAGCTGCATCAATGATTGCTACAATTTCAGAGGCTTGCCCATGAATTTCGATGACACCCCGCAAGAGGCGGCGTTCCGCAGCCAGGCCCGTACCTGGATCGCTGCCAATGCGCCGAAGCAGTATGAGGACGAGCTGCGCGCGACCTCGCTCGGCCGCGTTGGGCTGAAGAATGCCGATATTCTTCAGGTCGCCAAGGCCTGGCAGAAGAAGAAGGCGGAGGCTGGCTGGGCCTGCCTGCACTGGCCGAAGGAGTATGGCGGCCGCGGCTCGTCGCCGATCGAGCGGGTGATCTGGCAGCAGGAGGAGGGGCCGTTCGGCAAGCTCTCCGGCATGTTCATCATCGGCCACGGGATGTGCGGGCCGACGATGATGGCCTACGCGTCGGAAGAGCATAAGCGGCAGTATCTGCCGCCGCTGGCCTCGGGCGAAAAGGTGTGGTGCCAGCTGTTCTCCGAGCCGGCCGGCGGCTCCGACGTTGCGGGCCTGCGCACCCGCGCCGAGAAGCGCGGCGAGGACTGGGTGATCAACGGTCAGAAGATCTGGACCTCGGGCGCCCACTACTCCGACTACGGCATCCTGCTCACGAGAACTGATCCGACCGTGCCGAAGCACAAGGGCCTCACCATGTTCTTTCTGGACATGAAGAGCCCCGGCGTCGATATCAGGCCGATCAAGCAGGCGAGCGGGCACTCGGATTTCAACGAGGTCTACTTCACCGACGTCGTGATTCCGGACTCGCAGCGGCTGGGCACCGTCAATGACGGCTGGAATGTCGCGCTGACGACCTTGATGAACGAGCGCATGTCGATCGGCGCCGGCGTCGCAACCGGCGTTCCGGAGCTGTTCGACTTCTGCTCCAATTTGATGCTGGACGACCGCCCCGCAATCGAGGACCGCAACGTGCGCTCCCGGCTTGCAAGCTGGGCGGTGAGAGCGAGCGGGCTGAAATACACCAGCATCCGCGCCATCTCGGCGCTGTCGAAGGGCGAGCGGCCGGGCCCCGAGAACTCGATCGGCAAGCTCGTCGCCGGACCGATGATCCAGGACGTCGCCGCCTACGCACTCGACCTGCAGGGCGCGGCCGGTGTGCTCAGCGGCCCCGAGGCGGAGCTCGCCGGAAAATTCCAGGCGATGCTGCTGCGCGCGCCCGGCACCCGCGTGGAAGGCGGCACCGACGAGATCATGCGCAACATCATCGCCGAGCGCGTGCTCGGTTTGCCCGGCGACATCCGGGTCGACAAGGACCTGCCGTTCAACCAGGTCCCCACCAAGGGACGAAACTAACACGTGCTGTCGTAGGACGGGTTAGCGCAGCGTAACCCGCCGATGGCTCATACAACGCTGATCAAATGGCGGGTTACGCCTTCGGCTAACCCGCCCTACGCATACGAAGTGAGGTTAGGCCATGAACTTCGACGACACCCCGCAGGAAGCCGCCTTCCGAGATACAGCACGGCAATGGATCGCCGCCAATGCGCCGAAGGAGCTCGAGGCCGAACTTGCGAGCTCCTCGCTCGGGCGCATCCGCCTCAAGCATGCCGACATCGTCGCCGTCGGCAAGGCCTGGCAGAAGAAGAAGTCCGACGCCGGCTGGGCCTGCCTGCACTGGCCGAAGGAGTATGGCGGCCGCGGAGCGACGCCGATCGAGCGCGTGATCTGGCAGCAGGAGGAGGGCGTCTACGGCAAGCTGACGCAGCCGTTCCAGATCGGCGAGGGCATGTGCGGCCCGACCGTGATGGCCTATGGCAGCGAGGAGCATAAGCGGCGCTATCTGCCCAAGCTCGCCGCGGGGGAAGAGATCTGGTGTCAGCTGTTCTCCGAGCCCGCCGGTGGCTCCGATGTCGCGGGCCTGCGCACGCGCGCCGAGAAGCGCGGCGACGACTGGATCATCAACGGCCAGAAGATCTGGACCTCGGGCGCGCACTACTCCGACTACGGCCTGCTGATCACGCGCACCGATCCCAACGTGCCCAAGCACAAGGGCCTGACGATGTTCTTCCTGGACATGAAGAGCAAGGGCGTCGAGGTCCGCCCGATCAAGCAGGCCAACGGCATGCAGGAGTTCAACGAGGTCTATTTCACCGACGTGGTGATCCCGGATTCGCAGCGGCTCGGTGTGGTCGGCGACGGCTGGAACGTGTCGCTGACGACCTTGATGAACGAGCGCATGTCGATCGGCGCGCGGCTCGCGACCGGTTTCCCGGAGATGTTCGAACTCTGCGCCAACCTGATGATGGAGGACGGGCTCGCGATCGATGACCGCGCGGTTCGCTCGAAGTTGGCCTCGTGGGCGGTGAAGGCGAGCGGCCTGAAGTACACCAGCTACCGCGCGGTCTCGGCGCTGTCCAAGGGCGAACGTCCGGGACCGGAGAACTCGATCGGCAAGCTGGTCGCCGGCACCATGCTGCAGGACATCGCGACCTATGCCATGGATCTCGAAGGCGGCGCCGGCGTTCTCACCGGCGCGGACGAGGGGGTGACGCAAGGCCAATTCCAGCAGATGCTGCTGACCTCGCCGTCGATGCGCATCGCCGGCGGCACCGACGAGATCCTGCGCAACATCATCGCCGAGCGCGTGCTCGGCCTGCCCGGCGATATCAGAGTCGACAAGGACGTGCCGTTCAACAAGGTACCGACCAAGGGACGGAGCTAATCCCACTGCATCACAACGACTGCCATTCCGGGTTCGGTCGCTTTGGCGACCGCCCCTGAATGGCGGGGGGTGTGGAGGGCGAGCGCAACGCGAGCGTCTCCGGTCGAACTGTACAGAAGGTTGTCATGTCATCAGCAGCGCCAAAGTTAGAGCAAGATCCCATCACCATCCTCGAAGAGCTGATGGCCGCGCGGTTTTCCTGCCGCCGCTTCCGGGATGACCCGGTGCCGCGCGCCGTCATCGAGCGTATTCTCACCGCCGCGCAGAAGACGGCGTCCTGGTGCAACAGCCAGCCCTGGCGCCTCGAGATCACCTCCGGGCCGGCGACCGAGGCCTTTCGGAAAGTCATGTATGCGGCTGCGTCCAGCGGCAAGCCGGCATCGGGCGACTTTCCGTTTCCGCGCGAGTACACGGGCGTTTATCTGGAGCGGCGGCGCGAGAGCGGCTTCCAGCTCTACAACGCGCTCGACATCCCACGTGGTGACAAGGCCGGCTATGCCCGGCAGGCGCTGGAGAACTACAATCTGTTCGGCGCGCCGCATGTGGCGATCATCCACAGCGACGAGGCGCTCGGCACCTACGGCGCGATCGACTGCGGCGGCTATGTGACGAGCTTCATGCTGGCGGCGCAGGCGCTCGGCATCGCCACGGTGCCGCAGGCGGCGCTGGCGTTTCATTCCGACCTGGTGCGACAGCACTTCGGATTAGGTGACGACCGCAAGGTCGTCTGCGGCATCTCGTTCGGTTATCCAGATCTCGGCCACAAGGCCAACTCCTACCGCACCAACCGGGCCTCGATCGCAGAGACGGCTCGGTTTCACGACGAGGAACTGTAAGTCCGGCAGTCGTGCGACGCACTCGTCGGAGCGCATCGGCAGGCAGCAGTAGTTCCACTATACGGGACTCCGATCGCCGTGATGCGATCCGACGCTGCAACCGTGTCTAGATTTGTAAACCGAGTTTGCTGAACGCAGGCCTGCGTGCGCGCGTTGCCATCATCCCGCCGCGAAGTTTTCCAAGTTCGACGTGCGCAATCCGGCAAACATGATCACGCGTCTTCCGATCGGACTCTCACATTCAAAGCGGCACTGAAATCAACGGTTTGTCGGCGGATGCGACGCCGCGAAGCTCGCTGCAGGGCACGCGCCGTGGCGCGTGCTTTCAGCGCGGAGACCTAGTGATTGCTGTTGCTCGACTTGGGCGCGCATCTTTCCTTGAGCTCGTGAGCTTCAAGCAATGATATTGACAAAATCCTCTCTAACATTTTGAGTTGCATCGCCCGAGCATCTACGATGCAAAATTGCAGACGCTCGATGATCTTCTCGATTGAAGGTTCAGTCACGGTTCAAAACCTGAAGTGTCAGCGATGGATTCCATGAACACGCCGTCCAACCTTTATGCCCTCGAGGTGGATGAGGCGACGCTCCTTGGTCACCGCCTCTTGAAGGCTTTCCATAGACTGAGACTGACGCGGCACCGTGAGCAGCTCATTGCGCTGGCTGAAAGGCTGGTGGAAGCTGAAGAAAGATATCCGGCAGGGCCTGGCGGCTGACGTCTTCGAGGCCTTGCCAGGTCAGCGTCGGCCGCGTCAGGCCGATCTGGGTACATAGCGACTTCCACGTCGTCTCGTCACAATCAACCAGCACGGCCATCACCGACATTCCATCCATCATGTGAGGCACGCCGAGAGGGCGCGCTTTCCAGCCGCACTTCTCGAAACGCGGCAGCCACCAGGTTTCGAGCACGATCGAAAAGCCGGTCAGCCCGATCGAGATGCCGTATTCCATGATTGCGGTGAGCAGCAGCAGGTCGACGCGCGGTCCCGCGTGCTCGCCGCGGCGCTCGGGGATCACGAATATGCGCGACAGCTCGTAGACATCCGGGCGTTGAATCTGACCACGCAGATTGAGATAGGGAAAGATGTCGCTCATCAGCGTCGGCATCAGCGTCGGCACCGCCCGCATCGAGCCGATCAGCTGACCCTTGTCGATGCAGAACAGATAGACGGACTCCTCGGTGTCGAACTGGTCGATTTCGCGGCCGTCGGGGCGGTCGAGTGCCATCCATTTGCGCTGCTTGACGTAGATCTCATGGCGCAGGCGGTAATAGGGATCAAAATATTTCTCGTAGAGAGCGCGATTATCTTTTCGAACGACATGAATCTCAGGCATCGAAACCCCCGGTCGTCTGAACCAACTTGGGGTTTGCAGATTGCTGATGCTGTTCGATTGATCCAGTGGAAAAAACGCCAGATCAGATCGAGATCTCGCCGTTGACAAGAGCGATCGCAACCGTCGCCGTCTTGTTCTTGGTCGCAAGCTTGCGTTGCGCCTCCTCGAGATGCCAACGGACGTTGCGTTCGGACACGCCGAGGATTCGCGCCGTTTCCCACGCCGTCTTGCCGCGCGCCGCCCAACCCAGCACCTCGGCCTCGATCCGGGACAGCCGCCGGCTCTGATTGTTCATTGCGGAGCGTGCCAGCGCCCGCAGCCTGCTGTGCGTGAAGATGCTGATCAGGTGCAGCGCGCCCCTGGCGTCGGGCGCGAGGTTGGGGTTCTCGCCCGCGAGGCTGACGGCGCCCACGGCATCGTCATAGTGGATGGGCACGCAGAAGCCTTCGTTCAATCGGAAATCCTTCGCCCGCGTCATCACCTCATGCGCACCCGGCTCGTCGTCGCGGTCATACGGCGCCTCCGACCATGCGAACGGATTCAGCGTCGAGACGCAGTGCCGCGGAATCGGGTCGCAGCGGTGAAACTGCTCCCTGGCGTACATCTCGAACCAATCCCGCGGCCAGCCATTGGCCAGGATCGTCTGCTGCAGCGATTGCCCCGGCGCCGGCACGCCGGCCATGATGTAGGCGTGGAAGCCCAGGTCGCCGATCATCTTCTCGAATTGGGAGAGCACGCTCGCGCTGGTCGTCGACGCCTCGATCGCATCGACGTAGTCCAGAGCTCGTCGTCCCCAATACGCATCTATCACTTGCATGTGAAAGTCTCCGCCCAAAGCCAAGCTAGCTGCGGACAAAAGGCTGTCAACCGCAAATTGGAGCTTTACGTCGATAGTTCGTTGAGCGTGTGTCGGAACACCGCCTGGATACAGGGACTTTGCATGCAAAAATTCGCCGGGCGGCGGCGCAGATGCGCTCAGAATCGCGGCTGCCTCTTCTCTGCAAACGATTTCATGCCTTCACTGATCTCTGCGCCGCTCATGCTGTCGAGGTGTCTGCGGCGGGCTGCCGCATCGTCGAGAGCGCCGCGGGCAAACTCATTGATGGCGCGCTTCATGCCGCGCATCGCTTCCGGTGCGTTGCCGGCCAGGATCGTCGCCACGCGGTCGACCTCGCCGTCGAGGGCGTCGGCCGCGACCATCGCGGTGAGATAGCCGATGCGCAGCATCTCGCGCGCGTCGATCCGCTCCGCCGTCAGGAAGAGGCGCTTGGCATTGTCGATGCCAAGGCGGGATACGTAGCGCTTGATGCCGTTCGGGTAGTAATGGAGCCCGAGCCGCGCGGCCGGCATGAACATCTCGCCGCTGTCGATCCCGATGCGGAAATCGCAGGCCAGCGCCAGGTCGGTCGAACCGCCATAGACCCCGCCATTGATCCGGCAGATGGTCGGGAGCGCCAGGTCCTCCAGCCGGTCGACGACGTCCTCGAACGCCGGGCTGGCCGCTGCGGCCGTATCGGCCCCCGGCGCTGCACCAATGGCGCCGAGATCGAAGCCTGCGCTGAAGGCGCGCCCGGTGCCGGTCAGAACCAGCACGCGCAGGGCCGCGTCGGCCTCGACGCGGTCGAACAGCGCCATCAGCGCGCCGAGATCCTCCGGCTGCAGGCGGTTGAGATGGCGGGGACGATTGAGCCGGATGGTGGCGCGGGTGCCCTCGATGGTCAGAAGCGGCGTGCTCGGCGTGTCCTCGCCTGGGCTGGTCGGTCCGTCGGTCATGTCCTGTTCTCCATCGCGCGGCGCTGCGCTTCGGCATCGATGCTCTGCGCCAGATCGGGGGTGGCGTACCATCAGCACGCGACATCGACGAGGTCGAGGCCCAGCAGCTCGGACAGCCGGGGCGAGGTCGATATTGGCCAAGCGCAGGCCGTTTCCAAGCAGCGCCATCTGACAGCCCACTCGAGCCGGCCGGGATGGGGCCAAAGGTGGCCGGCGGCTGGTCTGCTCGAACGCGTATTCCGCGACCAGGCCGAGGAGCAGCACCAGCACCGACAGCAGGGGTCGCCCGCCGGCACGGCGATCACCGGGACGGTATCCAGCAGGCCCCGGCGGGGGCGGCCAGGTAGCTGGCCGTCCGCCGCCTCAGCGCCGCCCGCTGAACCCGCACGCCCCATTCGGCGACGAAACAGGCAAGGCATCCCCATAACAGGGCAACGATCCAGCGATTTGCAGCCTCATCGACAGCACCATGGCGCCGATGCCGAGCGCCACGGCGATGGAGGCGACACGGGTCATGTTTCGGCCGGCCGTCGCCGCGGCAAACGCCGCCAGGGCAAGAGATCGCAGCGGTTTGGTCATCGGACCAGCCGCCTGTCGGTGGTCATGTTCCGGCGCCGGCAAAGCGCCCTGCGCGGGAACGCCCGTCAACGATGCCGGGCTGTTGCGCGGCGTCACAGCCGGCCCAACCGATCGGCATCGAGGGGGGAATTTTTCTGTCCCAACTCAAATACCGGTTCAATCGTCGTCTGTTCGCCGTATATCAACAGTGGGCATGGACACGCTAAATTAGCCACAGGGGGCCGGAACCAAGCGGCCGCCCACCTGCGTCGCAAGAGTTTGGTTGATCCCGATGGATACCTCACACCTGGTCGAACATGCAGGCGCCGCCGGCAGCCTCTTCGCATCGATCTTCGTGGTCGCCACGTTGTCGATGCGGACGATGATTCCGCTGCGGGTTTTCGCCATCCTCACCAACATCGTCCTGCTCGCGACCGCGGTGCCGACGCACAACTATCCGGTCCTGGTGCTGCACGGCGTACTGCTGCCGCTCAACAGCTATCGCCTGCACCAGATGCTGCAGCTGGTCCGCGACGTGAAGCAGTCGGTCAACAGCGACCTGTCGATGGAATGGCTGAAGCCGTTCATGACCGAGCGCAAATGCGGTCCCGGCGAGGTGCTGTTCTACAAGGACGAGAAGGCCGACAGCATGTACTACATCGTCAGCGGCCGCTTCCGGCTGGTCGAATCCGGTATCGAGCTGCCGGTCGGCGCGATCGTCGGCGAGTTCGGCATGATCTCGCCGTCCAATACGCGCACACAGACCTTGGAATGCGTCGAGGGCGGGCTGATCCTGTCGGTCTCCTATGACCAGGTCGAGCAGCTCTACGTCCAGAATCCCGCTTTCGCCTTCTACTTCCTGCGCCTCGCCAGCGCCCGGCTGTTCCAGAACATCGAGACGCTCGAGCGGCGGCTGGCGCAGCAGACCGTCGCGGCACCGGCGGCCGTGGCCAAGTCGGCGTGACCCGGGGAGCCATCACGCGGTGAAAAGCGTTCGGTCCTCGCTGCGATATTTGCTCGCCGACTTCATCGGCGACGACGACGGTGAACCGCCTTTTCTGCCGGAAGGCCTGCCCGACGCCGCAGCTCCGGTGGTGAGCGAGGGCATTCATCTGCTGATGGAGTATCAGGGTGCGAGCTACGCGCAGCTCTATGTCGATCGTATCAAACGGTTCGTTCGACGATCGAACGTCGACGCCGCGATGCTATGCGAGATCGCGCAGCACCTGGCGGCGCGCATGGCCTATGAGGATCCGATCCGGATCGCGCAGCTGAAATTGTTCGACCTTGCAATGGGCCGGACCGGCGGACGCGACAGCGACGATCTCAGGAGGTTCCGGCTCGAGGAGCTGATCGGCGTGCTGCCGCAAGCGCTGGCCGATTCGCTGCTGACCGGCTTCGAGCAGGTCGGTTGGCTCGGCCGCCGCCGGCTGAAGCTCCGGTTCTCGATCCGATCACGGCTTGCGGTCCGCCGTCTCCGGACGATCGCCGGCCTGCGGCGCTGGCGGCTGCAGTCGGTGCGCTATGGCGAGGAACGCGCCTGGGCCGAACGCTGGCTGCACATGATCGCCCGGGCCCTGGACAAGCAGCCCAGCTCCGCCCCCGCCATCATCGCCACGGCGACGATGATCCATGGCCAGGGGGACGGCTATTGCCAGGGCCTCGCCGACTGGCACGCCATCATCAATGGCCTGGCCAAGCCGACCTTCGACGGCGTACTGCCGATCCCGGATCTCGCCGCCGCCATCGCCGAGGCGCGCGCCGCGGCCATGCCGGATCCGCGCCAGGTCGCCCTGAAGCGCACGATCGCGCAGATCCGCGCGCGGGCGCTGGCAGTGGGATCGAACAGCGATGCGGCGGAATGAGCTCCGCGGAGCGGTGAGGCGGTTTGCGCGCCGGCGGATCGGCCAGCGGCGCAGGTAACCTTACCTCTCGTCGGAGCGGTAGGAAGGTAGCAGAGTGCGAATTGGGGTTCCCTTTCACGTGCAATTCGCCACCAGAGATGTCATAAGCGTCGCATACGCGTCGAATTGGCCGGGTATTCTCATAAGATTGCGCTGAACGCCTGTAGTTGCCGGTGCGTCCAAGGTTAGTCGTAGCGAGAGCGTCAGCTTTGTCTTTTCCCTCTTTGTCCTCGTCGGTCCCGGTTGGTGCGCTGGTCGGCTGGATGCTGCTGCTCACCTTCAAGCACATCATTGGCGATTTCGTTCTGCAGAACGCCTGGATGGCCTATGGCAAGGACCAGCGGAAGGGCTGGGCGCTGCCGCTGCTGGTGCATTGCCTGATCCATCTCGCCGTTGCGATGGTGCTGATCCTGATCGTCGCGCCGAAATTCTGGTTCGTCGCCGTGATCGATTTCGTCATCCACATCACGATCGATCGCCTCAAGGGCATCTGCTCGTCGCGCTTCGGCATGACCCTCGAGCATCCCTGGTTCTGGACCCTGATCGGTGTCGACCAGGCGCTGCATCACCTCACGGGTTTTGGATTGTCGATCTTCATGGCCGCGAACGGCTGAGATCTGCATTCGGACGAATCGTCGGTTCATCGCGAGGCCGGTAACAATCCGGGGTCGGGCCGGTCATACGGTTTGGTTAACGGTGTATTAGCGATTCGCGCGGCATCGTCGCGTCATGGGAATCAAAACGATGCTTCCGCGCCGCGATGCGTTTGACGGCGACACCTGCCCGGTGGGCGAGGAACTGCTCGGCGAGCTCTATCGTGCCGATGCCAACGGGCTGCCCGCGCTGGTCGAGAGCGTTTCCGCCGAAGTCAGGGTCATGCTGGCGCTGTTCTGCTACCGGCGCACGCATCTTCACCCGCTGGCGCTCGCGATTGCATCCACCTGCAGCGAGCAGGATCTGTCGCAGTTCGGTGGACGGGTCGGATCGGCGCTCTACGCACAGTCCCGCGGCAGCCGGTCCAGTCCGGCCGCGACGTCAAGCCGCAAGCCGATCTCGCTCTCCACCAAGCCGCTCTCGGTGATGAAGCCGTTCGAGGACGATTTCGACGACAGTCTCGAGCCGGTCACGGCCTGATTCGCCGCTTCGTCGTGGCGCAGGCTCAGGTGAGCACCGGAAGTCCGAACTTGCGCCGCGCCATCGCGCATTCGGCATCGCCAGGCATGCAGGTCCGGCACACTTCGGGGCGGATCGCGTAGATCCTGCAGGCCACCGCGCGCGCGATCTCGCCGTCCAGCGCACAGCAGCGGTCGCCTTCGCAGCGCATGCCCGATAGCCGCTCATTGACCAGCGCGGACGGGATCAGATCCAGCGCTTCATCCTCCTCGATCGTGAAGCGCGGCCAGTTCGACGAATAGGCGCAGCAGGCGCCGCAGCTCTGGCAGGGGCCGGCGTCGGTCTGATTAGACATCCTTGGGAACCTCCCACACCAGGCTCCGCCGCCATTTGGCGCGGAGCGCCTCACGCCGCTCAGGGTATTTGTCGTCGAGATAGTCCGCCTCGACCACCCGGTCGGTCCTGAAGCTGCGGAAATCGTGGCGCAGCTCGCACCACGCGGCAAGGATGCGGACCGCGTCGTGATAGCCGATCGCGATCGGCCAGATCACGCGCTCGCTGTCGCGGCCCTGCTCGTCACGATAGCGCAGCCTGATCTTGCGGCCCTCGTGAATCTGCGATCGCGTCCGTGACATGTCGATGCGGTCGGGCTCGCGACTCCAGGGTCGCGGCGCGCGGCTCGCCGGCTCCAGCACGAACGGCCGCAGCCGCTCCGGCACGGTGTCGGCGATCTTGGCCATCAGGTCCTCGGCCGCGCGTGCCAGCACCGGATCGGCATTGACGGATACCCATTGCGCCCCGAGCACCGCGGCCTCGATCTCGTCCGGTGTCAGCATCAAGGGCGGAAGATCGAAACCCTTCTCCAGGATGTAGCCCATGCCCGCCTCGCCGCGGATCGGCACGCGCTGCCCGATCAGGGTGGCGATGTCGCGATAGATCGTGCGCTTCGAGGTCTCGAGCTCGGCCGCGATCGCGTCGGCCGTTAGCGGCCGCCGCGTGCGTCTCAGCACCTGGATGATCTGGAACAGCCGGTCGGCGCGTCTCATGGTGTGTCCTGCGGAAGCGATCACCCCGCCAATGCTGACAGGATGCTGGCAGCAGCCCGTCTTTATACCGGGCCAACACTGCATTGAAGGGGTGATGTCGATGATGATGCTTTATGGCCTTGACCTTGTCACCACGCACCTGCCGCTGCTGACACCATGGTGGCAGCAGCATGTTCGTAGCGTCCGGCGTCTGCTCAGGAAGTCGGGAGTGCTGTCATGATCAGTCTGTTCGGTTTGGGCGCGGGCTTCGGCCTGCCGGAGATCAGCCCCTTCGTCACCAAGACGGAGGTGCAGCTGAAGATGGCGGGCCTCGCTTTTCGGAAGCAGCGGGCAATGCCGCCGGCCTCGCCGAAGGGGCAGTTGCCCTTCATGGACGATGGCGGCGAGCTGATCGCCGATTCGACCTTCATCCGTGCCCATATCGAGCGCAAATATGGCTTCGACTTCGATCATGGGTTGGATGTGCGGGCGCGGGCGCAGGCCTGGGCATTCGAGCGCATGATCGAGCACCATCTGTATTTTGCGCTGGTCGGGTCGCGTTGGGTCGACCCGGTCAACTTCGCCAAGGGACCGGCGCATTTCTTCGACGGCGTCCCGGCCGACAGGCGCGAGAAGCTGCGCGAGGACGCGCAGTTCCGCGTCGCCGAGAACTATCTGATCTCGGGCCTCGGCCGCCACGCGCCGGACGAGGACATCGATCTGGCCGCACGCTCGCTTCGCGCGCTGTCGGTCCAGCTTGGTGACAGGCCTTATCTGATGGGCGATCGTCCCTGCGGCACCGACGCGACGGCGTTCGCCGTCATCGCCGGCATCCTCACGCCGTTCTTCGAGTCGGAGCTGCGCCGGCGCACCGAGGGCTTCGGCAATCTCGTCGCCTATGCAGACCGCATGATGGCGCAGTATTTTCCGGAGTTCGAATGGGGCAGGGCGGCCGAGGCCGCCTGAGCTACACCGTCGGCGCGGGCCGGCCCTTTAGGCGCGCCAGCTCCGCCTCCAGCTCCGCGATGCGCGCATCCCGGACCGCGAGGGCTTCGGCGACGTCGGCCGCGTCGAACTTCTGCGGAATGTGCTGCGGGCAGTTGGTGTCCCAGGCCTCGATGGTGAACAGGATGACCTGCTCCGGACGCGCCCTATAGCCCTTCGGCATGAGGGAAGCCGTCAGCGCAGCATCATCCTCGACGACCCGCGCCGTGCCCCAGATCTTGACCCGGCGGCGATGCGCGTAGTCCATGACGAAGATGTAGGCGTGCGGATTCTCCGACAGGTTGCCTTGCGTGATGTACTGCTTGTTGCCGCTGTAATCGGCGAAGGCCAGCGTGCGGCTGTCCAGCACCTTCAGAAAGCCCTTCGGTCCGCCGCGGTGCTGGATGTAGGGCTGGCCATCGGCCGAAGCGGTCGCGAGATAGAAGCTCGTGGCCTCGGCGAGGCGGCCGGCGAGATCGGCGTCGACCTCGTGGCGAAAGCCGCGGCTCTGCTCCACATGCGCATAGCTCTCGCGCGACCCCTTGCGCGCCTGGATCGCCTTCACGGCCGGTGAGAACATGACGTCGCCGGGCGCTTGAATGGTTGTCTGGGTCATCGCAATGACTCCTTGTCTCTGCGGCAGTGACTGCCGCCGTCGCCGACAATATGGCCCCGATCACCCTCGGAAATAATCCAGGCGGTTGACATCAGATCATTGCAGATGCTGCAATAATCGGATGGACCGCATCGATGCCATGCAGGCTTTCGTCACCGTCGCCGAGCTCGCCGGCTTTGCGCCGGCAGCGCGCCGGCTGAAGCTGTCGCCGTCGGCGGTGACGCGTCTGGTCGCGGGGCTCGAAGAGCATCTCGGCGTCCGCCTGCTGCAGCGGACGACGCGCTCCGTGACGCTGACCGATTCCGGACGGCGCTATCTCGATCGGGCCAGGCGCATCCTGGCCGACCTCGAGGAGGCGGAGCTCGCCGCCGAGAGCGAGCGCCTGCGGCCGGCCGGGCGGCTGGTCGTGTCGGCGCCGGTCGGATTCGGCCGCCTGCATGTCGGCCCGGTGATGTCTGCCTATCTGAGCCGCTATCCCGACGTCTCCGCCGAGCTGCGCCTCGAGGACCGCCAGGTCAATCTGGTCGAGGACGGCATCGATTGCGCCGTGCGCATCGGCCATCTTGCCGATTCCTCGCTGGTCGCACGCCAGGTCGGCAGCATGCGGCGGATCGTGGTCGGCGCGCCCGCCTACTTCAAGGCGCACGGCGAGCCGCGGACCCCGGAGGCGCTGGCGAAGCACCAGACCATCCAGTTCGGCCCGTGGGCGGACTGGCGCTTCGTGAGGGAGGGCCGCGAGCTGGGGATCGAGATCAGCCCGCGGCTCGTCACCAACAATGCCGACGCCGCGATCCAATATGCCGAGGCCGGTGGCGGCGTGACGCGGGTGCTGGCCTATCAGGCCGCCGAGGCGCTGGACCGCGGCCGCCTCAAGCGCGTGCTGGCAAAATTCGAGCAGCCGCCGCTGCCGATCCATATCGTGTTTCCGAGCTCACGCCTGCTCTCGGCCAAGGTCCGCGCCTTCGTCGATCTGGTCACCACGACCTGCGACTGGCGCTTCGGCTGAGGCCTGTTGTCATCCCTCCTTTTTCGGTACCACGCGAAACGTCGCATTCGCGCGCGCGATCACGGTATCGTCGGCGAGCACCAGGCTTTGCACGAAGCACACCGTGCGGCCGCTCTTGATGACCTCGCTTTCGACGCTGAGCCACTGTCCGATCCCGGCGCTTCCGATGTAGTCGACCGCGAGATTGATCGTGACCAGCGACACCTCCCAGCCCAGCGCCTGGGCGCAGCTGTAGCCCATCGCATTGTCGGCCAATGACGCGATCAGGCCGCCATGGATCAGCCCGCGCGAATTGGTGTGCGGTGTGGCAAGGCGCAGGCCGAGGATGACCGCCTTGTCCGTTGTCCTGGCGTAGAGCGGCTCCCAGGGATCGGTGAACGGGCTCTTGCGGAAATGCGGTTCGAAACCGGCGGGGATGGCATTGTCGGACATGCGGCTCTCGTTGCGCTCAACATGCCCGGCAGTGAACGACGACCGCGCCCGATTTGCACCGCCTACAAAGTTTGAAACGCAATTTGCGGCGATGTTTGAAAACGAACACCTGACCGTGGACGTCAGGTGTCCATCGCCCGCAATTTTGCGGTGCGTCGACGTGCCCCCGCAATTTCGGGTGCACTGGAGATGCTTAACGTGTTAATGAAATGGCGTGCGCCTTCGACTTTCGTCTGTCATATTCGGGCGGGCCGAAGCGATCGGCAGCGCATTGCGGCGAGCGGCGGTGGCCGACCTGCTGCCGCGCTTGCAATGATGTTTATATGCTATAACAATGAAGCAAAGGGCCCTCGAAGGCTCAACCGATGGAAGGAGACGATCTCGATGAGGAAGACGCTTCTGGCGTTGGCGCTGGCTGCCGGTGTGACCACCCCCGCGCTCGCGCAGGACAAGACGTTCGATCTGAAGATCTCGCACTGGGTCCCGGCCAGCCATCCGCTGCAGAAGGCGCTGGAGGATTGGGCCGCGTCGGTCGAGAAGGCCTCCGGCGGCACCATCAAGGGCAAGGTGTTCCCGGCCCAGCAGCTGGGCAAGGCGTTCGATCATTACGACATGGCGCGCGACGGCATCGCCGACGTCACCTACGTCAATCCCGGCTATCAGCCCGGCCGTTTCCCGATCATCGGCGCCGGCGAGCTGCCGTTCCTGATCTCCGACGCCAAGGGCGGTTCGGAAGGTCTCGACGCCTGGTATCGGAAATATGCCGAGAAGGAGATGAAGGACGTCAAATACTGCCTCGCCTTCGTCCACACGCCCTCATCCTTCCACACCCGCACCAAGAAGGTCGTCGTCCCTGAGGACGTCAAGGGCATGAAGATCCGCCCGGCGGATGCGACCATCGCCAATTTCGTCACTCTGCTCGGCGGCACCAACGTGCAGTCGTCGGCCCCGGAAGTGCGCGACATCATCGAGCGCGGCGTCGCCGACGGCGTGACGTTCCCGGCCGGATCGCTGGTGCTGTTCGGCGTCGACAAGGTCACGAAGTACCACATGGACGCGCCGTTCTACGTGACGACCTTCGTGTTCGTCATGAACAAGGACAAGTACAACCAGATGTCGGCGATGCAGAAGAAGGCGATCGACGACAATTGCAACACGGAAGCCGCTGGTCGGGTCGGCGAGCCCTGGGGCAAGTTCGAGGACGCCGGCGTCGACAAGATCAAGGCCGAGCAGGGGCAGGAGGTCTACAAGCTGACGCCGGAGCAGACCGCGTCGTGGAAGAAGGCCTCCGAGCCGCTGTTCAAGACCTGGGCCGACGGCGTCAAGAAGACCGGCGTCGACGCCGACGCCGCCATGACCGAGCTGAAGGCCTCGCTCGCCAAGTACAACGCGCTGGCGCAGTAACGTCTCCTGATACCAAGCTGTTGCGCCGACGGCGGTGCGCTCCCTCTCCCCGTCCTTCACGGGGAGAGGGTCGGGGTGAGGGGCAGCCGCACGAGAAGTGTTCGCGGTCAGACCTGTACCCCCTCACCCGGATTGCATCTTGCGATGCAATCCGACCTCTCCCCGCAAGCGGGGAGAGGCGGGGCACCGCCTGCTGCGCAGCAGCTCGCCCGACATTTTCGAGATGCAAACCTGATTGCTAAAACGGGAACGCCATGCAGCGCGCCTACATGGACCGGATCATCGATGGGATCGAGTGGATCGCCGCGTTCTTCGTCGGCATCGTCGCGCTCGACATCTTCCTGTCGGTGCTGTTGCGCAACACGCTGAACTATTCGATCCCCGATTCCTTCGACATCGGGCGCATGCTGCTCGGCATCCTGATCTTCTGGGGCATCGCTGCGACATCGTACCGCGGCACCCACATCACGGTCGATCTGATCTGGGGCAATGTCGGCCCGCGCTACCAGCGCTGGATCGACATCTTCGCAACTCTCGTGCTGCTGTTCGTCGTCACGGTGCAGACCTGGACCTTGTTCGACAAGGTGCGCGGCACCTACGAGGACAACGTCCTCACCTTCGACCTGCACATGCCGACCTGGCCGTTCTTCGCCATCGCCTGGATCGGCGACGTCTCGGCGGTGCTCCTGATTGCCATCAGAACCTATCGCCTGATCTTCCACCCCGAGGAGATTCATGACCCCCACGTCAAGGTCACGGAGTAGCGCCGCATGAGCACGGATGCGGTCGCCGTCATCGGCTTCGTTGCGCTGTTTGCGCTGATGCTCCTGCGCGTGCCGGTCGGCATGGCGATGGGGCTCGTCGGCGTGTCCGGCTTCGCCTATCTCGTCAACGGCACGGCGGCGCTGAAGCTGGTCGGCCAGACCTCGATGCGCACGGTCACGGACTACACGTTCGGCGTGATCCCGATGTTCCTCCTGATGGGAACGTTCGTCTCCAATTCCGGCATGAGCCGCGAGCTGTTCCGAGCCGCCAACGGCTTCGTCGGCCATCTGCGCGGCGGGCTCGGCATCGCGACCGTCGCGGCCTGCGGTGGCTTCGCCGCGATCTGCGGCTCGTCGGTCGCGACCGCCGCGACGTTCTCGGCCGTGGCCTATCCGGAGATGCGCCGCTTCGGCTATCCGCAATCCTTCGCCACCGGCGTCATCGCCGCCGGCGGCACCCTGGGCGCCATGCTGCCGCCGTCCACCGTGCTCGCGGTCTACGGCATCATCACCGAGCAGGACATCGGCAAGCTGTTCATCGCCGGCATCATCCCGGGCCTCTTGGCGATGACCATGTACATGATCACCATTACGGTGATCGGCCGCGTCAGGCCGGACTTCCTGCCGAAGGGCGAGGCGCCGCCGTGGCGCGAACGCATCGCCGGCTTGAAGGGCATCTGGGCGCCGATGCTGCTGTTCCTGTTCGTGATCGGGGGCCTCTACGGCCTGCCGTTCCTGCCACGCTTCACGCCGACCGAGGCCGGCGGCGTCGGCGCCACCGGCGCCTTCCTGATCGGCCTGTTCACGGGACGGCTCGACAAGGACAAGATCCTGGCCTCGCTGCTGCAGGCGACGCGCACCGCGGCTGCCGTGTTCACGGTGCTGATCGGCGCGCTGATCTTCGGTTACTTCCTGACGGTGACGCAGACGCCGCAAAAGGTGACGGAGTTCCTCACCGGCCTCGGCCTCGGCCCCTACGGCGTGCTGGCGCTGATCATGGTGATGTATCTGGTGCTCGGCTGCCTGATGGACGCGATGGCGATGATCATCCTGACCGTGCCGATCATCTTCCCGGTGATCTCGCATCTCGGCTTCGATCCGATCTGGTTCGGCGTCATCATCGTGATGACCGTCGAGCTCGGCCTGATCCATCCGCCGGTCGGCATGAACGTTTTCGTCATTAAGAGTGTGGTGAAGGACGTCTCCTTCTCCACGATCTTCAAGGGCGTGCTGCCGTTCGTGGCCACCGACCTGATCCGGCTGGTGATCCTGATCGCCTTCCCGCTGCTCGCCACCTGGCTGCCGCAACAGATGATGAACCGCTGATGACGACGCCAATCCTCGAGACCAGATACGTCTTCACCCTCACAGTATCGATCGGCGACGTCACCAGCGCCGGCGAGACCGGCATCGGCGTGCGCCGGATCATCCCGATCCATGGCGGCGAGGTGAAGGGGCCCGGCCGCGACGGCGAGGGCATCAGCGGCAAGATCTGCAACTTCGGCGCCGATTTCCAGGTGATCCGCCCCAACGAGCTGATCGACCTCGAAGCCAAATACGCCTTCGAGACCGACGACGGCGCCACCATCTATGTCGAGAACCGCGGCATCCGCTTCGGACCGGTCGATCTGCTGCAGAAGCTGAAGCGCGGCGAGCCCGTCGATCCCAAGCTGATCTACTTCCGCACCCATCCCCGTTTCGAGACCGGCCACGACAAATATCGCTGGCTGATGCAGCATGTCTTCATCGGCTCCGCCGCCCGCCACGCCGACCGCGTCATCATCGACGTGCACGTGGTGCTGTAGGCCGGGCTGCCTGCCACGTGCTCCGTCATTGCGAGCGCAGCGAAGCAATCCAGAGTCTTACCCGAGCCCTGGATTGCTTCGTCGCTCCGCTCCTCGCAATGACGTTGTGGCTCGAGATGTTACTCCGATCACTGCTGTCGTCCCGGGCAAGCCTCGGCGGCGCGGAGCGCCGTAGAGGCGCCGACCCGGGATCCATACCGCGTGATCTCTCGGGGACGCTTGAACGGCGACCAGTTATCGCCAAACCGACGCCGCTGGTTATGGGTCCCGGGTCGGCGCCCGGCCAACGCTGTCGTGTTGCCCAGGCTTGCCCGGGACGCCAGCGGGGCTTGCGGCGGGACAGCTCGTATTCCCGGAGACCTACGTCTACTCCTCGTCGTCCCAACCCGAAACCCGTCCATAGCCGCCGTGGTCGCAATCGCGATAGCGGTGAGCCGGCACGTAACGATAGCCCTCGTAGCCGTAGCCGTCATACGCCGCGTCGCGGTAATGCGAACGATAGACCGGCGCATGCTCATACGCCTGCGCTTCCGACGCCGACGCCAGCGCGCCGCCGATGAGAGCCCCGGCCACCAGGCCGCCGATCAGCGCCGCATTGCGTCCGTCATGGGCCTGAGCGGGCGCCGCGCCGGCGAACAGCGTTGCGGTCACGGCGAGCGCGGCGACGCCGCCAGCGAGAGATGTCTTCAGCGAAACCATGGTCCCCTCCATTGGGAAGTGTGGTGACGTTCTACCTTGCGCGCTTTGAAGCCGCGCTGAACGTGCTGTTGTTAGCCGTTCATGTCCGAGGCCGGCCTCGGCGCATGGCAACGCGAATGCCGATGGAGTCTTTGGGGTCATCAACGGCAGCGTGGCGCTGGACCGATGAGTCGGCAGCAGCCTGGACCTCATGAGCCGGGCGCGCCTATCGCCGAGAGGCGAGGATTCGAGCGGTCGTTTTCGTGATCGGCGGGGCGCTCTGCAGCGTCGCTCGCCTTTCGGCAATGGCATGATTGAAAAAGTTCAAGGACAAGACCGAATGCGGCGAGGTCCTCTTGTTCGATTGCTCCATCATCGTAGGATTTGAGGGTCTCTCCGATGATTGCGTCGACGTCGCGCTGACATGTCAGCAGATCGTCTTCCGACGCAGCATTGCGAACCTCCGATATCGCCGCAACAATGCGGTTGCGGCAGCTCGTGTTGTCGTCCGGTTCGTCCCGGTTCAGATAGTGAGGCAGCCAGGCGCCGGCCGAACCGATGCCGGATTGCGCCTGCGGGACATTTGGCGCGCCGCGCTATTGATCCATCGCAACGAGGCGCCCTGTCAGGGTTCTACCAACGAAACTCGACTGTCAGCGCGGCCTGCAGGAAATGCCCAGTGTTCAGGCGGTTCTCTTGCACCAGCGCGCCGGCCTCAGGATGAATTGTGATGCCTCGTTTGCGCGCCCTAGATGCTCCGACACCATTTCTCTTTTTCACCGGCAAAGGCGGCGTCGGCAAGACCTCGCTGGCTTGTGCCACGGCCATCGGTCTTGCCGACCGTGGCTTGCGTGTCCTCCTCGTCAGCACCGATCCTGCATCGAACCTCGACGAGATGCTGGAAGTCAGCCTGGCTGATAGCCCACTGCCGGTGCCGAACGTGGCTGGGCTGTTCGCAATGAACATTGATCCCGAGACGGCAGCCGAGAGCTATCGGGTCCGCGTGCTCGAACAACTCGGGCCTGCTGCGACTTCTGAGGAGAAATCGACCGTCCGCGAGCAGCTTTCCGGTGCCTGCACCACTGAGATAGCCGCCTTCGATGAGTTCGTGGGATTGCTGGATGGTGATATGGCGGGCTTCGACCATATCGTGTTCGACACAGCTCCGACCGGCCATACGTTGCGGCTTCTCAGCTTGCCAAAGGCATGGACCGGCTTTCTGAAGGACAACGACCGCGGGGCATCTTGCCTCGGCCCGCATTCGGGTTTGAAGATGCAGGAGGAGCGATTTCGCCGGGCGCTTCAGGCGTTGGGCAATTCCGAGCGCACGACCATCGTCCTTGTCACCCGGGCCGAGCGGGGAGCGATACGCGAAGCCGCCAGAACTTCAGGCGAGCTCGACGCGCTCAATCTCTCGAACCAGGTGTTGGCTGTGAACGGACGCTTTCATGCCGCGGACCCAGCCGATGCCGTGGCAGTCGCCCTTCAGCGCGATCAGGACGAGGCTCTCGCCGCGATGCCAGCGTCGCTGACGAAGCTACCGCGTGATGAAATTCCATTGTTTGGCTTTGACATCGTGGGTGTCGCGGCGCTTAGAGCATTGTTGTCACCATCCAGTGCATCGCTTCCGATGACAGCCGGGGCAGGGGATGCCGAGCCGGTCGACTTGCCGGGTCTCGACCGGTTGGTCGATGATATCGCTGGCGGCAGGCACGGCCTGATCATGGTCATGGGCAAGGGCGGCGTGGGAAAGACGACGGTTGCCGCTGCCGTTGCCGTGGGACTCGCCAAGCGCGGGCATGCCGTCCACCTCAGCACGACCGATCCTGCAGCCCATGTCGCTTTCGTCGTTGAGGGTGCAATGCCGGGCCTGACCGTGGATCGGATCGATCCTCGCATCGAGACCGAACGGTACGTCGCGAAAATATTGGCCAGCCGTGGCCGTGACCTGGATGAGCAGGGCAAGGCGCTGCTGCTCGAGGACCTCGCTTCGCCGTGCACCGAGGAGGTCGCCGTGTTCCATGCCTTCTCCCGGATCGTCGCGGAGGCGCGAAGCGACTTTGTCGTTCTCGATACGGCACCCACGGGCCATACTCTGCTCCTGCTCGATGCCACCGGCGCTTATCATCGGCAGATGACACGCCAACTCGACCCGAGCGGCCCAGGGCGTATCATTACGCCGCTGATGAGACTTCAAGACCCCGCTCATACGCGCGTGATCCTTGTGGCTCTGCCGGAGACGACCCCAGTTTCCGAAGCCGCCGCTCTTCAGGATGATTTGCGCCGCGCCAGCATCGAGCCATTCGGTTGGGTCATCAACAAATGCCTCAGCGCCTCGGGAACTCGCGATCCGTTGTTGCGGTCGCGGCTTGCGAGAGAAAGGATGCAGATTGATCGCGTTCGGAACGGACTTGCAAACCGGGCATTCCTGATCGGCTGGCGAAGCAAGCCGCCGATCGGAATTGAGCAGCTCAAGGCGTTGTCATGATCGATCATGAGTGTCCAAGACAGAAGTCCCGTTCCTCCTGCCCGACGAGCAAATCACTTTGAGGCTTCGCGCGACCTTTCCGCGCGATTCCGGCCGCGTGCCAAGATAAATCGCCTGCGCACCAAAAATCATTTTGCCTGCCACTTCAATGCGGTGCATCGATCGAGATCGATATCCGGAAATTTTTCGCTTTCGCTTTTGAAGAAATCAGGCATGATGCCGCCATCCCGTCCCAAGCGAGGGGCGTAGCGCGCGATCGTCACGACACGCGGGGCGGGGAGCGGTGGCCGCGAGACTTCGCAGCAGGCTCTCACGGGCCTGCGGACGAACGAACGTCTCGTGGACGTGAAGTCGCAGCGTCCTGATACCCCGATGCTGGTATCAAGCCGCGATGGCGCCTCAGGCGCCGCGTGGTGATGGTGGCCAACAAGCCCGGCGCACCAGGGAGACTGCGTATAAGCGTGAAGACCACCGCGCAGGGAAGGCCGGGTGATTCCGGCTGCACCTGTGGTACCTGCCGCCTGCATTTTTTTCGCAGGCGGGCCGCAGGCGTCAGTCGGCGCCTGGCCTTCCCTGCGCCCTCTGCACAAGAGGGTGAACGCTGAGCAAGCCCCGGGCGTGATTTCGCCGCGGGAATGCCCGACCATGTCATTTGCCTTTGCGCAGACACGCCTTACCATGCCGCCATGGGCCCGGACATGTCGTCGCGTAGCTCGCGCAAGCAGTCAGTCCGGCGCCGTCTTTCGCATTGCACAACATGATCTCGGGGAGCGCTTATTGACTCCCGCCAAGATCGTTATAAAACATAACTATTCTGAACAGGACACAATCAAGCGATGGGAAACGCCGACACCGCCACGCCAGCGGGCGATCCGTCTCTGCTGCAGATCGACCAGCAGGGTGCCGTCCTGACGATCGGGCTCAACCGCCCGGCCAAGCGCAATGCGCTGAATGACGGCATCATCCTCGCCATCGGCGAGTGCTTCACCAGCCTGCCCGAAGACGTCCGCTGCGTCGTGATCCACGGCCTCGGCGACAATTTCTCCTCCGGCCTCGACCTGTCCGAACTGCGCGAGCGTGATGCCACTGAAGGCCTGGTGCATTCGCAGATGTGGCATCGTGTGTTCGACCGCATCCAGTATTGCCGCGTGCCGGTCATTGCGGCGCTGAAGGGCGCCGTCATCGGCGGCGGGCTCGAGCTCGCCTGCGCCGCGCATATCCGCGTCGCCGAGCCCTCGGCCTATTTCGCACTGCCCGAGGGCCAGCGCGGTATCTTCGTCGGTGGCGGCGGCTCGGTCAGGCTGCCGCGCCTGATCGGCGTCGCCCGTATGATGGACATGATGCTGACTGGCCGAGTCTATTCCGCGACCGAAGGCTCGTCCTACGGCTTCGCGCAATATCTGGTCGACGCCGGCGCCTCGATGACCAAGGCGCTGGAGCTGGCAACGAAGATCGCGGGTAACGCGCCGCTGACGAACTTCGCCGTGCTGCAGGCCCTGCCGATGATCGCCGAGGCCAATCCGCAGACCGGCCTGCTGATGGAATCGCTGATGGCCACCGTCGCGCAGAGCGACAAGGAGGCCAAGAGCCGCATCCGCGCCTTCCTGGATCACAAGACTGCCAAAGTGAAGCCGACGTGACATGACCGCACAAGCAAAAACAAGCACACAGGGAGGAACGGACGACACGGCGCGCAGCGCCAGTGTTCATCCGTTGCGCGCGATCTCGTTCAACGATCCCGCTGTTACCGTCGATCGCCGCGATGACGGCACCATCTATCTTCGCCCGAAGCAGCCGCTCGGCGACTTCCCGCAGCGGATCACGGACCGGCTGCATCACTTCGCCAAAGCCACACCAGAGCGCGTGTTCATGGCCGAGCGCGTCGGCCCAGAGGGGTGGCGCGAGCTGACCTATGCCACGCTGCTGGCGGCGAGCCGGCACATCGCGTCGGGGCTGCTCGCGCGCGGGCTGTCGCCGGACCGGCCGGTGATGATCCTGTCGGGCAATTCGATCGACCATGCGCTGGTCGCGTTCGGCTCGCTCTATGCCGGCGTGCCGTTCTGCCCGGTGTCCCCGGCCTATTCGCTGGTGTCGCGGGACTACGGCAAGCTCGCTTATCTGATGAAGCTGCTGACGCCGGGACTCGTCTTCGTCGATGACGCCGACAAGTTTGCCGATGCGCTCTCGGCCAACGTGCCTGAAGGCACCGAGATCGTGGCGTCGTTCGGCTCGGTGCCGGGCCGCAAGATCACGATGCTCGCTGATCTCATCGCTTCGCCGCTATTCCCCGGCCTCGATGCCGCGCATGACAAGATCGGCCCGGACACGATCGCGAAATTCCTGCTGACCTCGGGCTCGACCGGCAATCCCAAGGCCGTCATCAACACCCAGCGCATGATCTGCGCCAACCAGGTGATGATCCGCGAGACGCTCGCCTTCCTCAAGGACGAGCCGCCTGTCATCGTCGACTGGCTGCCCTGGAATCACACCTTTGGCGGCAACCACAACATCGGACTCACGCTGTTCAACGGCGGCTCGATGTATCTCGACCAGGGCAAGCCGGTGCCGGGCGGCATCGAAGAGACCGTGCGTAACCTGCGCGAGATCTCGCCGACGGTGTATTTCAACGTCCCCAAGGGCTACGAGTCGCTGCTGCCCTATTTCCGCGAGGACTTAGGGTTGCGAAAGACCTTCTTCAGCCGGCTGCACGCGATGTTCTTCTCGGGTGCCGCGCTGGCGCCGCATGTCTGGAACGAACTCGACGAGCTCTCGGTGGCCGAGACGGGCTATCGCGTGCCGATGCTGACCGGCCTCGGCTCGACCGAGACCGCGCCGTTCTTCATGTCGGTCAATCCGCGCACCAGCCGCTCCGGCCATGTCGGTCTGCCCGTCTCCGGCAACGAGGCCAAGCTCGTGCCCAACAACGGCAAGATGGAAGTGCGGGCCAAGGGCCCGAACGTCACGCCGGGCTATTGGCGCCTGCCGGAGGTCTCGGCCGCGGCGTTCGACTCCGAGGGCTACTACCAGATGGGCGACGCGCTCAAGCCCGTCGATCCCAACGACTTCAACGCCGGCTTCGATTTCGACGGCCGCGTCGCCGAGGACTTCAAGCTCGCATCCGGCACCTGGGTCTCGGTCGGTCCTCTCAGGGCGCGCTTCATTGCCGCCTGCGCGCCGCTGGCGCGTGACGTCATCATCGCCGGCATCAACCGCGACGAGATCGCGGCCATCATTGTGCTCGATGTCGACGGCTGCCGCCTGATCAACGCGACCTTGCCGTTCGACGATCTCGCCGCCACCGCCGCCGATCCGCTGATCGTCGAGGCCTTCCGCGAGCGCTTCACAAAATTCCAGCAGACCGCGACCGGGTCCTCGACCCGGATCACACGCGCCGTTCTGCTCGGTGTGCCGCTGTCCATCGACAAGGGTGAAGTCACCGACAAGGGCTCGATCAACCAGCGCGCCGTGCTGGAGAACCGCAAGGACCTGATCGAGCGCATCTACGCCGCGACGCCGGGCGACGACGTCATCCTCGCCCGCTGATCGACGCATTTTAGGGAGAAACGACATGTTGTTGAAAGATCAGGCCGCCATCGTCACCGGCGGCGCCTCCGGCCTCGGGGCCGCCACCGCCCGCAAGCTCGCCTCGCAGGGCGCCAAGGTCGCCGTGTTCGATCTCAACGCCAAGCTGGCGGCGGAGGTCGCGGCCGAGATCAACGGCGTTTCGGTGGTCTGCGACGTCTCTGACGCCGCGGGCGCCGAAGCCGGCGTCGCCGAGGCGGTCAAGGCGCTCGGCCAGCAGCCGCGCGTGCTGGTGAACTGCGCCGGCATCGGCGTCGCCAAGCGCGTCGTCGGCCGCGACGGCCCGATGGCGCTCGCTGATTTCGAGAAGGTCATCAAGGTCAATCTGATCGGCTCGTTCAACATGCTCAGGCTGGTCACCAACGGCATGACCAAGCTGGAGCCGCAGGCGACCGGCGAGCGCGGCGTCGTCATCAACACCGCGTCGGTCGCCGCCTATGACGGCCAGATCGGGCAGTCCGCCTATTCGGCCTCCAAGGGCGGCATCGTCGGCATGACGCTCCCGATCGCCCGCGAGCTCGCGCAGTTCGGCATCCGCGTGCTGACCATCGCGCCCGGCCTGTTCCTGACGCCGTTGCTCGCCAATTTGCCGCAGGAAGCCCAGGACTCGCTGGCCGCCGCGATCCCGTTCCCGCGCCGTCTCGGCCACGCCGACGAATTCGCCGCACTCGCTTTGCACATGGTCGAGAACCCCTACCTCAACGGCGAAGTCGTCCGCCTCGACGGCTCGCTGCGCATGGCGCCGAAGTAAGTGCCTCGTCATTGCGAGGAGCGAAGCGACGACGCAATCCAGAGTCCCGACCCGGCCCTGGATTGCTTCGCTTCGCTCGCAATGACGGAGAGAATCGTAGGGTGGGCAAAACGCAGCGTGCCCACCGCCGCTGAAGATGGTGGGCACGGCGCTACGCGCCTTTGCCCACCCTACGGACCGCCCTCGGCGACGGAGTGAGGCTTCCCAAACATGTTCATCCACCGCCGCGACGTGCAGATCCAGTGGGGCGACTGCGATCCTGCCAATATCGTCTACTACCCGCGCTACTTCGCGATGTTCGACGATGCGACCTCGGTGATGTTCGAGGCGGCCGGCTTTTCCAAGCAGGACATCGTCCGCCGCTACGGCCTTGTCGGCATCCCGATGGTCGACACCCGCGCCAAGTTCTACATCCCGTCGACCTATGGCGACTGGATCACGATCGAGAGCCGCATCGAGAGCATCAAGCGTTCGTCCTTCGACGTCACCCACAAGGTGTTCAAGGGCGAGGCGCTGGCGCTCGAAGGTTTTGAGACACGGGTGCTGGTCGGGCGCGATCCGGCCGACCCGGACAAACTGAAATCGGCGCCGTTCCCCGAGGAGATGCGAACCAAGTTTCTCGGGGATTGAAGCGCGGGAATGGGTGCGACATGCGGCCGTCTTAAGGATGATCAGCTGTCGTGCTTTGGTCGACTGGTGAGGCGTGATCTTCTCGTGTTCAATGCTATGATCACGTTTGGACACTTATCGGCCGGCCATCCGGAAGACGTCCCGGACAAGGGGCGGGACTGCAAACAGGATCGGCGGATCACGAGCTGAACCGAAAAGATTGAGGGAGGATTTTATGAGGAAGGCCTATCTGGCGGCGGCTGGCGTCATCGCGATGCTTGCAGCTGCTCCTGCGCTGGCGCAGACCAGCGAGATCACCATCGGCATCACCACGACCACGACCGGCCCCGGCGCCGCGCTCGGCATCCCCGAGCGCAACGCGCTCGAATTCGTGCCGAAGGAAATCGGCGGCGTGCCGCTGAAGGTGATCGTGCTCGACGACGGCGGCGATCCGACCACGGCAACCACCAACGCGCGCCGCTTCGTGACGGAGTCCAAGGCCGACATCATCATGGGCTCGGCGCTGACGCCGCCGACCATCGCGGTGTCCAACGTCGCCAGCGAAGCCGGCATTCCGCATTTCGGCCTGGCGCCGTTCCCGGTTACGCCGGAGCGCGCCAAGTGGTCGGTCGTGATGCCGCAGCCGGTGCCGATCATGGGCAAGGTGCTCTACGAGCACATGAAGGCGCACAACATCAAGACCGTCGGCTATATCGGCTATTCCGACTCCTACGGCGACCTCTGGTTCAACGATCTGAAGAACCAGGGCGGGCCGATGGGCATCACCATCGCCGACGAGGAGCGTTTTGCGCGTCCCGACACCTCCGTCACCGGCCAGGTGCTCAAGCTGGTCGCCGCCAATCCGGATGCGATCCTGGTCGGCGCCTCCGGCACCGCGGCTGCTTTGCCGCAGACCGAGCTGCGCGAGCGCGGCTACACCGGCCTGATCTACCAGACCCACGGCGCGGCGAGCATGGACTTCATCCGCATCGCCGGCAAGGCGGCGGAGGGCGTGATCATGGCCTCGGGTCCGGTGATGTCGCCGGAAACGCAGGATGACAGCGCGCTGACCAAGAAGCCCGGCCTCGAGCTGAACAAGGCCTATGAGGCCAAGTATGGCCCGAACAGCCGCAGCCAGTTCGCCGGTCACTCCTTCGACGCGTTCGAGATCCTCAAGCGCGTCATCCCGGTGGCGCTGAAGACCGCCAAGCCCGGCACGCCGGAGTTCCGCGAGGCCATCCGCCAGGCGCTGATGACCGAGAAGGACATGGCGGCCTCACAGGGCGTCTACAACTTCACCGAAAAGGATCGCTCGGGCCTCGACGACCGCTCCCGCATCATCCTGACCGTGAAGGACGGCAAATACGTCCCGGCGAAGTGAGCCGCACAGACCATATAAGCATCAGGAAAGGCCGGCTCGGTGAGCCGGCCTTTCGGCTATTGGGACCACGATCCTTGATCTTTTGGGAGGCCCCCCATGATTCCCGCCCCCACCGGAGCCACCCGGCTCCACATCATCATCGGTGATCCGATCGCGCAGGTGCGCGCGCCGGCGGGCGTCAGCCAGGCTTTTGCGGAGCGCGGCCGCGACGCCATCCTGGTCGCGATGCAGGTCGCGCCGGCGGATCTGCCCGACTTCATCTCGGCGATGACGCGGGTGAAAAACCTCGACGGCATCGTCGCGACCATCCCGCACAAATTCGCCTGCTATCGCGCCTGCGCGACGGCGACCGAGCGCGCGCAGTTCATCGGCGCCGTCAACCTGATGCGCCGTGACACCGATGGGGGCTGGCACGGCGACATGGTCGACGGCCTCGGCTTCGTCGGTGCGGCGCAAGCCAAAGGGTTTGACCCCGCGGGCTGTCGCGCGCTGCAGATCGGGGCCGGCGGTGCCGGCTCGGCGATCGCACTCGCGCTGATCGATGCCGGGGTCAGCGAACTCGCCATTCACGACAGCGATGCCGGGCGTCGCGATACGCTGATCGCACGGCTCAATGAGCGGGGCAGGGGCCGTGTGCTGGTCGGCTCGCCGGATGCCACCGGCTTCGACATGGTCGCGAATGCGACGCCGGCTGGCATGCGGCCCGGCGATCCCCTGCCGGTCGACATGGCGACGGTCAGTTCGTCGGCCTATTGCGGCTGCGTCATCACCCGGCCGGAGGTGTCGCCGTTCATCGCCGAAGCGCGTGCGCGCGGCTGCCTGACGGCGACCGGCACCGACATGTACCGGGCGCTGGAGCGTGTGATGGTCGACTTCCTGCTGATGCGGGAGACGCCATCCTGAGACAGCGCCTCACACGATCGAGATTGGGCTCAGCTGGCCGCCGTCTCGGCGAAGCCGAGATAGCTCGCCGCGACGCGCTGATCGGTCGCGATCTCGCTCGCCTTGCCGTTGAGCACGAACTCGCCGAGCTCCATCACATAGGCGCGATCGGCGACGTTCAGCGCGGCCTTGGCGTTCTGCTCGACCAGCAGCACCGAGACACCCTCCTGGCGCAGCTTGGCGACGATCTCGAAGATGCCGGCGACGATGATCGGCGCGAGCCCGAGGCTCGGCTCGTCCAGCATCAGCATCTTCGGCGCGCCCATCAATGCACGGCCCATCGCCAGCATCTGCTGCTCGCCGCCGGAGAGCGTGCCGGCGAGCTGCTTGCGCCGCTCCTTCAGCTTCGGGAACAGCGTGTAGACGTGCTCGAAGCCTCTGGAAGCGTGCGCCTTGCTCATGCGGAAGGCGCCGAGCTGCAGATTGTCCTCGACGTTCATGGTCGCGAACAGCTCGCGATGCTCCGGCACCAGGCAGAGGCCGCGCGCGACGCGGTCCTCGATCTCCAGCCGGGCCATGTCCTCGCCGAGGAAGGAGACGCGGCCCTTCAGCGGAAACACGCCCATGATGGCGCTGAGCAGCGTGGTCTTGCCGGCGCCGTTGGCGCCGATGATGGTGACGATCTCGTTCTCGGCGACGGTGAGCGAGACCGAGCGGACCGCCTCGACCTTGCCGTAGGAGACGTGAGCGTCGGTGACTTCCAGCAATGTGCTCATGCGTCGGCTCCGAGATACGCCTTGATCACCTCGGGATTGGTCTTGATCGCGGCTGGTGTGCCCTCGGCGATCTTGGTGCCGAAATCGAGCACCACGATGCGGTCGGCGAGATCCATGACGAAGCCCATGTCGTGCTCGACCAGCAGCACCGACATGCCGCCGGCGCGGAGATCGCGCAGCAGCGCGCCGAGGCGCTGCTTCTCCATGTGGCGCAAGCCGGCTGCGGGCTCGTCGAGCAGCAGCAGCATCGGATCGACGCACAGCGCGCGGGCGATCTCGACGATGCGTTGTTGGCCCAGAGAAAGAGAACCAGCGAGCTGGTGCATCTGGTCGCCGAGCCCGACGCGCTCGATCTGCCGCGCGGCTTCCGCAAGCAGCTTGGCTTCGTCGCCGCGGTCGAGCCGGAACATGCTGGAGATCGCGCCCGAGTGGCCGCGCAGATGGGCGCCGATCGCGACGTTCTCCAGCACGGTCATGTCCGGCACCAGCTTGACGTGCTGGAAGGTGCGGGAAATGCCGAGCTTGACGACGTCCTGCGGCGGCGCGTTTCCGACGGCCTTGCCGAGCACCGAGATGTTGCCGGAGGTCGGCGGCAGCACGCCGGTGATCAGGTTGAAGGTCGTGCTCTTGCCGGCGCCGTTGGGTCCGATCAGCGCCACGATCTCGCGGGCCTGGACGTCGAACGAAACGTTGTTGACCGCGACCACGCCACCGAACTGTTTTCGCGCGTTGTCGACCTGCAGCAGCACGCCGGGGGTCGATGCGGCGCGCATGCGGGCCGGCAGCTTGATCGTGGTGTCCGGCTTCTTGGCGATGGGCTTGAACGGCAGCCGCGCGGTCAGCCATGGCCACAGGCCGGTCGGCGCGAGCTGGAGAAGCGTGACGAGGAGAATGCCGAACACGATGGTCTCGAGCTGGCCCTCGCCATGCAGCAGCAGCGGGAGGTAGCTCTGCAGCACCTCCTTCAGGATCACGACGATCGCAGCACCGAGCACGCCGCCCCAGACATAGCCGGCGCCGCCGACGACGGCCACGAACAGATATTCGATGCCGGCCTGGGCGCCGAACGGCGTCGGGTTCACCGCGCGGGTGAAATGCGCGTAGAGCCAGCCGGACAGGCCGGCGAGCACGGCGGCATAGATGAACACCAGCAGCTTGGCGCGCGGCGAATAGACCCCGAAGGCCTCGGCGGCGATGTGCCCGCGGCGCAGCGCGCGGATGGCGCGGCCGGTGCGGGAGTCCAGAAGGTTCATGGTCAGCAGCGCCGAGATCAGCACGGCGGCCCAGATCGCGAAGTAGATCGTGCCGGGATCGAGCATCCTGAGGCTGCCGATCGACAGCGGCGGAATGCCGGAGATGCCGTCATTGCGGCCCAGGAAGGCGAGCTTGCTGAACAGGTAGAACAGGCCGAGACCCCAGGCGAGCGTACCGAGCGGCAGATAGTGGCCGGACAGCCTGACGGTGACGAGACCGAGCAGCACCGCGGCGAGTCCCGACACCAGCAGCGACAGCGGCAAGGTGAGCCAGGGCGATATGCCGTAGTTGGCGGACAGCACCGCCGTGGTGTAGGCGCCGAAGCCGACGAACGCGGCCTGGCCGAACGAGGTGAGGCCGCCGACGCCGGTCAGCAGCACCAGCCCCATCGCGACCAGCGCGGACAGGCCGATATTGTCGAGCAGCACGATCCAGAACGGCGGCACGCCTGGGATGAACGGGATCGCCGCAACGATGACGGCAAAGATGATGAGAGGCCAACGCTCGCGCACGGCTCAATCCTTCTCTTCTTCGACCGCGGGCGCGGCGAGCGAACGCAGCAGCAGAACCGGGATCAGCAGCGTGAACACGATCACTTCCTTGAAGTTCGAGGCGTAGAACGAGGAGAACGCCTCGACGATGCCGACGACGAGCGCGGCGACGGCGGTCAGCGGGTAGCTGATCAGGCCGCCGATGATCGCGGCGATGAAGCCTTTGAGGCCGATCAGGAAGCCGGTGTCGTAATAGAGCGTCGTGATCGGCACGATCAGGATGCCGGAGAGCGCGCCGATGGTGGACGCCAGCAGGAAGGCGATCTGGCCGGAGAGCGTGGTGCGGATGCCGACCAGGCGGGCGCCGAGCCGGTTGACCGCCGTGGCCCGCAGCGCCTTGCCGTACAGGGTCAGGCCGAAGAACAGCCAGAGGCCGACGATGAAGGCGACGGTGATGCCGTAGACCGCCATGCCCTGGCCGGTGAAGCGCAGCGAGCCGAGCGTGACGTTGGCGGTGAGCAAGGTCGGGCCGCGCTGGCCCTCGGCGCCGAAGAACAGCAGGCCGAGGCCCTGCAGCGCCAGGTGAACGCCGACGGAGGCGATCAGCAGCACCAGCACGGAGGTGTGGGCGAGCGGCTGGAACACGATCCGATACAGCGACAGGCCGATGCTGGCGACAATCAGCAGCGACAGCACCAGGCTGACGCCGGCGGGCATGCGCTGGTCCGCAGCCCACATGCTGGCGAGCAGCACGGCCACGGGGAAGGCGACGTTGAGGCCGAAGGCGCGAAGCATGCGCGGCGCATGCAGCGTCTTGCGCATGGCGTAGAGGTCGAAGGCAAAGGCCGCGAGCCCGATGACGACGGCGAGCTTCGCCGTGCCCGGCATGCGCCCGGCGGCGAGCGAGGCATAGGTGAGGGCGCCATAGGTGACGAATTCGCCCTGCGGGATCAGGATCACCCGGGTGACGGCAAACACCAGCACGAGCGCCAGCCCGAGCAGGGCGTAGATCGCGCCGTTGGTAATGCCGTCCTGCAACAGGAACAGCAAGATCGTTGTGTTCAAGACCGGACGCTCCCCCTCTGTGGTGACCCGATGCGGCTGCGCCTGGCGCCATGCCGCTGGTCAGGGCAGTTGAATTGGGCTGCCCGTGTTTGATATGGTGGATAACAATTATCGATTATAATCTCAAGGCCGCTGTTCCGGCTGCGGCATTCGAGACCAGGGATGGAAGCAGGTGTGATGAATTTGGCGGATTGTGATGGCCGATAGCGCCAAGCCCGTCAGCGGACCCTCGAGGGAAGGCCGCAAGGAAGCTGCCGTAGCGGCCGACGAGACGCAAGCGGTCCAGCTCGGTGAGCTCTCCGATCTGCTCGGCTATGTGCTGAAACGGGCGCAGCTGAAGGTGTTCGAGGACTTCCTGCGCTGTGTGGCGCCGCTGCAGCTGACGCCGGCGCAGTTCTCGGTGCTGCTGCTGCTGGACGGCAATCCGGGCCGCAACCAGACCGAGATCGCCAATACCCTCGGCATCCTCCGGCCGAATTTCGTGTCGCTGCTCGACAGCCTGGAAACCCGCGATCTCTGCACCCGCGTCCGCTCGGCCAATGACCGACGCTCCCACATCCTGATGCTGACCGAGAAGGGGCGTGCCGTGCTCGCCCGCGCCAAGAAGCTCGTGATGTCGAAGCACGAGGCGCGGCTCAACGAGCTGCTCGGCCCGGATGGGCGCGAGGCGCTGCTGGCGATGCTGACCAAGGTCGCGGAGGAGTTCTGAAGGGCGCCGTCGCGCCCCTCAATCGACCAGGATGACCCTGACGTCGTTGACGTTGGTCAGCGTCGGGCCGGTCTGCAGCAGGCCGCCGGTGGCGGCGAAGAACGCGGTGGCGTCGTTGTTGGCGAGATAGGCCTGCGGATCGAGCTGCTGCGCCCGCATCGCCGCGATGACCTCGGCATCGACCAGCGCGCCGGCCGGATCGGAGGCGCTGCCGCCGCCGCCATCGGCGCCATCGGTGTCACCGGCCAGTGCCGCGACGCCCTCCATGTCCTTGAGGAGATCGGCCAGTGCCAGCGCATATTCCTGGTTCGGCCCGCCGCGACCCTGGCCGCGCACCGTCACGGTGAGTTCGCCGCCCGAGATGATGGCCATGCGGCGGCCGAGCGCGCGGGCCTCGCGCGCCAGCTTGGCGTGGTCGGCGGCCACCTCGCGCGCCTCACCCTCGAGGTCGGCGCCGAGATCGAGCACGTCATAGCCCGCGGCTTTGACGCTGGCGACCGCGGCTTCGAGCGAGCTGGCCGGACGCGCGATCAGCTCGAACGAGGCGCGGGCGAAGGCTGGATCGCCCGGCTTGCAGCTTTCATTGGCGGCATCCTCGAGCGCCCGGGCGATCGCCGGGTCGACCTCGAGCTTGTATTTGGCAACGATCGCGCGGGCATCGGCAAGCGTGGTCGGATCCGGCACGGTCGGACCCGACGCGATCGCCGAGGGGTCGTCATGAGGCACGTCCGAAATGGCGAGCGTGACGATTTCCGCCTTGTGTCCGGCACGGGCCAGGCGACCGCCCTTGATGCGCGACAGATGCTTTCGAACGGTGTTCATTTCGCCGATCGGCGCGCCCGAGCGCAGCAGCGCGCGGGTCAGTTGCTGCTTCTGCGCGAAGCTCACGCCATTGGCGGGCGCGACCCAGTTTGCGGAGCCGCCGCCCGAGATCAGCACCAGCATCAGGTCGTCGGCTTCGGCCGTCGCGGCCAGCTGCAATGTCTCCTCAGCAGCCTTGAGCCCGGCCTCGTCAGGCGTCGGATGACCAGCCTCGATCACCTTGACCCGCCGCGTCGGCACGCCATGTCCGTGGCGAGTCGTCGCGATGCCGGTCAGCTTCGCGGGATCGAATCCCAGCGTGTCCAGGTAATGGCGTTCCGCCGCGACCGCCATCGCGGCTGCGCCCTTGCCGGCGGCAAGACAGATGATGCGTCCCTTGGGGGCCGCCGGCAGGAAGGCCGGCAGCACGATATCGGGATGCGCCGCGGCGACCGCGGCGTCGAAGATGGCGCGCAACAGCGGACGGCGGCTGGTCATGCGGCGCCGCCCGCGCCGGCGCAACGGCTCACTTCAACTCGCCGCTCATGACCTCGCCGAACAATTGCCAGCGTTCGCCCTTGAACTGCATCAGCTGCAGCTGCTCGATCGGCTGGAAATCCTCGGGACCCGTGGTCAGCGTGATGCCGGGCAGCAGGCCGCCCTGCGCAAACTGTTTCAGGCTTGCGGCCTGCTTCATGACATTGGCGCGGGTCAGTTCGTCGCCGCATCGCTTCAGCACCTCGACCATTGTGGTGGCGATGTTGTAGCCGGTCAGCGCCGACGAATCCACGGGGTTGATCTCCGGCAGATATTTGGCCAGCAGCTCCCTGAACGCGCCGAGACCGGGGTCGTTGGCCCATTGCGGATCGGACGCGTCCTTGGCGTAGGCGGCCGAGATCACCCCTTGCGAGTTCTCGACGCCGGCCGGGCGCATCACCGCAGCCGTCGAGGCGCTGACATTGGAGATGATGGTGAGCGGCTTCCAGTTCATCTCGCCGAGCTTCTTGATCGCCTGGGCGCCGGACTTCGGCGTCGTGAACAGCACCACGATGTCGGGATTGGCCGACTTCATCTTGACGATGTGCGATTCGACCGTGGGTTCGGCGATCTCGTAGCTCTCCTCCAGCACAAGGCGCGACGTATCGCCGAGGCCGTCCTTGAGGCCCTTCAGATAGTCCTTGCCCATGTCGTCGTTCTGATAGAGCACCGCGATCTTACCGGTCGGCTGCTGGACGGCGAGATATTTCGCGTAAATGCGCGCTTCCGACTGGTAGCTCGGCAGCCATCCCATGGTCCACGGAAAGGTCTTCGGCTCGTTCCACTTGGTGGCGCCGGTCGCGACGAACAGCTGCGGCACCTTCTTGGAATTGAGATATTTCTGGATCGCCGTGTTCGGCGCGGTGCCGAGCACGCCGAACAGGAACAGCACCTCGTCGCTCTCGACCAGCTTGCGCGCCTGCTCGACCGTCTTCGGCGGCGAATAGGCGTCGTCATAGGAGATGAAATTGATCTTGCGGCCGTTGATGCCGCCGTCGTCATTGACCTTCTTGAACACGGCCGTCATCGCCTTGCCGACCGAGCCGTAGGCCGAGGCCGGACCGCTATAGGGCACGATGTTGCCGATCCTGATCTCGGTATCGCTGGCGCCGGTGTCGTATTTCTTGTCGGCGTACGCGGTGCCGGCGGCAGCACCAAAGACGGCAAGGCCGAGCATGCCGGATACGGCGCGGCGGGTGAGGGCGGTGGTCATGGGAAGAGGACTCCTTCTCGGCCTTCGAGCTTGGCCTTGTTGTTGGATCCGCCCGCAAGGCGAGCGACTCGTTTCACTCCGGACGAGTCCCCATAGCGCAGCAGCGCGTGGTGCGTAACCGCCGCCGATGCATGACCACCGTTCTTTGAACTCCTAGCTTAAGAAATACTTGGTGAAGACAGCGCAGATGCCTGGACATGCAGCCTCCTGCGGCGCGAAGCCGCAGGAGGCCATGCTCGTTGTGTTCCGAGCAGCTAGCCGCCGACGTCAGCCGAGATGACGTCGCCGAACAATTGCCATCGCTCGCCGGTGAAGCGCATCAGCTGAAGCTGGCTGATCGGAGCAAAGTCGGTCGCGGAGGTGTCGATGGCGATGCCGGGCAGCAGCACCCCGGTGCGAAAGCCGCGCAAGCTCGCGGCCTGCTTCATGACGTTCTCCCGCGTCAAATCGTCCCCGCACTGCTTGAGCACCTGCACCAGCGTCTGTGCCACGCCGTAGCCGACCACGGTGCCATTATCCAGCTTGTCGCCCTCCGGAAAATCCTTCGTCATGAACTCGAGATAGCTCTTCATGCCGGGATCGTCGGCCCATTGCTGGTCGGTGGTGTCCTTCAGGTACTGCGCGGAGACGATGCCCTGGGCATTGGCAAATCCCGCCGGCTTGATCACGCTGCCGACCGAGGCCGAGACGTTGTTGAGAATGTGCAGCGCCTTCCACTCGATCTCGGCCGACTTCTTGATCGCCTGCGCCGCGAATTTGGGCGTCGTGATGTTCATGAACACGTCGGCGCCGGTCGACTTCAGCTTGACGATGTGGTTGTCGATCGTGGGTTCGGTGGTCTCGTAGCTCTCCTCCATGACGATCATGCTCGCCGCCTTGGCGCCGAGGCCGTCCTTGAGGCCTTTCAGATAGTCCTTGCCGTAATCATCGTTCTGGTAGAGCACCGCGATCTTGGCATCCGGCTTCTCTTTGAGGAGATACTTTGCATAGATCCGCGACTCGGCCTGGTAGCTCGGCTGCCAGCCCATGGTCCACGGGAAGTTGGATGGGTCGTTCCACTTGGTGGCGCCGGTGGCGACGAACAGTTGCGGCACCTTCTTGGCGTTCATGTATTTCTGGATCGCCGTGTTCGAGGGCGTGCCGAGCGAGTTGAAGATCAGGAGCACCTCGTCGCTCTCGACCAGCTTGCGCGCCTGCTCGACTGCTTTCGGTGGGGAATAGGCGTCGTCATAGGAGATGTAGTTGATCTTGCGGCCGTTGATGCCGCCTTCGGCGTTGATCTTCTTGAAATACGCCGCCTCCGTCTTGCCGATGATGCCGTAGGCCGAGGCCGGCCCGCTATAGGGCATGATGTTGCCGATCTTGATCTCGGTGTCGGAGGCGCCGGTGTCGTATTTCTTGTCGGCAGCGGATGCGCCGCTCGAGGCGAGGACGATTGCGGCGGCCGTAGCGAGGGCTGCCCTTCGCGTGATCATCATGGTGCGTTTCTCCCGTTCTTGTTCTGGGTGACGTGTCGTGACTTCCTTGAGGAAGCTCTTGTTGTGACGGGAACTATAGCAGAGACGGCGCGGCGCGGTTGCGACATCGCGGCACGGTCCGTGTTTTCGCGGTCCAAACCTGCGATCCGTCATGTGCAGTTGCGAGAGAGGTGCACAATTTCAGCGACAGGTGCCTTGCAATAACAGCCTGAGATAAAGAAACTGGCGGGCGCTCACTGTTGTTAGCAAGACCGCACGGGCCATGAATGAAAAAGCCCCCCGTGCCGATGGCACGGAGGGCCAGTGGAGATCGGCACCGCTTTCTGCGGCGATGCGCGATGACTCCAATCCTCGGCTACTCGATGGCGCCGCTGATCGCTTCGCCGAACAGCTCCCACTTCTCGCCCTTGAACCGCTGCATCTGCAGTTGCTCGATCGGTGCGAAGTCGGTGGCCGAGGTGTTGATCTTGACGCCCGGCAGCAGCGTGTCCGGGGTGAAGTCCTTCAGGCTCGCCGCCTGCTTCATGACGTTGGCGCGGGTCAGGTCGTCGCCGCACATCTGCAGCACCTTCACCACCGTCTGCGCGGCGCCGTAGCCATAGACGACGGAGCTGTCGAGCTTGTTGGCGTCCGGAAAATACTGCGCAAGAAATTCGGTGAATTTCTTCATGCCGGGATCGTTGTCCCACTGGGCATCTGCGGCATCCTTTGCGTAGGCGGCCGAGAGGATTCCTTGCGAGTTCTCGAAGCCGGCCGGCTTGATCACGCTGCCGACCGAGGCGGACACGTTGACGACAAGATGGGTCGGGTGCCAATCGATCTCGGCGAGCTTCTTGATCGCCTGCGCTGCGAATTTCGGCGTGGTGACGCTGAAGAACACGTCGGCACCGCTGGCCTTGAGCTTGACGATGTGGCCGTCGATCGACGGTTCTGACGTCTCGTAGCTTTCCTCCATGACGATCATGGATGCGGCCTTGTCGCCGAGACCGTCCTTGAGGCCCTTCAGATAGTCCTTGCCGAAATCGTCGTTCTGGAACAGCACGCCGACCTTGGCGCCCGGCTTGTCCTTGAGCAGGTACTTCGCATAAATGCGGCCCTCGCTCTGGTAGCTCGGCTGCCAGCCCATGGTCCATGGGAAGTTCTTCGGATCGTTCCACTTGGTCGCGCCGGTGGCGACGAACAGCTGCGGGATCTTCTTGCCGTTGAGATATTTCTGGATCGCCGAGTTCGAGGGCGTGCCGAGCGGATTGAAGACGAACAAGACCTCGTCGCTTTCGACCAGCTTACGCACCTGTTCGACCGCCTTGGGCGGCGAGTAGGCGTCGTCATAGGAGACGAAGTTGATCTTGCGGCCGTTGATGCCGCCTTCGGCATTGATCTTCTTGAAATACGCCTCCTCGGTCTTGCCGATCACGCCGTAAGCGGACGCCGGGCCGCTATAGGGCATGATGTTGCCGACCTTGATCTCGGTGTCGGATGCGCCGGTGTCGTATTTCTTCTGGGCGAATGCTCCGCCCGAGGTGAGGGCGATGACCGCCGTCGCGAGCGCGGCGATTCGTAGGTGTCGGGAGACGAGCAAGATTTTCCTCCTTAGCTTTTTCTTACTTTGTTCAGCAGCTGCTGAGCGACCATCGCCACCTGCCGCGCGCCGTGCGGCACGAGGAAGATGATCAGGAACAAGAGAATGCCGAACACCGCGCCGGACAGGCCCTTGGAGATGCCTTCGGCGATGTTGGGAACGAAGATGATGAAAGCCGAGCCGATGAACGATCCGGGCAGCCAGCCGACGCCGCCGACCACCATGCCGAGGAACAGCGAGATCGCGAGCACGATCGTGTAGCTGTCGGGCGCCACGAATTGCACGGCGATGGCCCCCAACCCGCCGGCCACGCCGGTGATGCCGGCAGAGACGCCGAATGCCAGCGTCTTGTAGGTCGCAACGTCGATGCCCATGGCGGAGGCCGCGATCTCGTTGTCGCGGATCGCCATGAAGGCCCGGCCGGAGCGCGAGCGCAGCAGGTTCACCGAGAAGATGTAGATCGCGATCGTGATGACAAGCGTGAAATAATACAGCCACATGTCCTGCGACATCGGCAGGCCGAACGGCGCATCGGGCTTGGTCACGACCAGGCCCTGCACGCCGCCGGTCCAGGGCTCGAAAAAGCCGAGCTTGAGGATCTGCGGCATGGCGGTGGCCAGCGCGAAGGTGGCGAGCGCGAGGTACACCCCCGACAGCCGCAGCGCCGGCTGGCCGAACAGGAAGCCGGCGCCGAAGCAGACGACCCCGGCCACCGGCAGCGTCAGCGCGTAGTTGACGTTGTACTGCTCCATCAGGATTGCCGACGTATAGGCGCCGACGGCATAGAACGCGCTATTTCCGAGCGAGAACTGGCCACTGCCGCCGGTCAGGATGTTGAGCGCCAGCACGGCGAGCCCGTAGATCAGCAGCATCGTCATCTGGAAGATGATGAAATTCTTGACGAACAGCGGCACGACCATGAGCAGCAGCACGATCACGAAGGTCGTGCCGGAGCTCAAGGTCATGGCCCGCTTCGGAACCGCCGCGACCGCGGGCGCCTGGGATGTGATGTCCTCGATTGCGCTCATGATCAGACTCGCTTCACGATGTTGCGGCCGAACAGGCCGGCGGGCTTGATGACCAGAACGGAGATGATGAGCGCCAGGGCGATCGGCAGCTTCATCTCGTTGCCGACATGCGGGATGTAGGTTCCGGCGAGATTCTCGAAGATGCCGACCATGAAGCCGCCGAGCACGGCGCCGAACGGACTGGTGAGGCCGCCAAGCACGGCTGCGGCAAAGCCATAGATCAGCACGCCGCCCATCATGTTGGGCTCGAGGAACACCACCGGCGCGATCAGCATGCCGGCGATCGAGCCGATCGCCGCCGCCATGCCCCAGCCGAGCGCGATCATCCACGAGGTGTTGATGCCGACCAGGCGGGCAGATTCAGGCACAGCCGCCGCGGCCCGCATCGCGAGGCCAACCCGCGTGTACTGGAAGAAGAAGTAGAGCCCGACCAGCAGTACCAGGGTGATGCCGATCATGCCAGCCTGGTGGGTCGAGATCAGCTGGCTGCCGAGAAAAGGCGAGGATCCGAACGGCGTCGGATATTGCTTGATGGTGAAGTCCCAGGTCAGCCCGGCGAAGGAGTTGATGATCGAGTACAGCGCGATGAAGCCGGCGACCTGGGTCAGGATCGGCGCCTTCGCGAGCGGCTTGAACAGCACGCGCTCGATCGCGATGCCGCCGGCGAACGAGAAAGCCAGCGTCACCACGAAGGCAACCCAATAGGGCAGGCCCCATTGCATCAGCTGCCACGAGATGAAGGTCGAGAACATTGCCATCTCGCCTTGCGCGAAGTTGAGATGGTCGATCGCCTGGTAGATCATCACGACCGCGAGCGCCATGCAGGCGTAGATCGCGCCCGTGGCAATGCCGGCCAGGACCTGGTTGGTGAAGAGTTCCATTGTCCCGCTCCGTTAGTAGCCCAGATAGGATTTGCGGACGTTCTCGTCGTTTGCGATGTCCTTGGCCGCGCCCGACATGACGATGCGGCCGGTCTCGATCACATAGGCCTGATCGGCGAGCTCGAGCGCCAGCTGCGCGTTCTGCTCGACGACGAGGATCGAGACCTTCTCCTCGCGATTGATCTTGCCGAGGATGCCGAACAGATCGCGCACCACCAGCGGCGCGAGGCCGAACGACGGCTCGTCCAGCAGCATCAGCCGCGGACGCAGCATCAAGGCGCGTGCCACCGCCAGCATCTGCTGCTCGCCGCCGGACAAGGTGCCGGCCTGCTGGGTGTGGCGCTCCTTCAGCTTCGGGAAGTAGGAGTACATCCGCTCGATGTCGGCGACGATGCCCGCTTTGTCGCCGCGGGTGATGGCGCCGAGCTGCAGGTTCTCCTCCACCGTCATGTTGGTGAAGGTGCCGCGGCCCTGCGGCACGTGGGCGATGCCGAAGCGGACGATGCTCTCGGTCGATTTGTTGTTGAGCGGCTTGCCCTCGAACTCGATCGCCCCGGTCGAGCGCACCATGTTGCAGATCGCGCGCAGGGTCGTGGTCTTGCCGGCGCCGTTGGCGCCGAGCAGCGTCGTCAGCGAGCCCTCGTTGAGCGAGAACGACAGGCCGTGAAGGGCCTGGACCTGGCCGTAGTAGGCGCGCAGATCCTTGACGTTCAGAAGCGCCGTCATTGATCCTTGCTCCCGAGATAGGCCTTGATGACGTCGGGATCGGCCTGCACCTGGGCCGGCGTGCCCTCCGCGAGCTTCTTGCCGAAATTCAGTGCGACGACGTGGTCGGCGATCGACATCACCAGGCCCATGTGGTGCTCGACCAGCAGCACGGTGACATGGCGCTCGTCGCGGATGCGCCGGATCAGGTCGCCCAGCACATAGACCTCTTCGTGATTGAGGCCGCCAGCGGGTTCGTCGAGCAGCAGGATCTTTGGATCGGCGGCGAGCGCGCGCGCCAGCTCGACACGCTTCTGGGTGCCGAACGGCAATCCGGACACGGTCTTGTGCGCGACGTCCTCGAGCTTGAGATAAGCGAGGATCTCGTGAACCTTGGTGTTCACCGATTTCTCGCTGCGCCGGATCCAGGCGAGGCGCAGCGAGTCGGAGATGATGTCGCTCGAGGTCCGCGCGTGGGTACCGACGCGGACGTTGTCGAGCACGGACAGATTGGGAAACAGCGCGACGTTCTGGAAGGTACGGCCGATGCCGATCTCGGCGATGCGATGCGGCGGCCGCTTCAGGATGCTGCGGCCCTCCATCAGGATGTCGCCGGAACTCGGCTGGTAGAGCCGGCTGAGGCAGTTGAACAAGGTCGTCTTGCCGGCGCCGTTGGGGCCGATCAGTCCGAGGATCTGGCCTTCGCGCATGTCGAACGAGACGCCGTTAAGCGCCACGATGCCGCCGAACACGACGCTGACGTCGCGCACGGCGAGCAGCGGATCGCCGGTCTGGGCGAGTTGTGCCTGCGTCATCTCGTCTCGCCCCTCCCGAAATCGCTCAGGTCGGGACGCGGCGCCAGCCGACCGCGACGATGCAGGCTATCTGATACCCTCGGCAACACGGGCAACTTTTCCTCCTGGCTTCGGCTTCTTATTGAGTTCTTTGTTTGATTGGTTGTTTGTTTGATTAGTTTGCGGCGCGAGTCCCCCGAGCGCCGCTTCGATGTTCCTTACCATCGCGACGAGACGAGGTCCAATGTCGGTGCGCAGACGCTCTTCCGTGAAGCGGAATGCAGGCGCCCCGCAGTTCACCGCATAGGGACCAGTTCCGTCGTTGAGCTTCAGCGCGACGCCGACGGCGTGCACGTCGTCCTGCCATTCCCCCGCCGAGATTGTGAAGCCGTATTTGGCGACCGTCTCGCCGGCGCGCTCGATGCCGTCGCGGATCTTCGGCCAGCGGCTGCCGTAATGCTCGCGCATGTCCCGCATCAATGCGGCGCGCTCGTCATCCGGCAGCGCCCAGATGTAGGCGCGGCCCATCGCGGTGGTCGCGATCGGGATGCGTGATCCGACGTCGAGCTGAACGTTGACGACGCCGTGCCGGCTCTGGCCGAAATAGATCATGCTGAGCCGGTCGCGGCCGCCGATCGCGACCGCACCGCCGGTCTCGCGCATCAGCTGCTCGCGAAACGGCTCGGACAGGTGCCGGACGCCGAGATTGGCGAGCGCGGCATAGCCGAGCAGGAGCGCGGATGGCGCGAGCTGATACTTCTCGAAGCGCGGCACCGGCGTGAGATAGCCGAGCTTGGTCAGCGTGTACGTCAATCGCGACACGGTGGGCTTCGGCAGATTGGTGCGCGCGGCAATTTCCTGGTTGCCCAGCAGTCCGTCATTGGGCCGGAACGCCCTCAGCACTTCGAGGCCGCGCGACAGCGCAACGACGAAGCTGCGATCGGTCGCGGCTTTCTTCCCTGGGCGTTTCATGTCATCGGCTGTTGATTGATGAGCCTCGTTGACAACGCTCGTGCTTCAAAATAACCCTGGATGTCAAGATGTGGAATTAGATTTCGCACTGCGGAATTGATCGTCGGCAGCGGGTAGACGCAAGCATGGCCGATATTCTGCGCAAATGAAGAGCCAAGAATTGGTCGGAACGTTAACCGGCCACAAAGAAACGACATCCCAAGGAGCCTAGCGTGAGCGAAGTGGCAAAGCTTGATCGTCATGACATCGTCGGCATCGTCACCATCGACAGTCCGCCCGTCAATGCGCTGAGTGCCGCAGTGCGCGGCGGCATCCTGGACAACGTCAACGCTGCGATCGCCGATCCCGCCATCAAGGCGATCGTGCTCACCTGTGGGGGGCGGACTTTCATCGCCGGCGCTGACATCACCGAGTTCGGCAAGCCGCCGAAGCCGCCGGCGCTCAACGACGTCTTGAGTGCGATCGAGAACAGCCCCAAGCCTGTGATTGCCGCCATTCATGGAACGGCGCTCGGCGGTGGCCTCGAAGTGGCGCTTGCCTGTCATTATCGTGTCGCCACCAAGGAGGCGAAGCTGGGCCTGCCGGAAGTCAAGCTCGGGCTGCTGCCGGGCGCGGGCGGAACGCAGCGCCTGCCGCGCGCGGTGGGCCCGGAGCTCGCGGTCAAGATGATCGTCGGCGGTGATCCGATCGGCGCGGCGGAGGCCCTCAAGTCCGGCCTAATCGAGGAGATCATCGAGGGGCCGGCATCGGGCGGCGAGGCGTTCGCGCGCAAGGTGCTGGCGGAGAACCGCCCGCTGCGCAAGTTGCGCGACGACGAGTCCAAGATCGCGGCGGCCAAGGCCGATCGCTCGATCTTCACCAATGCGGTGGCTGCGATCACCAAGAAGTCGCGCGGCTTGGAAGCGCCGTTCGCGGCAGCCGACGCCGTCGGCTACGCAATCGACCTGCCGTTCGACGAGGGCCTGAAGAAGGAGCGCGAGGGCTTCCTCAAGCTCGTCGCCAGCGACCAGTCCAAGGCGCAGCGCTACGCCTTCTTCGCCGAGCGCGAGGCCGCCAAGATCGCCGGCGTGCCCGAGGGCACCAAGGGGCGCAAGGTCGAGCGTGTCGCCATCATCGGCGCCGGCACCATGGGCGGCGGTATTGCGATGTCGTTCGCCAATGCCGGTGTCCCGGTCACGCTGATCGAGACTGCCGAAGAGCAGCTCAGGCGCGGCATGGGCATCATGCAGAAGAACTGGGAGGCGACCGCGGCGCGCGGCGGCATCCCGGCCGATGCGCCGGCCAAGCGCATGGCGCTGATCAATGGCGTGGTCGGACTCGAGAACGTCGGCGATGCCGACCTCATCATCGAGGCGGTGTTCGAAACCATGGCGGTGAAGAAGGAAGTGTTCGGCAAGCTCGATCAATACGCCAAGCCGGGCGCCGTGCTCGCGTCCAACACCTCGTACCTGAATATCGACGATATCGCCAAGCAGACCAGCCGTCCGCAGGACGTGCTCGGCATGCACTTCTTCTCGCCGGCCAACGTGATGAAGCTGTGCGAGATCGTGCGCGCCGAGAAGACCGCGCCGGACGCGCTGGTCACCGCGGTGTCGATCGCGCGCAAGATCGCCAAGGTGCCGGCCGTGGTCGGCGTCTGCGACGGCTTCGTTGGTAACCGCATGCTGGCGCAGCGCGGCAAGCAGGCCGAGAAGCTGCTGTTCGAAGGCGCGCTGCCGCAGCAGGTCGACGCCGTCGTCACCAAGTTCGGGATGCCGATGGGCCCGTTCGCGATGGGCGATCTCGCCGGCCTCGACATCGGCTGGCGCTCGCGCAAGGACCGCGGCATCAAGAGCGAGATCGCGGACGCGCTGTGCGAAGCCGGCCGCTTCGGCCAGAAGACCGGCAAGGGCTACTACAAATACGAGGCGGGCTCGCGCGCACCGCTGCCCGATCCCGACGTCGAGAGGCTGATCGACGAGACGCTCGCCAAGCTCGGCCTCAAGCGCCGCGCCGTCAGCGACGAGGAGATCCTCGAGCGCATGATGTATCCGATGATCAACGAGGGCGCGAAGATCCTCGCCGAAGGCATCGCCGCACGGCCGTCGGATATCGATGTCGTCTGGCTCTATGGCTATGGCTGGCCGATCTATCGCGGCGGTCCGATGTACTGGGCTGACAGTGTCGGCCTCAAGCACATCGCCGAGCGGCTCGCGTTCTACGCCAAGGAGACGAACGATCCGTCGCTGGAGCCGGCGCCGCTGCTGAAGAAGCTCGCCGATGAAGGCAAGACGTTCGCGTCGCTGGCGCAGGGGAAGGCCGCTTGAGGCCGACGTTTCGCTGTTGCTCCGTGCGCAGGTGCGCTCCCCTCCCCTTTGCGGGGAGGGGTCGGGGGTGGGGGTCCACAACGGCAGTCTCGCTTGGGGCCACCCCCCTCCCTGACCCTCCCCCACAAGGGGGGAGGGAACAGAAGCAGCGGGGCCACCTGACGCCAACGGAATTTGAGCTCGCATGACCCATCCCGGCGAACAGTTCTATCCCGAAGGCGTCCGCTGGGACGACACGATCGCGCGCGGCACGTTGCCGGATCTGCTGGCGCAGGCGGTGGATGATTTCGGCGATCGCGACGCGCTCGAATTTCGCGACCGCCCCATCACCTTCAAGCAGCTCGCAGCGCTCGTCGACCAGGCCGCCGCCGCCTTCCTGCGCGCGGGCTTTGGCAAGGGCGCCTCGATCGCGCTGTTCCTCGGCAATACGCCGGATCACCCGATCAACTTCTTCGGTGCGCTCAAGGCCGGCGCCCGTGTCGTGCACCTGTCGCCGCTCGACGGCGAGATCGCGCTGTCGCACAAGCTCAGCGACTCCGGCGCGCGCATCCTGGTGACGTCGAATCTGTCCGCACTGCTGCCGACGGCGCTGAAGTTCCTGGAGAAGGGCCTGCTCGATCGCCTGATCGTCTGCGAGGATGATCACTGGGGCAAGGTCGGTACGCCGCAGACGACGTTGCCCGACAACGCAGCGGTGATCACGCATCGTGCCTTCGTCGACGGCGCAGCAGAGCCCGCGGTGTGGCCTGCGATCTCGCCCGACGACATCGCGCTGCTGCAATATACCGGCGGCACCACCGGCCTGCCCAAGGGGGCGATGCTGACCCACGGCAATCTCACCTCGGCGGTGTCGATCATCACGCTGTGGAGCCGCGCCACGCGGACCCAGAGCGAGGGCACCGGCCGCGTCATCTGCGTGCTGCCGCTGTTTCATATCTACGCGCTGACCGTGGTGCTCCTGACCGCGCTGCGTCTCGGCAACCTGGTTTCGCTGCATCAGCGCTTCGACGTCGAGGCCGTGCTGCGCGACATCGAGCAGAAGCGCGCGAACTATTTCCCCGGCGTGCCGACGATGTGGATCGCGATCGCCAATCTGCCCGATCTCGACAAGCGCGATCTGTCGTCGCTGACCAGCGTCGGCTCCGGCGGCGCGCCGCTGCCGGTGGAGGTCGCGCGCATCCTGGAGCGCCGCGTCGGCATGAAGCTCAAGAGCGGCTGGGGCATGACCGAGACCTGCTCGCCCGGCACCAGCCATCCCAAGGAGGGGCCGGACAAGCCCGGCTCGATCGGCATCGCGCTGCCCGGCATCGAGATGGACGTCGTGTCGCTGGAAGATCCTGCGAAGGTGCTCGGTACGGGCGAGGTCGGCGAGATCCGGGTCAAAGGACCGAACGTCACCGCGGGCTACTGGAACAGGCCGGAGGAGACGGCGCAGTCCTTCGTCGGCGACCGCTTCCTCACCGGCGACATCGGCTATGTCGATGCCGACGGATTCTTCTTTCTCGTCGACCGCAAGAAGGACATGATCATCTCCGGCGGCTTCAACGTCTATCCGCAGATGATCGAGCAGGCGATCTACACCCATCCTTCCGTGCAGGAGGTGATCGTGATCGGCATTCCCGACGCCTATCGCGGCGAGGCCGCCAAGGCCTTCATCAAGCTGCGCGATGGCGCCGCGCCGTTCCCGGTCGAGGATCTCCGCGCCTTCCTGACCGGCAAGCTCGGCAAGCACGAGCTGCCGGTGGCCGTCGAGTTCGTCGACGAGCTGCCGCGCACGCCGGTCGGCAAGCTGTCGCGCCACGAATTGCGCCAGCAGCAATCACCACCGTCTCACGTCAAACATCAGTAACAACAACAGGAGGTCCGCCCATGACCGATGCCGTCATCGTTTCCACCGCCCGCACGCCGATCGGCAAGGCCTATCGCGGTGCGCTCAATGCCACCGGCGGCGCCACCTTGCTCGGCCACGCCATCGGCGAGGCCGTCAAGCGCGCCAAGGTCGATCCTTCCGAGATCGAGGACGTCGTGATGGGCGCGGCCCTGCAGCAGGGCTCGACCGGCGGCAACATCGCGCGCAAGGCGCTGCTGCGCGCCGGCCTGCCGGTGTCGGTCGGCGGCACCACGATCGACCGCCAATGCGCCTCCGGCCTGCAGGCGATCGCGCTCGCGGCGCGCTCCGTGATCTTCGACGGCGTCGAGATTGCGGTCGGCGGCGGCGGCGAGTCGATCTCGCTGGTTCAGAACGACAAGATGAACAGCTTCCAGGCCACCGACCCGGCGCTGCTCGAGATCAAGGGCGACGTCTACATGCCGATGATCGACACCGCCGAGATCGTGGCCAAGCGCTACGGCATCTCGCGCGAGCGGCAGGACGAATATGCGCTGGAGAGCCAGCGCCGCACCGCGGCCGCGCAGCAGGGCGGCAAGTTCAACGACGAGCTGGCGCCGATCAGCACCAAGATGGCCGTCACCGACAAGGCCACCGGCAACATCTCGTTCAAGGACATCACTCTGTCGCAGGACGAAGGTCCGCGCCCCGAGACGACCGCCGAAGGCCTTGCCGGCCTCAAGGCCGTGCGCGGCGACGGCTTCTCGATCACCGCCGGCAATGCCAGCCAGCTGTCCGACGGCGCCTCGGCCTGCGTCATCATGAGCGACGCCAATGCCGCCAAGCGCGGCCTGCAGCCGCTCGGCATCTTCCGCGGCTTCGTCTCGCATGGCTGCGAGCCCGACGAGATGGGCATCGGCCCGGTGTTCGCGGTGCCGCGTCTGTTGAAGCGCCATGGCCTCACCGTCGACGACATCGGCCTGTGGGAGCTCAACGAGGCGTTCGCGGTGCAGGTGCTGTATTGCCGCGACAAGCTCGGCATCGACCCCGACAAGATCAACGTCAATGGCGGCGCCATCGCGGTCGGCCATCCCTACGGCATGTCCGGTGCGCGCCTGACCGGCCACGCGCTGATCGAAGGCCGCCGCCGCAAGGCCAAGTACGCCGTCGTCACCATGTGCGTCGGCGGCGGCATGGGCGCCGCCGGCCTGTTCGAGGTGCTGCAGTAACGAACGACCGTAATCCCGCGCGCAACTCGCGCGGGATTTCCCACAACTGTCGTCCCGGGCAAGCGCAGCGCAGACCCGGGACCCATACCGCGTGATGCCGCTTGGGGCATTCTGGCAGCCACCTTCGCTCCCAACGACGGCCGGTGGTTATGGGTCCCTGCGTTCGCAGGGACGACAGCTGAGCAAGACGAACGATTTGAATACCTAAGGGAGGATCCAATGGATCTTGCATTCACGAGCGAAGAGCAGGCGTTCCGCGAGGAAGTCAGGCAGTTCTTCAAGGACAGCGTGCCGCCGGAGACCAGGCGGAAGATGATCGAAGGCCGCCATCTGTCGAAGGACGAGATGGTGACCTGGTGGCGCATCCTCAACAACAAGGGCTGGGGCGTTTCGCACTGGCCCGAGGAATATGGCGGCACCGGCTGGACCTCGGTGCAGCACTACATCTTCAACGAGGAGCTGCAGGCCTATCCGGCGCCGCAGCCGCTCGCGTTCGGCGTCAGCATGGTCGGCCCGGTGATCTACACCTTCGGCAACGAGGCGCAGAAGAAGCAGTATCTGCCGCGCATTGCCAGTGTCGACGACTGGTGGTGCCAGGGCTTCTCCGAGCCGGGCTCCGGCTCCGATCTCGCCTCCCTGAAGACCAAGGCCGAGCGCCGCGGCGACAAGTGGATCATCAATGGCCAGAAGACCTGGACCACCTTGGCCCAGCACGCCGACATGATCTTCTGCCTGTGCCGCACCGACCCCTCTGCTAAGAAGCAGATGGGCATCTCCTTCATCGTCTTCAGCATGAAGTCGAAGGGCGTCACCGTGCGTCCGATCCAGACCATCGATGGCGGCCATGAGGTCAACGAGGTGTTCTTCGACGACGTCGAGGTGCCCATCGAGAACCTGATCGGTGAGGAGAACAAGGGCTGGGACTACGCCAAATTCCTGCTCGGCAATGAGCGCACCGGCATCGCTCGCGTCGGCGTCTCCAAGGAGCGCATCCGCCGCATCAAGGAGCTTGCCGGCAAGATCGAGTCCGGCGGCCGTCCGGTGCTGGAGGATCCGTCGTTCCGCGAGAAGCTGACGGCCTGCGAGGTCGAGCTGAAGGCGCTGGAGCTGACGCAGCTGCGCGTCGTTGCCGACGAGGGCAAGCACGGCAAGGGCAAGCCCAACCCGGCGTCCTCGGTGCTGAAGATCAAGGGCTCCGAGATCCAGCAGACGACGACCGAGCTGCTGATGGAAGTGATCGGCCCGTTCGCCGCGCCCTACGACATCCATGGCGACGAGGACAGCAACGAGACCATGGATTGGACCGCCCAGATCGCGCCGAGCTACTTCAACAACCGCAAGGTCTCGATCTACGGCGGCTCCAACGAGATCCAGCGCAACATCATCGCCAAGGCGGTGCTGGGGCTGTAGCACTCTGGTTTAACACACACAGATGTCGTCCCCCGCGAAGGCGGGGGACCCAGTACGCCGCGGCAGTCGTGGCAGATCACAACCGCCGCGGCGTACTGGATCCCCGCTTTCGCGGGGATGACGAGTGAATGACTGGCGACGATGGCGCCCATAACAAACGCACGCGTTTCGAGAGAGCAACTCACATGGATTTTGATCTCAGCGAGGAGCAACGTCTCCTCAAGGACAGCATCGACGGCCTGCTGGCGGATGCCTATGATTTCGACAAGCGCAAGCTGTACATGAAGGAGAAGGGCGGCTGGAGCCGGACGATGTGGTCCAAGCTCGCCGAGCAGGGCCTGCTCGGTCTGCCGTTCTCCGAGGACGATGGCGGCTTCGGCGCCGGCGGCGTCGAGACCATGATCGTGATGGAAGCGATGGGCCGCGCGCTGGTGCTCGAGCCGTATCTGGCGACCGTGGTGCTGTCGGGCGGCTTCCTCCGCCATGGCGGCTCGGCGGCACAGAAGGCCGCGCATCTGCCCGGTATCATCGACGGCAGCAAGACGTTCGCCTTCGCCCAGCTCGAGAAGCAGTCGCGCTACGACCTGTTCGACGTTGCCACTTCTGCGAAGAAGAAGGGCGACGGCTGGGTTATCGACGGCGAGAAGTTCGTCGTGCTCAACGGCGAGAATGCCGACACGCTGATCGTCACCGCGCGCACGGCTGGCGGTCAGCGCGACAAGTCCGGCATCGGCGTGTTCATCGTTCCCGCTGATGCCAAGGGTGTCACCCGCAAGGGCTATCCGACCCAGGACGGACTGCACGCGGCCGATATCGCCTTCACCGGTGTCGAGGTCGGTGCTGATGCCGTGATCGGCGATCCCGCTGATGGCCTGCCGCTGATCGAGCGTGTCGTCGACGAGGCCCGCATCGCGCTGTGCGCCGAAGCCGTCGGCCTGATGGACGAGTCGCTCTCGACCACGGTCGAGTACATCAAGACGCGCAAGCAGTTCGGCGTCGCGATCGGCTCGTTCCAGTCGCTGCAGCACCGCGCGTCCGACATGTTCGTGGCGCTGGAGCAGGCCCGCTCGATGTCGATGTTCGCCACCATGGCCGCCGATTTCGACGACGCCCGGGAGCGCGCAACGTCCATCGCCGCAGCGAAAGTGCAGATCGGCAAATCGGCCAAGTTCGTCGGCCAGCAGGCGATCCAGCTCCATGGCGGCATCGGCATGACGATGGAGGCCAAGATCGGCCACTACTTCAAGCGTCTGACGATGATCGAGACCACCTTCGGCGACACCGACTACCACATGCGCCGCGTCAGCGAGGCGGGTGGGTTGATCTAGCTCTCCAAGTGACTCCGTCATTGCGAGAAGCGAAGCGACGAAGCAATCCAGAGTCGCGCACGCGGCCCTGGATTGCTTCGCTTCGCTCGCAATGACGGCAGAGCAGAATTCGTAGCCCGGATGAGCGCAGCGACATCCGGGTTCTCCGCCAAAGTTCGTGTGAACCCGGATATCGCTGCGCTCATCCGGGCTACGAGGCCGCTGCCGAGGAACGAGACATGGCCCCCAATCCCTTCAACCTCTCCGGCGAGGTCGCCGTCATCACGGGCTCCAGCCGCGGCATCGGTCGCGCGTCGGCGGAGTTGCTGGCGCAGCTCGGCGCCAAGGTGGTGATCTCCAGCCGCAAGGCCGAGGCCTGCGAGGAGGTCGCGAGCGGCATCCGCGCCAATGGCGGCGACGCCCACGTCATCCCCTGCAACATCTCGCGCCGCGCCGAGGTCGATGCGCTGATCGATGGCGCGGTCGAACATTACGGCCAGGTCGACATCCTCGTCTGCAACGCCGCGGTGAACCCGTATTACGGCCCGCTGCTGGACATCACCGACGAAGCCTTCGACAAGATCATGGCATCCAACGTCAAGAGCAATCTGTGGCTCTGCGCCAAGGCGATCCCGCCGATGGCCGCGCGCGGCAAAGGTTCGGTCGTCATCGTCTCCTCGATTGGGGGCTTGCGCGGTTCGACCGTGATCGGCGCCTACGGCATCTCCAAGGCCGCCGATTTCTCGCTGTGCCGCAGCCTCGCCGGCGAATGGGGCCCGCAGGGCGTGCGCATCAATTGCGTCGCGCCGGGCCTGGTCAAGACCGATTTCGCCCGCGCGCTGTGGGAAGACGAGGCGCGCCTCAAGCAGCGCTGCGCGACGACGCCGCTCCGCCGCATCGGCGAGCCCCACGAGATCGCCGGCGCGGTGGCCTATCTGGCCTCGGATGGGTCGACCTTCATGACGGGACAGACGATCGTCGTGGACGGTGGCGTAACGACGGCGGCGGTGTAGCCGCTCTCGTGTCCGAGCGGCGGTGCTGATTGCGGTGTTCACCCTCCCCCTCCAGGGGAGGGCGGGCATTCCACGCGCCGCTCCATCTTGACCTCGTGCTCATGATCCGCTTGCTTCTCGCCCCAACGTCGTCAACCTCCCGGGAAGAACCGCCCATGTCCTTCGTGCTGGCCATCGATCAGGGCACCACGTCCTCGCGCGCGATGGTGTTCCGCTCCGACATCTCGATTGCCGCGGTCGCGCAGCAGGAATTTCCGCAGCATTTCCCGGCCTCGGGCTGGGTCGAGCACGAGCCGGAGGACATCTGGACCTCGACGGTGATGACCTGCCGCGACGCGCTGGATAAGGCGGGCCTCACGGCGAAGGACATCGCCGCGATCGGCATCACCAATCAGCGCGAGACCACCGTGGTGTGGGACCGTGCCACCGGCCAGGCCGTCCATCGCGCCATCGTCTGGCAGGACCGTCGCACCGCCGACATCTGCGCCAAGCTCAAGGCAGACGGCCACGAGCCCGATGTCAGCGCCAGGACCGGCCTGATCATCGATCCCTATTTCTCCGGCACCAAGGTGGCCTGGATCCTCGACCACGTGCCGGGCGCCCGCGAGCGCGCCGAGCGCGGCGAGCTGCTGTTCGGCACCGTCGACTGCTACCTGCTGTGGCGCCTCACCGGCGGCAAGGTGCATGCGACAGACGCCACCAACGCCTCGCGCACCTTGCTGTTCAACATCCACACCGGGCAGTGGGACGATTCGCTGCCTGAGCTGCTGCGCGTACCGCGCTCGATGCTCCCTGAAGTGAAGGATTCCTCCGCCGATTTCGGCACCACCACGCCGGATTTGTTCGGCGGCCCGATCAAGGTCGCGGGCATCGCCGGCGACCAGCAGGCGGCGACCATCGGACAGGCCTGCTTTACGCCGGGCATGATGAAGTCGACCTATGGCACCGGCTGCTTCGCGCTGCTCAACACCGGCGCCACGCCGGTGAAGTCGAACAACAAGCTGCTGACCACCATCGCCTATCAGCTCAACGGCGTCAGGACCTACGCGCTCGAAGGCTCGATTTTCGTCGCCGGCTCCGCCGTGCAGTGGCTGCGCGACGGGCTCGGCATCATCAAGCATGCCGCCGAGACCGGCCCGCTCGCCGACAAGTCGGATTCGATGCAGTCGGTCTATCTCGTGCCGGCCTTCGTCGGCTTAGGGGCGCCGTATTGGAATCCGCGCGTGCGCGGCGCGCTGTTCGGCCTGACCCGGAACACCGGCCCGGCGGAGCTCGCGCATGCCACGCTCGAAAGCGTCTGTTACCAGACCTACGATCTGTGGGCCGCGATGCGTGCTGACTGGCCCGATGCCTCGGCTGCCACGATCGTGCTGCGCGTCGACGGCGGCATGACCGCCTCGGACTGGACCATGCAACGCCTCGCCGATCTCCTGGATGCGCCGGTCGATCGCCCCATGATCCAGGAAACGACGGCGCTCGGCGCAGCCTATCTCGCCGGCCTCCATGCCGGCGTCTATCCCGATCCGGAAAAGTTCGCCGACAATTGGCGGCTCGAGCACCGCTTTCGGCCGGCGATGAGCGCGGCGACGCGGCAGCGCAAGCTCGCCGGCTGGGCCCGCGCCGTGAAGGGCGTGCTCGCGAGCGACGAGGGCGAGTAGGGGCGAGGGCGTGTCTGTTCCTGACGGCTATTACGACGTCCCGCCCGGCAAGATTGCCGCCGTCGTGACCTCGCTGGAGATGCTGGCGCCGCCGGTGCTGCCTCCCGATCCGGCCGACGACTGGACCTTGCGCCGCGTCGCGCACCCTGATGCCGACTGGTACCGCGACCTCTATGCCCGCATCGGCCGGGAATGGTTGTGGTCGCAGCGGCTGCGGATGAGCGACGCCGAGCTCGCCGCGACCATCCGCGCTCATGGTGTTGAGATCACCACGCTCGAACATGACGGCGGCGACGAGGCCTTGCTGGAGCTGGACTTCCGCAAGGCGAACGAGTGCGAGTTGGTGCTGTTCGGCGTGACGTCCAAGCTGATCGGCACCGGCGCCGGCCGCCTGCTGATGAACCACGCGCTGCGCCGCGCCTGGGCGCAGCCGCTCACGCGGCTCTGGGTCCACACCTGCAGCTTCGACCATCCCCGCGCGCTGGCCTTCTACCAGCGCTCCGGCTTCCGTCCCTACCGCCGGCAGATCGAGATCGCCCCCGACCCGCGGCTCGACGGCACCCTGCCGCGCGACGTGGCGCGCCATGTGCCGCTGATCGGCTGAAGTCGGTAGCTGACAGCGGGGCCGAACGGCGCTTGAATGCGCCGCACAGGAGGACAACCGATGTTCCTGATCGGCCAATACGACTCGCCCTTCGTCCGCCGCACCGCGATCGCGCTGAAGCTCTACGGCCTGCCGTTCGAGCACCGGCCATGGTCGACCTTCGGCGATGCCGACAAGATCGCCCCGTACAATCCGCTGCTGCGCGTGCCGGTGCTGGTGCTCGACGACGGCGAAGCGCTGATCGATTCGGCGGCGATCCTCGATCACCTCGATGAGGCGGTCGGGCCCGAGCGCGCGATGCTGGCGCGCAGCGGGCCGTTGCGCCGCAGGCAATTGCGCACCATCGCGCTCGCTACCGGATTGGGCGACAAGGCCGTCAGCCTGATCTACGAGCGCGTGCTGCGCAAGGACCGCCTGGCGCTGTGGGTCGCGCGCTGCGAGATGCAGATCTCGGGCGTGCTGGCGATGCTGGAGGCGGAGCGCGCGGCGGTCTCGACCGACTATTGGTACGGTCAGCAGATCGGCCATGCCGACATTGCGGTGGCTTGCGTGCTGCGCTTCACATCAGAAGCACATCCGCATCTGTTTGAAGCCGCGCGTTTCCCGGCGCTGGCAGCTCACGCTGCAAGATGCGAGGCGCTGCCGCCGTTCGAGGAGGTCGTCCAGCCGCTGGCCCCGCCGAGCGGGGTTTGAGATGGTGGGTTTGAAGCCGTAGGGCGAACGCCGCAGGCTCGGTGCTCACCCTCCCCTGGAGGGGGAGGGTCGCCTCGCGATGAGCGAAGCGAAACGCGAGGCGGGGTGGGGTGATCTCTCCACGTGTACGAGCGCCTGTGGCTTCACCCCACCCCGCTCGCCCGCTGCGCGTGCGATCGACCCTCCCCCTCAAGGGGAGGGTGGCGGTTGGGCGCTAAGCGACATCAGAACACCCCCCTTCACGGCCTGAAATACACATCCACCTTCATGCCCACCGCGAACGGGCCGGGCTCCGCCAGATCCACCAGCACCTCGACCACGTCGACGTCGGTCATGTTGCGCTGGCTGAGGGTTGAGGCGCGGCTGCTCTCGACCAGGGGGGCGACGACGGCGACCTTGCCGGCGATGTCGCGGCCGCGGAAGGCTTCCGAGCGCACCACGGCCTGCTGGCCCGGCTTGATCTTGTCGAGGTCGCGCTGGTCGAGCTCGGCGCGGACGCGCAACGACGTGATGTCGCCGAGCAGCACCAGCGGCGGCGTTGCCTGCGGCGAGGCGATCTCGCCGGCGCGCGCATTGACCTGCAGCACGGTGCCGTCGAGCGGCGCACGGATGGTGAGCTTTTCCAAGCCGGCGCGCGCGCCCTGCAGCTCGCTGCGGGCGACGTTGAGCTGGCCCTCGGCGCTGATCGGCAGCGGCGCGTCGGCGGTGACCTTGCGCAGCTCATCGGCCTGCTGCTCCAGCCTGGTCTGCGCAGTCGCCAGTTGCGTTCGCGCGGTCTCGACATCGGCATCGGCGCCGCGCCCGGTGCGCCGCTCGGCGACCGCCTTGTCGAGCGCGGTGCGCGCGTCGAACAGCGCGGCCTGCGCATCGGCCAAGCCGTCCTCGGCGCGCCGCCGCGGGCCCGCACCCGATGGCGTGGATTCCTTGTTGCGCACGCGCTTGCGCATCGCGGCCTGGGCCTCGGCGCTGGCGAGCTGCGCGCGGGCCTCGGCATCGCCGAGCCGCACCAGCGCCTGGCCGGCGAACACGGTCTCGTTGGCCTTGACCAGCACCTCCTGGATCAACCCGCCGACCGGCGTGCCGAGCTTGATCAGGCCGGAGGCCGGCTCGACCCGGCCGGGCGCCACCGCGAGCCAGCGCTCGTCCTGGGCGCTGGCGGCGTGCACCGGTGGCGTGACCCAGACGGGCGCCATGGCAAGGGCAGCTGCCGTCGTCGTGGCAAGCCCGATCGCGCAGGCGCGATGTGCGATCCTCGATCCGATCATGCTCACGAGACCTTCTTCATTGCGTCGCCGCCAGCCTCTTCGCCGACGATGCGGCCGTCCTCGATATGAATGACGCGGTTGGCGAACGGCAGGATGCGCGGATCGTGCGTGACCACCAGCACGGCGCGCGACGGATCCTTGGCGATGTCGGCGAGCAGGGTCATCACCGCCTGGCCATTGGCGGTATCGAGCGCGCCGGTCGGCTCGTCGGCGAGAATGACCTGGGTGTTGCCGACGATGGCGCGGGCGATGGCGACGCGCTGCTGCTCGCCGCCTGAGAGCTCGCGCGGAAACGAACGGGTCTTGTGACCAAGGCCAACCCTGTCGAGCACCTCGCGCGCCGTCTTCTTCGCAAGCCGCGCGCGCTCACCGCGCACATCGAGCGCAAGCCGCACATTGTCCGCGGCGTTCAGTGTCGGAAACAGATGATAGGACTGGAAGATGAAGCCGATGCGCTCGCGCCTCAACTTCGCCAGCGCCTCCGGATCGAGCCCCGCGACCGGCTGGTCGCCGACCCGCACTGTGCCGCTATCCGGCGTCATCAGGCAGCCCAGGATCGACAGCAGCGTCGTCTTGCCGCTGCCCGAGGGGCCCATCAGCAGCGCCAGCTCGCCGCCCTTCAGCGACAGGCTCACGCCCTTCAGCGCCTGCACCCGGCCGGCGCCCTGGCCGAGGTGCTGCACGAGATCGGTCGCCTCGAGCACGATCGTGCTCATCGGGAAAACACCAGGGTCGGATCGATGCGCATCACCTTCACGATCGCCGCGATCGCCGAGCCGACGCACATCGTGAGCGTCAGGACGAACAGCGCAACCGTCAGCGCCGGCGTCATGATGACCGGCAGCGCCGACTCCGCGGTTGCCGCGGCGACGATCTTGCCGATGCCGGCGGCGCCCGCGAAGCCGACGACGGCGCTGAGCAGCGCCTGCCAGATGATGACGGTGTAGATGTAGCGGCTGGTCGAGCCGATCGCGCGCAGGGTCGCGAATTCGTTGATGTGGTCCTTGGTGCTGGAATACAGCGTCTGCGCCACGATCACGGTGCCGACGATCAGTCCGAGCAACGCGCCCGCGAACAGCGCCGCGCCTGCGCCGGTGCCGAACAGCCAGAACGAACGGCTGCGGTTGCGAAACTCGGCCGCGGTCAACACCTCGACATTGCCGAGACTGTCGCGCACCGCCTGCTGCACGGTCCAGAGATCGGCGCCGGGAGCAAGCTTCACCAGCAGATAGGACGCCTTGTTCGGCGCGATGCCGGTAAAGTTCCGCGCGCGCTCGACATCGGTGAACACGTAAGGCGTGGTCGTGAAGGAGCGGATGCCCTTGGTGACGGCCATCACCTGCACCTTGCGGTCGCGCAGCTCCGCGGCCTGCTCGGGGCCGGTGATGCCGAGCCGCTCGAAATAGGTCTGGTCGATCGCGACCGCGCCGGGCACCGACAGGTCGTCGAGCCGCCCCTCCACCACGTTCCACGGATGCAGCCCGAGCCCGCGCAGCTCCGAGCCGACCACGAACACCGGCGTCGTGGTGCCCTGCGGCAGCCGCCATTGCGCATAGCCGATCACCAGCGGCGTTGCCTCCGCCACACCGGGAACTGCGAGCGCCCGGAACCGCTGCCGCTCGTCGAGCAGCGACGGATCCTCGAAGCATTTGGTGCCGACCGGCATGACCCACAGCTCGGCCGGCGAGTGGTCGATCATGGTCGTGACCATGCGCCGGAAGCCGACATAGAGGCCCATCTGCACGGTCACCAGCACGATCGAAAAGATGATGCCGATGATGGTCGCGATGAAGCGCAGCCTGTCATGAAACAGGTTTCGCGACGCAAGCCTGAACTGCAACGACATGAACGAAAACCACCCGGAGGCCCCAGGGGCATTTCAGCCGGTTACAGGGGAGATGTCCACGCTGCATCGCGTGACCGCGGCTGTGGCGCTTTGTCATTCGCGGCGGTCGTGGCGCGGAGGACACGGGGAGGGGTGTCATACCGCCTGTCGTCCCCGCGAACGCCGATGAGAGGCACCGGCGGTCCGTCATGCACGGTGTCGTCCCTGCGAACGCACTAAGGTTTCTACACGTCTGGCGCGACAGATTGACTCGGGAAGTCATGATGTTGTGCCGTCTTTGCGGGTTGTATGATTCCATCTCCGATGCTTGATTCAAGGGAGCATCGGAGATGGAGCGAGAGCCGGATCTGTCACTGGGGGAGTTTGGCGACGTTCGCCTCGATAAAAGGGGGCAGCGTTCGTCCAGGCTATGCTTTGCACGCGCAGCGTCTGCCTGCGCCGGATGGCGCAGGGTGACTGGGCCGCGTACATGGCGTACTGGCGGTTTGTGAACAATCCGCAAGTCACGATCGATCGGCTGATTGAAGGCTGGAGCCGGCAGACGGCGACTGTGGTCGCGGGGCGGCATGTGCTGGCGATCCAGGACACCAGCGAGGTCAAATTCCAGACGCGGAAGGGGCGGCGGCGCGGACTGGGCGAGGTCGGCAAAGGCAATGCCCGTGGCGTGCTGTTGCATGCGATGTTGGCGGTCGATGCCGACAGCGGCGCCTGCCTCGGTCTCACCGGCGGCAAGGTGTGGACGCGCCGGGGCAAGGTGAAGGTGCCTCACGACCAGCGGGAGTTGGCCGACAAGGAATCGGCGCGCTGGGTGACGACCGCCGAACAGGCCTGTGACGTTCTCGCTGCCGCACGCATGATCACCGTCGTCAATGATCGCGAAGGGGAGTTCTTTGCGCATTGGGCTTTGACGCCGGGAGACAACGTCCACCTGCTGACGCGAGCCATGCACGATCATGCGCTGGCCGATGGCAGCACACTCTACCAGGCGGTGGAGCGAGCGCGCTTCTGCGACAAGGCGATGATCGACCTGCCGCAGCGCATGGATCGCCGCGCCCGCCAAGCTCAGCTCTCGCTGCGGTTCGGAACGGCCGAGCTCAAGCGGCCGGCGCGCCCCGGCGTGAAGGGCCTGCCGGAGCGCGTCGAAGTCAGCTTCGTGGAAGTCGTCGAATTGCATCCTCCGAAAGGGGCTGAGGCCGTTCATTGGCTGCTCTTGACCACTCATTCGATCGCCAAGGCGTCCGACGCTTGGCAGATCGTCTCCTGGTACAAGCAGCGCTGGATCATCGAACAGCTCTTCCGCTCGCTGAAGACCCAAGGGTTGCAGATCGAGGACAGCCAGCTCGAAAGCGCCCAGGCCCTGATCAAGCTCGTGGCCATCGCCACCAAAGCAGCCTGCATCGTCATTCAGCTCGTTCAGGCTCGCAACGGCGGTCAACAACTGCCGATCGAATGCGCCTTCACTCCGGAAGAAATGAAGGCCCTGGCGGCCATCAACAAGACGATGAAGGGCAGGACCAAGCTTCAGGAAAACCCTCATCCTGCCCAAACACTCGCGTGGGCGGCATGGATCATCGCCAAACTCGGCGGATGGACCGGCTACGCCTCCCATCGGCCTCCCGGGCCCATCACCTTCCACAACGGAATGAGTCGCTTCCAAATCCTCGTCGCCGGCAGAGCCCTCCAAACCGTGTAGAAACCCTAGTGCGAACGCAGGGACCCATAGCCACAGGAAGCCGTGTTACGCTTGATATTGACCTCCGCGGACTACAGAGAGATTCCGCGGTATGGGTCCTCGCGTTCGCGAGGACGACAGTTGTGGGTGTGGCGACTGCGCGCGGGCTACTTCGCGCCGACCGCCTTCTTGCGCCAGGCCAGATGTACGGCGCAGGTGCAGCCCACCGGGTGGCTGGCGAGCTCGGCGGGGGCGGCGTCATTGGCTGCGGCCGGAGCGGCCGGAGCCGCGCGAGGCGCGTCGGCCTCCTGCGTGCCCCGCGCCGGGATGTAGTTCAGGATCGGCGCCAGCCAGCGTTCGACCTCTGTCACCGTCATGCCCTTGCGCGCGGCGTAGTCCTCGACCTGGTCGCGCTCGATCTTGCCGACGCCGAAATAGAAGCTCTCCGGCGAAGCAAAATAGAGACCCGACACCGAGGAGCCCGGCCACATCGCGAAGCTCTCGGTGAGCGTGACGCCTGCGTTCTTCTCGGCGTCGAGCAGCTCGAACAAGGTCGCCTTCTCGGTGTGATCGGGCTGCGCCGGATAGCCCGGTGCGGGGCGGATGCCCTGGTACTTCTCCAGGATCAGATCGTCGGAGGAGAGCGCCTCGTCCGGGGCATAGGCCCAGAACTCGCGGCGCACGCGGGCGTGCAGGCGCTCGGCGAATGCCTCGGCCAAGCGATCGGCCAGCGCTTTCACCAGGATCGACGAGTAGTCGTCATTGGCGTTCTTGAAGCGGTCGGCGACGGCGTCCTCGCCAAGACCGGTGGTGACGACGAAGCCGCCGACATAGTCGGGCACGCCGGAGGCCTGCGGCGCGACGAAATCGGAGAGCGCCGTGTTGAAGCGGCCCTCGCGCTTCTCGAGCTGCTGGCGCAGGGTATGCAGCGTCGCAATCTCCGTGGTGCGGCTGTCGTCGGCATAGAGCACGACGTCGTCGCCCCTGGCGTTGGCCGGCCAGAAGCCGATCACGGCGCGCGCCGTGAACCATTTCTCGGAGACGATACGCTTCAGCATCTTCAGCGCGTCGTCATACAGCGCGCGCGCCGCCTCGCCGACCTTGGCGTCGTCGAGGATGGCCGGGAAGCGTCCTGCCAGCTCCCAGGTCTGGAAGAACGGCGTCCAGTCGATGTAGGGAACGAGCTCGGCGAGGTCGTAGTCGACGAACGTCTTCGTGCCGAGGAAGGTCGGCTTCACCGGCTTGGCCTTGGCAAAATCGATCTTCGGCGCATTGGCGCGGGCGTCGCTGAGCTTCAGCCGCTTCTTGTCGGCCTGGCCGCGCAGATGCGCGGCGGCGATCTTCTGATACTCGGTCCGGACCTCGGCGGCATAGGCATCCTTGCGCTCCGCCGACAGCAGCGAGGAGGCGACGCCGACGGCGCGGCTGGCGTCGTTGACGTGCACCACCGGGCCATTCTGGTAGTTCGGATCGATCTTCACGGCCGTATGCACGCGGCTCGTTGTGGCGCCGCCGATCAGCAGCGGCACGTTGAGGCCCTGGCGCTCCATCTCCGCGGCGAGATAGGACATCTCGTCGAGCGAGGGCGTGATCAGGCCGGACAGGCCGACGATATCGGCCTTCTCGGCCCTCGCCGTGTCGATGATCTTGGCCGCGGGCACCATGACGCCGAGGTCGATGACCTCGAAATTGTTGCACTGGAGCACAATGCCGACGATGTTCTTGCCGATGTCGTGGACGTCGCCCTTGACGGTGGCGAGCACGATCTTGCCGGCGTTGGAGCGTTCGTTTGCGCGGCCCTTGTTGGCGGCCTTCTCGGCCTCCATGAACGGCATCAGATAGGCGACCGCCTGCTTCATGACGCGCGCCGACTTGACCACCTGCGGCAGGAACATCTTGCCGTCGCCGAAGAGGTCGCCGACCACGTTCATGCCCGACATCAGCGGGCCTTCGATGACGTCGAGCGGCCGCGTCGAGGCCGCGCGCGCTTCTTCCGTATCGACCTCGATGAATTCGGTGATGCCGTGCACCAGGGCGTGAGAGAGGCGCTTTCCGACCGGCCATTCGCGCCAGGCGAGATCAGCCTCCTTGGTCTGCTTGCCCTGGCCGCGGAATTTCTCGGCCAGCGCCAGCAGCCGCTCGGAGGCGCCGGGGTCGCGGTTGAGGACGACGTCCTCGCAGACCTGGCGCAGCTCCGGATCGATGTCGTCATAGACGATCATCTGCCCGGCATTGACGATGCCCATGTCCATGCCGGCCTTGATGGCGTGATACAGGAACACCGAGTGCATCGCTTCGCGCACCGGCTCATTGCCGCGGAACGAGAACGACAAATTGGAGACGCCGCCGGAGATGTGGGCATGCGGCAGGTTCTGCCGGATCCACTTCGTCGCCTCGATGAAATCGACGCCGTAATTGTCGTGCTCCTCGATGCCGGTCGCGATTGCGAAAATGTTCGGATCGAAGATGATGTCCTCGGGCGGGAAGCCGATCTGCTCGACCAGGATCTTGTAGGCGCGGGCGCAGATCTCGGTCTTGCGCTTGTAGGTGTCGGCCTGGCCGGTTTCGTCGAACGCCATCACGACCACGGCCGCGCCGTGGCGGCGCGCGATGGTCGCCTCGTGGATGAACTTCTCCTCGCCTTCCTTCAGCGAGATCGAGTTCACGACCGGCTTGCCCTGCACGCATTTCAGGCCGGCCTCGATGACATGGAATTTCGAGGAATCGACCATCACCGGCACGCGGGCGATGTCCGGCTCGGCCGCGACGAGATTGAGGAAGGTCCGCATCGCGGCTTCCGAGTCGAGCAGGCCCTCGTCCATGTTGACGTCGATGACCTGGGCGCCGTTCTCGACCTGGTCGCGCGCGACCTGCAGCGCGGCGGTGTAGTCGCCCGCGGTGATCAGCTTGCGGAATTTGGCAGATCCCGTGACGTTGGTGCGCTCGCCGACATTGACGAACGGGATCGCCGGCGTCAGTTCGAACGGCTCCAGGCCGGACAACCGCAGCCGCGGCGCGATCTCGGGCACGGCGCGTGGCTTGTGCGGAGCAACGGCGGCGGCGATCGCCGCGATATGATCCGGCGTGGTGCCGCAGCAGCCGCCGACGATATTGACGAGGCCGGCGCTTGCGAACTCACCGATCAGCCGCGCCATGTAGGCCGGCGTCTCGTCGTATTGGCCGAACTCGTTGGGCAGGCCGGCATTCGGATAGGCGCAGACCAGCGTGTCGGCGACGCGGCCGATGTCGGCGACATGGGCGCGCAGATCCTCGGCACCGAGCGCGCAGTTGAAGCCGATGGTCAGGGGCCTCGCGTGACGCACCGAATTCCAGAACGCTTCCGGCATCTGGCCGGAGAGCAGGCGGCCGGACTTGTCGGTGATGGTGCCGGAGATCATCACCGGCACGTCGATGCCGCGCTCCTCGCACAGCTCGGCGATGGCGTACAGCGCCGCCTTGGCGTTGAGCGTGTCGAAGATGGTTTCGAGCAGCAGGATGTCGGCGCCGCCATCCAGCAGCCCGCGCGCCTGCTCGCCATAGGCGAGCCGGAGATCGTCGAAGGTCACTGCGCGGTAGCCGGGATTGGAGACGTCAGGGGAGATCGAGGCCGTGCGGTTGGTCGGGCCCATGGCGCCGGCGACGAAGCGCGGCTTGCCGTCCTCGGCGGCGACGCGGATCGCGGCGTTGCGCGCGAGCCGGGCACCCTCGCGGTTCAGCTCGTAGATGATGTCGGAGAGATCGTAGTCGGCCTGCGCGATCGACGTCGCCGAGAACGTGTTGGTCGCGACGATGTCGGCGCCGGCGCGCAGATATTGCGCGTGAATGTCCTCGATCGCCTCGGGCTGGGTGAGGATCAAGAGGTCGTTGTTGCCGCGGAGGTCGCGATGAAAATCCTTGAACCGTTCGCTGCGGAACGCGGCCTCGTCGAACTGCAGCGCCTGGATCATCGTGCCCATGGCGCCGTCGAGGATCAGGATGCGCTGAGCGGCGGCGGCGAGAAGGGCGGTACGCGCTTTTGATACGGGGGCGGACATCAGGCGGCGACCTTGTTGACGGACTTCGGTCGGATGCCGAGCAGATGGCTGATCGCGAACACGAGGTCGGCGCGGTTCATGGTGTAGAAATGGAAGGTGTCGACGCCATGCTTGGCGAGCTTCTGTACCTGGCCGGCGGCGACGGTCGCCGCGACCAGCTTGCGGGTTTCGGGATCGTCATCGAGGCCGTCGAACTTCTCGGCCAGCCAGTTCGGCACGCTGGTGCCATTGCGGCTCACGAAGCCGCGCGCCTGCTTGAAGTTGTGCAGGGGCATGATGCCGGGCACGATCGGAATGTCGATGCCGCGGGCGCGGACGCGGTCGAGGTAGCGGAAGTAGACGTCGTTGTCGAAGAACACCTGGGTGATGGCGCGGGTGGCGCCAGCATCGACCTTGGCTTGGAGCATGTCGATGTCGGCGTCGAAGTCGCGGCTCTCGGGATGCTTCTCCGGATAGGCCGAGACCGAGACCTCGATGTCGGGATGCCGCTTCTTGATGCCGGCGACCAGATCGGGCGAACTCTGATAGCCCTCGGCATGGGTGGAGTAGGGTGTGCCGATGCCGCCGGGCGGATCGCCGCGCAGCGCCACGATGTGGCGTACGCCGACCTCGTGATAGCGGTCGACGACCTCGTCGATCTCGCCGCGCGAGGCGCCGACGCAGGTCAGATGCGCCGCCGGCAGCAGCGCCGTCTCTTTCAAGATTCGGGCGATGGTGGCGTGGGTGCGCTCGCGCGTCGAGCCGCCAGCGCCGTAGGTCACGGAGACGAAGTTGGGCTCCAGCGGCGCGAGGCGCTCGATCGAGGCCCACAAGGTCCGGTCCATCTCCTCGCTCTTCGGCGGGAAGAACTCGAACGAGATCTTCGGCCGGATGAGCGCGGAATGGCCGTCGGTGATGGCGGAGGCGAGGTCGGTCATGGCAACGCAGGTTCCCGATGGGACGTAAATTTCAACTCAAGAGGGTGGCCCCATCTCGATCGGCTCAAGATATGGGAAGTGCGTCGCAATAGACAGCCCACTGAGAATGGGATTTGGCCCACATACTTACGCATTATGGACTTTTATTGTGTTTGGCATGACTTGGATGTGGGCTAAAAAACCAGCGCGTTATCAATGGAAAGGCGCGGGTTGCGCGCGATTTTTATCGAAATTTCCAGTGGGCTGAATGATATCGACTATTGTATACAGGTTGCCTATCCCAATGACATGGCGACCAGCCTCTGCATTTGCAGCGGGTCACGGCCGCATTTGGCCCATTGTGGCGGGCCCCGCACGCACTAGGTTGAAGCGATGATCCCGCTCTCAGTCCTCGACCTCTCCGTCACGACCACGGCCACCAAGCCGTCGGCGGCGCTGCGCAACAGCATCGATCTGGCCCGCCATGTCGATCAGCTCGGCTATGTCCGCTATTGGCTGGCCGAGCATCACAGCCTCCCTTCGGTCGCGAGCCCGTCGCCCGACATCATGATTGGGCAGATCGCAGCGGCGACCCAGCATATCCGGGTCGGCTCCGGCGGCGTCATGCTGCCCAACCATGCTCCGCTGGTCGTCGCCGAGCGTTTCAAGATGCTGGAGGCGCTGTTTCCCGGCCGCATCGATCTTGGCTTGGGACGCGCACCCGGCACCGACGGCACCACGGCCTATGCCTTGCGTAGCCGGCTCGATCGCCGCGAGGGCGACGATTTCCTGGAGCGGCTGCACGAATTGATGTTGTGGGAGACGCGCGAATTTCCCGCGGGTCATCCCTACAACAACGTCATCGCGATGCCCGACGACGCGCCGCTGCCGCCGATCTGGCTGCTCGGCTCCAGCGACTATTCCAGCGAGTTGTCGGCGCAACTCGGCCTGGGATTCGGCTTCGCGCATCATTTCGCCAGCCACGACGCTGTCGATGCGATGCGAACCTACCGCGCCCATTTCACGCCGTCGCGCTGGCGGTCGCAGCCGCATGCGATCCTGGCGGTGGCCGTGGTGACGGCGGACACCGATGCCGAGGCCGAGCGGCTGGCGTCGTCGATGGACCTCAACCGGCTCCGGCGCGACCGCGGCCAGTTCCTGCCGCTGCCGAGCCCCGAGGAGGCCGCGGCGTACATGTATACAGACGCGGACCGGGCCTCGATCGCGCGCAACCGCTCGCGGCTGTTTGTCGGCTCGCCGGCGACGGTGCGAGCCAAGCTCGATCCGATGATCGCCGCCAGCCAGGCCGACGAGCTGATGGTGATTACGGCGACCTTCGACCACGACGCCCGCAAGCGCTCCTACAGCCTGCTCGCCGACGCCTTCGGCCTGGAGCGGAAGGCGGCGGCGTAGTCACAACCACCGTCATTCCGGGGCAAGGCCGCAGGCCTTGAACCCGGAATCTCGATATTGTCTTGCGTCTGTGCTCATCATCTTGGGATTCCGGGTTCAATCGACAACGCGCAGCCGCTTCGCTGCTGCGCATTGCCGATTGCCCCGGAATGACGAAGGAGCGTGTGGTCCAGTCGAGTCGGCGACCGTTTGATCATCGCGAGGGCGCGACGGATCGCGCACGGTGTTGGTCTCACCATGTGACCAGCGGCGAGCCGTGCAGGAAGCTGTCGTCGCTCACCTGGTCCACGACGAAACGCGCGACGTCGGCCCGGGCAATCGTTCCGCCATGAAAGCCGGAGAGATCCGTCAGGGCGCGCAGGGCGTGGCCGCCCGGCTTGTCGTTGAGCACGGAGGGACGGACGAGCACCCAGTCGAGCCCGCTGTTTCTGATGATCGCCTCCTGCCGATCCTTGTCGGCGTACACCTTGCGCAGCAGCAGCGGAAAAATCAGCCGGTCGAACAGGAAGCCGCCGTGCCCCGCACTGTCGCCGGCGCCCATCCCGGTAATGGCGACCAGACGCGAGACGTGCTCCGCCTTCATCGCATTGACGAGCGAGCGCGTCACTGTCGAGAGCAGCGTCACCTCGCGGAACGGACTGGCCGGCGTGCCCAATGCACTGATGACGGCGTCCTGACCCTTCAGCGCCTTGCGCAGCGCCGCTTCGTCGCGGGCGTCGCCAACGATGAGATGCGCCCCTTGCAGATCGCGGGCCTTGTCAGGCGACCGCACCAGCGCGGTCACATTGTAGCCGCGCGCTAGCGCTTCGCGCACGATCAGGCGGCCGGTGCCGCCGGTGGCGCCGAGAACGAGTATCTTCAGCTTCGCGGTGGCGGCGTTATCGTTGTCGCGATTGGTCATGATGACCTCCTTGAATGAGGGCGGGACGCATCCTCGGAGGCGCCCCGCATGTTGGTTTCGGGTGATGATCAGAGCTGGTTGCCGTCAGGCCGCGGCCGCGATCTCGGCGACGAAGTCGCGATAGGAGCGCAGTGGGCGGCCCAAGAGCTCGGTCAGACGGGCGACGTCGCCTTCGTCCGGGATCATGCCGTCGGTCAGGAAGCGTTCGCTCATCAGGCGCATGTCGAACGCCATCCAGCTCGGCATGAACTGCCGGAGGTTCTTTTCGAAGCCTGCTGTGTCGTCGCCGCCATAGGCGATCGTACGCCCCAATACGTCCGACCAGATCGCGGCGGCATCCGTGCCCGTCAGCGTGTCCGGACCGACCAGGTTGATCCGCACCAGCGGGAGCGGCGTGGCCGACTGCTCGCGGCGGATCAGCTCGATCGCCGCGATCTCGCCGATGTCCCTGATGTCAATCATCGCGAGGCCCTTGGCTCCGATCGGCATCGGGTAGATGCCGAAATTGAGCACGACGTCCTTGATCGTGAGATCGTTGTTCATGAAGTAGGCCGGGCGCAGGATGGTGGCGTTCAAGCCCATCTGCTCGATCATCCGCTCGACGGCGAACTTGCCGGCGAAGTGCGGGACGTTGACGTAGACGTCTCCGTGAATCACCGAGAGATAGACGATCCGCTCGATGCCGGCCTCGCGGGCCAGATTGAGCGCGATCAGCGCCTGGGTGAATTCATCAGGTGTGACGGCGTTGAGCAGGAACAGCGTCGAGACGCCCGAGAATGCACCGCGCAGCGAATCGACGTCGAGCAGGTCGCCCTTCGCGATCTGGACGCCCGCCGGGAAGTTGGCCTTGGCTGGATCGCGGACCAGGGCGCGAACATCGGCGCCGCGCTTGACGAGCTGTTCGACGACGTGACGGCCGACGGTGCCAGTGGCGCCGGTAACGAGGATGGTCATGGGGATTCTCCGGGTTGGTTGTGAGACACCCCGAAAATAGCGATCCACATGCGAGCCAATAGACGCTATATTTGGACAGGCTGTCTCATTGGTGGAACAGATGGACTTGCTTGCGCTTGCTGATTTCACGCTCGTCGCCAGGAACGGCGGCTTTGGCCGTGCCGCCCGTGCCTCCGGCCGTCCCAAGGCGACGCTGTCCCGCCGGGTCGCGGAGTTAGAGGCGAGTCTCGACATCAGGCTGATCGAGCGCGGTGCCCGGACGCTGAAGCTGACCGAGGAGGGGCTGGTGCTGTTCGAGCGGGCGGGCGCGCTGCTGACTGAGCTTGACGAGACGGTCGCCGCGATCTCCTCAGGGGGCGACACGCCGCGTGGAAGGTTACGGATCAACGCGCCGCTGCTGTTCTCGCAGGCTGCGATGGGCAAGCTCGCCGCCCAATTCGCGCTCAGATATCCGCAAGTTCGCCTGGAGGTGACCACCGACGACCGGACGGTCGATATGGTCGAGGAGGGCTACGATCTGGTGATCCGGGTCAATCCCGATGTCGACGAGAGCCTCGTCGGACGCATCTTTCTGCGCGACCAGTTGGTGGTCGTGGCAAGCCCAAGCCTGGTGCGGCCGGCGGACGATGCAGCGGTTCCGGCCGTCGTTCGCGGATCGAGTGACCAGGCCGGAGCCTGGGATGTGACGGCGCCGACCGGACGATCGCGGATCGCGTTCGATCCGATCCTTCGCCTGTCGTCGCTCATCATGGTCCGCGATGCAGTCCGCGCGGGTGCTGGCGCCGCACGCCTGCCGCTCTCGCTCGTCAGCCACGATCTGGCGGCCGGCCGGCTGGCGCATTGGGGCGATCTCGACGCGCCCGCCATTGCGCTGTGGACGCTCTATCCGTCGCGGCGGCTGCTGAGCGCGCGCGTCTCCGCCTTCCTCGACTTCCTGAAGGAGGCCTTCCCGACGGGAACGCCTGCCGAGCTGGCAGCCTATGTCGAGACGTAGGTGGCGCGTGAATTCCCGGTGTCGTCCCGGGCAAGCCCGAGCAGCGCACAACGCTGCTTGGGCGCAGACCCGGGACCCATACCGCGTGATGTTGCTGCGAGAAGACGGTGGGAGAGACCGTGCTGCGACCACTCCGCCCTGTGGCTATGGGCCCCGGCGTTCGCCGGGGCGACAGGCGAGGGTCACTCGCGCGTCTCGCTGAACGTCGCGCGGAACGGATGCGCCGGATAGACGCCGACGATGCGCAGCTCGCGCGAGAAGAACTTCAGTTCTTCCAGCGCGAAGGCGAGGCCCTTGTCGTTGGGATGGCCGTCGACGTCGGCATAGAACTGCGTGGCGAAGAAATTGCCGTCGACCATGTAGCTCTCGAGCTTGGTCATGTTGACGCCGTTGGTCGCGAAGCCGCCCATCGCCTTGTACAGCGCTGCGGGAAGGTTGCGGACGCGGAACACGAAGCTCGTCACCAGTGGGCCGGAGTTCTGCTCGGCCCACTGCTCCTGGCGCGCCAGCACCACGAATCGCGTGGTGTTGTGGGCCTCGTCCTCGATGTCCTCGGCGAGAATGTCGAGGCCATAGATCTCGGCGGCGAGACGCGAGGCGATCGCCGCGACGCTCCTGTCGCCGCGCTGGGACACGTCCCGTGCGCTGCCCGCGGTGTCGCCGGCCACGATCGGCCGGACGCCGAGCTGGCGGATGATGCGGCGGCACTGGCCGAGCGCGTGGACGTGGCTCTCCACGGTCTTGATGTCGGCGAGCTTGGTGCCCTTCAGCGCCATCAGCTGGTGGCGCACCGGCAGGAACCATTCGCCGATGATGTAGAGGCCGGAGGCCGGCAGCAGATGATGGATGTCGGCGACACGGCCGGCGACCGAGTTCTCGATCGGGATCATGCCGAGATCGGCCTCGCCCGAGGAGATCGCGCTCAGCGCGTCCTCGAAGGTCGGGCAGGGCATGGCCTCCGCGCTCGGATAGGCCTCGGAGATGGCGATGTGGGAATTGGCTCCCGGCTCGCCCTGGAATGCGATTTTCAAGATCTTGCTCATGAGGGGCCTTGTAGCAGCAGCTTATGGTCAGGACAGCAGCCGGCGCGCGGTTTCGAGATCAGGCGCGGTATCAACCCCGCGCGGCACGGTGTCGACGATGCCGATGTCGATCCGCATGCCGGCCTCCAGCGCCCGCAGCTGCTCCAGCTTCTCCTGAAGTTCGAGCGGCGAGGGCGGCAGGCTGACGAAGCGTTCCAGGGCGGCGCGACGATAAGCGTAGAGGCCGATGTGATGGTAGCGTGGTCCGTCGCCATGCGGCGCCGTGGCCCGGGTGAAATACAGCGCTCGCAGCCGCCGCTCGCCAATCGGGGAGCCGACCGCCTTCACCACGCTCGGCGCGGCGTCTTCCTCCTCGGTGTGGATCTGCGCGGCAAGGGTCGCGATATCCACGGCCGGATCGGACAGCGGCAGCAGCACGTCGCGGATGTTCTGCGGAAGGATGGTCGGGAAGTCGCCCTGCAGATTGATCACGATCTCCGCCTCGCCGGTGGGATCGAGCTTGCTCAGCGCCTCGTGGATCCGGTCCGAGCCAGAAGGATGGTCGGCGCGGGTCATCACGGCTTCGCCGCCATGTGCGGTCACGGCGTCCGCGATCTCGGGCGTGTCGGTCGCCACCGCCACCCGGCCGATCGCGGCCTCCTGAGCGCGACGGAGCACCTGCACGATCATCGGCAGGCCGGCGATGTCGAGCAGCGGCTTGCCGGGCAGGCGGGTCGAGGCCATGCGGGCGGGGATCAGCACGAGGGTCTTGGGTCTGGTCATCCGGAAAACGACAGGTCGGAGCCGGTCGCAACAGCGCGGGCCGGACTTGATGGGGACAGCAAAAGCCGGCTGCTTATACGGGTTGCCAGAGCACGGGCAAACCGATATCTCACTTCTGCCGCAGGGGGAGGCGCGACGGCTCGATTCCGCTCGATGCCTTGACGATTCCTTGACGACCTCTGGGGCGATTCGCGGTCGCGGCCTAGCGGCCTCCGACAGAACAATGAAATCCGCCCTCGGAGCCTGATTCCAAAATGGACTCCTTCGAACTGAACAAGATCCTCGGCGCCGTGCTGGCCGCCTGTCTGGTCGTGCTGGTCACGAGCTTCACCGCCAACGCGCTGTTCGCGCCGAAAATGCCGGAGAAGCCGGGCTTCGAGATCGCCGTGAAGGAAGCCGAGGGCGCCGCCAAGGGTGGCGCTGCGCCGGCCGCGGCGGAGCCGATCGAGAAGCTGCTGCAGACCGCCTCGGTCGAGAAGGGCGCTGCCGCCGCCAAGAAGTGCGCGGCCTGCCATACCTTCGATAAGGGCGGCAAGAATGCCGTCGGCCCCAACCTTTACGGCATCGTCGGCGACAAGGTCGGCGAGGGCCGCGGTTTCAACTTCTCGGCCGGGATGAAGGCCAAGGGCGGCACCTGGACCATCGACGCGCTCAACCAGTTCATCGCCAACCCGAAGGGCTACGTCCCGGGCACCGCGATGGGCTTCGCCGGCATCCAGAAGGACTCCGAGCGCGCCGACGTGCTGGCCTATCTGAACTCGCTGGCCGACAGCCCGGCGCCGCTGCCGACCGCAGCCAAGTGATCCGCTGCTGATTTCCCGTTTCGGACGGCCGGGCCCCAAGCCCGGCCGTTTTGCTTTGCGGGGCGAATTTCGCCGCATTTGGGACCTTTGGTCGCATCCGGTTCGTTCACAACCCGGTACCATGAGGAAAAAGCAAGGTTATTGGTCGAAACCTTGCCGTATATTGCTCCCCTGAATGGAACGGGTTCGCGAGCCGGGGCGCCCTCGCTGTGGCCAGCGCAACCTGCCCTCGCGAACTGGGTTACGATCAGACGTTGGATCTAGGGAGCAGCAGCGGCCGTGGCCGACCACCTGCTTCAAGCGGTCTTATTCAGAGGAAGTCTCATTTGACGATTACCCGACGACAGCTCCTGCAGAGCAGCGTCCTCGCTGCGATGACCCCGGCGCTCGGCACGGCCGCCAGCCTCGCCCCTCTCGATGCCGCGCAGGCGCAGGCCGGCGAGCAACTGACTTGGCGCCACGGCCTGTCGCTGTTCGGCGAGATCAAGTACCCGGTCGACTTCAAGCGTTTCGACTACGTCAATCCCGACGCGCCGAAGGGCGGCACGGCCCGGATGATCTCGCTCGGGACCTTCGACAATTTCAACATCGTCGTGATGTATGTGAAGGGCAACATCGCCGCGGCCGCGATGCTCCCCTACGAGACGCTGATGACGCGGTCGCAGGACGAGATCTCGACCGAATACGGCCTGCTCGCCGAGGCGGCCTCCTATCCGGACGATTATTCCTGGGTGATCTATCGCCTACGCAAGGAGGCGCGCTGGCACGACGGCAAGCCGGTGACCCCCGAGGACGTCATCTTCTCGCTCGACGTGCTCAAGAAGAACAGCCCGTTCTACTCGTCCTACTACCGCCACGTCGTGAAGGTGGAGAAGACCGGCGACCTCGAGGTGAAGTTCACCTTTGACGGTCCAGGCAATCGCGAGCTGCCGCATATCGTCGGCGAGATGGTCGTGCTGCCCAAGCATTATTGGGAAGGCACGGACGCGCAGGGCCGCAAGCGCGATGTGACCGCCACGACGCTGGAGCTGCCGCTCGGATCCAGCCCCTACCGGATCAAGGACTTCGTTCCCGGCCGCTCCATCAAGGTCGAGCGCGTCAAGGACTATTGGGGCGCCAACCTGCCGGTCCGGATCGGCCAGAACAATTTCGACGAGCTGCAATACGAGTACTTCCGCGACAACCAGGTCGCGCTCGAAGCCTTCAAGGCCGACCAGGCGGACTGGATCAACGAAAATTCGGCCAAGCAGTGGGCCACGCAGTATGATTTTCCGGCGATCGCCGACAAGCGCGCGGTCAAGGAAGAGTTTCCGGTCCGCGATTCCGGCCGCATGCAGGGCTTCATCTTCAATCTGCGGCGTCCGCAATTCCAGGACCCCCGGCTGCGGCGCGCCTTCAACTACGCGTTCGATTTCGAGGAGATGAACAAGCAGCTGTTCTACGGCCAGTACAAGCGGATCAACAGTTATTTCGAAGGCACCGACCTCGCCTGCTCGGGGCTGCCCCAAGGGCAGGAGCTGGAGCTTCTCGAGGCGCTGCGCGACAAGGTGCCGCCGGAGGTGTTCACGACGGCCTATCAGAACCCGGTGGGCGGCAATCCCGAGAACGTGCGGGCCAACCTGCGCGAAGCCACCAAGCTGTTGAAGGACGCCGGCTACGAGATCAAGGAGCGCAAGCTGATCGATCCGGCCGGCAAGCCGGTCGCGATCGAGATGCTGGTCCAGGACCCGTCATCCGAGCGCATCGTGCTGTTCTACAAGCCGTCGCTGGAGCGGCTCGGCGTCACCGTCACGGTGCGCCAGGTCGACAACGTGCAGTATGAGCAACGGGTGCGCACCTTCGACTACGACATGATCACCGACCTCTGGGGCCAGTCACTGTCGCCCGGCAACGAGCAGCGCGACTTCTGGGGCTCCAAGGCGGCCGACGAGCCGGGCTCGAAAAACTCGGTCGGCATCAAGAACCCGGCGGTCGATGCGCTGATCGAGAAGATCATCTTCGCCAAGGACCGCGCCACCTTGGAAGCGGCGACGCACGCGCTCGACCGCGTGCTGCTGTGGAATTTCTACGTCGTCCCGCAGTTCACCTATCCGTTCTTGCGCAGCGCGCGCTGGGACCGTTTCAGCCATTTCGAGCCGTTCCCGAAATACGCCAGCACCGGCTGGCCGTCGCTGTGGTGGTACGACGCCGACAAGGCAGCCAAGGTGAAGCGCTCTTGAGCCCGCTCTCGCATCTGTCGCGCCGCGGGGTGCTCGGGCTCGGGCTCGGCGCGCTCGGTGCTCCGCTGCTCAGGCCCGCCATGGCCGCGGAGTTCGGTGCCGACTCCCACGGCATGTCGGCGTTCGGCGATCTCAAATATCCGGCCGACTTTCCTCACTTCGACTACGTCAATATCGACGCACCGAAGGGCGGGCTGTTCTCGCTCATCCCCTCGGTGCGCGCCTACAACCAGTCCTATCAGACGTTCAACTCGTTCAATGCCTATGTCCTCAAGGGCGAGGGCGCGCAGGGCATGGACATGACGTTCGCCTCGCTGATGGTGCGCGCGAGCGACGAGCCGGATGCGGTCTATGGCCTGGTCGCGAAGTCGGTCGCGATCTCGCCGGACAAGCTGTCCTATCGCTTCACCTTGCGGCCCGAGGCGCGTTTTCACGACGGCTCGAAGATCACGGCGCAGGACGTCGCCTTCTCGCTGAACACGCTGAAGGAGAAGGGCCATCCGCTGATCGTCGTGCAGCTGCGCGACTTCGTGAAGGCCGAGGCGCTCGATGATGCGACGGTCGTGGTCAGCTTCGTCGAGAAGCGCGCGCGCGACGTGCCGCTCTATGTCGTCACGCTGCCGATCTTCTCCAAGGCTTATTACGCCAACCGCGCCTTCGACGAGAACCCGCTCGACGTGCCGCTCGGCTCGGGGCCGTACAAGGTCGGCAAATACGAGATCAATCGCTACGTCGAGTTCGAGCGCGTCAAGGACTGGTGGGCCGCGGACCTGCCGGTCAGTCGCGGCATGTATAATTTCGACATCGTGCGCTACGAGTTCTATCGCGACCGCGACGTCGCCTTCGAGGGCTTCACCGCCAAGAGCTATCTGTTCCGCGAGGAGTTCACCTCGCGCATCTGGGCGACGCGCTACGATTTCCCGGCGATCAAGGACGGCCGCGTCAAGCGCGAGCTGCTGCCGGACGAGACGCCGTCGGGCGGACAGGGCTGGTTCATCAACACCCGCCGCGACAAGTTCAAGGACCCGCGCGTTCGCCAGGCGCTGACCTACGCCTTCGACTTCGAATGGACCAACAAGACCATCATGTACGGCGCCTATGCGCGCACGGTGTCGCCGTTCCAGAACTCCGACATGGTCGCGGTCGGGCCGCCGTCGCCTGAAGAGCTGAAGCTCTTGGAGCCGTTCCGGAGCCAGGTGCCGGACGACGTGTTCGGCGAGCCGTTCGTGCCGCCGGTCTCAGACGGATCGGGGCAGGATCGCGCGCTGCTGCGCAAGGCCACGCAGCTGCTGCAGCAGGCAGGCCTGCCGGTGAAGGACGGCAAGCGATTGCTGCCGAATGGCGAGCCGTTCGCGATCGAGTTCCTGATCGACGAGGTCTCGTTCAAGCCGCATCACGGCACCCTGATCAAGAACCTGCAGACACTCGGCATCGATGCAGATCTCCGCATCGTCGACGCCGTGCAGTACCGCGCCCGGGTCGAGGATTTCGACTTCGACATCACGGTGCAGCGGCTGTCGATGTCGCCGACCCCCGGCGACAGCCTGCGGCCGTATTTCACCTCGGATGCGGCGAAGACCAAGGGCTCCTACAATCTCGGCGGCATCAGCAATCCCGCGATCGACGCGCTGGTCGCCAAGGCGATCGGCGCCGAGACCCGCGGCGAGTTGACGTCGGCCTGCCGCGCGCTCGACCGCGTGTTCCGTGCCGGCCATTACTGGATACCGCAATGGTATCGCCAGACCCACCCGATCGCCTATTGGGATCAATTCAGCCACCCGCCGAAGCCGCCGAAATACGCATCTGGCGTCGGCGCCCCCGACATCTGGTGGTACGATGCCGCCAAGGCCTCGAAGCTGGAGCAGGCGAAGTAGTTCATGGCTGCCTATATCGTCCGCCGCATGTTTCTGATGCTCCCGACCCTGCTCGGGATCCTGTTCATCTCGTTCGTCGTGGTGCAGTTCGCGCCGGGCGGGCCGGTCGAGCGCGTCATCGCGCAATTGACCGGCGCCGACACCGGCGGCACGTCGCGCATCTCGGGCGGCAGCGGCTCCGATTTCGGCGCGCGGCCGCCGGGTCAGGTGGGCTCCGGCGGAGACACCAATTCGAAATATCGTGGCGCCCAGGGTCTCGACCCGGCCTTCATCAAGCAGCTCGAAAAACAATTCGGCTTCGACAAGCCGGCGCCGGAGCGCTTCGCGCTGATGGTGTGGAATTTCGCGCGCTTCGATTTCGGCAAGAGCTATTTCCGCGACACCTCAGTGCTGCAGCTGATCAAGGAGAAGCTGCCGGTGTCGATGTCGCTCGGCGTCTGGATGACCCTGCTGACCTACCTGATCTCGATCCCGCTCGGCATCCGCAAGGCGGTCGCGGACGGCTCGCGCTTCGACGTCTGGACCTCGGCCGTGATCATCGTCGGCTATGCCATTCCGGGCTTCCTGTTTGCTATTCTCCTGATCATCCTGTTCGCGGGCGGCTCGTTCCTGAACATCTTCCCGTTGCGCGGGCTGACGTCGGACGGCTGGTCGGACTTCCCGTGGTACTGGAAGATCATCGACTATTTCTGGCATCTCACTCTGCCGCTGGTGTCGATGGCGCTCGGCGCCTTCGCGACCATGACGCTGCTGACCAAGAACTCGTTCCTCGACGAGATCCGCAAGCAGTATGTCATGACCGCGCGCGCCAAGGGCTGCAGCGAGAACCAGGTGCTCTATGGCCACATCTTCCGCAACGCGATGCTGATCGTGATTGCCGGCTTCCCGGGCACCTTCATCCATGCCTTCTTCTCCGGCTCGCTCCTGATCGAGACCATCTTCTCGCTCGACGGCCTCGGCCTGCTGTCGTTCGAGAGCATCCTCAACCGGGATTATCCCGTCGTGTTCGGCAATCTCTTCATCTTCTCGCTGCTCGGCCTCGCCATCAACCTGGTCTCGGATCTGACCTACATGTGGATCGATCCGCGGATCGATTTCGAGGCGCGGGAGGTCTGATGACGCTGACAGCCACCCCTCCGGTCGAGACCACGACGCCGTCGCCGCTCGGCGCGGCCGTGCCGCCGACGCGGCATCGCTTCCGGCCGTCGCCGCTCAACCAGCGCCGCTGGCAGAACTTCAAGGCCAACCGCCGCGGCTACTGGTCGTTGTGGATCTTCCTGTTCCTGTTCGTCGTCTCGCTGTTCGCCGAGCTGATCGCCAATGACCGGCCATTCCTGATCAAGTTCGACGGCCATCTCTACTTTCCCGCCTTCGTCTCCTATCCGGAGACCGCGTTCGGCGGCGACTTCGAGACCGCGGCCGACTATCGCGATCCGTATTTGCAGAAGCTGATCGCCGACAAGGGCGGCACGACGATCTGGCCGCTGGTCCGCTACTCCTACGCGACCCACAATCTCGATTTGCCGACGCCGGCGCCGTCGAAGCCGACCTGGATGCTGACGGAAGCGCAGTGCAAGACGGTGGTCGAGAAGAAGGGGCTGAAGAGCTGTAGGGATCTCGAATACAACTGGCTCGGCACCGACGACCAGGGCCGCGACGTCGTCGCGCGCCTGATCTATGGCTTCCGCATCTCCGTGCTGTTCGGGCTGTCCTTGACGTTCTTCTCCTCGATCATCGGCATCGCCGCCGGCGGCGTGCAGGGCTATTTCGGCGGCTGGGTCGATCTTCTGTTCCAGCGCTTCATCGAGATCTGGAATGCGATTCCCTATCTCTATCTGCTGCTGATCCTCTCCGCCGTGCTGGTGCCCGGCTTCTTCACCCTGCTCGGCATCATGCTGCTGTTCTCCTGGGTGTCGCTGGTCGGCCTCGTGCGCGCCGAATTCCTGCGCGGCCGCAATTTCGAATACATCCAGGCGGCACGCGCGCTCGGCGTTTCCAATGCGGTGATCATGGTCCGCCATCTGCTGCCGAACGCGATGGTCGCGACCATGACGTTCCTGCCCTTCATCGTGTCGAGCTCGGTGATGACGCTCACCGCGCTCGATTTCCTCGGCTTCGGCCTGCCGCCGGGCTCGCCTTCGCTCGGCGAGATGCTGTCGCAGGCCAAGTCGAACGTGCAGGCGCCGTGGCTCGGCCTTACCGGCTTCTTCTCGGTCGCGATCATGCTCTCGCTGCTGATCTTCATCGGCGAAGCGGTGCGTGACGCGTTCGATCCGCGCAAGACCTTCAGGTAATCGACATGGATGCGATCAGCCAGCCGCTGCTCTCGGTCAGGGATCTCTCGGTGGCCTTCCACCAGGGAGGCCGCGTGTCGACCGCCGTCGACCGCGTCTCGTTCGACATCAAGCGCGGCGAATGCATCGCCTTGGTCGGTGAATCCGGCTCGGGCAAATCGGTCAGCGCGCTGTCGGTGCTGAAGCTCCTGCCGTATCCGGTCGCCTCGCACCCGTCGGGCAGCATCCGCTTCAAGGGCCGCGATCTGCTGCCCTTGTCGGAAGGCGAGATGCGCGAGCTCCGCGGCAGCGACATCTCGATCATCTTCCAGGAGCCGATGACCTCGCTCAATCCGCTGCACACGATCGAGCGGCAGATCAGCGAGATCCTGCAGCTGCATCAGCCGATCTCCAACAGCGCCGCACGGACGCGCGTGCTGGAACTGCTCACCCAGGTCGGCATCCCCGAGCCGGAGACGCGGCTCGGCAGCTATCCACATCAGCTCTCCGGCGGCCAGCGCCAGCGCGTGATGATCGCGATGGCGCTCGCCAACGAGCCGGACCTCCTGATCGCCGACGAGCCGACTACCGCGCTCGACGTCACCGTGCAGGCGCAGATCCTGGCGCTGCTCGCCGATATCCGCGCGCGGCTCGGCATGAGCCTGCTGTTCATCACCCATGATCTCGGCATCGTCCGCCGCATCGCCGATCGTGTCTGCGTCATGAATGGCGGCAAGATCGTCGAGCAGGGGCCGGTCGAGCAGGTGTTCACCGCGCCCTCGCATCCCTACACCAAGGCGCTGCTCGCGGCCGAGCCGAAGCCGGACCCGGCGCCGCCGCGGCCCGATCAGCCGGTGGTGATGCAGGCGCAGGATCTCAAGGTCTGGTTTCCGATCAAGCGCGGCCTGTTCCGCTCCACGGTGGGCCACATCAAGGCGGTCGATGGCGTCAGCATTGCCGTGCGCAAGGGCGAGACGCTCGGCGTGGTCGGCGAGTCCGGCTCCGGCAAGACCACGCTCGGGCTGGCGCTGCTGCGGCTGATCTCCTCCGACGGTCCGATCGTGTTTCTCGGCAGCGAGATCCAGGGGCTGAGCTTCAAGCAGGTCCGCCCGTTCCGCCGTGACATGCAGATCGTGTTTCAGGACCCGTTCGGCTCGCTCAGCCCGCGCATGTCGGTCGGCGACATCATCGCCGAAGGCTTGAGCGTGCATCAGCCCGGCCTGTCGGAGGAGGAGGCCGAGGCGAAGGTCGTCAAGGCGCTCACCGAGGTCGGGCTCGATCCGGCGACGCGCTTCCGCTATCCGCACGAATTCTCCGGCGGCCAGCGCCAGCGCATCTCGGTTGCGCGTGCCGTCGTGCTCGAGCCGAGCTTCGTCGTGCTGGACGAGCCGACCTCGGCGCTCGACATGCTGTTCCAGGCGCAGATGGTCGCCTTGCTGCGCGATCTGCAGCGCAAGCTCGACCTCACCTACATGTTCATCTCGCACGATCTGCGCGTCGTCGCCTCGCTCGCCAGCCACCTGATCGTGATGCGTCACGGCAAGGTGGTGGAGGAGGGCGCCGCCGCGCAGCTGTTCAAGGCGCCGAAGACCGACTACACCCGCGCGCTGTTTGCGGCAGCGTTCAGGAATGAGACGGCGGGGAATGGGACGGCGGCGCCATAATAGATCGCATACATCGGCACCGGAGCAACCGCGAGACAATGCCGTCCAAGTTGGATCTTATAAGAGCTCTTCTGCTGTCCGATTGGGACCCGATTGGCGTTTCCGGCTGCGAGGGCGCCGAAAACGAATATGATCGCTACGCTCTCCAGGTCTTCAACATGCTCGAAGACGGTGCCGGTGCTGAGTCGATCGCGAGCTATCTCACCGGTGTCGTCACGGACAGAATGTCACTCGCGGGGCGTCCTGAAGCCGATCATCGGATCGCTGCAAGGGTTTTGATGATCTATCAAAGCTAGGTCGCCGATGCGGGCGGATCGAGCCCTAACAAACGGAAGCGATGGCAATGTCCGGCAGGGACACGGTTCGTTGGACCAAGGGCTATACGCGATCCGAGCTCGACAGGGCGCAACGCCGATTTGGGTTGGTCTTTCCTCCCGATCTGATCGCGCTCCTGACGCGGAGGCGGCCGGTGGACGGCCACGACTGGACCGACGAGCGCGCGATAAGACGAGCGCTCGAATGGCCGTTCGAAAGTCTTCATCACGCTGTCGAGACCGGGCAACTGTGGTGGTCGGAGTGGGGGAGGCTCCCTTCGACCGCACGTGCCCGGGCAGATGCACTTCCGGACATCGTGTCCCGGGCGCCTAAACTCATCCCGCTGATTGCTCATCGCTATCTGCCCGAGCAGCCGCACGAGTCGGGCAACCCTGTCTTTTCGATCTACGGTGTCGACGCGATTTACTATGGCGCCAATCTGAACGACTATTTTGAACGAGAGTTCACGGGCTGGAGCAGCAAACCCTGGCCTGCGCAAGTCAAACACATTCCGTTTTGGTCCGACCTCGTCGAGCGATTTGCGCAGGACACGAACGCGTCTTGATTCCGTTAACGTAGCTCAGCGCGCATGAGGGCCGCGAGGACCTCATCGTTCGACCCCCGTGGCGTGCGAAATGACTTGCCCGACCGGCAGCTTCTGCAACGGCTGTCCAGCCCTCTCGCGGGATATTCTTTTTCATATTTTCGGAACTCGTGCGTGCTCCGCTCCGTCCTGGCCCACGAGAGGGACGTGCGCGTCGTCTCGGACATTGGGTGTGGAATCCGATGGCTTGGCGCCCCGACGTTGGCGTCAAGGTCGCGGGCAAAAGAGGGGAGAGGCTGGCACCGAGTTCGCCGTGAGCTCCGTGCTCAAATGCGCGCCGAGCGAAGATTGCTCACCTCTGCTGTGGCAAGTATCGGGGGATGGCTTGACGACGTCCTCAGCGGCGGCCCCCACCGCCGCCTCCGCCCCCGAAACCGCCCTGGCCGCCGAAGGCGCCGCCACCGGGCGGCCCGCCCGGTGAGCCGCCGAAGCCGGGTGGTCCGCCTGGCGGTCCGCCCGCACCGAAGCCGCCGGACGGGTTCATACCGCCGGGTGAATTCATGCCGCCGTCGCGGCCGAAGCCCGGCAGGCCTTGGTGGCCGGGGGCACCTGGATTGCTTGGCGCTCCCATGCCGTTCGGCCCACCCGGATGATTGCCGCCACCCTGGCCGCCCGGCCCACCCGGTCCGCTCGCGCCACCCGGCCCCTGGCTGCGCGGCGGCGCCTGCGGGCCGCGGACCGACTCGCCTGGGAAGCGGCTGACCGCCTGCACGGCCTCGACGCGCAATCCGCCGGCGCCGTCGGGCACCGCATCGACCACGACGCGGGTCTCGCCGGAGGGCTGGAAGCGTGAATTGTCGCGGGCGACATAGCCTGAGCCGAACTGCAGATCGCTGCCGACGCGCTGGACATAGCCTTCCACCAGGAGGCGGCTGGCGCGCGCGAATTCCTTCAGGTCGTCGGGCCTGACATGCGCGACCTGCATCACGCCCTGCGCCACACGGCCTTCGGCCTGCACGCGCCGGCCGACCAGGGTCGGATCGGCGCCGGCGAGCTTGAGCCCGCCGATCGAGAGCCCAGCGCGATCACGCACGAGAAGCCCGCTGATCCGGTTCGCGCTGGTGCTCCGCAGATCGACCAGGCTCGCGACGATCACGCCGTCGCTGCGCCGCAGGCCGAAAACGGCAACTTGCGCGCCGACCTTCCGCCAGCTCTCCTGGCCCGGCGAGACGACGGTCTGCCCGAGCACGGTCAGCTCGCCCGGCCTGATCGCCTCGATCGGTCCGGTGACCTCGCTCACGACATCGATGCGCGCGGTGGTCAGCACGCCCTGGGCGTCGCGCTGCGCCAGCACGCGGGCGAGCTGGCCGATTCTGAGCGCCTTCACCGAGGCGGCCTCGCCGTCGATCCGCACCGGCACGTTCGGCGCGTAGCTGACACGCTCGCCGTTGACGAAGATGCTGCCGAAGCGCTGGATCACGCCGACGATGCCGGTGCCGCCCATGCCCTGGTCCTGGCCGCCCGTAAGGCCGGTGCCGCCAAGCCCCTGATCATTGCCCTTGCGTGTCTGTCCCCACGCAAGCGCGGAGGATCCGGCGAGCCAGAGTCCGGCGAGCAGCGCCCTGCGCGAGAGAACCGGCCGCTTGGTCACGAGTCGCCGCCTTCCTCGCGCGCGTCCTTCGGCTCTTCTAAATAGATGTAGACGCCGAAATTCCAGCGGGCGTCGCCGCCCTTGTCCTTGGCGAGCGCGCGGTTGGCTTCGCGGTTGGCGGTCTTCAGCGCCTCCATCGCAAGCTCCCGCGAGCGTGCTTCGAGGCGTCGCGCCAGCTTCGGCGACAGCCCGTCATAATGCACCGCGCGCTCCATGAAGCGCGGCGTGGCTTCGGAGACGTTGTCGGCCGCGGCGGCGATGTGATCATGCAGGTTGCGGCCGAGATAGTACCATTTGCGGTCGTCGTCGCCGCGGGGCACGAAGCCGGTATCCGCGAGAACGATGTTGTCGTCGGCATCGATGGTGACGAGCTGGCGGTCGAGCCATTCGTCGAGCACCGCGCGCGGCCGCACGTCCTTGGTGATCGCACCGACCAGCGCCTCGAACGACGGCGCGCCGTCGTCGGCGGTGCGCGGCAGCGGCCGCGGATCGCCCTTGGCATCGGTGAACTCCGGTGCGGCCAGCCAATGCGCGATGATGGCGCTGGTGCGCGACAGCGTCGCAGGCACGACGTTGACCGGGGCGCCGGCCCCGCGCAGCCGCGCCACCTCCTTGCGATGAATGCCCGTGAGCAGGCTGACGCGGCTGTCGGTCTGCGGCTTGTCGTCGAGCGCGAAGTCGTGCTCGGCGACGTTGACGAACAGCTCGCGCAACAGCTGCGCCAGCGCCGGAAACGTCATCCCGCTGCGGATGCACAGCCGCACGAGCGGACGCAGCAGCCGCGCCAGCGGCGCCTGCAGCTGTGTCGCGCTGAGCTGCGACGGCGTCCGGGATTTCGGATCCATGACCAATTTTTAGCCCGCGCAATTGTGGGACACAATCCCACACATTCATTTGACGTGTGAAAAATTCCCACGTATTGGAAGATAACGTTCAACCCACGGCGGGTGCAGATGCCGCAATGCCAGGGCGCGTTGCGGTGGCACCCGGCGGTCTTGTCTGAACGGGGAGTTCGATATGCTCCAGGAGGCGTATCTCATGAACGTCGAGGGCGGCGCTTCGAACTCGCCGGCGAACCTGGGAACGACCGGCTGGGCGCCGCCGTCATGGGCGGAGGCTCCGGCCTATGCCCTTGTCGTAGACCTCCTGGTGACGCTGGCCGCGGTGACCTTGCCGTGGTCGTTGACGGCAACGGCGGCGCTCATGGTGTGCTGGTCGATCGCGGTGATTCCGACGATCGACTGGGACGAGCTCATCAGAAGCCTGACGCTTCCCGCCTGCGCACTGCCGCTGGCGCTGTTCGCGATGGCGGATATCGGCGTGCTCTGGTCCGAAGGCCCCTGGGAAGCGGGATTGCAGGCCATCAATCCCGTGTCGAAGCTGCTGCTGCTTCCGTTCCTTTTCTATCATTTCAGGCGCTCGGAGCGCGCCGTCTGGGTGTTCATCGGCTTTCTCGTCTCCTCGATGGCTCTGATGATGCTGTCATGGATCGCGTTGGCCGATCCGTCGCTGGTGCCGGCCGGCCTGCCGATCGGTCGGGACTTCGGCCAGCGTCAGCAATTCACGCTGTGTGCGCTGGCCCTGGCGGCCCCTGCCGCCGCCGTCTACCAGCGCGGGCAGGTCCGGATGGCGATCGGTCTGGCTGGCGCGAGCCTGTTGTTCTTCGCCCATGATCTGGTCGTGGGTCCGGCGCGAACGACATGTATCGCCACGACGATCCTTCTGCTCGCGCTGGCCATCCGCCATTTCAGCCGGCGGCTCGCAATCGTGCTGCTGGCATCGGTGGCCGTCACCGGCGGGGTGGCCTGGGCGGCAGCACCGTTGTTGAGCGGGCCGCTGGTGGACATCGTCGTGCACCGTCACATCTCAGCACTGAACGGTGGCGGACCAGCCGAGCGCCAGGCCGATTGGCGGCGCTCGATCGCGTCGATCGCTGAGGCCCCGCTGTTCGGCCATGGCACCGGGGCGATCCGCCCGCAGTCCGCGGTCGATGCACCCGGTCCGCGGGAGATGCCGGGGACCGCCCGTGATCCGCAGAACCAGAGCCTGTCCGTCGTCCTGCAATGGGGGCTGGCCGGTCTCGTCCTGCTCTACGCGATGTGGATCAGCCACATCAGGCTGGTTCGCGGCCGGGACTGGATCGCCTGGGTCGGATTGGCGATCGTCGTCCAGACATTCGTCGGCTCGCTGCTCAGCGCCAATCTGTTCGACGTCAACGAGGGATGGATCTATGTGATCGGCATTGGCGTGGTCGGCGGCGTCGCACTCGGCCGCGGCAACGCTGCCGATCCGCTGGAGAGCCCGCGATCTGGCCTTGGCCGCACGACCGATGATCGCCACGACGGCGAGGCCACGGCCGCGTGACAGCGAGCATCGGCGCGCGGTCCTTGGCCGCCATCGGCGGGGTGAGTTGCCCGACGGGCCGGTGTTCGGAAAATCAGTTAATAGATTCTGTAAAAAAGAATAAGCTTGCACCGTCGGGCAAATCAGCGCCATTCATTGCGCCGTCCCGCCTCACGAGAGGGGCGTACGCGTCGTCACGGACGTCGGGTGCGGGATGCGATGGCCGCGATGGTGTTGCAGTGTGCATTTGCGCACGGACGGACGACATCATGCGGACGGCGAAGTCGTGTGGTCCTGGCGCCCCGATGCTGGCGTCAAGGTCGCGAGAGCCGATGGCTTCGCGGCTGACAGGGGCAAGAAAGCCGGTCCCTGGGGAGAGCACGTATAAGACGTAAAGCCATCGCGCAGGGGAGGCCGGATGTTCGGCTCGTACCTGTGGTGACTACCGCGTGCTTCTTGCACGCAACCATGGGTGCGATCGGCGCCCGGCCTTCCCTGCGCCCTCTCTATCTTCGAGGGCGATGATGCCGCATAGCTCGGGCCGTTGGTGCCGCGGGAATGCGGACGCTCGTCCCCATGCTGTTTGATAGGTGAATCGGACCCTTGCTCTGCTCTCTCCACGTCATTGCGAGCGCAGCGAAGCAATCCAGGGCGTCACGCGTGACTCTGGATTGCTTCGCTGCGCTCGCAAAGACGAGGAGAGAGTGCGTGTCTCTCGACTCATCGGGAGGACGTCAGCGCGATGAGGCAAACTCAATCAAGCCTTTTGATCGCGAGCACCTTGCTGCCGCTAGCCTCGATCCGCGCGATCGCTTCGGGGATCGACTCGATCGCCGTCGCCATATGGAACGCGTTGGCATGCACGAGCGTGTCGGCATCTCTGGCGATGGCGACGTGGCCCTTCCAGAATATCAGATCGCCTCGGCTGGGCGGCTCGCCACCGTCGAGCACGCGTCCCAGCGCCGCCAATTGCATGTCGCTGTCACGCGGGCACGGCACGCCCGCTGCATTCAACGACACCTGCACCAGACCCGAGCAGTCGATGCCGAGACTGCTCTTGCCGCCCCACAGATAGGGGGTGCCGAGGAAGCGCTCGGCGACAGCGACGTAGTCTGGCTCGACATGATCGAGCAGAGCGACGTGCTGCTTCGGAATGAACTGACCCTCCGCCGTCACGACGAAGCTGGCGTCCTCACGGTTCACCGCGATGCTCGATCCCATGAGCAGCGTCTCGAGCGGCGGCAGCTTGATCGACGGCCCCGGAAACGCAAAGGTGCGCAACGCCGCGATCTTGTGCGTCGGTGCTGCGGCAGGTGCGGCGAGCGCGGCCTCCGGCAGCCAGCCGACATAGCCGTCCGCCGCGAGCTGGCCCCAGGCCCAGCCCTCGCCGTTGCGGTCGTAGACCGTGACGCGCTCGCCTTTCAGCACCTGCGTCGCCAGCTCGGCGCCCGAGAACGGCTGTTGACGCAGTGGCGCGATCGGATCGGCGACGATCAGCGCCTCGCCCTCGACGAAACGCTCAGCAGTCACCTGTCCCTCGAGATGCTTGGCTGCGATGTCGCCGCGCGCCGGCGTGAGGCGTGGATCAGCCATAGCGCTCGCTCAAGAGCTTGTAGAGCGCGCGTGCAGCCTGGCACTCGCCGCCTTCGGGACGGCCGGGCTTGGACGACGGCGTCCAGGCGAAGATGTCGAGATGCAGCCAGCTCCCGGCATGCTCGACGAAGCGCTGCAGGAACAGCGCGCAGGTGATCGAGCCGGCGAAGCCGCCCGAGGGCGCGTTGTTGATGGTCGCCACCTTCGAGTCGAGCCATGAATCGTAGGGCGCCCACAGCGGCATGCGCCACAACGGATCGTTCTCTGCGGCCGCGCAGCGCGCGACGTCGGCGGCGAGCGCCTCGTCCTGGGTGTAGAACGGTGGCAGGTCCGGGCCGAGCGCGACGCGGGCGGCGCCGGTCAGCGTGCCCATGTCGATCAGCAGATCGGGCTTGTCCTCGTCGGCGAGCGCCAGCGCATCGGCCAGCACCAGCCGGCCCTCGGCGTCGGTGTTGCCGATCTCGACCGTGAGGCCCTTGCGCGAGGGAAAGACATCCATCGGACGGAAGGCGTTGCCGGCGACCGCGTTCTCCACCGCTGGAATCAGCACGCGCAGATGCAGCTTCAACTTGGCATCCATCACCATCTGCGCCAGCGCCAGCACGTTGGCGGCGCCGCCCATGTCCTTCTTCATCAGCAGCATGCTGCTCGACGGCTTCAAGTCGAGCCCGCCGGTGTCGAAGCACACGCCCTTGCCGACCAGGGTCACCTTGGGATGCGACGCATCGCCCCACACCAGCTCGATCAGCCGCGGTGCGCGGGTCGAGGCGCGGCCGACGGCGTGAACGAGCGGGAAATTCTGCTGCAGCAGATCGTCGCCGACGATGCTGGTGCAGCGGGCGCCGAAGCGGTCGGCGACCTGCTTGGCTGCGGCTTCGAGCTCCTCCGGCCCCATGTCGTTCGATGGCGTGTTGACGAGATCGCGCGCCAGCGCTGCCGCCTCGGCGAGGCGGTTCAGCTCCGCGGCATCGACGCCGTCGGGCGGCACCAGCCGGACGTCCGACGAGTCGGACTTGCGGTAGCGGCCGAAGCGGTAGCTGCCAAGCGCAAAGGCGAGCGCGCCGAGCCTGATATCGTGCGGCGCATTGGCGAAGCGATAGGTGCCCGCCGGCAGCAGGCCGGGCAGGGCGCCCGGCCTGAATAGATCGCGGTGCTTGGCGTCGTCGTCCTCGATGCCGAACAGCACCTGCGCGATGCGGCCGTCGGCAGCGGGAAGGATCAGGCAGCTGCCCGGCTTGGCGCCGTAGACATTGGCTTCGGCGAAGTTGCGCGCCTCGGTGGAAAGGCCTTCCTTGATCGCCGGCCAGCTCGCCTTCGTCACGAAGGTGATCGGGATGGCGGACGATGCGGAGGCGGTCTCGAAGATCGACGGCATGCCTAATGGTTCCTTAAGGGACGCGCTCTGCAGCAGACTTCGCAGAGTTTGACCCCGGCTGCAATCACGCCGGCGGCATCGCCCGCAAGCCGCCGCAGATCGGGCATGCGCGCCCGCATCGCGCCATTAACCGGCTGTTAGCGTTAACAGTTTATTGCTGGCGCATCCAATTCGCTCGTCCCTCGAGTCCAGTGACATGCGTCAGCAGCCTCCCATCATCCGGCTCCTCGCCTCAGCGGCGGTCGCAGCTCTCGTCGCTGCCGGCCTCGGCGGTTGCCAGACCGTGTCCGACGTCACCGGGTCCATCGGCGGCCGCGCCGAGCCGGCACCGGCGACGCCGCAGCGGGCGGCCGAGGTCTATGGCGAGCGCTACCGCGCCAACCCGAAGGATGCGGCCAATGCGGTCGCCTACGGCCAGGCGCTGCGCGTCAACGGCCAGCGCGAGCAGGCGGTCGCCGTGCTCGAACAGGCGACGCTCGCCAATCCCGGCAACAAGGCCGTGCTCGCGGCGTACGGACGGGCACTCGCCGACAACGGCAATTTCAAGCTGGCTTTCGACGTGCTGTCGCGGGCGCATTCGCCCGACAATCCCGACTGGAAGCTGCTGTCGGTGCAGGGCACGGTGCTCGACCAGATGGCCCGCCACGACGAGGCGCGGCGCTACTACGAGAGCGCGCTGAAGATCATGCCGGGCGAGCCGTCGGTGCTGTCCAATCTCGGCCTGTCCTACATGCTGTCCAAGGAATTGCCGAAGGCGGAGGAGGTGCTGCGCCAGGCCTACGGCTCGCAGCGGGCGGATGCGCGCGTGCGTCAGAACCTCGCGCTGGTAGTCGGATTGCTGGGGCGCTTCAGCGAAGCCGAGCAGATCGCGCGTGCCGATCTGCCGCCGGACGAAGCCGCCGCCAACGTCGCCTATCTGAAGCAGATGATCCAGGGACAGAGCCAGGGCCAGGGCAAAGGCAAGGCGCGGCGTGCGACGCCGATGGCGGCGCTCAACCAGCCCGACGAGTGAACCGGACTACGGCGCGCCCGTGAGCAGCCGCCGGCAGGTGTCGACGAACACATCGGCGCCGGTGACGATGTCGGCGTCCGCGGTGTTCTCGGTCCAATGATGGCTGATGCCGCCGATCGACGGCACGAACAGCATCCCCGCCGGCATGATGGTCGCCAGCACTTGGGCGTCGTGCCCGGCGCCGCTCGGCATCCGCAGCGACTTGCCGCCGGCGAGCGCGGCGCTCGCAGCCTCGATCGCATCCTGGAATGCGCCATCCATCATCGCAGGCGCGCCGGTGCGGATGCGCTCCACCTCGACCTGGCACGGACCCGCCGCAGTGGCTTCTGCCGCCATGCTCCGTAGCAGCTGTTCGAGGCGATCGACCACGGCCGGATTGTCGTCGCGGACCTGGAACAGCATCTCGGCCTGACCGGGGATGATGCTCGGCGCACCCGGATCGAGCGTGATGCGGCCCGTGGTCCACACCGTGCGCGGACCGCAGGCGGCCGGAAAGCGCGCATCGATCGCGACGCAGAATTGGGCGAGAGCAAGCCCGGCATCCTTGCGCACCGCCATCCGCGTCGCGCCGGCGTGGTTCTGCTCCCCGCTGAAGGTGATGCGATACTGCCAGATGCCGACGATCGAGGTGACGACGCCGACCTTGAGCTCGCCCGTCTCCAGCGTGTCGCCCTGTTCGATATGGGCTTCGAGGTAGCCGATGTGACGGCCGCGCTCGGCGTGCAGCCGCGTTCGCCCGGCGAGGCCCATCTCGGCCAGCGCCTCGCGCATCGTGCGCGGGCCGCTGCGGTCGCGCGCGGCGTCGATCTCGGCTTCGCTGACGTCGCCGACATAGGAACGGCTGCCGAGCATGCTGCCGAAATGGCCTTCCTCGTCGCACCAGGAGGCCACTTCCACCGCGCCGTCGATCGACGGATCGGGATTGAGTACGCGCGCCGCCTCCAGCGCGTAGATGACGCCGAGCGGGCCGTCGAGCCAGCCGGCATGGTTCTGGCTCTCCAGGTGCGATCCAGCGAGCAGCTTGCGCCCCGGCTTGGCGCTGACGCCCAGCACGTTGCCGATGCCGTCGATATCAGGCGAAAGTTGCGCGTCCGGCAGGCGCTCGGCGAGCCAAGTCAATGACTGCCGGTGGGCCGCGGAGAAGGTCGGGCGGTGCACGCCGGTCTTGTAGGCGCCGAACGCACGCAGCGTGTTCAGGTCGGCGAGGACGCGGGCGCCATCGGCGCGGCGGAAATGGTCGGACATCAGGCGGAGACCTCATCGTGCTCCGCCTAGCTTTCAGGTGGCAGCGCCGTCTGCAAGCGAAATCTCCGGCCTTCTATTGCATGGCGGCGACCTTGATGCCGGTCGGTCCGAGAATGACCACGAACAGCACCGGCAGGAAGAACAGGATCATCGGCACCGTCAGCTTCGGCGGCAGCGCGGCGGCCTTCTTCTCGGCCTCGTTCATGCGCATGTCGCGATTTTCCTGCGCCATCACGCGCAGCGACTGGCCGAGCGGCGTGCCGTATCGCTCGGACTGCATGAGCGCGAGGCAGACCGATTTCACGCCTTCCAGGCCGGTGCGGCGGGCGAGGTTCTCATAAGCGACCTTGCGGTCCTGCAAATAGGAGAGTTCCGCCGTCGTCAGCGTGAACTCCTCGGACAGCGCGACCGACTGGCTGGTGATTTCGATCGCCACCCTGCGGAACGCCGCTTCGATCGACATGCCGGACTCGATGCAGATCAGCAGCAGGTCCAGCGCGTCGGGAAACGCGCGCTTGATCGAGAGCTGCCGCTTGGAGATCGCATTGCTGAGGAACAGCATAGGAGCCTGCAGGCCGAGATAGGCCATGCCGACGCAGATGCCGATCTTGACCGGCATCGACTTCTGCAGATTGGCGATCACGAAGACGTACAGCACGGAGCCGACGAACAGCACGAGCGGGGTCACCAGGCGCGCAAACAGGAAGGTGATATAAGGCGCCTGGCCGCGATAGCCCGCCATGATGAGCTTGTTGCGCGCAGCCTCCTGCGCCAGCCACTTGGTGAGATTGAAATCTTCCACCACTCTGGAGATCAGCTGCTTCGGCGTCTGCCGCAGCGAGACCTTCTCGCCGGCGTTCAGCCGTTCGCGCTCGCGCTGCTTGATCCGTTCGCGCTCGCTGGCGACCGCCTTCATGCGCTTGTTCAGGTTCTCGCCCGCGAACAGCGGCATGATCAGCGTGTACACGGTGGCCGTCGCCGCGATGGCGGCGAAGAACATCGTCATGAAATGCGGATCGTGCAGCTTGGAGACCAGAATGTCGACCACGGTCCACCTCAGAAATCGAAGTTGATCATCTTCTTCATGACCATGATGCCCATCGACATCCAGATCACGCAGCCGACCAGCATCAGCTGGCCGGTCGGATGGGTCCAGAGCAGCGAGATGTATTCGGGCGTGCTCAGATAGACCAGCAGCATCACGATCGGCGGCAGGGATCCGATGATGCCGGCGGAGGCCTTGGCTTCCATCGACATCGCCTGGATCTTCTCGCTCATCTTCTTGCGGTCACGCAGCACCTTGGAGAGGTTGCCGAGCGCCTCGGAGAGGTTACCGCCGGATTTCTGCTGGATCGCGATGACGATGCCGAAGAAGTTGGCCTCCGGCAGTGGCATCCGCTCATACAGCCGCGCGCAGGCCTCGCCGAGCGGCATGCCGATCGCCTGCGTCTCGATGATCGCCAGGAACTCTCCGCGCAGCGGTTCGGGCGCGTCGGCTGCGACCACCTTGATGGATTCGAACAGCGGCAGGCCCGCCTTGATGCCACGCACGATCACGTCGACCGCGTCGGGCAGCGCCTTCAAGAACGCCTTCTCGCGCCGCTTCTTCAGGAAGCCGAGGATCCAGCGCGGCAGGCCGAGACCTGCCGCGAAGCCGAGGCCGAGCGCGCCGATCGGGCCGCCACCGGCGAAGAAGGCGACTGCGCAAACCGCGAAGCCGAGGACGCCGGAGATGATCCAGAACTTCTGCACGGTCCAGTCGAGCCCGGCCTGCGAGATCCGCAGGTTGAGCGGCACCTTGCTCTGCTTCTGCGCCTTGGCCTCGATATCCTTGAGCGAGGACTCGACCTGTTCACGGCGCGACCGCTGGCTGCGTTCCGCCTGGCGGACCACCGGCTCCGACTTGGCCACGGTGCTGCGCCGCTGCTCGGCCTTCCGCTCGCCCGACAGCAGCGGATAGAGGAACACCCACGCGATGCCGCCGATGGCGGTCGCGGCGAGGAAGGCGAGGGCCAGAGCTTGAAACTTCATGGGCTGCTCCTCAGTCCTTGCTCGCGACTTCGGCGGCGTCGAGCGCAGCCGCAAGCCGCTTTTCTTCGCCGTAATAGCGCGCACGCTCCCAGAAGCGCGGCCGGCCGATGCCGGTGGAACGGTGGCGGCCGATGATCTTGCCGTTCGCATCCTCGCCGATCATGTCGTAGAGGAAGATGTCCTGGGTGATGATCGTGTCGCCTTCCATGCCCATCACCTCGGTGATGTGCGTGATGCGGCGCGAGCCGTCGCGCAGGCGCGCCGCCTGGACGATGACGTCGATCGAGGCGCAGATCATCTCGCGAATGGTGCGCGAGGGCAGCGAGAAGCCGCCCATAGTGATCATGGATTCGCAGCGTGACAGACCTTCGCGCGGATTGTTGGCGTGCAAGGTGCCCATCGAACCGTCATGGCCGGTGTTCATGGCCTGCAGCAGGTCGAATGCTTCGGGTCCGCGGACCTCGCCGACGATGATGCGTTCGGGCCGCATACGCAGGCAGTTTCTCACCAGCTCGCGCATCGTGACCTGGCCTTCGCCCTCGATGTTGGGCGGCCGGGTTTCCAGGCGCACCACATGCGGCTGCTGCAGCTGGAGCTCGGCGGCGTCCTCGCAGGTGATGACGCGTTCGTCGTGATCGATGTAGTTGGTCAGACAGTTCAACAGCGTCGTCTTGCCCGAACCGGTACCGCCGGAGATCAGCACGTTGCAGCGGACGCGCCCGATGATCTGCAGGATCTCCGCGCCTTCCGGCGAGATCGCGCCGAACTTGACCAGCTGATCGAGCGTCAGCTTGTCCTTCTTGAACTTACGAATGGTGAGCGCGGGGCCATCGATCGCGAGCGGTGGAACGATGGCGTTGACGCGCGAGCCGTCGGCGAGGCGGGCGTCGCAGATCGGCGAGGATTCGTCGACGCGGCGGCCGACCTGGCTGACGATGCGCTGGCAGATGTTCAAGAGCTGCTGGTTGTCACGGAACCGGATGCCGGTGCGCTGGATCTTGCCGTTGACTTCGATGAAGACCGTGCCGGCGCCGTTGACCATGATGTCGGCGATGTCGTCGCGCGACAGCAGCGGCTCGAGCGGACCATAGCCGAGCACGTCGTTGCAGATGTCGTCGAGCAGCTCTTCCTGCTCGGCGATCGACATCACGATGTTCTTGATCGCGATGATCTCGTTGACGATGTCGCGGATTTCCTCACGCGCGGACTCGCCGTCGAGCTTGGCGAGCTGAGCCAGATCGATTGCTTCGATCAGCGCGCCGAAGATCGTCGCCTTGACCTGGTAGTAGTTGTCCGAGCGCCGGGCCTCCACCACGGGAGGCGGGGGCGGCGGAGCCTGTCGGGTCGGCGCCAGAGGAGGCGACGACACGGCCGGAGAAGCCGCGCGCGGCGCAGCCGGCGCCGGCTCGGGCGCTGGCGCGGCCGGCCTGAGAGCCCTGGTATCGTTGTCCAATCCACTACGCTTACCAAACACGACTTAGAACTCCACGCAGGCTTACTTCGCCTTCAGCTTGTCCAGCAGAGGCGACAGGAAGGAACCTTTCGGCTTCTTGGTCTCGCTGCGGCCGGTGAGCCGCTGGGCGATCTGGAGAAACATCTCGGTCGTCCGATGATTGGGAGACATCTCCGCGATCATCTGGCCGTTATTGGCTGCCGCGCCGAAGATCTGCGGCTCGAACGGAATCGTTACGATGGGCGGGCTTTCGATTGCCTTGGCGAATTCGCTCGCATTGATCTCCGGCCGCTTGGGAACGCCGACCTGGTTCAGGCAATAGAGCGGCATGCGGTCGTTCGGCCGTGCGGCCTTGAGGAGATCGAACATGTTCTTGGTGTTGCGCAACGAGGCGAGATCCGGCGCGGCGACGATCAGGATGTCGTCCGCGCTGATCAGCGCCCGCTTGGTCCAGCCCGACCACTGATGCGGGACATCGAGCACGATGCAGGGCATCGAGGCCCGCAGCGTGTCGAAGACGGAATCGAATGCTTCCGCGCCGAAATCGTAGACCCGATCGAGCGTTGCCGGTGCCGCCAGCAGACTCAGATGATCGGTGCATTTCGACAGCAGCCGGTCCATGAAGGCGATGTCGATCCGGTCCGGCGAGAACACGGCGTCCGCGATGCCCTGCGCCGGATCCTGATTGTAGTCGAGACCGGCGGTGCCGAAGGCGAGATCGAGGTCCGCCACGACGGAGTCCATCGACAGGTCGCGGGCGATCGCCCAGGCGATGTTGTGGGAGAGGGTCGATGCGCCGACGCCACCCTTGGCCCCGACGACGGCGATGATGCGTCCGACGGCCTTGGCCTCCGGAGCCGAGAACAGGTTGCAGATCGAGCGGACGACGTCGATCGGCGTGACCGGAGACAGCACATAGTCGCTGACGCCGCGCCGGACGAGTTCGCGATACAGCGTGACGTCGTTGACGCGGCCGATCACGACGACGCGGGTGCCTGGATCGCAGACGGTCGCGAGATGGTCGAGGCCCGCCAGGATGTCGGTGCGGGAATCGGTTTCGAGCACGATCACGTTGGGCGTCGGCGCCGTCCGGTAGGCCTCGATCGCCGCTGCCATGCCGCCCATCTGGATCTTCAGATGCGCCTTGCCGAGGCGCCGGTCTTCACCGGCGGCCTGCACGGTGGCGGCGGTTTCCACGGTTTCGCAGAACGCCTGCACCGAGACACGCGGCGCCGGCGCGATGTGATCGTCGGCCGGCGGCGGCACGACGTCAGGCTGCTCCTCTTGGGTCTGTCGGGCGTAGCTGATCATTTGCCTGTGTCGCTGAGTTTGGCCTTGTCGGCCTCGGGATACGTGATTCCGGTTGATTGTCCCTTGCGGTATTTGTCGAATAACGCGGTGCGCCGGGTGGTATAGGACGGCGTTTCGGACCGCGGCTGGACGAGATCGGAGGGGTTATCGACCATCGCGGCCATGTTGCGCTGATACGAGCAGCCGAAGTTCCAATCCGGCTTGTTGTCGAACCAGTTCTTGTTCTTGATCGTGGGCCCGAGATCGTCCGGCCAGATGCCGCAGGGGCCTGCGGTGGCCGAAATTTTCGGATAGCTCAGCCGGATCGCGGCCATCTGGCGCGGGTCTTTCGGCTGGTAGTTGCGGATGGTGAGGCCGTGCGGCGGGACGCCCGCAGCTGCGAACAGGGACTGGATCTCCCGCATCGAATCGGCGGCTGCCCGCGCGTTCGGGGTGCCGCTCGGCACGTCGGCGCTGATTGCGCCCGTTCCCTGGCGCCTCCAGGACTGCGCCAGTCCCATCACGTCGGCGCGCTGCTCGGCGGTGAGGCCGCCGCGGCCCTGGCCGACGAAAACGACCAGGGAGTCCGGGGCTTCCTGGATCGCGATCGGGTGACGCAGCCGGTAGTCGTCGGGAATGCTCGCCGTGATGGCGGGGTCTCGGTTGTAGTTGCAGGCGCCGAGCAGGGCTGCCGTTGCGGCCAGGGCGGCAGCAAGAGGCAGGCGGCGTCGAGCGGGGCTGGATTTCGTTGTCATCGGTGCAAGTCCTTGTCCCAGCTCAGTCCGTGATGAAGCCGTAAGTGCCGCGGTAGTTGCGCCCGGGCTCCGTCCGGCCTGGCACGCCGTAGATGCGATTGATGCTCCCCAGCAGATCGGCCTGCGGATCGGACGCCGCGGCAAAGCCGTCGTCGGGACGCGAGAGATCCTTCTGCGCCACGGCGCGTACGACGAAGGGCGTCACCAGCACCATCAGCTCGGTCTGATTGTTGACGTAGTCGCGGCTGCGGAACAGGGCGCCCAAGACCGGCAGTTGCATCAGGCCCGGCATGCCGCTGATCGCGAGCTTGGTCTGCTGCTGGATCAGGCCGGCCATCGCCATGGCTCCGCCCGAGGGGATTTCCAGCGTGGTCTCGGCGCGGCGGGTCTTGATCGAAGGCACGGTCAGCGAGTTGACGGTGGACGAGCTCACGGCCTGCGACAGGGTGATCGCGTTCTCGTTGGAGAGCTCCGAGACCTCGGTCATCACGCGCAGGGAGATTCGGCCTTCGCTCAGCACGACCGGGGTGAAGTTGAGCGAGATGCCGAACTTCTTGAAGCTGATCTGCGTCGTACAGACATGGGTCGTGGGATCGCAGGAGTATCCGGCCGGAACCGGAAATTCGCCGCCCGCGATGAATGTCGCCGACTCGCCGGAAATCGCGGTCAGGTTCGGCTCGGCGAGGGTGCGGATCACGCCGGCGTTCTCCATCGCGCGCAGCGTGGCCTGCACGGTCGGCGTCGCCCCCAACGCCGCGCTGACGGCATTGTTGGAGACGAGATTGCTGCCATAGGCAGTGAACGGATTGGAGTTGGCGAACTTGACCACGGCCGTGCCGTAGTTGAGCTGACCGGACAGATCGATGCCGAGCTGCTTGACGATCGAGCGCTGCACCTCGGCGACCGTGACCTTCAGCATGACCTGGTCGCGGCCGCGCACACTGATCGAGTTGACGACCTTGTCGGCGCCGCCGGCGAGCCGAGCGGCCAGTTCACCGGCCTGCTGGGCTTCGATCTGGCTCGCCGCCGAGCCCGTCAGCACGATGCTGTCGCCGAGGCCTTCGATCTGGATCTCGGCGTTCGGCAGCAACTGCTTCAGCGCCGCGCGCGCGCCGTTGAGATCGCGCTTGACCGCGATGTCGTAGGCCGCGATCTGCTGGCCCTGTGCGTCGAAGAACACGATGTTGGTCTGGCCGATCGCCGCGCCGATGATGTAGGCGCGCTGGGAGGAGCGCACGACGGCGTTTGCGATCTTCGGATCGGCGACGAGAACGTCCTTGATGTCGCGCGGCAGATCGATGACGACCGACTTGCCGATGCCGAGCGCCAGAAAGCGTGCATTGATCTGGCCTTCGGCGGCGGCGGTTGCAGCCGCCGGGCGGTAGTCCGCCGCGATCACCGGCGCCAGCGCCGGATTGAGGGTCAGCGCAGCGGCGGCCGAAAACGACAGCGCGCGGACCACCAGGGTCCGCAACTTCCGCTGATTTTCGCTGCAAATCATCTTGGTCGTCCTCTCGGTCACTTCTGCGGCGTCATCGTGCTGGGAATGCCGAAACGGATGACAGCAACGCTGTCGCCGCGCTTTCGGCTGCTCTCGTCGGGGCGGTTCTCGGCAACGTTGACGTCGGCGATGCTGCGAAGCGCCAGAGACAGGGTGCCTGTCTGGCGGGCGCGCGCCAGCGTCTCGGCCTGCTCCGGCTTCAGTTCCAGGGTGACCGTCTTGCCGACGACGCTGTTCTGGCCATCCTTCTCCTTCGGAGCCTGATCGATCGCCAGCACGCGGATGTTGGCCAGAATGATGTCGGAGCTGACGACGTCGCCCGCGTTGGGCTGATCCGAATTGCGCTCGCGCTTGGACAGGATCACGTCGACGCGGTCGTTGGGCAGAATGAAGCCGCCGGCGCCGGTCTCCGGTGAGATCTCCGTCGAAACGGCGCGCATGCCGGCCGGCAGGATCGCGGCCATGAAGCCGGAGCCGTCGGCCTTCACGAGCTTCTGTTCGCGGATGGGCTCGCCTGCAATGAACGGAGCCCGCGCGATCGTGCCGGTGATCTGGGTCTGGCCCTCAGGCCGCTCGTTGCGCCGGATGAAGCTGGAACTGGCCGTCGCTGCCGGCCAGCTCTGCCATTGCAGATCCTCCGGCTTGAGCGATTGGCCAAGACCGATATCGCCCTTGGCGACGAGAACGTCGACCGTCGGCAACTGCGGCGTGGGTGCGGCAACTTGAGCCGGCCGGTCGTCGGACCCGCTCGCAAGATATGCGGCCACGCCGCCAGCGCCCACAGCGATGGTCAGAACCACAATGCGTGCGGTATTCATACGCTTCACTTTCCACATTACGCCGCGACGTTTCCGCCGCCGTGATGGGAGTTGAGCAGTTATTCGTCAAAGCATGGTTAATGAGGCGTATCTAAATCGCCTTAACGCCGCGTTCACACGGTGTTGTCAGAGCAGCGCGAGACGCGCGGCATCGATCGCCTTCACCCACTCGGTCTCGGGATAGACCATCAGCGCGCCCAGCGCGAGCGCGATGCCATAGGGAACGCCGCTCTCCTTGGCATGAAGGCGTGCAAGCCACGGTTGCCCTGCCAGCATGTAGGGCAGGGGCCATTGCCGGAACTGCATCAGGGCGAGGGTAAGCACGCCGCCGAAGATTGAGGCATACAACAGATAGTTCATCAGGTGGGCGAAGCCGAACCACAACGCGGCGGCCGACGCGACCTTGGCGTCTCCGCCGCCGATCCAGCCGAATGCGAAACACGTGAAGGCGATCACCAGCAGCACAGCGCCTGCCCCGAGATGCATGAGCATCTCGGCCATGCCCATTCCGCTCAGCGGCGCCAGAACCAGGAAGCCGGCGAGGAGCGCCATCGAGACCCGGTTCGAAATGGTCATCGTGAAGAGGTCGCTCGCCGCAGCGAAGGCCATCAGGGCCGGGAACAGCAGCAGGCGCGCGAGATCGAGGGTCATGGGCTCTCAACGGCATCGAGGCGGCGCGGAATACGCCGATGCGCCGAATCTAGCGGCAACAGATAAATGATCGGGAAACGGCCGAGGATCCGATCCTGCAAGACCTCGCTCACCAGACGCTGGCGATGCGGGCCGCGAGAACGAGGATGGACAAGCCGAGCGCGCAGCAGATCCAACGCAACGTGGCATCGGCTTGTGGCAGCGGCCGCCGGGACGCGGCTGTTGGGAAAACGTGGTTACGCATCACTGAACGCCGCTGAGCTGAAGATCGAAACGATAAAGGCCCCGGATCGCCGGGGCCTTCTGCGCTCGGCCGTGACGACCGCTTACTTCAGCGAGGTGTTGATCGCGCCGAACTTGGAGCTCAGGCTGGAGCCGAGACCGTTCACCGCGGCAATGATCGCAAGCGAGATGCCGGCGGCGATCAGACCGTATTCGATCGCGGTCGCGCCGGATTCATCCTTCACGAAGCGAGCAACAAGATTCTTCATAGGTAACTCCATGTACACGTGGCTGGTCGAACAAATTCTGGTCGTTGCGGCGTTCTCAGCACCGTGACCATGCGCACACCGTAGGGCGTAGGAATTTCGGCGTAGTTAATTCGGTCAATGAAACATCGGAACAGATCGCCGTTCTTGCGCAGAGTAAATTTCCGATGAACCGCATGATGAAAAACTGAAACAGAGCCCACGGGCCGCCGGAGCTGGCTTGCCGTCGATGGAGATCACGTCGCCCGCCCTGGCCGCTCGCCTGCAATCCTGGTCTTGCTCTGAGGGCGCGTTGCGTGAGTCATAAGTACTCCGAAAGCGCCGTAGGTTCACGGCTCCTTAAGCGCCGGGGAGTACCCCTCGGGAAACTTGATGAGAAGAGGCTCGTTATGTCTGGTCTGCCATGGGAAGTCGCGCTGATGCTCGGCCAGACCATCGAGAAGGTGCTGCCGATCACGCTGGTCCTGGCGGTCGTGTTCTCGGTGCTGAGCCATTTCTGGGCATGCAATCCGGGCACGCCATGGTGGCAGAAGCGCGAGCTCGTCACCGACATGGTCTACTGGTTCTTCGTGCCGGTGTTCGCGCGCGTGCTGCGCATCGGACTGCTGGTGCTCGGCGCCGGGGTCGTGTTCAGGATCCATGATGCCGACGAACTGATCGCCTTTTATGAGAACGGCCATGGGCCGCTGGCGCAATTGCCGGAGTGGCTGCAGGGACTGCTGTTTCTCGTGCTCTCGGATTTCATGCTGTATTGGACGCACCGCCTGTTCCACGGCGGCGAGTTCTGGAAGTACCACGCCGTCCACCATTCGTCGGAAGACCTCGATTGGATCTCGGCCGCGCGGTTTCATCCGATCAACCTGATCCTCGGCACGATCGCCGTCGACGTCATCCTGTTGATGGCCGGCATCTCGCCCAACGTCATGATCTGGGTCGGCCCGTTCACGACCTTCCATTCGGCTTTCGTGCACGCCAATCTCAGCTGGACGCTGGGCCCGTTGAAGTATGTCCTGGCGACGCCGGTCTTCCATCGCTGGCATCACACGTCTCTCGAGGAGGGCGGCAACACCAATTTCGCCGGCACCTTCCCGCTCTGGGACATCCTGTTCGGTACGTTCCGGATGCCGGACGGGCAACTGCCCGCGACCTACGGCAAGGATGAAGCCACGATGCCCGGCGAATTCGCCGGCCAACTCGCCTTTCCGTTCCGCCGCTGAATGGCGCCGGGATGTCGGAGAGTTCAGGCGCGTTTGGAGATCGTTCACCAATTGAGCGCAGATTTGCCGCGTCGGGCGCCGTCACCGCTGCGTATCGCTTGAGACGGCTCGTCAATGTCCCGGGGTTGAGTATGTCGTTCAGAGTATCGTGCCGTCCTTGTGTTTCCTTCGCGCTGCGGACCGCTGTCGCGGCAGCGCTGCTATGGCCGGCAGTCGCCTCGGCCGATCCGGATCCGGCCATCGCGGTGAACGTCGATCAGGCCAAGCTGGTCAAGCTGCCCGACCGGGTCGCCACCCTCGTGGTCGGAAATCCGATGATCGCGGACGTGACGCTGCAGAGCGGCGGCATCATCGTCGTCACCGGCAAGAGCTACGGCGCCACCAACTTCATCGCGATGGATCGCGGCGGACAGGTGCTGATCGATCGCCAGATCCAGGTCGCCGGGCCGACCGATCGCCTCGTCACGGTGTATCGCGGCGTCGACCGCGAAACCTATAGCTGCATGCCGGTCTGCCAGCGCCGCGTGACCTTGGGCGACGGTGACACCTACTTCAAATCGGTGCTCGATCAGGCCGGTACGATGTCGAGCCAGGCCAGCGGCAATGCCGCGGCCGCTTCGAAGACCAACTGAGATCGGGCATCGTCGTCGGTGCTGCAGCCACGGGCGAGGCTTGGTCGTGCCGCGACCCGCTTCGGCAGCGACGCCGTTCCGGCGTGACTTCCGGATGCCGTGACGGTCCGTCCATTTCGGTGGCGGGCGGGTGATCGGCTGCGCATGCCAGTTCGAGAAATGGGGCTCGCGCGCGCCCTTCGGCGGCCATGGTTAGCAAAAAATTGACGCGGCCGGGCAGACCGTTCGGATTGTAGGAAACTCTTTGCGAACGAGTTTCCGCTATTCGTTGCACTCAGGTTGATGTGCCTTTCCAATTCCGGACCAAACGATGCAAGCCTCCGTCCCTTCGACCGGTTCGATCCGCAGACTGCTGCGACGCTTCCGCCGCAACCGGCGGGCGTCGGCCGCGCTCGAATTCGCGCTCGTCGCCCCGATCTTCTTCGCGCTTCTGTTCGCGATCATCGAGACGGCCCTGATGTTCTTTGCCGGCCAGGTGCTCGAGACGATCACGCAGGACTCCGCGCGCATGATCCTGACCGGCCAGGCGCAGCAGGGGTCTTATACGCAATCGCAGTTCGCGAGCTACGTCTGCACCCAGGTTCCGGCGCTGTTCGACTGCAACAAGATCTATATCGACGTGAAGAGCTACTCCTCGTTCGGCAGCGTCTCGATCAGCAACCAGATCGACAACAGCGGCAACTTCGTCAACAACATGACCTACAGCCCCGGCGCTGCAGGCGACATCGTCGTCGTCAGGCTGTTCTATCAGTGGCCGATCTTCGTGACGGGCCTCGGCTACAACATCGCCAACCTGTCGGGCAGCAAGCGGCTGCTGGTCGGCACGGCCGCGTTCAAGAACGAGCCTTATTCATAACGGCGACAGGACACATCATGCGTTTCGGAAGACTATCAGGTCTGTCTTCGAGTTTCGGCCTGCGGCGTCGCGCCGGCGCCTTCCTTGCCGATTGCCGCGGTGTCGCTGCGACGGAGTTCGCCTTCATCGTGCCGTTGATGCTGGTGATGTTCTTCGGCACGGTCGAATTCTGCTCGGCGATCGCGGTCGACCGCAAGGTCACGCTGATGGCCCGAACCCTGTCCGACCTGACCTCGCAGTCGACCTCGGTCGGCGACAGCGACATGTCCAACTTTTTCGCCGCCTCGACCGGCATCATGTATCCGTATTCGACGACGCCGGTGAACGCGACGATCACCGAGCTCTATGTCGATCCGACCACCAAGCAGGCGACCGTCAAGTGGAGCAAGGGTTCGGTGCCACGGACCCCCGGCACGACGGCGGGTGTGCCGGCGGAGCTGCTGGTGAGCGGCACCTACCTGATCTTCAGCGAGGTGAACTACCAGTATGTCCCGACGATCGGCTATGTGATGGGAAAGACCGGGATCAATCTCAGCGACGTCGCTTACACCCGTCCGCGGCAGTCGACCTGCGTGTTCTATAGCCCGTCGACCTCCTGCTGAGGTCAGGGGGCGAGACGTCGGCCATTTGCCCCTCGGAGCGGCGTTCGCGCGCTGCGGTCCGTACCGACAGACGACCAGGCGATCAACAGCGATGAGATCATGGCGCGATTCCACGGAATCGCATCATGATCTCATCTGCTTGTTTGAGCTTGATCCCCACGCAACCGCCTTTGGCGTTCGTCGCGCGGGAAGGCCGGCTCCCCACTTTTTTCGGATCAGGCTCCAGGCAACTAAGAGCCGGGTAATAAATGACAGCCGGTAATAAAAAAGGCCGCGCGAGGCGGCCTTTCGTGTCGTAGTTGGGCAATCGCGCGATTGCCCCGGCGTCGCTCAATTGGCGGCGCGGAGATTGTCGGCCGACGACTTGCCCGAACGGCGGTCTGCCACGATCTCGTAGGAGATCTTCTGGCCTTCGCGCAGCGTTCCGAGACCGGCACGCTCGACGGCGCTGATGTGCACGAACACGTCATTGCCGCCGTCATCCGGCTGAATGAAGCCATAGCCCTTGGTCGCGTTAAACCACTTCACGGTTCCCATGCTCACGGGGGTAGTTCCCTTCTCAGATATCAAATGTCGTAACCCAGGGGTCTGGGTTGGTTAGATCGAATTTTTGGAAGGGTCGTCAGCGTCTGAACCGGCTGTACCGGTAATAGCTAATCTCGTCCGGCCGAAAATCGATTGCGGGATATATTATTGGAAGTGGCCGCGCAAAACAATCCTGAGGTGCGGCAGGGCGCACGATTTTTTGACGCGCCGGCTGGTCGCCGACGCGTTGGATTGTCGCTGATTGCGCAAGGGCTGAGCAAGCTACCGGGGCGGGGCGGAACATCGTTCCGCCCCAGACTTCAGCGGCGACGGAACTGGCCGCCGCGCTGCGCTGCGCCGCGCGGAGGTCCGCCGGCCGAGCTCGGGCGCTCGTCCTTGTGGCGGAAGATCAGCCGGCCCTTTTCCAGATCGTAGGGCGACATCTCGACGGTCACGCGGTCTCCCGCCAGGGTCTTGATGCGATTCTTTTTCATCTTGCCGGCGGTATAGGCAACGATTTCGTGCCCAGCATCCAGTTGCACGCGGTAGCGCGCGTCGGGAAGGATTTCGGTGACCAGCCCTTCGAACTGGATCAGCTCTTCCTTAGCCATGTCTTTCTCCAGATCGACAGACGTCTAGTTTGGCCGTTGGTTGCGGTTTTGAGCGTGGTTTTTGGGTCTGCCCTCGCGATGCAGGAAAGCAACGCCCTGAATCGACCCGGCCTTGCCGCCGCCTTGCGACGGACGTTGGGGCTCCTGACGATTGCCTGGCAGAGCCGGCACCTTAGCATTGGAACGGCGACGACGGCGAGGGCCTTTTGCGGCGTTGCCGCCCTCGTTGGCGCGCGCATTCTGCATGCCAGGACGGCCGCCGCGATGCTGCTGCGGCTTGGCCGGCGGGGCGGCGGCCTCACGATGGCCCGGCGTGCGGCGATCTTCGCGCGGCAGCGAGACCTTGATCAGCCGCTCGATGTCACGCAGGTAGGACATCTCGTCCGGCCCGGCGACCAGCGAGATCGCAACGCCTTCGGCGCCGGCGCGGGCGGTGCGGCCGATGCGGTGGACGTAGGTCTCGGGCACGTTCGGCAGGTCGAAATTGACGACATGACTGACGCCATCGACGTCGATGCCGCGCGCCGCGATGTCGGTCGCGACCAGCGTACGGATCTCACCGGTGCGGAACGCCGCCAGAGTGCGCTCGCGGTGGTTCTGCGACTTGTTGCCGTGGATGGCCTGGGCCGGGATGCCGGCCTTCTCCAGGCTCTTCACGACCTTGTCGGCGCCGTGCTTGGTGCGGGTGAACACCAGTGCGCGGTTGACCGGCTCCTGCTTGAGCAGCTGAGCCAGCAGGTTCGGCTTGGCGGAGTGGTCGACCTGGATCACGCGCTGGGCGATCCGCTCGACGGTCGAGGAGACCGGGGTCACCGCGACCCGCGCCGGGTCCCTCAGCATGGCATCGGCGAGCTCGGCGATGTCCTTCGGCATGGTGGCCGAGAAGAACAGCGTCTGCCGCTTGATCGGCAGCTTGGCGACGATCTTCCGGATGTCGTTGATGAAGCCCATGTCGAGCATGCGGTCGGCTTCGTCGAGCACTAGAAACTCGACATGGCTCAGCTTCAAGGCATTGCCCTGGACGAGGTCGAGCAGCCGGCCCGGCGTGGCGACGAGCACTTCGAGGCCGGGCATCACGGCGCGGACCTGACGCCCCATCGGGACGCCGCCGATCGCGAGCGCCGAGCTCAGCCGGATGTGGCGGCCATAGGTGTTGAAGCTGTCGAGGATCTGGCCGGACAGTTCGCGGGTCGGGCTCAGCACCAGCACGCGCGCCGTCTTAGGCTGCGGCTTGATGCGGTTCTCAAGCAGGCGGTGCAGGATCGGCAGCGCGAACGAGGCGGTCTTGCCGGTTCCCGTCTGCGCGATGCCGACCACGTCCCGGCCTTGGAGCGCGATCGGGATGGTCTGGGCCTGAATCGGGGTGGGGGTGGTGTAGTTCTCTTCCTTCAGCGCGCGCGTCAGCGCGTCGGCGAGGTTAAAATCCTGAAAGGATGTCAAAAGATGGGGCTTTCCATAAGAGGATAAGGCCCGTGTCGGCATGTCAGCCGGACGCGGGCGGGTGATGAGAGACACCCGCGTGTTGGGAGCGCCCGGATTGGATTGGTGAGGATGCGAAGCCAAAAGCTCTGGTCGAGCTGAAGAACACGCGGCTTGCAAAGATCCGGCCGATTCGCCTCGATCTATCAGATATATGGAACATGCGGACGGCACTTTCAAGGCCGGTCTGCCACGGGGCGGCGCCGAAAGTGGTACTCTGCTGCTTTAAATTTAGTCATTCGAAACAAAGTGCTTAAAAACACATCTTCGTGCCGCTGAATTAGTCAGTGAACTTGCTCAATGTAGGTGCAAGTCACTGCGACCGCGAGTCGCGATCGAACGAAATTTTTCATCCTGTTCAATAGCTTGCCTGATGTGAAGGGCATGGCATGCTTCTTGCGATTCTTCCGCCGCAGACCGCCGGCCGCCTTGGCTGCGAAGCGCGTCTGCGTCAGGGAGATATTACCTCATGCTTAATCGACTCACTCAGGAATTAACGGCGCCGTTCAGCCGCCGTCGCTGGCTGGCTGCTGCTGCCGGCCTGGCGCTGGGCATTGCCGGCTTCGGTCCGGCGATGGCCGCTGACGACACGATCAAGATCGGCGTTCTGCATTCTCTGTCCGGCACCATGGCCATCAGCGAGACCACGCTGAAGGATACGATCCTGTTCCTCATCGACGAACAGAACAAGAAGGGCGGCGTGCTCGGCAAGAAGCTCGAGGCCGTCGTGGTCGACCCCGCGTCGAACTGGCCGCTGTTCGCCGAGAAGGCCCGCGAGCTGATCACCAAGAACAAGGTCGCGGTCGTGTTCGGCTGCTGGACCTCGGTGTCGCGCAAGTCGGTGCTGCCGGTGTTCAAGGAGCTCAACAGCATCCTGTTCTACCCGGTCCAGTACGAGGGCGAGGAGAGCGAGCGCAACGTATTCTACACCGGTGCGGCGCCGAACCAGCAGGCGATCCCGGCGGTCGACTACCTGATGAAGGAAGAGAAGGTGAAGCGCTGGGTGCTGGCCGGCACCGACTACGTCTATCCGCGCACCACCAACAAGATCCTCGAAGCCTACCTGAAGTCGAAGGGCGTGGCTCAGGACGACATCATGATCAACTACACGCCGTTCGGTCACTCCGATTGGCAGACGATCGTCGCCGACATCAAGAAGTTCGGCTCGGCCGGCAAGAAGACCGCCGTGGTCTCGACCATCAACGGCGACGCCAACGTTCCGTTCTACAAGGAGCTCGGCAACCAGGGCATCAAGGCCAAGGACATTCCGGTCGTCGCGTTCTCGGTGGGTGAGGAAGAGCTCGCCGGCATCGACACCAAGCCGCTGGTCGGCCATCTCGCCGCCTGGAACTACTTCGAGTCGATCAAGACGCCGGCCAACGAGAAGTTCATCAAGGAGTGGCAGGCCTACACCAAGAACCCGAAGCGCGTGACCAACGACCCGATGGAAGCCCACGTGATCGGCTTCAACATGTGGGTGAAGGCGGTCGAGAAGGTGAAGTCGACCGATCCGGACAAGGTCATCGATGCTCTCCCGGGCACCGAGGCGCCGAACCTGACCGGCGGCGTGTCGAAGATGCTGCCGAACCACCACATCACCAAGCCGGTGTTCATCGGCGAGATCAAGGGCGATGGCCAGTTCAGCGTCGTCTACAAGACCAAGGACCTCGTCCCGGGCGACGCCTGGTCGAAGGAGCTCGAGGGCTCCAAGGACCTGATCGGCGACTGGGTCGGCAAGAAGTGCGGCAACTTCAACGTCAAGACCAACAAGTGCCTGGGTTCGGGCACCTGATCCGAGCCTGACGACGTCATCACGACCGGAGAAGGCGGCGAACAATGCCGCCTTCTCTCTTCCTCCTGCCGGGGTGGTCCAGTGCCTGCCATTGTTCTCGCGCTTGTGCGCAGCCTTCTTCTATCCATTGCTTTGATCGTCGCGACCGCTCCGGCTTTCGCCGCCAGTTTCGAAGAGTCCGTTGCGAAGTTGGCCAATGACGATTTCTCCGACACCGACGATGCGGTGGGCGAGATCGCTGTTTCCGGCAACCCGCTGGCGTTCCCGATCATCAGCGCGCTGCAGGACGAGCGGCTGATGTTCGATGCCGAGAGCAAGAAGGTCTATGTCAAGCAGACCGACGGCAGGATCATCGATGCCGCGACCGGTGCCGCCGTCGACAAGCTTCCCGACACTGCCGCAGCGGTCAGCCTCAACAATCGCCTCCGCCGCAGCGTCGACGCCGCGCTGGGCGGCCTGACGCTGCTGTCGCCGGACGTGAACACGCGCCTGTCGGCCGCCAAGTCGGTATTCAAATCACATGACGAGGCGACGCTGCCGACCGTTGAGTCGGCGCTCGCCAAGGAAACCAATCGCGCGGTCAAGCAGGCGCTTGCCGACGCGCGCGCCGCCATCTTCCTGTTCAAGTCCGACGCCAGCGAGGTCGACAAGCTCGAAGCGGTCGCCACGGTGAAGGCGCGCGGCGATCAGGAGGCGCTGGCGCTGCTGACGGAGATCAGCGGTGGCGATCAGCCGGCCAATGTCACCAAGGCCGCGGCGAGCGCGATTGTCTCGATCCAGGGCTCGCTGGCGATCTGGTCCGGTGTGCAGAACGCCTGGTATGGCCTGTCGCTCGGCTCGGTGCTGCTGCTCGCGGCCATCGGATTGGCCATCACCTTCGGTGTCATGGGCGTCATCAACATGGCCCATGGCGAGATGGTGATGCTCGGCGCCTACACCACGTTTGTGGTGCAGGAGGTCATCCGGACGCGCTACCCGGCGCTGTTCGACTACTCGCTCCTGATCGCCGCACCGCTCGCCTTCCTGGTCGCCGGCGCGATCGGCGTGCTGATCGAGCGCACCATCATCCGCTTCCTCTACGGAAGGCCCTTGGAGACGCTACTCGCCACCTGGGGCCTGTCGCTGATCCTGCAGCAGGCGGTGCGGTCCGCGTTCGGTCCGACCAACCGCGAGGTCGGCAATCCCTCCTGGATGAGCGGCGCGTTCGAGCTCGGCCAGATCACCATCACCTACAACCGGCTCTGGATTCTCTGCTTCACGATGGCGGTGTTCGTCATCCTGCTGGCGATGCTGCGCTACACCGCGCTCGGCCTCGAAATGCGCGCGGTGACGCAGAACCGCCGCATGGCGGCATCGATGGGCATCGCCACCTCGCGCGTCGATGCGCTGACCTTCGGGCTCGGCTCGGGCATCGCGGGCATCGCCGGCGTAGCTCTGTCGCAGATCGATAACGTCAGCCCGAACCTCGGCCAGAGCTACATCATCGACTCCTTCATGGTCGTGGTGTTCGGCGGCGTCGGCAATCTCTGGGGCACCTTGGTCGGCGCCTTCACGCTCGGCATCGCCAACAAGTTCCTGGAGCCGGTGGCGGGCGCCGTGCTCGGCAAGATCGCGATCCTGGTCCTGATCATCCTGTTCATTCAGAAGCGCCCGCGCGGCCTGTTCGCGCTCAAGGGCCGGGCGGTGGAAGCATGATGCCGCATTTGCTGACCCGCTCGCTTGACCGCGGCGCGTCGATCTTCCTGCTGGTCGTTGCCGCCTGCGGCATCCTGATCCCGCTGTCAAACCTGCTGCTGCCGGCAGGCTCCGCGCTGCAGGTGCCGACCTATCTGGTCGCGCTGTGGGGCAAGTATGTCTGCTACGCGATCCTGGCGCTCTCGATCGACCTGATCTGGGGTTATTGCGGCATCCTCTCGCTCGGCCACGGCGCCTTCTTCGCGCTCGGCGGCTACGCGATGGGCATGTATCTGATGCGCCAGATCGGCACCCGCGGCGTCTACGGCAATCCGCTGCTGCCGGACTTCATGGTGTTCCTGAACTATGCCAAGCTGCCCTGGTACTGGCACGGCTTCGACATGTTCTGGTTCGCCGCGCTGATGGTGCTGGTGGTGCCGGGCCTGCTCGCCTTCGGCTTCGGCTGGCTCGCGTTCCGCTCGCGCGTGACCGGCGTGTACCTCTCGATCATCACCCAGGCGATGACCTACGCGCTGCTGCTCGCGTTTTTCCGCAACGATTTCGGCTTCGGCGGCAACAACGGCCTGACCGACTTCAAGGACATCCTCGGCTTCAACGTTCAGGCGGAAGGCACCCGCGCCGCGCTGTTCGCGCTGAGCTGTCTGTCGCTGATCATAGCTTTCCTGATCTGCCGGGCGGTCGTGACCTCGAAGCTCGGCAAGGTGCTGATCGCGATCCGCGATGCCGAGTCGCGGACGCGCTTCCTCGGCTATCGCGTCGAGTCCTACAAGCTGTTCGTATTCACGCTGTCGGCCTGCATGGCCGGTGTTGCCGGCGCGCTCTATGTGCCGCAGGTCGGCATCATCAATCCGAGCGAGTTCGCGCCCGGCAACTCGATCGAGGCGGTGATCTGGGTCGCGGTCGGCGGTCGTGGCACGCTGGTTGGTGCAGCACTTGGTGCGGTCGTGGTCAACTACGCCAAGACCTTCTTCACCTCCGGCCTGCTCGCGCCCTACTGGCTGTTCATGCTCGGCGCGCTGTTCGTGCTGGTGACCCTGCTGCTGCCGAAGGGCATCATCGGCACCTTCAACAGCTGGTGGGACCAGCTCAGCACCAAGACGCCGAATGCCGAAAGCGCTGCCCGCGAGGACGGCGTCACCGAACCCAAGATGGCGGAGTGATCCCATGAACGTGATGGATACCCGCTCGACGTCGTCGCTGCTCTATCTCGACGCCGTGCACGTCTCCTTCGACGGCTTCCACGCCATCAACAACCTCTCGCTGACGCTCGAGCCCGGCGAGATGCGCGCCATCATCGGCCCGAACGGCGCCGGCAAGACCACGATGATGGACATCATCACCGGCAAGACCAAGCCGGACGAAGGTACGGTGCTGTTCGACGGCAAGACGGACCTCACGCGTTTGGACGAGACGCGCATCGCCGAGCTCGGCATCGGCCGCAAGTTCCAGAAGCCGACGGTGTTCGAGAGCCAGTCGGTCGAGGACAACCTGCTGCTCGCCCTCAACGTCGACCACAGCGTCAAGGGCACGCTGTTCTGGCGCGGATCGAGAAACGAAGCCGAGCAGATCGACCGGGTGCTCGAAACCGTGCGGCTCAAGGATCTCCGGCGCAAGCTCGCCGGCAGCCTGTCGCACGGCCAGAAGCAGTGGCTGGAGATCGGCATGCTCCTGGCGCAGGACCCGAAGCTGCTGCTGGTCGACGAGCCGGTCGCCGGCATGACCGATGTCGAGACGCATCAGACGGCCGAGCTGCTGAAGGAAATCAATCGGGATCACACCGTCATGGTCGTCGAGCACGACATGACCTTTGTTCGCGAACTCGGCGTCAAGGTCACCTGCCTGCATGAAGGCACTGTCCTGGCCGAGGGCACCATCGATCAGGTGTCGTCGAACGATCGGGTGATCGAAGTGTATCTGGGGCGCTAGGCGATGTTGGACGTCAAGGACATCAACCTCTATTACGGCGCCGCCCAGGCGCTGCGCGGCGTGTCGATCGCAGCGGAGCCCGGCAAGGTCACCTGCGTGCTCGGCCGCAACGGCGTCGGCAAGACCTCGCTGCTGCGCGCGCTGGTCGGTCAGTATCCGCTGGCCTCCGGCAGCATCACTTTCGACGGCGCCGACATCACCCATCTGAAGCCGTATGAGCGGGCGCGCAAGGGCATCGGCTTCGTGCCGCAGGGCCGCGAGATATTCCCGCTGCTGACGGTCGAGGAGAACCTCAAGACCGGCTTCGGACCGCTGAAGCGCGCCGACCGCAGCATTCCGGACGACGTGTTCTCGCTGTTTCCGGTGCTGCAGTCGATGCTCGGCCGGCGTGGCGGCGACCTCTCCGGCGGCCAGCAGCAGCAGCTCGCGATCGGCCGCGCCATGGTGATGCGGCCAAAGCTTCTGCTTCTCGATGAGCCGACCGAGGGCATCCAGCCCTCGATCATCAAGGACATCGGCCGGGCCATTTCGTACCTGCGTAATCTCGGCAACATCGCCATCGTCCTGGTCGAGCAATATCTCGACTTTGCCTGCGAACTCGGCGACAACTTCGCCGTCATGGATCGTGGCGCCGTGAAATATTCCTGCACCCGCGCCAATCTCGATCCGGCCGAGATCAGCCGCCAGATGGCGCTGTGACGATCACTTGAGCTTCTCGACGCGGTCTCGCCCGCGTCTGGTCCCGGGGGAGGGGATCGATGCGAGCCGATCCTGCCACCGTCGCCGCCGACATCTTCGAGGCCAACCGCGCCCGCGGCGCGGTGCACTTCGACGTGCGGCTGCAAGACGGCGTGACGCGGCGCCACCATCTGTATGAGTCCGGTTCGCTGCGGGTCCGCTTCCCCTCGCCCGAGGACGACGGTCTGTCGGCGATGTTCGTCAACACGGCCGGCGGCGTTGCCGGCGGTGACCGCTTCGCGATTGAGGTCGCGGCCGGCGAGGGCAGCCGCGTCACATTGTCGAGCGCCGCGGCCGAGAAGGTCTATCGGGCTTCCGGCAAGCCGGCGGAGCTGGCTATTTCGCTCAAGGCGGCAGCGAACGCCCACATCTCCTGGCTGCCGCAGGAGACGATCCTGTTCGACCGCGCCCGCATCCATCGCCGCATCGACATCGACCTCGCTGACACCGCCTCGTTGCTGTTGTGCGAGATCGTCGTGTTCGGCCGCACGGCCATGGGCGAGCGCATGCGCGAGGGCGAATTCGTCGATCGCTGGCGGCTGCGGCGTGGCGGCAAACTCGTGTTCGCCGAGACGGTCCGCCTCGACGGCAACATCGGCGAGAAGCTGGCGCAGCCCGCGATCGCCAAGGGCGCCGCGGCAATCGGGACGGCGCTGATCGTCCCCGGCGACGCCGCGCTGGTCGAGCGCATCAGGGAGAGCCTGCCAGCCTTCCGAGGGGAGGCCGGGCTGTCGGCCTGGAATGGATTTGCAATGGCACGCTTCTGTGCCCAAGATGCCGCGAGCCTGCGCGCCGACATGATGGCGGTGCTCGGCTGCGCTTCGACTGGGCCGCTGCCGCGGCTGTGGCTCAACTAGACGTTTACCAACCAACGATTACCAGAAGACGATCACTCGAGATTTCCGCATGAACCTGTCTCCCCGCGAAAAAGACAAGCTCCTGATTTCGATGGCGGCCATCGTAGCCCGCCGCAGACTGGAGCGCGGCGTCAAGCTGAACCATCCCGAGGCGGTCGCGATCATCTCCGACTTCATTTTGGAAGGCGCGCGCGACGGCCGCACCGTGGCCGAGTTGATGCAGGCCGGCGCCCAGGTCCTGACCCGCGACCAGGTGATGCCGGGCATCCCCGAGATGATTCACGACATCCAGGTCGAGGCGACGTTTCCGGACGGCACCAAGCTCGTCACCGTGCACGAGCCGATCCGCTGAATTCTTGCATGTCATTCCGGGACAGCGCGGCGCGCTGGACCCGGAATCCAGAGATGGTTTGGAAATAATTGTTTGAGATTCCGGCTTCGCTCCTGCGGACCGCCCCGGAATGACGGAGAGAGACAACATGATCCCCGGCGAACTCTTCATCCAGGACGGCGAGATCGAGCTCAATGCCGGCCGCAAGACCGTGACGCTGTCAGTTGCGAACACCGGCGACCGGCCGATCCAGGTCGGCTCGCACTACCACTTCTTCGAGACCAATCCGGCGCTGAAGTTCGACCGGAAAAAAGCGCGCGGCATGCGCCTCGACATAGCGGCCGGGACGGCCGTGCGCTTCGAGCCGGGCCAGACCCGTGACGTGCAACTGGTGGCTCTCGCCGGCAAGCGCACGGTCTACGGCTTCCGTGGCGACGTGATGGGCAAGTTGTAAGCCGATGCTGACCGGGTTGCGCCTCGTCTCCGAAGCGGCCGAACTGGCAGCGCGCCGTCATGCTGGCCGGCAGCGCAAGGGCCGCGACGAGGAGCCGTACATCAATCATCTCGCTGAGGTCGCGAACATCCTGTCGATCGCCAGCAACGGCGAGGATGCCGAGCTGGTCGCAGCCGGCTGGCTCCACGACACCATCGAGGACACCGACACGACCCATGCCGAGCTGACCGAACGCTTCGGGGCACGCGTGGCTGATATGGTCGAGGAAGTGACCGATGACATGACCCTGCCGAAGAGCGAGCGGCGCGCGGTCCAGGTCATCGCGGCTCCCGGCAAATCTGATGGCGCCAAGCAGATCAAGATCGCCGACAAGATCAGCAATATCCGGACGCGCGTCTTCTTCGAGCCGGACCTCGAGCAGCAGCTCGAGCTGATGGAGTATCTCGGCTGGGCCGAGCAGGTGGTCGCCGGCTGCCGCGGCGTGAATGCGGCGCTGGACGCCCTGTTCGACGAGACCGTCGCCCATGCGCGGGGCACGCTGTGAGCGGTTCGCCGGCATCTCGAAATCAAGACAAGCAAAGCTAGTTGGGGGCCATCGATGTCCGTCAAGATCAAGCGTTCCGTCTATGCCGACATGTTCGGTCCGACCGTTGGCGACAAGGTTCGGCTTGCCGACACCGATCTGATCATCGAGGTCGAGAAGGACTTCACCATCTATGGCGAGGAGGTGAAGTTCGGCGGCGGCAAGGTGATCCGTGACGGCATGGGCCAGTCGCAGGCGACCAACAAGCAGGGGGCCGCCGACACCGTCATCACCAATGCGCTGATCGTGGATCACTGGGGTGTGGTGAAGGCCGACGTCGCAATCAAAGAGGGCATGATCAGCGCGATCGGCAAGGCGGGCAATCCGGACATCCAGCCCGGCGTGACCATCGTGATCGGCCCCGGCACCGACGTGATCGCAGGCGAAGGCAAGATCCTCACCGCCGGCGGCTTCGACAGTCACATCCATTTCATCTGCCCACAGCAGATCGAGCACGCGTTGATGTCGGGCGTCACCTCGCTGCTCGGCGGCGGCACCGGTCCGTCGCACGGCACCTTCGCCACCACCTGCACGCCCGGCCCCTGGCACATCGGGCGGATGATGCAGTCGTTCGACGCATTCCCGGTCAACCTCGGCATTTCCGGCAAGGGCAACGCCTCGCGCCCGGCCGCGCTGGTCGAGATGATCAAGGCCGGCGCCTGCGCGCTGAAGCTGCACGAGGACTGGGGCACGACGCCGGCGGCGATCGACAATTGTCTCTCGGTCGCGGACGACTACGACGTGCAGGTGATGCTGCATTCCGACACGCTGAACGAATCTGGCTTCGTCGAGGACACGATCAAGGCCTTCAAGGGCCGCACCATCCACGCCTTCCATACCGAGGGCGCTGGCGGCGGCCACGCCCCCGATATCATCAAGGTCGCCGGCCTGAAGAACGTGCTGCCGTCCTCGACGAACCCGACGCGGCCGTTCACACGCAACACCATCGACGAGCATCTGGACATGCTGATGGTGTGCCATCATCTCGATCCGTCGATTGCGGAAGACCTCGCCTTTGCCGAGAGCCGCATCCGCAAGGAAACGATCGCCGCGGAAGACATCCTGCACGATCTCGGCGCGCTCTCGATGATGTCGTCGGACTCGCAGGCGATGGGCCGGCTTGGCGAGGTCATCATCCGGACCTGGCAGACCGCCGACAAGATGAAGAAGCAGCGTGGCGCGCTGCCGCAGGACAAGGGCAAGGACAACGACAATTTCCGTGTCAGGCGCTACATCGCCAAGTACACGATCAACCCTGCGATTGCGCACGGCGTGTCGAAGCTGATCGGCTCGGTGGAAAAGGGCAAGCTCGCCGACCTCGTGCTGTGGTCGCCCGCCTTCTTCGGCGTCAAGCCGGACTGCGTGATCAAGGGCGGCACCATCGTGGCGGCGCCGATGGGCGATCCCAACGCCTCGATTCCGACGCCGCAGCCGGTGCATTACCAGCCGATGTTCGGCGCCTTCGGCAAGTCGCTGACAGCCTCCTCGGTGATCTTCACCTCGAAGGCGGCCATCACCGGCGGGCTTGCCCGCAAGCTCGGCCTCTCCAAGAAGCTCTATGCGGTGCAGAACACCAGGGGCCGCATCTCGAAGAAGAGCATGATTCACAACGATGCGACGCCGAACATCGAGGTCGATCCGGAGACCTATGAGGTGCGCGCCGACGGCGAGCTCCTGACCTGCGAGCCGGCCGAGGTGCTGCCCATGGCGCAGCGGTACTTCATGTACTAGGCTTCCGCCCGGTATCAGAACCAGAAAAGTACCGGGAGGACGAGTTCGTGATCTATGTCGTTGCCACCTTGACCATCAAGCCCGAAACCCGTGCGGAATTCATTGCCGCTGCGACCGCCTGCATTGCGGGGACCCGCAAAGAACCCGGCAATATCGCCTATGATTTGCATGAGAGCGTCACCGATCCGAGCAAGATGGTGTTCGTCGAGCAGTGGGAGAATGCCGAGGCCTTGGTGCCGCACCGTTCGACCGAGCACATGAAAACGTTCGGACGCGTTGCGGTCCAATGCATGTCGGCGCCGCCGAAGATCGAGATCATTACGCCCGAGAAGGTCGATGTCCGCTGAGCGGAATAAGAGAATGAGGATTTCAGCATGATCCGCGCCACCCGCGTGCTCGGGCAGCATCGTTGGAAAGAGGCTGCAGCCGATTCCGTCCTGCTCGATTTCGATGATCGGCATCGCCGGCGTCTGGTGATGACCGGTACGCGCGGGCTGGAGTTCCTGCTCGACCTCGAGCACGCCACCGCACTTCGCGGTGGCGATGCCCTGGTGCTGGAGGACGGACGGCTGATCGAGGTCGTGGCCGCCGCCGAGCCGCTGCTCGAGATCCGTGCCGCCGATCCGCATCACCTGGTGCGGCTCGCCTGGCACCTCGGCAACCGGCATCTGCCGACCCAGCTCATGGCCAAGAGCCTGCGCATCCGTCGCGACCATGTGATCGAGGCGATGGTCAAGGGCCTCGGTGCGCGCGTCATCGAGATTGAGGCACCGTTCGATCCGGAGGGCGGAGCCTATGCCGAGCCCAGCCATGCGCCTGGTCATGATGACCATGATCATCAGGGGCATGAGCATCATGGCCATGGTCACGGTCATGGTGACCACGATCATGCGCATCACGGCCACGGCCACGGCCACGCGCATGATGATCATCATCATGAGCATGACGAGCACTGCGGCCACGACCATCATCACGGTCATTCCCATGCTCACGACCACAAGTGAGCGAACGAGCTCCTTGGAGGTGCTGACCGAGCTCGAAGCCGCCGCGCTCTATCGGCTGATGACGTGGCTGTCGCCGGCGTTCCCGGTCGGCGGCTTCTCTTATTCCAGCGGCATCGAATGGGCCGTCGAAGCCGGCGACATCAGCGATGCCGCCTCGCTTCGCGGCTGGCTTTCGACGATGCTCACGGACGGGGCCGGCTTCTGCGATGCGGTTTTCCTCGTGCACGCGCACCGGGCGGTCGAGCTGGACGACATGGCGACCCTCCGCGAAGTGGCCGAGCTCGCGGCCGCCTTCGTGCCGTCGCGTGAGCGGCAACTGGAAACAACCGCGCAAGGGCGCGCCTTCATCGAGATTGCGCGTTCCGCCTGGAGCCGCGCTGGGCTCGACGAGGCCGTGGCGCAATGCGAGACCATCGTCTATCCCGTTGCGGTGGGATTGGTGGGGGCCATTCATGAGATCCCGTTGCGGCCGCTGCTGCACGCCTTCCTGCATGCCGTGACCTCGAACTGGATTTCGGCGGGCAGTCGTTTGATCCCGCTCGGCCAGACCGAGAGCCAGCGCGTGCTGGCTGCCCTCGAGTCGGTCGTGACGGCGACCGCGGCACGCGCCGCGTCAGCCTCGCTCGACGAGGTCGGCAGCTCCACGTTCCGTTCCGATCTCGCCAGTCTTAGCCACGAGACGCAGTATACGCGGCTGTTCCGATCGTGAGGCGCTGACGCAGTCCCTTCGGCCTGATGCTCCATCGCCAGCGGCCGGTTGAATTTGAATGCGCGGGTCCATGGACATTGCGATAAATGGGATCTGAGGATTTCGCTTCCCCCTTGGGAACGGCAGAAGGGCAATCAATATGGCTTCGTCTCATGGTCCGCTTCGCGTGGGCGTCGGTGGTCCGGTCGGATCCGGAAAGACCGCGCTGATGGATCTCCTCTGCAAGTCGATGCGTGGGCGCTACGATATCGCGGCCATCACCAACGACATCTATACGAAGTGGGATGCCGAATACCTCGTCCGCTCCGGCTCGCTGACCCCGGACCGCATTGCCGGCGTCGAGACCGGGGGCTGTCCGCACACGGCGATCCGGGAAGATGCGTCGATGAATCTCGCGGCCGTCGCCGACATGCGCGCCAAGTTCCCCGGGCTCGATCTGGTCCTGATCGAATCCGGCGGTGACAATCTGGCCGCGACGTTCTCGCCGGAACTGGCCGACATCACGATCTACGTCATCGACGTCGCCGCCGGCGACAAGATCCCCTCCAAGGGCGGTCCCGGGATTACCCGCTCGGACCTGCTGGTCATCAACAAGATCGACCTCGCGCCGCATGTCGGCGCTTCTCTCGAGAAGATGGAAACGGACGCCAGGCGGATGCGCGGCGAGCGCCCTTTCGTCATGACCAATCTGAAGAAAAGTCAGGGGCTCGACAGTATCATTGGCTTCATCGAGGCCAAGGGCGGCCTGAAAACGTCGGCCTGAGCGACTAATCTGCCGAGGTCGCCACATCGTTGCCGAACGTGTCAGCTGTTGTAGTAGACGCAAAAAAGCCTCACCTGGCGGAACAACTTATGCTCCGGGGTGTTGCCTCGACCCGGGGTGTGCCTCCCGCGAGGCGCATTGGCGGCTGGTGGGATGGCCGTGACCGGTATCATGGGATCGTTTCCGGTGATCGCTTCGATCACTTCCGCTCACCTCGAGGTGCGCGATACTTGAGTAGCAGGCCCGGTTATTGGATGACTCGTTTTCTCCTCCGCCAACCCTTCACCTTAGAGTAAACGAGTGCTTCGGCTGGGTGTCATCATCGGTGTGATCGCGCTGCTCGGGACGGCGCTATCCGGCTTGGCGGCTTACCGCGTTCATGACCAGGAACTGGCCCTCGACCGCATTGCACTGGCGCGCGCCATCGACGTCCATGCCAGCCTCGTCCAGGACCGGCTGACCGAGCGCGAGCTGCTCGCCCGGGTGGCCTCGGGGCTGTTCAGGGCGCCGTCGGTGATCAAGGCCAACATGCTCGAGCCGCTGCGGTCGTCGATCTACGCATTCAAGACCGATTTCGTGGTGGCGTCGTGGATCGCGCGGCTGCGGCCCGATGAGCTTCCCGTGGCGCAGGCCGAATTGCGCCAGGCGGGCTTTCCGAACCCGACCATCCGCAATTACGACGACACGCCGCTCGGTCCCAGCATCGATCGCCCGCTCGACGTGCTGATGGATCTGGAGCCGCGCAACGCCGAAACCTCGAAGCTTCCCGGCGTGGCGCTGGATCGGCAGCCGATCGTCGGGCCGATGCTGGCGAGGGCGATGGCGGAGGGCAAGCCGGTCGCGTCCGACCCGACGCCGCTGTTGCGGGTCGATGGTCCGATCGGGATCGTTCTGGCGGCCCCCGTGGTCCCGCAGGGGGCGACCGCGCCGGCCGGCTTCGTCACGTTCTCCTACGAGATCGGGCCGCTACTGCTCACCAATGACGATCTGTCGTTGTTCTCGGTCGCCTTGAAGGACCCGCGCAACGCCTCCGACGAACTGGTCGCCAACGACCAGGGGGCGGTGACCAACCGGACGCGTGGCCCGGACGATCCGGCGCCATCGTCGATCCGCACGGTGGCATTCGGCAACCATGACTGGTCGCTGGTCTACTACGCCAAGAGCAACGCGGTGCGGCGGGCGCAACAGACCGCGGCAATCGTGGGGGTGATCGGGCTGGCTCTGACCGGAATCATTTGCGGCCTGTTCGGCTATGTCGCCTACAATAATCTGCGATTGAGCCGGGAAATCCAGGTGCGGATCGGCTTCGAGCGCCGCTTGACGGCGGTCATCGATGAGCTCAACCACCGGGTCAAGAACATCCTTGCGGTGATCCAGTCCATCGTGACGCGGACGTTGCGCCATGGCAGCGATATCGACGTGGCCCGCGAGCTTCTGATCGGGCGCATCCACGCGATGTCGAACGTGGTGACGTTGCTGAGCGAGAGCCAATGGCAGGGCGTCCAGCTCCGCGGCCTGTTCGAGGCTCGCGCCATTCCGCATGCCGAGCGGATTGCCGTCAGTGGTCCCGATATCACGGTGAGCGCGCGGGCGGCGCAGAGCCTGTCACTGCTGTTCTTCGAGCTCGCGTCGCACTCTGACGAAGGGCTGTCGCTGGTCGGCAAGCACCCGCACATCACCGCGAAATGGGAAGTGACGGGCGAGGAGCCCAATTCCATGTTCAATTTCCGCTGGGAGGAGTGCAACACCAGCGAGGCGACGCGGCGGCCCGACAGCGATTTCGGGCTGATTCTGCTCGATCGCGTCGCCCCCGAGGCGCTCGGCGGCACGTCCAAGCGCTTCTTCACCGAGGCGAGCTACGTCTACGAATTGTCCGCGCCGATGGAGACCGTCATCGACATGACCGAGCGCGATCGTACCGAGCAGTTTTCGGCCCCTGTTCATCCATCGCGATAACTCGCGGTGGCCCTGGCCGAGCGCGAGTTTCGAGCAGCAGCCGTCGAGACAAGACAAACGAGACAATACAAATGAAGAAGAGGCGGCGTTTCCCTTTGGGAACGCCGCCTCTTCTGGCTTAGATGAAAGGCGCGATCAGCCGCCGCTGCCGCCGATCACGGCCCGTATCGTCTCGTCGGGGCCGAAATCCTCGGCGCCTTCGACATAGAGCAGTGCCGCGAGTTTCGAGCGCGCGCGGTTGACGCGGCTCTTGATCGTGCCCACGGCGCAGCCGCAGATTGCCGCCGCATCCTCGTATGAGAATCCGGATGCTCCGACCAGGATCAGCGCTTCGCGTTGATCCTGAGGCAGCTTCTCGAGTGCTGCGCGAAACTCTTCGAACTCGAGATGGGCACCCTGCGAGGGGTGCGTCTTGAGCGTCTTGGCGTAGTTGCCTTCGGCATCTTCGACTTCACGACGACGTTTGCGATAGTCGGAGCGGAACAGGTTGCGCAGAATCGTAAACAGCCACGCGGGCAGATTGGAGCCCGGTTGAAACGAATCGATGTTCGCCAGCGCCCGAAGCAGTGTCTCCTGCACCAGATCATCGGCGCGATCGCTGTTACCACTCAAGGAAATAGCAAATGCACGGAGGCTTGGGACGGCCGCGAGGATATCGTCCCGCAAGGAATCAGTGAGAGGCATTCACTCCCTCCCGTCGTTTTGGTCGTTGGATCCCCCGCCATTCTCCACGTGGGACTGAGCTGTCGGTCCATCAAGCTTGCGGATCAAATCCGTAAACCGATCCGGAACCCCCTGACGAACGACATCGTCGTACATCGCGCGAAGTTGATGACCGATTCTGGATTGGATCTCCGCGTTGAGTCCGCCGGGCTTACGCGGTGCCGCATTCCTGCTGGCTTGAGACTTTACATCTTTCATGACCTTTTCCACGTTTCCCCGAGAGTTAAGTCCCTGAAGCTTCAAGAATTATCCTCGCTGTCGAGGGGGTATGACCGGGAACTAATGCAACCGGGCGACAAAAGTTCCACGCGTGCGGGGAACTTTTCTTCGTTTCGAGCGTAATTAGCCCGTCATGGAACCCGGGCCGAAGCCCAGAATACCAAATGGAGTGGGGATGAGCCGATCACAGCTAGTTGCTGAACATTTGCCGTTATTGCGCCGGTATGCGCGTGCCCTCACTGGCAGCCAGGGTTCTGGAGACGCTTACGTCGGCGCGATGCTGGAGGCTCTGATCCAGGATCCGGAGCTGTTGGACGAGCGCTATGGCGCGCGGGCCGCTCTGTTCCGGCTGTTTACCCAGATCTGGAACTCGGTTGCACTCAATGATGACGCCGAGGTGGCGACGTTGCCGATGCCCCCGGAGCGCCGCCTCTCGAACATCACCCCACTACCGCGGCAGGCATTTCTGCTGTTGTCGCTCGAGGGCTTCCCGGAAGAGGAAGTGTCGTTCATTCTCGACATCGATGTCGCGGAAACCCGACGTTTGGCGGATGCGGCCGGTCGCGAGCTCGCGGTGGAGATCGCAACCGACGTGCTGATCATCGAGGACGAGACGTTCATCGCCATGGACCTCGAGAGCCTCGTCAAGAATCTCGGGCACAACGTCATTGGCGTCGCGCGAACGCATGCCGATGCCGTCGCGCTTGCCAAGAACAAGAAGCCCGGCCTGATCCTGGCCGACATCCAGCTTGCCGATGGCTCGTCGGGTCTCGACGCCGTCAACGAATTGCTGCGGACGTTCGAGGTTCCGGTTGTCTTCATCACGGCCTATCCGGAACGGTTCCTCACCGGTGAGCGCCCTGAGCCGGCGTTCCTGATCTCCAAGCCGTTCCAGCCGGCCATGGTTTCGGCCGTGGCCAGCCAGGCCCTGTTCTTCCAGCGCAACTCGCGCAACCGGATGCCGAAGCCGGCCGCCTGAGACACCGATTAACTTTGGTTATCTTTTTTCGGCGCGCTCCTGGTGGGCGCGCCGTTTTGTTTGGCGCCGGGTGCAAAATCACAGCGGTGCGCAGTCGAGCCTTCCCGAGCGGGGGCGCCGTTTCGGTCTGGTCTGTTCGACTAAAGCGTTGCTGCGCGGAGCTTGATGACGTCCGACGTCCGCCGAGGGGCGAAGACGACTGGCAAGAGCAAGGTCAGCTCACTATCGGCCAGCTCTGGCGGCGGTGGCGCAAACGGCTGCGCACGCTTGACCATGGCCAGCGCCTCCTGATCCAGCGCGGGGTCGCCGGTGCTTTCGACCAAGGCCGTGGAGACCAGATGGCCGGCGCGGTCGATACGGAAGACGACCTTGGCGGTCCCGCCTTCGTCGGTGGCCCGAGCCGGATAGCGGCGCTGAGTATTCAGCTGCCTGAGGAGGCTCTTGATCCAAATCTCCTTGCCGCCGTCGGCCATCCCAGGGGCTGGAAGCAGACTCATGATGGCCAGCGCCAGTCCGACCTTCCGCACCCCGCCAGCGAAACCCGACGTCCTCTGCATCTCCGTCCCCACGCGCAAGCAACAAAGCTGCAGCGGGGCCGACATATACCGTTGGGAGGGCTGAGTGGGAAGCGATGCCATATGCCAGCTCGACGCTGCAAAAGAATGCGGGGCACCGCCGGCATCACCACGGCGGTGCCCCGCGTCGCCGGTCAATGGGGCAGGGGGAATAACCGGCTGCCATGATGACGCACGGCCCAAGAAGTCGTTCCGAGGTGGAGCAAATATTTTCGCAAATGCTGCATGCGTTGACACACGGTTAAGTGATTTGCCCGTCCGAGAACCCAGTTGCTGCGACTTACGTTGGTATGCCGATCGCCCGCTGGCGGGGGAGCAGAGACAATGTCGCAGACTGGAAAAGTCGTCACCCTGGGCACACTCGCGGCTTCGGCAATGCTCGTGGGTGCGATGCAACTCGCCTCCGGGCACGATCTCGCCGCTGACCTGCCCACGCAGGCGTCCAATCAGGCGGAGCTGTCGGCGGGCGTGAACGATGTCAACCGGGCGAGCAAGGCTGATCGCGCTGCCGCGGTAGCGAACGCTGCGCCAACGCAGACGGTCTCCATCAAGCTCGCTGCGTTCACCGATACCTCGTTCCTGTTGCGGCTGCCGCTCGCCGGTACGGAGCTGCGGGATCGCCAGGGTGCGTCGCCGCAGGGTTCGCGGATCATCACCACGGAGACCGAGCGGCGCGATGCAAAGCGGCCGGTTGCCTGTGAGCCGTCCGTTTCCGTGCTGACCGAGATTGCAAAGCGGTTGCAACCGGGACGCTGCGTGACCTGAGCTATCGCTTGCGGTGACCCTCAGCGAGCGGATCTCTAGCTACAATAGGCGTTCACGATCCGAGCGCTGGCGACTATTCCGCCGGCTCCGCATTTTCCGTCATCTGGCTACGGGCGAGGAGGCCGAGCGCGAGCCCGCCCACGGCAAGAATGGGGATCAGGCGCTTGACCCCGATCATGCGCACGAGCTGCAGGCCACTGGCCAACAGCATCGGATCCGCGAGAAGCGACTGCGCGGCCGACCGTGCAGCTTCAGTCGGGCGGGGCATGCGCTTAGCGAGCGACCGCTTGCGGACCATGTAGCTGATCGCAGCGATCAACGTCACCACGAAGAATATGGCCGCACCCGCGAGGCAAGCTGCAATCAGGCCGTAGCGCTGGAGCACGGCGACGAAGGCGGCGGCGCAGAGGAAGCACGTCGTCACGAACAACCCCGCTGCAGCCGCAAGCGCGAGAGACGTGAGCCGGAGGGTGTGCCCGGTCGATTCCTTGACGTCTGCGATCAGGCGCTGAAGCATAGGTGCTCTCCCCACTTCTCTTGAATGGCAATCGGATAAATTCAAATCGGCGCCGCTTGCGGCGCCGACTCATCAGCTCACAAAGATCTGCGCGGCTGCTGAAGTGGGTCTCAGCGCCGCCACGCCGCGCCGATCAGAAATCCCAGGCCGAGCGCAAGACCTACGGTCGCCAGCGGGCGCTGGGAGATCACGTCTTCCAACCGCTCCTCCAACGAATTCGCAGCGTCCTGAGCCGCGCCCAGCATCGCGCCACCGCGTTCCGACATGTCGTCGAAGGTCTGGTCCATATTGTCACGCGCCTGGCGATAGCCGCTGCGGGCTTGCTTGCCGGCCTGGCCGGCGAAGGCGTTCAGCGCGTCGGTGATCTGGTCGGTGAGAGCTGCGATATCGTTCTTCACGGCGTGGACATCCTTCTGCAGGCGTTCATAGTTCGCTTTGTCAGTGAGATCCTTGAAGGCGGTCTCACCGTCGGTCGGTGACATGGGAATCTCCTGGAGCGAGGTTATATGCGTCTGATCGACAAACGCTGAGCGGGAACGGAAGTTCCTCGAATGAAACCGAATTAGTCCGGTGGCAGTTGCGGGGAAGTGTCTGGCAGCAGATGCTCCTTCATGATCAGCCCAACGATCAGGAGCGGCGATGCAAGGAACGCTCCCATCGGGCCCCACAGCCATGTCCAGAACGCGAGAGCAATGAACACGGCCAGTGCGTTGAGCGCGAGCCGTCGTCCGATGATCGTCGGCGTGACGAAATGGCCTTCCATGAAGGTGATCACGGCGAAGATCAGCGGCGCGACCATGCCACTGCTCAACGTGGGAAACGCGATCATGCCGACCAGAACGAGCACGGCGAACATCGCGATCGGCCCGATGATCGGAATGAAGTTCAGCGTCGCCGCGAGCGCGCCGAGGCCCGCGGGATTGGGCATGCCGGCGATCGCGCAGGCTATGCCCGCCGCGATGCCGACGCCGGTGTTGATGAGCGTGACGGTCAGCAGATAGTTGCCGAGGTGGAGCTCGAGCTCGTTCAGAATGCGCAGCGTCCGCAGTCGCGCTTCGTGATCGCCGAATGTCATGATCAGAGTGCGCCGCAGATCGCGCCAGCTCGCGATGAACAGAACGAGGGTGGCAAAGAACAGCAGGAATTCGGTGAAGGTCGGCGACAGGAATTCGATCGTCGGCTGGACCCAGTCGAATTTCGGCAGCTCCAGGCTGGTCGAGGTCTGCGCGCTTCCGCCGCCGATCGCCGCCTGCATCTCGTGCCACAACGCGAGCGGCCGGTCGAATACGTGCAGCTTGTCCTTGAGCTGCGCTGCAAGCTCGGGAAGTCGGTTGGTCCAGTCGAGCACCGGCGCCGAGATCAGGCCGATGATGAAGGCGAGCCCTGCGGCGACCGCGATCACGATCAGCACGGCACCGACGCCGCGAGGTACACGATAGCGTTCGAGGAAGTTGGCTGCGGGCGACAGCATCGTTCCGACGACGAACGCCATGACGATGGGAAGAAAGAAGCCTCTCGCAATGTAGAGAACGCCGGTCACACAGATGGCCGCAAGAATGACCAGCGTGATCGCGACGACCTCCGCCCGCTTGATCACGGGAGGGAGCTCGTGGTGGCTTTCATTCACGGCAGAGCCGTCATTTCCGCCCGCGAGGAGCCGCTCGGTGGGAAGTACACGCACCATGATTTCCCCCGACGGAGTTGACGCGCGTAGCTCGCGTTCGTGACGCCCTGCTTTACAGGCACACAACTGTCGAAGCTGCTGCGGGTTCCGTCGCGAGAACGTGAGAGCTGCCGCGCTTGACTGACGCAGAGCGACCACATCCGGGCCGGAACTGCGGCGAGGCGTTCGGCGTTTGGAAAGCAATCACGCATCGCACCGCGGTGCTCGTCTGACAGGGGGCATTCCATGACCAAGCTCGCTACCGGCCATCGCTGCGCGTCGCGGCGGACCGCTTCGTTGATCGCCGGCGTCGCCGCGCTCTTCGTCGCGGGGGCGCCCGCATCTCATGCACAGAGCCTCGGCTATGCGCCGGTCGAGCAGCAGGCGTTTCCGCCTGACGATGCAACGGGACCTGCGGTGGAGCAGGGCGAGGACAGTCAGCTGCCGGACCGTCTGCGTCGCACGATCGTCAATCTCGATACGCGGGAGGCGCCGGGCACGGTCATCATCGATACCGGCAATACCTATCTCTACTACGTGCTCGGCGGCGGACGCGCGCTGCGCTATGGCGTCGGCGTCGGGCGCGAAGGCTTCACCTGGTCGGGCGTGCAGACGGTGACGCGCAAGGCGGAATGGCCGGACTGGCACCCGCCGGCGCAGATGATCGCGCGTCAGCCCTATCTGCCGCGTTTCATGGCCGGCGGCCCGGGCAATCCGCTCGGCGCGCGGGCCATGTATCTGGGCTCCAGTGAATATCGCATCCACGGCACCAACGATCCGTCCACCATCGGCAAGTTCGTGTCGTCCGGCTGCATCCGCCTCACCAATGAGGACGTCTCCGACCTGTTCAGCCGCGTGCAAGTCGGCAGCAAGGTCGTCGTGCTGCCGAAGGGCGGATCGCTCCAGGCTCGTACCAACGTCGACCGCGCGCCGCGGGTGACGTCGCTGCCGTCCGGCCGGCAGGCGATGTCGCTGCCGGTCGCGGCCGTCAACTGATCTGGAGTGGAAATCATGAGAGCTCGACGAGCATTCGCTGCCATTGCGGTGGCCATCACCGCAACCGGGGGCGCTCTGGCGATGCCGGCCACGGCAGGCGCGCAGGATTTCTTCTCGGCGCTGTTCGGTGCGCCGCAGCGGCAAGCGCCGCAGCCCTACATCCGGATGCCGTTTGCCGACGAGGCGGCGCCGGTGCAGCGTTCGGCGCCGCGCAGCCAGCCGGTCTATTCCGGTGGCGGCGGCACGGCCTGGTGCGTGCGCACCTGTGATGGTCGCTATTTCCCGCTCGGAGCCACCGGTGACCAGAGCAAGGAGGCGGCGTGCAACAGCTTCTGCCCGGCGTCCAAGACCGAGGTCGTCTATGGCAGCTCGATCGATGGCGCCGAGACCGATGGCGGCAAGGCATATTCGGCTTTGCCGAACGCGTTCAAGTATCGCACTGAGATCGTCGACGGCTGCACCTGCAACGGCAAGGACCATTTCGGCCTCGCCAAGGTGTCGATCGACAGCGACCCGACCCTGCGCAGGGGCGACGTCGTTGCCAGTGACGAGGGCCTCAAGGTGGCCAACCGGACCGGCAGCGGCAAGCGCGCCGAGTTGAACTTCTCGCCGGCGCCCGCAGCGCTGCGCGCCAAGTATGAGCGCGCGCCGGTGATGGCCTCCGACTGATCCCGCGACCTCTAGGCCGCGCGGATCTTGTTGAGGAAATCCGTGACCTGATGGCCGAGGCTCCTGCTCTGGCTCTCCAGCGTCTCTGACGCATTGCGGACGTTGTCGGCCGCAGCGGCGGCGGCATCGGCGTCCGACTTCACGCCGGTGATGTTCTCGGACACGTGCTTGGTGCCGTCGGCGGCAAACTGGGTGCTGCGCGAGATCTCCTGCGTCGCGGCGCCTTGCTGCTGCACGGCGGCGGCGATGGCGGTGGCGACCTCGTTGACCTCGCCGATGATGCCGCCGATGCGCTGGATGGCATCGATCGCATCGTTGGCGACGCGCTGGATGTCGGCGATCTGCTCGGAAATATCGTCGGTCGCCTTGGCGGTCTGGCTCGCCAGCGTCTTGACCTCGGAGGCGACGACGGCAAACCCCTTGCCGGTTTCGCCGGCGCGCGCCGCCTCGATGGTCGCGTTGAGCGCCAGCAGGTTGGTCTGCGAGGCAATGCTGTTGATGAGGCCGACGACCTCGCCGATCCGGTTCGCGGACTGCGCCAGCCCCTGCACCGTGCCGTCGGTCATGCGCGCCTGCTCGACGGCGCGGCTGGCGATGCCGGCGGCGTGGGAGGCCTGCTTGCTGATGTCGGCGATCGAGGCGTTCAGCTCCTCCGCGGCGGAGGCGACGGTCTGCACGCTCATCGAGGCGTCGCTCGAGGCCTTCTCGGCAACCTCGGCGCGGGCATTGGTCTGCCGCGACACGTTGGTGAGGCCGGCGGACGTCGCCTGCATGTCGGTCGAAGCCTGGCCCAGCTGCTCCAGCGAGCCCCGTACCAGCCCTTCGAACTCGGCGACATAGGTCTCGATCGCACGCTGGCGCGCCGCGGTTGCAGCGTTGCGCTCGCGCTCCTGCGCTTCGATCGCGAGCTTGTCCTTCGCCTGCTGCTTGAAGGTCTCGAGCGCATTGGCCAATGCGCCGATCTCGTCCTGCCTTTTCGTGTAGCCGGTGTCGACGCCGAGGTTGCCGCCCGCGACCGCCAGCATCGCATCGCGCATCCGGTGCAGCGGACGGATGACACGGCCACTGATGGCAGCCATCGCCGCGCCGCTCAGGCCGATCGCAACGAGCAGCAGCGTCAGCTGCAGCATCAGCGACTCCATGGCCGCGCTCTGCTGCGCGCTGGAATGCTCCTTGGCGGCGTCGAGCGCCGCCTCAGCCAGGGCAACGGCGCTCGTCATCTTGTTCACCGAGAACGGGCTCCACTGATAGGGCGTCAGCTCTGGCTTCTCCCCTTTCTGCAGCGCCGCGAGCAGCCGTTCGCGCAGGCCGGCATACTCCGGGGTGAAGTAGGCTTTCTCGGTATTCGACATCGCGGCGGCAAGCGCGGGAGACAGGTCCATGCCGGAGGTGGCGAGCTGGACGGCCTTCCAACCGGTCTCGATGCCGCCGACCAGCTTGTTGTAGGCCAGCACCACCTCGGGTGAAACCTTGCCGGCCGTCAGCCCATTGCTGATGATGAGCGACGCCTCGCCGGCGGTGTTGCGCATCAGCCAGGCCATCTGCTTGATCAGAAGCAGCTGATCGATGGTCGCGCTCTGATGATTGACGCTGGCAGCGACGTTGCCCGCGATCTTGTCGAGCAAAGGCAGCAGCGTATCGAAGGTCTCGCCATATTCCTTCGCCAGCCCGGCCCGGCGCGCCGCCTTCGGCTTCACGATCTCGGTCCAGAACTCCGCATGCTCGGCAATCAGCGTCTTGTTGAGCCGGTCGAGGTCGGCCACCAGAGTCTGACTTTGCGCGAAATCGATCCCCTGCAGCAGTGCGAGACCTTGGTTCAGCGCGGGCACGTAGATCTCACGGCCGGAACGCAGGAATTTCTCGGTGTCTCCGTCCATGGCCTGATCGGCATTCAGGACCCGGATCGTGGTCGAGCGGTCGCTGCGCATGCTGTTCATGGCCTTGAACAGGACGCCCGATACCTCGGCCACGCGCGCCAGCCGCTGGGCGGATTGCAGCCTGTTCCAGGACGTCCAGGCGTTCAGCGAGACGAGGGCGATGACGGCGAGGGCGGCTGTGACGATCACCGCCTTCAGCAGTGAAGAGATGGTGAGGCGGTTCAGCATGTCGATCTCCGATTCACTGCATTCGACCGCAAACCGGTAAAAAACTGGATGAGGGTTCGATCCGTGGAACTACGGATACGCGGCTTGGAAAGCCCAAGTTCCGAGCATGGAACTAGCAGCGGGCGAGCGGGTTAGCTGGTCAACGCCAGCGCGCCATCTTGTCCAGGGGTCATCCATGCTCATCAGTGCTCTCGTCACCTTTCTCGTCGTCATTCTGATCCTTTATTTGATCAACCTGCTGCCGATCGACGGCCGCGCCAAGCAGATCTGCCGCGTCATTGTGATCGTGCTCGGCGTGATTTCGCTGCTCCGGTACATCGCAGTCATATGATTTGGCATCATGTTACCTCCGTTCGATCAAAAAAAGCCCCGGCGAAAGGCCGGGGCTTGTCGTATCAGGCGTTGGCTTTTGCCTCGCGCCGCCGCGCGGTGAGGATGTACTCGGTGTAGCCGTTGGGCTGGGTGCGACCTTCGAACACAAGGTCGCAGGCCGCCTTGAACGCCACGCCGTCGAACGACGGCGCCATCGGCTGATACAGCGCATCGCCGGCATTCTGCTTGTCGACGACGACCGCCATGCGCTTCAGCGAATCCATCACCTGCTCCTTGCTGACCACGCCATGGTGCAGCCAGTTGGCGAGATGCTGGCTGGAGATGCGCAAGGTCGCGCGATCCTCCATCAGGCCGACGTCGTGGATGTCAGGCACCTTGGAGCAGCCGACGCCCTGGTCGATCCAGCGCACGACATAGCCGAGGATGCCCTGGCAGTTGTTGTCGATCTCCTGGCGCACGTCGTCGGGCGCCCAGTTCGACTGCGACACCGGGATGGTGAGGATGTCGCCGAGCTTGGCGCGCGGGCCGCCTTTGGCAAGCTCGTCCTGGCGGGCGTGCACGTTGACCTGGTGATAGTGCAGGGCGTGGAGGGTCGCGGCCGTCGGCGACGGCACCCAGGCGGTGGTGGCGCCGGCCTGCGGGTGGCCGATCTTCTGCGCCAGCATGTCGGCCATCTTGTCCGGCGCGGCCCACATGCCCTTGCCGATCTGGGCGTGGCCGGGCAGGCCGCAGATCAGGCCATTGTCGACGTTCCAGTCCTCATAGGCCTTGATCCAGGGCTGCGCCTTCATCTCGTTCTTGCGGATCATCGGACCCGCTTCCATCGAGGTGTGGATCTCGTCGCCGGTGCGGTCGAGGAAGCCGGTGTTGATGAACATGATGCGCTTGGACGCCTGCTGGATGCAGGCCTTGAGGTTGACCGTGGTGCGGCGCTCCTCATCCATGATGCCGATCTTCATCGTGTTCTCCGGCAGGCCGAGCATCTTTTCGACGCGGCCGAAGAGTTCGACGGCGAAGGCCACCTCGTCCGGGCCGTGCATCTTCGGCTTGACGATGTAGATCGAGCCGGTGCGGCTGTTCTTGACCTTGGAAAGACCCTTGAGGTCGTGGATCGCCATCAGGCCGGTGACCGCCGCGTCGAGAATGCCCTCCGGCACCTCCTCCCCGTCAGCGCCGAGGACCGCGTCGGTGAACATGTGATGCCCGCAATTGCGGATCAGCAGCAGGCTGCGGCCGTGCAGGGTCAGCGTGCCGCCTGAAGGCGTCGTGTAACTGCGGTCGCTGTTCAGCGCGCGCGTGAGCGTCTTGCCGCCCTTCTCGAAATCGGCCGCCAGGGTGCCGTTCATCAGGCCGAGCGTGTTGCGATAGACGAGCACCTTGTCCTCGGCATCGACGGCGGCGACCGAGTCCTCCATGTCGAGAATGGTGGAGACCGCGGCCTCCAGGATCATGTCGGAGACCCCGGCCGGATCGTCCTTGCCGATGACGTGGCTGCGGTCGATCACGACCTCGATGTGGAGACCATTGTTGGCGAGCAGGATGACGTGTGGCGCGTCGGCCGCGCCCTGGTAGCCGGCGAACTGTGCGGCGGTCTTGAGTGCCGTGGCGTTGCCGCTCTTGAGCTTGGCCGAGAGCTGGCCGGCGATGACGCTGTAGGCGGTGACGTCGGTGTGGCTGCCGGTGGCGAGCGGCACCGCGGCGTCGAGGAAGGCCTTGGCCTTGGCGATCACCTTGTCGCCGCGCGCCTTGTTGTAGCCCTTACCGCCTTCGCTGGGATCATGCGGGATGGCGTCGGTGCCGTAGAAAGCGTCGTACAGCGAGCCCCAGCGCGCGTTCGCGGCGTTCAGCGCATAGCGCGCGTTGGTCAGCGGCACCACCAGCTGCGGGCCACAGATCTTGCCGATTTCCTCGTCGACCGGGGCCGTCTCGACCTTGTGGGTCGCCGGCTCGGGGAGGAGATAGCCGATCTCCTTCAAAAAGGCCGTGTAGGCGCCGAGGTCGAACGCCTTGCCCTTGTTGGCGAGGTGCCAAGCGTCGATCTTGCCCTGCAGGGTATCGCGGAACGCGAGCAGCTCGCGGTTCTTAGGGGCGAGATCGCGCAGGATCGCGGCGACGCCGGCCCAGAACGCGTCCGGCTCGATCCCGGTTTTCGGCGCGGCCTCCTTGGCGATGAAGTCGAACAAAACGGGGGCGATCTTCAGTCCATGGGCGTCGATACGGGTCATGATGAGACGTTTCTCTCGGGGTCAAAGCGACGTTGCGCGTGATCTGGGCATGCTGAAATGGCCGCCTCGGGCAGCTTGTGCAGTGCATTTAGCGCCAAGCGGAGGCCAGCGAAAGGGGGGAGGGGTATCGCAGTTGGTCGGGGGGGCGCGAGCAGGGGAGCATCCTGCGTGAGGCCCTGAAAAAGAACCAGAAAGCGGGCGCCTCCTCGTCGCCGTGCTGCGACCCTCCCCTGGAGGGGGAGGGTCGGCTCACGGTGAGCGCAGCGAAGCCTGAGCCGGGGTGGGGTGATCTCTCCACACGCACCGGCGCCCGTGGCTCCACCCCACCTCGGCGCGCATCGCTGCCGCGATGCGCGCCGACCCTCCCCCTCCAGGGGAGGGCGACAGCAGGCGCCTTGCCTCGAATGATGTCTTCCGTACCGGACGCTCCGGCGTGCTCCTGCGGTGAGCATGCGTCCTGGTCGAGGTCTGTGGTCATTCGCACGCGACGAACTCATCGCGGCCTCGCTCGCGGCTGCTGGTATGAACGCCGCCGTCATCACCCGCGAAAGCGGGTGATCCAGTACGCCGCTGCTTCTCAGGGGCTCACTGGCGTCTCTGGACTGCTGGATCGCCCGGTCTAGCCGGGCGATGACGGCTGTGGGTGTGGAGGCGCCACCCAACTCAAGGAGATCGTAACTCATCGGGATCATCGCCCATGCGACTTCGTTCTCGCGGCGCGTGTTCGCGTCCGAGCTTTGCTCTTGGCCGCCTCTCGATCACGAAGAGGCGCAGGGAAGGCCGGATGCTGGCCGCACCCATGGCCCGCCTGCGGAAAAAATGCAGGCGGCAGGAACCACAGGTACGAGCCGGAACACCCGGCCTTCCCTGCGCGATGGTCTAACGGCTGCTTCGCGTTCTCCTCGGTGCGCCGGGCTTTCTGGCCACCGTGTGCACAACGCGTCACCGCGTTGCGCAGGACATCAGCGTCGGGATGTCAGGACCGCGCGACTTGACCGTGCGTGCCGGAATTGTTCGCCCGCGCGGGAAATCCCACGCGCAACCCGACACGCCCACCGCATCCCACCTCAGCGTTCGTGACGACCGCGATACGCCCCTCTTGCAGTGAGGCGGGACGGGCGGAAACATGGATCTGATTTGCCCGACGGTGCAAGCACGAAAGCTGCGACAAACCAACACGACGGGCAGTTGGTGCATGACGCCCATGCGCTGATTGCCCGTCGGGCAGAACTCGCGCTTCTCTTGCTCTCGCTCGCCAGGGGGGCGTCATTCCGGGACGCCCGCAGGGCGACCCCAAAATCCCGAGATGATAGGGTCGATAGCCGTTGCAGATGGTGTTGATACAGCTCGACCATGTGCGACAAATGCCTGGGGCTGGTAGCCCGCGGTTCGATGGCGGATGTCCTGAACCGAGTGAACAAGGAGCCTCATGCGCATCCTGCTGTCGGAAGGATCGGGCCTGACGTCGCGCCAGGTTGCAGGCCGGCTTGGCGCGCTCGGCCACGAGGTCGAGCTGCTCTCATCGACACGCATCTGCCTGTCGCGCTTCACGCGACATGTGCGGGCCGTTCACGACGTGCCGCGGTTCGGGCGCGATCCGTTCGGATGGCTTGCTGCGGCGGAACGGATTGCGGCTGGGCGCAGCATCGATCTGCTGTTTCCGACGCAGGAGCAGGTCACCGTCCTGTCGGCGCGGCTGCCGCACCTCAACGTCGCGACCATCGTGCCGCCATTCGATAGTCTCGCGCGTGTGCAGGACAAGATCGCCGCGTTTCACACGCTCGAAGCCGCCGGCGCGCCGCAACCGCAGACTTACCTGATCGCGCATGCCGACGACCTTCGCGGCATCGATACCTACCCGGTCTTCCTGAAGCGACCGGTGAGCACGGCAAGCTCGGGCGTTCGGCGCGCCGGGAATGTCGAGGAGCTGGTGGCTGCGGCGCACGAATTCGGTCTGGGCCGATCCGAGCTGATTGCGCAGGTCCAGGTGTCCGGCCCGCTTGCCATGGTCCAGGCCGTCGCCGACCGCGGCCGCCTGGTCGCGCATCACGCCTGCCTTCGCGTGCGTGAGGGCGTCGGTGGCGGGGCCGCGCTGAAGCAGAGCATGGTCCTGCCCGAACTCGCCGGGATGCTGGCGCGGCTGGTCGCGTCGCTCGCCTGGCACGGCGGCCTGTCGATGGACGTGATCATCGGTGATGATGGACCTGTCATCATCGACGTCAACCCGCGGCTGGTCGAGCCGGCCAACGCATTTGCCGCGGGCGTTGATCTCGTCGCTGCGATGCTCGAGGCTGCAACCGGCGTCGCGGCTCCGGAGCGTGCGGCCGGGATGGCCGGCGTGCGCACGCGCCAGACGCTGCTCGCGATCCTCGGTGCCGCACAGCACAGCGGATCGCGAACCGCGGTGCTGCGCGAAGCGGTCGACGCGATTTGCGCGCTTGGCGACTATGCCGGATCGGCGGAAGAGCTGACGCCGATCGCCGGCGATCCGCGCGCGGCGATTCCCGTTCTCGTCGCGCTCGGTGCGACGCTGATCAGCCCGTCCCTGTGGCGCAAATTCCATGCAGGCGCAGTCGGTCCCTACGCGGTCACGCCGGAGGCGTGGGCGGAGATCCTGGCTGCGGCGGGGTGATGGCGGCTGCGGGCCTGAACAGTTCAGATTCGATGGATTGCTCTCTTGAGAGCGTTGGAGAAGCGGGCGGATGAAATCATTTCGCAAGGAGCTGTGGTTCGACATCCCGGGCCGGCGCGCCTTCATCAACATCACTGACGATGTCGAGGCGGCGCTGAGGGAGAGCGGGGTGCGCGAGGGGCTGCTGCTGGTCAACGCGATGCACATCACGGCCTCGGTCTTCATCAATGACGACGAGAGCGGGCTGCACCACGACTACGAGCAATGGCTGGAGAAGCTGGCGCCGCACGAACCCGTGTCGGGCTATCGGCACAACCGGACCGGCGAGGACAACGCCGACGCCCACATGAAGCGCCAGATCATGGGCCGCGAGGTCGTGGTCGCGATCACCGGCGGCAAGCTCGATTTCGGCCCCTGGGAGCAGATCTTCTACGGCGAGTTCGACGGCGGACGGCGCAAGCGCGCGTTGATCAAGATCATCGGGGAGTAGGGTTACTCCGCTGCGGTGTTGGAAGGCCGAAGGTTGAGAGGCCGTCATTGCGAGGAGCGTAAGCGACGAAGCGATCCAGCGGCCACAAAGGCAGATCGTCTACGTAGTCCTCGATCGCTTCGCTGGCGCTCGCGACGACGAAGGAGGGGGCTACAGCCTCGGCTGCCATGCCCGCCAACGGGTCTCGCCTTCGGCGAGCCCGATGACGGGCTCCGGCGGGCATCCAGTAGCAACTCCACATTCCACCGTCATCGCCCGGAAGGCGGGCGATCCAGTATTCACGGACAGCAGTGTTCGACTGAGGGGCCGCGGCGTACTGGATCGTCCGCCTGCGCGGACGATGACACCTCAGGTGGGGCGACGGCATTGGCCCGACCGACGGCGAACCCCATGGTGAAGCGCGCGCGGTTTCGATGTCGCCGGAGTTCGCGGCAAGTCCCCCTCTGGTGAGGCTAGCCCGCATCCTCATCCCACCATCGACCTCGGGTCCCGCGCTCCCCATCGCCCGGCCTCCACCAACGCGATGAACCGCTCGACCGCCTCGTTGAACAGCGCCGGCTCCTCCAGGTTCAGCACGTGGCCTGACTTCGGGAAGAACGTCAGCCCCGAGGCCGACAGGTGCTGCTTGAGGAACAGGCTCGGTTCGATGCAGGCGTCATCCTCGTCGCCGCAGATGATCAGGGCGGGCGTGGTGACACGGCGGATGGCCTCCGTCATCGTGTAGATCGAGGGCCTCGCGCCTTGAAAGCCGCGCATGGTGTTGGCCGATCCTCTCGCGTCGTGGCAGGCGAGGGCGGCGTAAAAGTCGGCGTGGCCGCGTGGGTCCTTGACCAGGAACGGGATGCGGCCGGGGGCCTCGCGGGTGACCTTGGCGGTCTCGGCTGACCCCAAGGTTTCGAACTGCTCGGCCGTCGCCCGGCATTGGGTGCGGAAGGCCTCGAGCTGGGCGAGGCTGGAGCCGGAGCCGACGCCGGCGAGCACCATGGAGCGGATACGATCAGGCGCGTTCAAAGCCACCTGCAGCGACGAATAGGAGCCCATTGACAGGCCGACGAAGTGGGCGCTGTCGATGCCGAGGTGGTCGAGCACGGCGAGGGCGTCCGTGTAGAAGTGCACGTAAGTGTAGAGGTCCGCCGCGGCCGGCACGTCCGAGGGCGTATAGCCGCGCGCCGCGTAGGCGATGCAGCGGTGGCGCCGCGCGAGGTAGCGCAGCTGCGGCTCCCAGTTGGTGTGGTCGGCGGCGAACTCGTGCAGGAAGATGAGCGGCGTGCCGTCGCCGACCTCTTCAAAATAGAGGCGAACGCCATCTTTCGCAGTCGCGTAAGGCATCTTCGGCTTCTCCCGTGTCACGTGCCTGATGATGACGATTGGCGCGAGGCGCGACAATGGGGCGGCTGCCGGCCTTGTTTTTGCCGTAGAATAAACCCGGAATCACCCTCTCGGCGCCGGCCATTTGCCATCGATGGTCATGGTTTGGTCACAGCGCAACATTTTACGGACCTCGCTGGCGGCTTGCAGAGGGGCCGCGCTGAGGACCAGGGGGTGCCAAGTCAGGGTACTGGGGGAAGTAACAGAAGGATTGAGTATGGTTGTGTCTACCCTTCGCCGGTCGCTTCACATCGTTGCGCTCACCATGTGCTCGGCAGTCGTCGCCGTCACCGCAACACCGGCTTCGGCCCGTCCGCATCACGGCTCCGGGCATCACGCCCACCGCAGCCACGGGGGCCATTACGCTGCGCGGCATCATCACCACCGTCGTTCGTTCGCCCGGCAGTCGCGCTGGGAGCGCGGCGTCGCGCAGATGCAGGTGAGCAGTGTTGCCGATGCGCAGGCCAGCGTCATGATGCCGGGTACGGCTCCTGACGGCATGGCGTCGTCCGGCGGCTTCGGTGGCAGCAGCACCGTGGTGTCCGCGGCGCGCAGCTTCATCGGCGGCGGCAATCCCACCGGCCGTCGCAGCCTGTGGTGCGCGCGTTTCATGAACATGGTGCTGGAGCGCACCGGCCATCACGGCACCGGCTCCGACATGGCGCGCTCGTTCGCAAGCTACGGCCAGCGCGTCTCCGGCCCGCAGGTCGGCGCGATCGCGGTCATGAGCCGCCGTGGCGGCGGACATGTCGGCGTGGTCTCGGGCGTCGATGCCCAGGGCAACCCGATCGTGATCTCCGGCAACAACGGCAACCGCGTCCGCGAGAGCGCCGTGTCGCGCGGGCGGGTGTATGCCTACGTGATGCCGAACTGATAAGTCTTGAACTGATAGGGGAGCCGTCGCGGCTCGTACGGTGCACCTCTCCCCGCTTGCGGGGAGAGGTCGGATTGCATCGAAGATGCAATCCGGGTGAGGGGGTACAGGTCTCACCACGCACATTTCCGAGTGTCTGCCCCTCATCCCGACCCTCTCAGCGCGAGCGAAGCTCGTCGCGACCCCGTAAGAGCGGGGCGAGGGGGCGTACCGAGTCCGCGGTAAAATATTGGATCACAACTACGTGGCAACGTCGTCATTGCGAGCGGAGCGAAGCAATCCAGGGCCACGCGAAAAGTCTGGATTGCTTCGTCGCCTTCGGCTCCTCGCAATGACGCGAGGAGGGACCGAGACTTACGCCAGGCCTCACACCAGCCGCGGCTGCTCTACCGCCATCTCGTCGCCGACGGCGATGTCGCCGGCTTCGATGACCTCGGCGTAGATGCCGCATTCATTGTTGCCGCGGTGGTTCAGCAGCGCGGGCGGGATGTCGAGGTCGCGCGCGGCGGTGTCGGGGTCGACGTTGACGGCGGCGCAGCGGGTGGTGGTCTTGACGACCTTGAGGCGCGCCGAGCCGATCTGCAGCGTCTCGCCCAACAGCGCCGCCTCGTGCCAGGCCGGCCAGCCGGTGACGTAGACGTTGGCGCGGAAGCGCAGCGGATGCACGGCGGCGCCGACCAGCTTTTCGATCTCGGCCAGAGATGCGAGGTTGATAATCGAGACCACCTTGCGCGCCAGATCCGTAAAACTGTAGCCGCCGCCCGACAGCAGCTTCGGCGGACCACGCAGCTCGTCGGCGAACTCGGTTGCGAAGAACCGCTCGACGGCTGCGCGGCCCTCGTCGCTTTCGAGATCGCCTTGGGCGACGATCTGATCGTCGCGCCGGATGGTCAGGATATTGGTGGCGTCGTCGAACCGGGTCTTGAAGCCGGCGAGGCGCTCATTGCGCATCAGCATCAGATACGCCGTCTTCGGCTTCCAGACCGGAGCTTCGGGATCGAACCCGGTCGGGCCGTTCTCCACCGCGTAGCGACGGTCGGCGGGCAGGGTCTGGCCGATCCGTAGCGGCGCCCTCTGCAGCGGTTCCGGGGTAAGGCCCTTGACCGGATATCGGTACAGGCCGGCGATGCGCGCGGAGGGGGTCTGGCTCATGGCCGCGGTCATAGGAGATTCCCGCGGCAGCGGCCAGGGCACACGATTTTGTGAAGCGGCCCCTTCCGTTTCTGGCCGGCCTTCCCACATTTCAGCTCAAGCCGGGTGCAAGCCGGCGACGTCAGAAGTTGCGGCGTTGATGGACGTCAACGTGCGCGAACCGAAACCCAATGAAGATGCTGGAACCGTGCCTTCGGGGCGTGACAGCAGGCTGAGGGAAACATCATGAATATCGACAAATATACCGAGCGCGCGCGGGGCTTCATTCAATCGGCGCAGTCGCTGGCCGTGCGCGACGGCCATCAGCAGTTCTCGCCGCTGCATCTTCTGAAAGTCCTGCTCGACGACGGCGAGGGACTGGCGGGCGGTCTGATTGATCGCGCCGGCGGCAATTCGCGCGCGATCCTCAAGGCCACCGAAGACGCGCTCGGCAAGATGCCGAAAGTGTCGGGCAGCGGCGCCGGACAGGTCTATCTGTCGCCCGAGCTGGCGCGCGCCTTCGATGCTGCGGAAAAGGCGGCCGAGAAGGCCGGCGACAGTTTCGTCACCGTCGAGCGGCTGCTGCTCGGGCTGACGCTGGAGAAGAATAGCGAGGCCGGCAGCATTCTCGCCAAGGGTGGCGTCACCGCGCAGAACCTCAACGCGGCGATCGAATCCTTGCGCAAGGGCCGCACGGCCGACTCGGCGACCGCCGAAAACGCTTATGATGCGCTCAAGAAATATGCCCGCGACCTGACCCAGGCAGCGCGCGACGGCAAGCTCGATCCGGTGATCGGCCGCGACGAGGAGATCCGCCGCACCATCCAGGTGCTGTCGCGGCGGACCAAGAACAATCCCGTGCTCATCGGCGAGCCCGGCGTCGGCAAGACCGCGATCGTCGAGGGCCTCGCGTTGCGCATCGTCAATGGCGACGTGCCGGAGAGCCTGAAGGACAAGCGGCTGCTGTCGCTCGATCTCGGCGCGTTGATCGCCGGTGCGAAATATCGCGGCGAGTTCGAGGAGCGGCTGAAGGCCGTGCTGCAGGAGGTCACCGGGGCAGAGGGCGCGTTCGTGCTGTTCATTGACGAGATGCACACGCTGATCGGCGCCGGCAAGGCCGATGGCGCCATGGACGCGTCCAACCTGTTGAAGCCTGCGCTGGCGCGCGGCGAGCTGCATTGCATCGGCGCGACCACGCTCGACGAGTATCAGAAGCACGTCGAGAAGGACGCGGCCTTGGCGCGGCGGTTCCAGCCGGTCTACGTCACCGAGCCGACGGTCGAGGACACCATCTCGATCCTGCGCGGCCTGAAGGACAAATACGAGCAGCATCACGGCGTGCGCATCACCGACTCCGCGCTGGTGGCCTCTGCGACGCTGTCGAACCGCTACATCACCGACCGCTTCCTGCCCGACAAGGCCATCGACCTGATGGACGAGGCGGCGGCGCGGCTGAAGATGCAGGTCGACTCCAAGCCGGAAGAGCTGGATTCGATGGATCGCGAGATCATCCGGCTCAAGATCGAGCAGGAGGCGCTCAAGAAGGAAAGCGACCTCGGCTCCAAGACCCGCCTGCAGGCGCTGGAGAAGGAGCTCGCCGATCTCGAGGAGAAATCGGCGGCGCTGACGGCGAAGTGGAGCGCCGAGAAGGATAAGCTGTCCAACGCGCAGAAGCTCAAGAGCGAGCTGGATGCCCTGCGCATCGAGCTCGCCAACGCGCAGCGCCGCGGCGAGTACCAGAAAGCGGGCGAGCTGGCCTATGGCCGCATTCCCGATCTGGAGAAGCGGCTCGCCGATATCGAGGCCAAGGAGAATGCCGGCGAGATGATGGAGGAGGCGGTCACCGCCAACCACATCGCGCAGGTGGTCTCGCGCTGGACCGGCGTGCCGGTCGACAAGATGCTCGAGGGCGAGAAGGACAAGCTGCTGCGGATGGAGGACTCGCTCGGCAAGCGCGTCGTCGGCCAGTTCGAGGCCGTGCATGCGGTCGCGACCGCCGTGCGACGCTCGCGCGCCGGCCTGCAGGACCCGCACCGGCCGATGGGCTCGTTCATGTTCTTAGGCCCGACCGGCGTCGGCAAGACCGAGCTGACCAAGGCGCTCGCCGAGTACCTGTTCAACGACGAGACCGCGATGGTTCGGCTCGACATGTCCGAGTACATGGAGAAGCATTCGGTGTCGCGGCTGATCGGCGCGCCTCCCGGCTATGTCGGCTACGACGAGGGCGGTGCGCTGACCGAGGCCGTGCGGCGCAGGCCCTATCAGGTCGTGCTGTTCGACGAGATCGAGAAGGCGCATCCGGATGTCTTCAACGTGCTGTTGCAGGTGCTCGATGATGGCCGCCTGACCGATGGTCAGGGCCGCACCGTCGACTTCCGCAACACGCTGATCATCATGACGTCGAATCTCGGCTCCGACTTCCTGGTCAATCAGCCGGAAGGCGAGGATACGTCGGAGGTGCGCGAACTGGTGATGGGCACGGTGCGGAGTCATTTCCGCCCCGAGTTTCTCAACCGCGTCGACGAGATCATCCTGTTCCATCGGCTGCAGAAGAGTGAGATGGGCCGGATCGTCGAGATCCAGTTCGCGCGGCTCTCGAAACTCCTGGAGGAGCGCAAGATCACGCTGTCGCTCGATGCCGACGCGCGCGACTGGCTCGCCGCCAAGGGCTGGGATCCGGCCTATGGCGCAAGGCCGCTGAAGCGGGTGATCCAGCGCAGCGTGCAGGATCCGCTGGCGGAGATGATCCTCGCCGGCGACATCAAGGACGGCGACAAGGTCGCGATATCGACGGAAGGCAACGTGCTGACCTTCAACGGCAAGGCGCATCGCACCGCTGAGATCGCGCCGTTCGAGGCGCCGATCCCCAAGCGCAAGCTGAACTGAGCTTGGCGCCCACGGACGATCTGCAGAGCAAGGCCCCGCCAGACGGCGGGGCCTTTTTTGCCGAAAGGTATCTCGCTCTATCTCAACTACCGGGCGTGTTGTAGAAAGGAAACACGCGGCGTCGATCGTTGCATGGCTGGCCGGATTCCCGTTGCGCGCCCACGGACGCGGTCATCACACTCTCGCCGTACATGTGGCGGGAGGGGCGTACGATGCGAAAGGTCATGGTCGGACGACAGAAGCCGAGCAGACAGAGCAGGGTGTGGCGTGGGTGCGTGCGGGCCGCCGGCCTGCTCGGGGTGGTTGGTCTCGGCGCGTGTGCGCAATTTGCCGGCAACGGGCCGGCCGTCGACGACGCGGTCATTCTTGCAAAGGTGAATGCGTGCAACGGTCCAAACGACGGGCAGAAGGCCGCGAATGATTACATGCAGGTCGGGTTCGCCAATGTCTACGCGGCCTGCGAAGTGTTCTTCGTCAACGCGACCAAGTTTCAGCAGAATGCGTTGGCGACCAACCAGACGCTGGATGCCGGCCTGGTCGGCGCGACATCGATCATCAATGCAACGAGCTCGACCGCCGCGGCCTTGAAGGCCATCACGATCACGACCGCGGGCATCGTGTTCGGCAAGGCGATCATCAACGACTACGTCACCGTCTATACGTTCGGCACGCATCTCTACAAGGTGAGGCAGCTCGTCCATGACGACATGGACAATTTCGCCGCCAATGTCGGAGTGCCCGCCGACACCTGCATTGCCTATGCGAACGTCCAGAAGCTCGCGATCAAATGTACGATCGCCAACATGCAGGCGCTGCTGGACGCGCAGGTCGCCATTCCCTCGCAGACGGTGTCGAATGCGTCTCCGGCCCCGGCGGCAGCCCGCGCTGCGGCGCTGCGCGGGTTGCGGGCCGCGCCCGACTTCGTCGTGCCGGCGCAGTCGACGCCGCGGGTCGGCTCCACGGTCGTGCCGGTGGCGCCCATGATGCGCTGACGGCCGGGACTACCGGCTCATCTGGATCGGGCCGGCATCGGACATGCGCGAGGCGCCGTTGCCGCGGCCGGTCATCATCTGATCGACGCGGTCGCGCTCCTTCTCGAAGCCCGCCATGATCTGACCTTCGAGCGACCGGCCGCGCGGCAGCTTCACGCGCAGGGGATCGACGAAGCGGCCGTTGACCAGGATCTCGTAGTGGACGTGCGGTCCGGTGGACTGGCCGGTCGAGCCGACGAAGCCGATGACCTGGCCCTGTCGTACCCGCTTGCCCGGCTCCATGCCTTTCACGAACGCCGACATGTGGCCGTAGGCGGTCTCATAGCCGTTGTTGTGCTTGATGCGGATGTATTTGCCGTAGCCGCCTTCGGTGCCGACCTTTTCCAGGACGCCGTTGCCGGAGGCGAAGATCGGCGTGCCATAGGCGGTGGCCCAATCGACGCCGGTGTGCATCTTCACATAGCCGAGGATCGGATGGCGGCGGCCGCCGAAGCCGGAGCGCATGATCGCGTTGTTGACGGGCTTGCGCACCAGGAACTTCTTCGCGCTCTTGCCGGTCTCGTCGTAATAGTCGACGACGCTGTCGTCCGGGGTCTGGAACCGATAGTATTTCTTGGTCTCGCCGCCGACGGTCAGCGAGGCATACAGCACCTCGCTCTTGTCGTTGTTGGCGGGCTTGTCGTCGTCGTCGCCGGCATAGAACACGTCGAACGAGTCGCCCGGCTGCACCTTGCGCTGGAAGTCGACGTCGTAGGAGTAGATCCGGATCATGTCGTCGATGACCGGCGTCGGCACCTTGTTGCGCATCGCCGTCTCGTAGATGCTCTGGTAGAGGCGGACGCCGGTGCCGTCATCCTCCTCGTCATTGGCGTTGTCGGCGGTCTCGGTGACCGTGTTCATGCTCTGCACGTCGACGGCGACATATCTGCCGAGGTCCGACAGCGCGGCGACCGCCTCGATCATGGTGTCGTTGGCGACGATCACGCGAACCGGCTGCAGCCGGGCGCCGGGGGCAGGGCTGGTCGGCGCCATCAGGATGCGCAGCTTCTCGCCTTCCTTCAGCCCGCCGTCGCGGCCGCGGGCACCGAGCTGGGCTGCGATCGACCTGGCCTCGTCGGGCGTCGCACCCTGGTCGCGCAGGATCGAGGCGACGGTGTCGCCCTTCTTCGCCAGATGCACCCGTTCGCCGAGCGGGTTGCCGCCGGTGATCTGGTCCTTGGTCTTGGGCAGCAGGGTGACATTCTCCGGCACCACCCGGGTCTCGAAGCCGGCATAGGGATCGGGCGAGCTGCCGTCATTGGCGTAGGACAGTTTGAGATCACCGCTCTGGACGCCTTGGGCGGCGGTTGCGTCGGCTGCGGCATTGGCGAGCGAGGCATAGCGGACGCCACCATTGTTGCCGCGCCAGTTCGCCGCATCGCGGACCCGCATCACGATCTCGTCCAGCGCCACCGAGGCCGCGATCTTGGCCTTCGGCAGCACGGTCGCGAGATCCTTGGTGACGAACGAGACTTCGGCGTCCGGCTCGACGGCCTCTGGATTGTTGGGATCCTCGCCGGGGCCGGTCTTGTCGTTGTCGGTGTCGCTCAGCAGGCGCTGGGCGTTGAATGGCGGGATCTTGGCCGAGAGGTCGCTCGTGGCCATCGACAGGTTGCCCGAGATCCGCACATAGGGGCGGACCCGCACCAGCTCGCGCGACCCGGAGCGGGTCACGGTGGAGACGCGCACGACGTTGCGGGCGGCGGCGGCTTCGCTCGGCGGCGGCAGCCGATCGCTCTTGCGCAAGGTGGCGACCCGGTCATTGGCGCCGAACGCGCCGCGCAGCGCGCTCTCCACCCGTTCCGGCATGCGCGCGAAGGTCAGCTCGCCGTCCAGCGACGCAAAAACGGCGCCGCCGATCAGGGCCGCGCCGCACAGACCAGTCAGAATCGTGCCCGAGAACCATTGGACGGAGACGCGGCGACGGTCGATGACCGCGGCTTCGGTGCCATCGACCGATAGCGGCGGCTCATGACCGAGATCGATCATGCCGACCTCGCGTCCAAACCCCCCGCGTGACGTCCGATGGTTCAACCTTCGTCCCCCAAGTTCAAAGTCAGCACCGAGATCACTCAGCTGCCGGTTGGATTACCGTCTAAGACAAACGGCTCGGAATGATGGCGCGCCTCTGACGGTTCGAGACTCTTGAGCCAGTAGGCTGGAATCTGCGAGCCGCTATTGTTCTTCAGGATCTCTCGATGTCGTCTCGGCCGTGTGAGTCAGGCGAAGGGCTCGCCATGTCCTTGATCTGGATCATCCGTGAATCGATGGTGGCCCCCGCTGGACCCAAATCAACCCAGGTCGATGCTTAACAAATCGTCGCAGGATTGTGGCCCAAGTGGGGCACGAAGTCCGCAAGAAATCGGGGTTCTCTGGTCGTCCCGAAAAAAATGATTCGATGCGACGATTTGTTGACATTGGGCGTTGACACCCCGATCGGCTCCCCCTATACACCCAATCACTGAACGCGGCGCCGCTTCGGGACACACCGGGGCGAGCACACGCGTCAATGTTGCTCCTCACTTCTGTTGAGTGGTGCACAACCGGTAGAACCCGGTTGATCATCGCCGTCGGAAAAGAGTGGGTGACCCCTCTTGAAGAGGGTGGGACTGAGGTCCCGGGCTGTTTGACAAGTGAAGATGAAGAAAGAGAAACGTGGACGGCGGAGTCCTTGCGGGTCTCAGGATTGAGAGCTTCGGCTTTTGGTTCTGGGATCGGACGAGAAGACTTCGGCGGACAATGTTTCAAAGGTAACACCATGGTATTTGCGCTGTGAAGCGTGGGTACTGATTGGTGGGACCTCGTCAAACGTTGTGATCAGCCGGTTCAAAGCTTCAAGTTCAACTTGAGAGTTTGATCCTGGCTCAGAGCGAACGCTGGCGGCAGGCTTAACACATGCAAGTCGAGCGGGCGTAGCAATACGTCAGCGGCAGACGGGTGAGTAACGCGTGGGAACGTACCTTTTGGTTCGGAACAACACAGGGAAACTTGTGCTAATACCGGATAAGCCCTTACGGGGAAAGATTTATCGCCGAAAGATCGGCCCGCGTCTGATTAGCTAGTTGGTGGGGTAATGGCCCACCAAGGCGACGATCAGTAGCTGGTCTGAGAGGATGATCAGCCACATTGGGACTGAGACACGGCCCAAACTCCTACGGGAGGCAGCAGTGGGGAATATTGGACAATGGGGGCAACCCTGATCCAGCCATGCCGCGTGAGTGATGAAGGCCCTAGGGTTGTAAAGCTCTTTTGTGCGGGAAGATAATGACGGTACCGCAAGAATAAGCCCCGGCTAACTTCGTGCCAGCAGCCGCGGTAATACGAAGGGGGCTAGCGTTGCTCGGAATCACTGGGCGTAAAGGGTGCGTAGGCGGGTCTTTAAGTCAGGGGTGAAATCCTGGAGCTCAACTCCAGAACTGCCTTTGATACTGAAGATCTTGAGTTCGGGAGAGGTGAGTGGAACTGCGAGTGTAGAGGTGAAATTCGTAGATATTCGCAAGAACACCAGTGGCGAAGGCGGCTCACTGGCCCGATACTGACGCTGAGGCACGAAAGCGTGGGGAGCAAACAGGATTAGATACCCTGGTAGTCCACGCCGTAAACGATGAATGCCAGCCGTTGGTGGGTTTACTCACCAGTGGCGCAGCTAACGCTTTAAGCATTCCGCCTGGGGAGTACGGTCGCAAGATTAAAACTCAAAGGAATTGACGGGGGCCCGCACAAGCGGTGGAGCATGTGGTTTAATTCGACGCAACGCGCAGAACCTTACCAGCCCTTGACATGTTTGGGACCGGTCGCAGAGATGTGACCTTCTCTTCGGAGCCCGAAACACAGGTGCTGCATGGCTGTCGTCAGCTCGTGTCGTGAGATGTTGGGTTAAGTCCCGCAACGAGCGCAACCCCCGTCCTTAGTTGCTACCATTTAGTTGAGCACTCTAAGGAGACTGCCGGTGATAAGCCGCGAGGAAGGTGGGGATGACGTCAAGTCCTCATGGCCCTTACGGGCTGGGCTACACACGTGCTACAATGGCGGTGACAGTGGGAAGCTAAGGGGCAACCCTTCGCAAATCTCAAAAAGCCGTCTCAGTTCGGATTGGGCTCTGCAACTCGAGCCCATGAAGTTGGAATCGCTAGTAATCGTGGATCAGCACGCCACGGTGAATACGTTCCCGGGCCTTGTACACACCGCCCGTCACACCATGGGAGTTGGCTTTACCTGAAGGCGGTGCGCTAACCAGCAATGGAGGCAGCCGACCACGGTAGGGTCAGCGACTGGGGTGAAGTCGTAACAAGGTAGCCGTAGGGGAACCTGCGGCTGG